>JAUNJE010000009.1 GCA_030533415.1 Eubacteriales bacterium | reverse complement strand
CGGGTTCGTTCCCATCGGGTTCGTTCCCGTCTGGCTTATTTTCGCCGGGTTCGTTTTCTCCCTCCCCAGCCAAACGAATATTCTTCAAATCCGGGAAGGCTGACGCGCTGGAACTGGGCTTATTGGCATTCTCCCGCTGGTAGGCAATGGCCTGCAAATAGACTGCCCGGAGCAGCGGGTCATTGATGGGCTGTCCGTCCCTCACCCAGCAGATCAGTGCCTTTTCCACGGAACTGCCATCGTAACTTTCGTCCTCGGAAATCTGATAGCTGCCCACAAGCAGGTTCCCCAGATCCGGCTCCGTCGGGTCGGCAATGGGGAAATTGATGGCGTCCGGATCCATGGGCTTCATGTTGCGGATCTTCTGCAGCTCGGACTGGGCGTCCTTGAGGTCCAGCTTCTGCTTCTCCACCTCCAGGCGCTTGCGCTCCAGCTCCAACTCGGTAAGGGTGGTGTCGAAGGTCATGAGCACGTCGCCCTTTTTCACCTCGTCCCCCTCGTTCACCTTGATCTCCGTCACAGTCTGGGTGTCGGAAAGATACACCGTCTGGATCTTGTCGGTGGACACGGGGCCATAGCTGTCCTGGCTGTCTCCCCAGTACTCCGTCATGCCCAGATAGTCAAACGGATAGACGTTCACCGGCTCCGCGCGGCCCTTGGTGCCAAACCAGATGCCCACACCAATGGCCGCCACCAGCACCAGGGCAACCGCCGAAAGGAAAATCTTTTTTCGCTTCGGATTAAGCTTCTTCATCTCTGCCGCCTCCTCTTTCCTCGCCAGTACGCAGCTCGCCGTCCAGAATATGGTATGTCTTATCGGCGCAGGCCGCGATACTGGGTTCATGGGTAATCATAATAATGGTCATGCCTTCCTCGCTGAGCCGGTGGAAGATTTCCATGATCTGGTTTCCGGCCTTGGTGTCCAGCGCGCCGGTAGGCTCGTCCGCCAGCAGCAGGTCCGGCTTGCCAACCATGGCCCGGGCAATGGCCACACGCTGGCACTGTCCGCCGGACATCTGGTTGGGCAGGAAGTTCATCCGCTCCTCCAATCCCACGGATTTCAAAGCCTCCGCCGCCCGCTCCCGGCGCTCCTTCAGCGGGACCCCCGCGTACAGCAGGGGCAGCGCCACATTTTCCAGCGCATCCAGCTTGGGCATCAGGTGAAAGCTCTGGAACACAAAGCCCAGGTGCTTATTGCGGATCTCCGCCAGGTCATCGTCGTTCATATCCTTCAGGTCCTGGCCGTCCAGCTCATAGGTGCCTGAGGTGGGTACGTCCAGGCAGCCGATGATGTTCATCAGCGTGGTCTTGCCGGAGCCGGAGGGGCCCATAATGGCCAGATAATCCCCCTTCTCCACCGTCAGATTGATGTTTTTCAGGACCCGGACAGGCTCTTTGCCCTGCTGGTAGTCCTTGCAGATATCGGTAAGTTTTAAGATGGCCACTTACGCCACCTCGCCTTCCATCGAAGCGTTCTCCGCAGCCACCTGGTCATGGGTGGTGGAAACGCCTTCACTGCACAGCTCGCCGTCCGGGAACGCGATATAGTCCTCCTCGGTCAGCCCCTCCAGGACCTGATATGTATCCGTCATGGGGTCATACTCGCCCAGGGTCACGGTGCGCTTTTCCAGCTTGTTCCGCTTCTCCGCCCAGACATAGGCACTGCCGTCCTCCTCAAAGCAGAAGAACGCACTGCTGACACGGACGCCGGAAGCATCCTCTTCCTCCGTCTCCAGCTCCATGTAGATATGCTGGCCCAGGATCAGCCCGTCGGTGCTGTCCAGCTCCACATAAAAGGGGTACTTGCTGGAAGAGGACATTTCGTCGGAGGACATGCCGTAAAACCGGTCAGAATCGTTGCCCTGGCTGGGATTCTCATAATCCACCAATGTCACGGTGCCGGACCAGGTCTGCTCCTCATTGGTACGGGAAATGATCTTCACGCGGTCGCCTTCGATCAGTCCGCCCCGCTGCAGCTCTCCCAGAGTGCCCTTGATGCGGTAGGAGCCCACCTCCTGGATGGTGATATAGGGCAGGGTATTGCCGTAGTTATCCGTGCCGCTTTCGCTGATGTCCTGGATCCGGCCCTTGACCGGGGAGACCACCGTGGCATTGGCCAGCAGGTCCTCGGACTTCTTGACCTCCGCTTCCTTGGTCTTGAGTTTGATCTCCGCTTCCTTCAGGTCCACCTGGGTGGACTGGATCTCGATGGTATATTGCAGCTTGGTACTGCCCCCCACGGTATTGAGGGACTTCTCCAGCGTTTCAATCTGCTTCTTGAAATTCTCAATGGACGATTCCAGCTGCTCCTGCTCCAAGCGCTGCTTGTCCAGCGACAGCTGCAGTTCATCCGTATCATAGGAGAACAGCGCCTGCCCCTCGTCCACGTCGTCACCCTCCTTGACCAGCAGCTCCTTGACGGTCTTTTCGGAATCCTTCTTGATTTCCGTGACGTTCTCCGAAACCACCAATCCCATAAACCGGTCGCCGGGCGCAATGCCGCCCATGCCGGACAAAGTCGCCACAGACTGGACATAGACAGCCGAACCCGAGCCGCCGCAGCCGGCCATGGGCAGGACCATGCACAGCGCCAGTACCAGCATCAGCCATTTTTTCATTTTCATAAGTAAGACCTCCATGAATCTGGTTCTGTTTTGTTTCTTATTATAAAGAATTTCGTCCCGGGAATCAACCTCCCACACATTAAAGATTCCTTAAATTATGCGAATCAAGAGTTGAATTGTTTGGAAAGAACGGGAAAACACACCAGTTGTCATCCTGAGCGAGCGGAGCGAGTCGAAGGATCTTGGCACTTAAGTTACGTACCAAGAAAAAGCAAATGCGAAGATCCTTCGACTCCGCCGCCTTTGGCGGCGACCCTCAGGATGACAGCCGTTCAGAATGCTTTCACTGTTTCAACTCTTAATTCACATTAAATTATTTACAAGTGCCGGCGGAATATGGCAAAAAAGGAAGAAAACAGCACCTCCCAAATGCCAGGAGGCGCCCAGAATATCGAAAAAGCCTCGCAGAGTTTCGCCGCCGCAGCGGCGAAAGAAAATCGGATCATTTTTCGCCAGGGCGTGTACCTGGCGAAAAATACATTACGCCCCGCAAGTGTGCGAGTTGTGCGCCAAAGGCGCACAAGGAGTGCGCGCCGCGGGGTGCATCTTTTTGTCGAAAAGCCCCGCAGGGGATTTTCGACAGCCAGAGCGCCTCCCGAATGCCGGGAGGCGCCGTAAGCTTTCTATTCCTCTACATACACAAGCCCACAGGCATTGGGGCCGACATGGCTGCCGATAGCGGCACCCACATTGATAATGCGGCTGTCCGGCACATCATAGCCCATATCCCGCAGCCGTCCGGCCAAAATTTCCCCGTTGGTCCGGTCTGCGGTATACATGACGTACAGGGGATACCCCGGCGATTTCTTCTGCAGCTCCAATCGCCTGCACAGAAAGTCCATGCCCTTGCGCATCCCCAAGGCCTTGGCCGGGACCTCGACCCGCCCGTCCTCCGCCACGCGGATGATGGGCTTGACCTGGGCCAGCGTCCCGATTTTGTAAACCGTATGGCTGATCCGCCCGCCGTGGAACAGATATTCCAGGGTATCGACACAGGCATACAGCACAATTTTCTCCCGGAGATCTTCCACCCCCGCCGCGATCTGGGCGGCGGATTTTCCCTGCCTGCGCAGTTTCACGGCATGCTCCACCAGCATCCGCTGGCCGCCGGTGGCATTGCGGCTGTCCACGACATAGCAGCTGCCGCCTCCCACCAACTCTTTGGCGGCACAGGCCGTCTGGTAGGTGCCGCTGAGGGCGGATGCCAGCGTGATATACACCGCCTCGTCCCCGGCATCCTTCACTTCCTGAAACAGGTCCATCAAAATCTGCGGAGAGGCCTGGGCCGTTTTGGGTGCCCCTGCGGATTCCTCCAGCAGCCGGTAGAACTTCTCTTTGGAAAGATTGACGTTTTCCTGATATTCCGTATCGCCGAAAATAACCGTCAGCGGGATGCAGGTGATGTCCTGCTGCGCCAGCTCCCAGGGTTCAAAATCCGCGGCTGAATCTGTAATGATCCTTACCATTGTCCCGTTCCTTTCAGACACATTCGCTGATCTTTTCCTCGATCCTGCCCCGCACCAGGGCGGCCAGCCCGGTGGTGTTCATATCCTTGTATTCTTCATACAGGATCGGTTTGAGGTAGTGGATCTGCACCGTCACGGGCTTGCTCCCCTTCTGGTCCAGCACTTTGAAGCAGTCGATCAGGGCAATGGGGATGATGGGGCAGTGGCTCTTGGTGGCGCAGCGGAAGCTGCCGCTGTGAAAATCCACCATGGTGTTGCCCAGCCTGCTGCGGGTCCCCTCCGGAAAGATCAGATAGTTGCGGCCGGACTTTACTTCCTGGGTGACATTCTGAATCACCGTCAGAGACTGGCGCACATCCTCCCGGTCCATGGCAAAGGACTTGGTACAGATTGCGATCTGGTGCAGGAAGGGAATGTTGTACAATTCCTTCTTCAGCACAACGCCGATAGGCGCGTCGCAGGTAGCGGCAATGGCCAGAATGTCGAACATCCCCTGATGGTTGGAATAGAGCATAAAGCCGTTTTCCCGGGGGATATTCTCCTGGCCGGAAACCTGCAGTTCAATGTTGCCGCCCTTGATGGCATGCTCCAGGATGTACTGGATATGGCGGTATTTTTCCTCCTCGGGATATTCCTCCGTATGTTTGGCGTACCTGCAAAGCTTGATCCAGGCGCCGGGGACAATCCCGAGATTTTTTAGCACCATCGTAACAATACGGTTCATGGGGCTTGACCTTCCTTAGGCAGAAAATTTCTGAAAATCGTTACCAGCTTTACCCAGTATGACCGGAACCACGGGGCGCCAACGGTCCCTTGCGCAAAGGCTGCGCACCGCAAAAAGGGGTGCCGCGTTAAGCCGGTAAATTTTATTTTAGCATAGTTCCCCGGAAATAGCAATGTTTTTTACATGCCACAGCGGGGCCATTTCCCGGCTTTGTCCTTCCGCCCGGGGATATCAAAGAAAAAGCGGCCTTTCAAAGCAGGCCGCTTTTCCCAGGAAGATACGGTGCCTTCTTTCTAAAAATGAAACATTTTTAGAAAGAAACAGTATCAGACGCTCAGCAAATATCCGAAATAAAAGAGGAAACTGATATGCAGGGGATAAAAAACATAAAACAGGTACTTCAGGTTTCTTCCCCGCTGGCCATTGTACAGCAGCATTAGCGGCAGGGCCAATATCTGCAGCCACTGGATGGCGTCCCGGAACAGGAAATCCACCCAGCTTCCACCGGAAAGGCTGGAGGGTACGGCCAGTCCCAGGTACACCAGCAGGCCCAAATAAAGCACGCAGTAAAGCCCGTAGCCCCAGCACAGCTTCGTTCTGCTCCCCTTGCAGAAGAAAAGAACCAGACCCATGACCACAACCAGATAGCTTCCCTCACAGGTGACTGCATTGGGCAGCACCCCGTACACAGCCGTCTGGCAGGCAGCATAGACCTCCTGGGGCAAATATTCGTACAGGGATGGCGCCACCACCAGATTTGCCAGGAGCAGTGATCCAACATTCAGCGCCAGATAGGCGAGCACCCAAAGCGCCTTTTTCCAGGGCCTATCCCCCTTCTCCCACAGCCAGATAAACAGGCAGACGAGAAGCAGTGTGGAGAAAATGTTGTTGTAGCAGGGCGTGACGGGCTGGGAAACGCTGAGGTTCAGCATCATGTCCAAAATTCCCATCAGCGCCGAGCACAGGTACATCCGGGTCAGGTAGACCTTCCGGCTGTGGGTATAGTGAAAGCCCCAGACCGTGCAGAAGAGAAAGACCGGAGCGCTGGCCCGGCCGAGAATCCGGAAAAACGCCGGCATTCCGGGAATGAATTCACCGATATGGTCGATGAGCATCAGGACCAGGGCAATCAATTTCAAAGTCGTGGTTGTCATAAAGGGATCCTTTCCGTTTCCGCCGCGAATACAAAGCTGCCTTCTTGACCTCCGGCTGTCCGGCCGGAGGTCATTTCCGGTTTCTGTCAGTTCAGGTTCAGCTTTTTGCTGACCAGGTAGTGCATCAGGAAGTAGCTGCACACACCGACCAGCAGCACAAACAGCCCCTGCTCCCAAAACAGCTTGGTTGCCACGGCGCTGCTTCCCGCCTCCGTGAGCACAACTGTCCCTACGAAAACGGCATTGACAACGGTAAGCGCCAGATGGATGCCATAGTAGATGCCCACAGCCGCCAAAATTTTGTGCTTCTTCGCCGCCAGCGCGCCGATGGTCACCGACAGCATCAGCACGGCCAGCTCGCAGGCAAAAGCCGCAATGGCCGTAAAGAGCATCTGCAGCAGATAGCCAATCTCTCTGCCCGTCAGAGACTTTGCTATGTCCTGGATAACTCCGGCAATCGCCTCCCAAAAATCTGTCCAAAAACCGTCCAGTGCGCTAAAGCCAAAAAGCATCAAGACCATCACCGACACGAAGGTGGTAATGCCCACGATCAGCATGTTGACAGCGCTGTTTACCATGCTGGACAGCAGGATCTGATGGCTGGTCACAGGCAGGGTAAAGGTCAGGTAGCCTTCATCTGTAAACCGGCTTTTGTAGAAACGCCAGATCAGGGCAAACAGGGCGCCAACGCCGCAAACGGCAATGAAGAGGATGGATACGATCATGGTCAGAATGCACAGCACCGTCGGAACGGTCATTTCCTCCCCGCCCCGGCCTTCGATCCAGACCAGGTAGCGCATGGCTCCGCCGCCCAGAATACCGGCGCCCAGGCTGACCAGGCACAGCAGCCCGATCACGCCCCAAGTGGACTTAAAATCATGTTTTAACAGTTTGGCAAACATCTGAACACCTCCCGGAACAGCTCATCCAGGGATTTTCCGGTTTCTTCCCTGGTTTCGTCGGCATTGCCGGTGCGGATCACCCGGCCCTGATGTAAGAACAGAAATTCATCCAGCACCCGCTCCACATCGGAAATCAGATGGGTGGAGATCAGGATGGTGGCGTCGGGATCGTAGTTGCTGATGATGGTATTGAGGATGTAGTCCCGGGCCGCCGGGTCCACGCCGCCGATGGGTTCATCCAGCAGGTACAGCTTTGCCCTGCGGGACATGACCAGCACCAGCTGCACCTTCTCCTGGGTGCCCTTGGAAAGGGTGCGGAATTTGGCCTCCGGGGAAATCCCCAGGGCATACAGCATCTGCTCGGCCCGCTCCCGGTCAAAGTCCTCATAAAAGTCCTGGAAAAAATCCAGCTGCTGGGACACCCGCATCTGCTTGCTGAAATAGGGCCTGTCGGGCAGGTAAGAGACGACGGCTTTCGTCCGGGTTCCCACCTTTTCACCGCAGATGGTGATTTCCCCGGCGGCAGGCGTCAGAAGCCCCGCCGCCAGCTTGATAAATGTGGTTTTGCCGCTGCCATTGGGGCCAAGCAGGCCGATAATTTTCCCCTGGGGCAGCTCCAGATTCAGATTGTCCAGGGCCAGCGCGCTGTGGTAGCGCATGGTAAGGCCGCTGGCCTTTAATGCGTATTGTTCCACTCGTTATTCCTCCTTCTTCTCATCCAGACTTTGCAAAAGCCGTGCCGCCTGGGTGGGTGTGATGCCGAAAACCATGAATTTTTCGGCGCATTCCACCGCCAATTCCCGCAGCGCCGCTTCCCGCATGGCGGACAGGACACTCTCCTCCTGCGTGACACTGCGTCCGCTGGTGCCGCCGCTGATCAAAAGCCCCTCCCGCTCCAATTCCGTCAGCGCCCGCTGCATGGTATTGGGATTGACCTGGGCCTCCGCCGCCAGGTCCCGGACGGAAGGGATCTTTCTCCCCGGAGGAAGCTCCCCCTTGAGAATCGCGCCCCGTATGGTCGCCATGATCTGCTGATACACCGGGCGGTCGCCGGTAAATTTCCAGTTCATAGGCACCTCCTTTTTGTATTATTGTATTGGTGTATTAGTTCACTAATACAATAGCACAATCTCAGGGGAATGTCAATGCCCATTTCAAAAATTTTTTCAAATAATGCCGTGCCTTTACAAATAGATGGGGAGCCGCTGGCGCGGCTCCCCATTTTGAATCCGTTTCCTGATAAAAACCTTGATACCTACAATCCAGCCGCGGTCACGGCTCCAGCAGCATATCTACGCCCTTTTGCAGCGTATCCGCAGTCAAGGCCCCCTGGGTTCTGGCAACCAGTCCGCCGTTGGCGCCGATAAAATAGGTCGCCGGGATGGCGTTGACGCTATAGACCCTGGCGGCATCCCCATCGGTATCGTAGTACACAGGAAAGGTATACCCCTGCCCCCCGATATAGGCGGACGCCGATTCCACCGTCTCCTGAAAGCCATCCGTCAGGTTTACCAGCACAAAGTGAATCTCTTCGCCATAGGTTTCATAGAAGCTCTGGAATTCCGGCATTTCCCCGGTGCATGGCCCGCACCAGCTGGCCCAGAAATTCAAAATCACGGGCTTCCCCTGAAAATCCGACAGCCGGTAGGCACCGCCTTCAGCATCGTAGACGGTAAAGTCCGGGGCCATGTTGGCCGCTCCTTCGGTTTCCGCCGGCTCCGTGGCCAGATTCTGGGGCAGAGAATCCGCTCCCAGCCTGTTGTACAATACATAAGCCCCCGCAAACAGCACGGCAAACACCAGCACCCAGATCAGCAGCTTCAAAATTTGATAGGTCTTTTCCATAACGGCCTCCTTAACGCAGCAGATTCAAAAACAGCCCCAGCATGCCCGTAGCCATGAGAACCCCCACAGCCACCAGCAGCCCGCCGCACACCAAATTGAGAACGGCATAGTGGGCCTTGATCCAATTGAATGTGGATTTCAGCCGGTCGATCAGCACCGCGCTGAGCAGAAAAGGGATCCCCAGTCCCAGGGAATAGCACAGCAGCATCCCCATCCCCTCCAGCGTATGGCCCTGCTGGGAGGCAAGCATCAGGGCCGACCCCAGGAAGGTTCCCACGCAGGGCGTCCAGCCCACGGAAAAAATAATGCCAAAAAGGACAGCGGAGAGGAAGCCCATGTCTCCCTGCTTCACGGTACGGTTCATTCCCCGGAACAGGTTTATCCGGATCAGGCCCATGTAGTTCAGGCCAAAAGCGATGACAAGGAGGCCGCAGACGATATTCACCCAGGTCTGATACCGGGTCAGGAAGCTGCCCAGAGTCCCCGCCAGCGCGCCCATGGCGGTAAACACCGCCGTGAAGCCCAGCACGAAGCCCAGCGCTCCCGTCAGCGTCTTTTTCACCGTCCGTTCACCGCCGCCCGCGAAATAGGAGATATAAATAGGCAGCATCGGCAGCAGGCAGGGAGAGAGGAAGGTGATGATGCCCTCCAGGAAGGAAATCAGGTATTGCATGAACTTGCTCCTTTGCGTTTACTGGTCGGAAGTATTATACGATAAAACGCTTTCATTTGCAATGGGATACCCCGTCGCTTTGGGGCACAAAAGCAAGGCCGGGGAGAACCCCAGCCTTGTTTCATATGAAGCTTATGCCAGAGAGGTCGGAGCGGTCTTTCTGCTGAAATATTGCAGCAGGGCCACAGCTCCCACCATTGCCACGCCGGCAGTGTCCGTCACCAGGCCGGGATAGATCAGCATCAGGCCCCCCACGGCACTGACAATGCGCAGATACCAGGGAATACGGTGGAACAGGTACCCTTCCAAAGCGGCGGCTATGGCAAAAATTCCCACCAGGGATGTGATGCAGATCAGAACGACCTCACCTGCCGTGGTGTCAATCAGCAGCATGGCGGGGTTCAGGGCAAATACATAAGGTACGATGAACGCCGCGATGGCCAGCTTGGTGGAGGTCAGCGCCGTTTTCATGGGATTGCCCTGCGCGATGGCAGCGCCTGCATAGGCAGCCAACGCCACAGGCGGTGTCAGATCCGCCACGATGCCGAAATAGAACACGAAGAAATGGGCCGCAATGGCGGGAACACCCATCCGCACCAGAATGGGGGCGCAGGTGGCTGCCATAATGCAGTAGTTCGCAGTGGTGGGAACGCCCATGCCCAGCACGATGCAGCAGATCATGGTCAAAAACAGCGCGATGATCACATGGTTGCCGGCCATCACCACGATGCCGTTGATCAGCATATTGGCAAGTCCGGTCATGGTGATGGTGCCCGCGATGATGCCCGCCACGCCGCAGGCGGCGGCAACCGTAATGGTCCCCTGGCCGCCGGCGGCAAGGGCTTCCAGAATCCGTTTGGGGGTAATGCGGTTTTCCCTGTTGAAGAGGCTGACGAAGATGGTCGCCACAATGGCCATGGCCGCGGCATACTGGATGCTCTTCTGGTTGGTGCTGACCAGATAGATCAGCAGCACCAGAGGCAGCAGCAGGTAGGTCTGCCTCAGCAGGGGGCGGATCTTGGGAAGCTCTTCCTTTGTCAGGCCCCGCAGGCCCAGCTTCTTGGCCTCCAGGTGGACGGCGATGAAAATGCCGGTGAAGTACAGCACGGCAGGCAGAATGGCCTTGACCACGATTTCGCTGTAGGGAACCTGAACATAATCCGCCATCAAAAATGCGGCGGCGCCCATAATAGGCGGCATAATCTGGCCGCCGGTGGAAGCGGAGGCTTCCGCCGCCGCGGCAAATTCCGGCGTATATCCGGTCTTCTTCATCAGGGGGATGGTAACGGAACCGCTGCCCACCGTATTGGCGACGGAGGAGCCGGAGACCATGCCCTCCATGGCGCTGGTGACCACCGCCACCTTCGCCGGACCGCCGGAGAAGCCGCCGACGACGGCATTGGAAATGTTGATGAAGAAATCCGCGATGCCGGTTCGCTCTAAGAATGCGCCGAAGATGATGAACACCACGATGAATTTGGAGCACACGTTAATGGGGGTGGACAGAATGCCCTCCTTGCTGTAGAACAGGTAACGGACCGCATAATTCAGCTTGCCCACAAAGGACGGATTGGAAAGCCCCCATACCAGCGCGTAAACAAGAAAGCAGGCCGCGACGATCAGAATGGGCAGGCCCACACTGCGGCGGCAGACCTCGGCCAGGGAGAGAATGCCCACAATGCCGATAACAATCTGATACCACGCGAAATTGCTGCCCTGCTGGATGATGCTGATGGCGTTGGCGGTAAAATACAAAAAAGCGCCGGTGCCCGCGATCATCAGAAAGATGTCGTACCATGGCATGTAATTGACCTTTTGCTGTCCCTTTTTGGCCGGGAACACCAGGTAACCCAGGAAAATGATGAAGGCCACAAAGGAGGTCAGGCGCAGCTCCTCCAGCCAGCTGGTGAACAGGGTAACGTAGATACAGAACAGGGAGAAAAGCGCAAGAATGCAGTTGACCGCCCATCTTGCCTTCCCTTCCCAGATTCGGACATTGGATTCCCGGTCGTATTTCTTCATTACGGACTCCAGGTCCATGGGCTCTTCGGGTTTTGGTTCCTTCTTAAATAACGCCATTGTCTACCTCCTAACAAATCGTATGAAATTGGCTGCGGCAGGGATTCGCCGCAGCCAATCGCCGTATGTTTTCCGAAATTACTCGCTCTCGACGGTGACACCCTTTTCGGCAAAGTACTTGGCAGCACCGGCATGGAAGGGTGCGGACATGCCGCTGGTAGCGTTCCCGACGCTCAGCTCAGCACCCTTGCCGTTTTCCGCCGCAATGGCGTCGGCATTGTCGAAGATCGCCTTGGTCAGATTGTAGACGCTGTCCTCGCTGGCGGAGGCGGAGACGATCAGAGTGGCCTTCACCGTAACGGTGGTCACATCCGTGTCCTGACCGCTGTAGGTGCCGGCGGGAATGGTATAAGCGGTATAGAAGGGGCAGTCGGCCATCAGGGTATCCGCTATGGCACCGTCAATGGGGATTAAGTAAGCGCTGTTGGTGGTGCAAAGCTCCGTGATGGCGGCGGTGGGAGCACCGGCAACAATGAACGCGGCGTCGATTTTCCCGTCCTTCAGGGCGTCGGTGCTGTCCGCAAAGCTCTGATACTGGGGCTTAATATCCGCCTCCGTCAGGCCGGCCGCTGCCAGGATATCCACGGCGTTAAAATAAACGCCGGAGCTGGGCGCGCCGATGGATACGCTCTTGCCCGCCAGGTCGGCAACGCTCTTGATTTCCGGATCCATGGTGATCAGCTGCACCGCCTCGGCGTACAAGCCGGCAACCACGCGGAAGGAATCTACCTTGCCGTTGGACTCAAAGGAGCGGGTGCCCTCCCAGGCATAGGCCATAACATCGGACTGCACCAGGCCCAGCTGGTAGTCCCCAGCGGCAATGCTTTCGATATTGGCCTTGGAGCCGTCGGTGGAAACGATGGTAACATCGATACCTGCGTGGTTTTTGATGTACTGGCCCAGAACGCCGCCAAAGGCATAATAGGTGCCTGAGGTACCGCCGGTACCCATGGTCATCTTCCCGCTTCCGGAGCCGCTGCAGGCCGCCAGGGTGAGCACCAAAGCCATCGCCAGAACGATAGAAAGCATCTTCTTCATTTTCATAACAGGTTCCTCCTCGTCTTCTTTTCCCTTGGAATTGCTTCCAAATATGGATTATGTGATGATTATACACTTTGATTTGCAATTTTGCAAGCTAAAAATTGCAAGCCAAGCTTTTCGACCCCCCAAAATTCTGTTAAAATCGCGGTTGTTACGAGTTTTTTCACGTCCAAAAATGCAAAAACGTGGCGCTTTGTGGGATAGAAATAAGCAAAAATTGTATAATATTCATAATAATGCAAAATAGAATGCCCTATTTTTCTTCATTCTGCCGATTTTGTATCCCAGCCGCGGAAAGGCGTTCTTTTGATGTGGACATCCGCGGCAAATCCGGCACCTTCTCCCCCGGAAATCCGGTAAAAGGGTTCCCCCTGCCTGCTATTGAATTTGCATGCAACATCTGTTATACTAAGTTATACTTTTTAATAGGAAGATCATTATGAGACGTGTTTTCGTGATTTTCTATCTTAAAAATCACAAAAACAGCAACGCCGCCAGGCGGTGCCTTCTTTCTAAAAATGAATCATTTTTAGAAAGAAACAGTATGAGACACGGTTTGGGGGGCATCCGGAGGTCCCCGGAATTGACCCGGAACGGGGATTTCTGTGGAAAACGGAAAAGGATCAGAAACGAGTCTGCATAAAATCCGGCGGTAAAGATATCCGAACAGGGAGCTAACTTGATTTCGGTCAGAGAAAGGAACGGTTTATGGAGCAGGACAACAGCAAGACATACTTATTCGAAGCCATGCCCATTCCGAAGGCAGTGGCACAGCTGACCATCCCCATGGTGGTCACCTCTCTGGTGATGGTAATTTACAATCTGGCGGACACTTTCTTTGTGGGTATGCTGAATGACCCTGTGCAGAATGCGGCGGTAACGCTGGTGTATCCCGTGATGCTGGCTTTCAATGCAGTAAACAACCTGTTTGGGGTTGGCACCTCCAGTATGATGAGCCGCAGCCTGGGCCGGGGCGATTATGAGATGGTGCGGACCAGCTCCGCCTTCGGGTTTTATGGGGCGGTATTCAGCGGCCTGCTGTTTGCGGTGCTGTGCACGCTGTTTCGAACGCCGCTGATGCACCTGCTGGGTACGGACGCCACCACATGGGAGGCAACTGCCAATTATATGTTCTGGACGGTGACCTGCGGCGCCATGCCCGCGATTTTGAATGTGGTGCAGGGCCAGATGGTGCGCAGCGAGGGTGCGTCCGTGCATGCCAGCATCGGCACCATGAGCGGCTGCGTGCTGAACATCGTTTTGGACCCCATCTTCATTCTGCCTTGGGGGCTGAATATGGGGGCCGCAGGCGCTGGCCTGGCCACCTTCCTGAGCAACTGTGTAGCCTGCGGCTACTTCTTTGTGCTGGCAAGCGCCAAGCGTGGAAAGACCTTTGTGTGCCTGGATATCCGCAAGCTGAAAAAGCTGAGCAAGGAAGTGGTCTTGGGCATTCTGGGGGTCGGCGTGCCTGCATCCATCCAAAATCTTCTGAACGTCACCGGCTCCACCATTCTCAACAATTTCACCGCGGTCTATGGAGCCTCCGCTGTCGCGGCCATGGGCGTTGCCTCCAAAATCAGTATGCTGCCTATGCAGGTAGCCATGGGCTTTTCCCAGGGCATTATGCCTCTGGTCAGTTATAATTACGCCAGCGGCAACCGCAAGCGGATGAAAAACAGCATCGTCTTTGCCATGAGCATCATCCTGCCCATCATGGCGGCGGTTACGGCTCTTTACTGGTTCAACGCGCCGGGACTGATCCGTTTGTTCATGGACAACGCCGAAATCGTGTCCTACGGCACGGCGTTCCTGCGGGGACTATGCCTCGGTATGGTGTTCCTTTGCACGGATTTCATGGTGGTGGGTGTCTTTGCGTCCCTGGGCATGGGAAAATACTCTCTGATCTTCGCGGTCCTGCGGAAGGTAGTTCTGGAAATTCCGCTGCTGTTCCTGCTGAATGCCATTTTTCCACTGTATGGTTTGGCATACGCCCAGTTTATGGCGGAATTCCTTCTGGCAATTGCCGCAGTGATCATGCTGCTGCGGATTTTCAGACAGGAAGCGCCCCAAAAGGAAGCGAAGTTACAATAGAACAACAAAAAGCACGGCACTACGGGTGCCGTGTTTTTCTGTCCCATTCTTCCTTTGTTATCCGGTATTCCAGGGCATCGTGCAGGATTCCGTGCTTTTCGTATTTTCCGGGCAGCGTCCTTAGATACCGCATCCCGGCCTTTCGCATAGCCGCCCCGGAGGCGGGATTTTCCGCAAAATGATCTGAAACAATGGTTTCTATCTTTAGCTCCATGAAGGCAAACCGGAAAACGGCCTCCAGGGTCTCGGTTCCATAGCCCACTCCCCAGAAGTCCTCTCCCAGCATGTAGGCAAAGCTGCAGGCGTTCGCAGTCTCATCAAATCTCAGCAGTTCAATGACACCGATCAGAGAATTGTCACTGCGCAGCGCGATGCCCCACCGGTAACAATGTCCGGCCCCGTACCGTGCAAGGGTTTTTTGTATGCTGGCAATGGATTCGGAAATGTCCTGATGCGGGTCCCACAGCATGTGCTCCGTTACCCTCCCGCTGCTGCCCAGACGGGTAAAATAGTGGGGAGCATCCTGCATATTCAGCTTCCGCAGAAGCAGCCGCCGGGTTTCCAGGACCGGAATCGGGATGTATTCCATATTGCGCAGTTCCTTTCCATATCATTTACCAAAAGTCCCCAAGCGGCTTAGCGCGCTTGGGGACTTTGGAGATAACCGTTATGCCAAAATGGGCTTCAGCGCTTCCGCCAAAACGGCCTTCTGGGCCTCGGCTTCCGCCAAATCCTTGCCCAGGGTGGTGAAGTAGGTCTTAATCTTCGGCTCGGTGCCGGAGGGACGGACCACCACGGTGGCACCGCCTTCCAGTGCGTAGATCAGGACATTCGCCGCAGGCAGGCCAGTCTCTTCGGGCTTTTTGTAGTCGGTGACCTTGGTGACCTTGTAGCCGCCGATCTGCGTGGGCGGATTGCTGCGCAGGGAATCCATGATGCCCGTCATCTTGTCCATACCGGACAGGCCGGGGAACTCAAAGGAGTCCACCTTGTTCAGATAGCGGCCGTACTTGGCATAGATGGCTTCCAAGCGCTCTTTGATGGAGGAGCCGATGGAGCGGTAGTAGGCGGCCATTTCGCAGATCAGCATGGAGCCGATGATGGCATCCTTGTCCCGGACATAGGGACCGGCGAGATAGCCGTAGCTCTCTTCAAAGCCGAAGATGAAGCGGTCAACCTCCCCGGCTGCTTCCAGATTGGCGATTTGGTCGCCGATCCACTTGAAGCCCGTCAGCACGCTGCGCATTTCCACACCATAGTTGGCGGCGACAGCGTCGGCCAGGGGGGTGGAGACGATGGACTTGACAGCCACGGCATTTTTGGGCATGGTTCCCTTTTCAATGCGGCCCTGGCAGATATAGTCCAGCAGCAGAACGCCCACTTCATTGCCGGAAACCAGCTCATAGGAACCGTCGGGACACTTGATGGCAATGCCGACCCGGTCGGCGTCGGGATCGGTGGCCAGCATCAGGTCAGCGCCGGATTTCTTCGCCAGCTCCAGCCCTAAGCGCAGTGCCTCGAAGATCTCGGGATTGGGATAGGGACAGGTGGGGAAATTGCCGTCGGGATATTGCTGCTCGGGGACGATGGTAATGTCGTCGATGCCGATGTCCCGCAGGACCCGGGTGACGGGCACCAGGCCGGAGCCGTTCAAGGGGGAGTAAACCAGCTTCAGTCCCGCGGTCCTGCACAGGCCGGGACGGACAGAGCGGGCCTTGATGGCGTCATACAGCGCCTCCTTGCAGTCGTCGCCCACGTACTCGATCAGTCCCTGGGCCAAGCCCTCCTCAAAGGAAACCAGCCTGGCGCCGGTGAGGATGTCGGTCTTTTGAATCTCGGCATAGACAATGGCGGCGGCATCGTCGGTCATCTGGCAGCCGTCGGGGCCATAGGCCTTGTAGCCGTTGTACTTGGCGGGATTGTGGGAAGCCGTGACCATGATGCCGGCGTTGGCGCCATAGTAGCGGGTAGCGAAGGACAGGGCGGGGACGGGCATCAGCGCGTCATAGATGCGGACCTTGATGCCGTTGGCGGCCAGCACACAGGCGGCGGTTTTGGCAAACACGTCGGAGTTGATGCGGCTGTCGTAGGAGATGGCAACCAGCTGGTTGCCGCCCTGGGTCTTGACCCAGTTCGCAAGGCCCTGGGTGGCCTGCCGGACCACATAAATGTTCATCCGGTTGGAGCCTGCCCCCAGAACACCCCGCAGGCCGGCAGTGCCGAATTTCAGGGCCACGGCAAAGCGGTCCTTGATTTCGTCGTCCTGGCCCTCGATCCGTTTCAGCTCCTGCGTCAGAGCGGGGTCCTCCAGGTCGGCAGCCAGCCAGCGCTTATAATCATCCATGTACATGTTTATCACCTTATCCTTTATGTAATTTGCGTTTTTACGCAATTCAACCAAATATACTATAAACTATTTGCCGTCAATTGTCAATGTTGTATTATCTTTCCTCTTATCCGCTGCTCAGTCAAAGAGGCTGATTTGGGAATTATCCGCCTGCTCCGTGAAGTCGTGAAGGTACGCGAAAACGGCGTTTCCATCATGCAAAATGCCGTTTTCCTCGCAGATGCCGTGAAACAGTTCCATCAGCTCTTCGTTTCTGGGACTGAGAAGCTCGTAGCGGTTTCCATAGGTATGGATATAGCGCTCCTTCAGTCCCGGAAAGTGCCTGTCCAGCTGGGCGTAGAAATATTCCCGGTTCCCGTCCCGCAGGGTCACACCCATATTGAAGCAGAGAATGCCCTTGACCTTGGCGTCAATGCAGCTTTGCAGAATGCCTTCGATATTCTCCCGGGTGTCGTTGAGGAACGGAAGGATGGGGGAAAGCCAAACCACCGTGGGGATCCCGGCATCCCGGAAAACCTTCAGCGCGGCAACGCGCTCCGAGGTGACGGAGACATTCGGCTCGATCAAGCGGCAAAGGGAATCGTCATGGGTGGTCAGGGTCATCTGTACCACGGCCTTTGACCGCCTGTTGATCCTGTCCAGCAGCTCCAAATCCCGCAGAATTTTCGCGGATTTTGTCTGGACCGTCACGCCAAAGCCATATTGATCAATCAGTTCCAAAGCGCCCCGGGTCAGGCACAGTTTTTCTTCAATGGGGAGATAGGGGTCGGTCATAGCCCCGGTGCCGATCATGCAGCGCTTTCGTTTGCGCTTCAGCGCCTGTTCCAGCAGCTCCAGGGCGTTTTCCTTGACCGCAATGTCCTCAAAAACATGGTTCATCTGATAGCACAGGCTCCTGGCATCACAGTAGATGCACCCGTGAAGGCAGCCCCGGTACAGGTTCATTCCGTTCCCGGCAGAGAGAATGGATTTTGCTTTTACAAAGTGCATGGTGCTTACCTCAGCTGTACCAGCCAATTGTCTCCTTCCGGGACGTACTGAAATTCTGTCAGGTCCGGCCGAAGCATCACATCCAGAAGCGTTTCCAGATCCTCCACGGTGGGATACCGGGAAAGCTTTTCCCGGGAAATCCACTCCATCTGCCCCTCATCGGAGGAACATAGCTCCCCGGTAAAGTTCTCTGTCTCAAACAACAGCACCAGATACCGTCCATTCTCCACGGGAAACTGCTTCACACCGCACAGTCTGGGACAGAGCACCGTCAGCCCGGTTTCTTCCCGCATTTCCCGGATAAACGCGTCTACAATGGATTCCCTTCGCTCCACGGCAACTTCTCCTTAACAAATATTATATTATTTTATCATTTCTTCCGCGATAGTGTCAATTCAGCACCTTTCACAGTCCTGACAACTTAGTTTTGTAGAAACTACCTGTTCTTACAAAAGCGATTGAATTCTGTCAAAAGATAGGATACAATATTTTTCAGGAAAGAGAGGAGTGAAAATTTTGAATTTGAAGAGTTTGTTTTCGGCGAAGGATATGACCGAAGGCGCACCCTGGAAGCGTATTCTGGAATTTTCCATCCCCATGCTGCTGGGCAATCTGGCGCAGCAGCTGTACAACACCGCCGATTCCATCATTGTAGGCCGTTATGTGGGAGATAACGCCCTGGCGGCGGTCGGCAGCGCCAGTCCCATTCTGAACCTGCTGCTGGCGCTGTTTGTGGGTGTCGCCACAGGCGCCGGCATCGTGGTCTCCCAGAGCTTCGGCGCGAAGGACCGGAATGGGCTGACCGAAAGCGTCGGCAACTGCATCGCCCTGTCCGCCATTGCCTCCGTTATCATCATGATCACCGGCCCTCTGGTGACCATGCCCCTGCTGACCCTGCTGGGCACCCCGGAGTCCATTATCCAGTGGTGCGCCGACTACCTGAACATCTATTTTTACGGCATCGTGGGGTTCTTCTTTTATAACATGCTTTCCGGCGTCCTGCGGGGCCTGGGGGACAGCGTTTCCGCCCTGGGCTTCCTGCTGGTGGCAGCGGCACTGAACGTGGGACTGGACATCGTATTCGTCGCAAGCTTCCACATGGGCGTCGCCGGCGTTTCCCTGGCAACCGTGATCTCCCAGGGGATCTCCGCCGTACTGTGCTACATCAAGCTGGTGAAAATGCACGATATCTTCGACCTGAGCGTCAAAACCATGCGCCTGATCCCCGCCGTTTCAGGCCGCATTTTAACGCTGGGCATCCCCTCCGGCATTACCCAGGCCATCATGGCCATGGCCGGCATGGTGGTGCTGAATCTGACCAATGCCATGGGAGAGGTGGTCATTGCCTGCAACGTCATCATCATGCGTGTGGACGGCTTTGCCATGATGCCCAATTTCTCCTTCGGGCAGGCCATGTCCGTCTACACGGGGCAGAATGTGGGGGCCGGAAAATTCGACCGGGTCTTCAGCGGCGTCAAACAGGGCGGCCTGATCGCGGCGGCCTTTGCCACCGTCATTACCATCATCCTGCTGTTTTTCAGCAAGTACCTGTTTGCGTTCTTCACCACCACATCGGAGCTGATCGGCCTGGCCGTGCGGATGATCCGCATTATGGCGGTGGGGTACATCTGCATCTCCGTGACCCAGGTGCTGGGCGGTGTCATGCGGGGTGCGGGCGACACTGTATCTCCCATGTGGATTTCCATTGTTACCACCATCGTGATCCGGGTGCCCGTTGCCTATGTGATGGCCCACTTCACCAAAAGCGAAGCATATCCCCATGGCGACCCCATCGCCCTGTTCGGCTCTCTGATGATCTCCTGGACCTTGGGAATGGTCCTTTCCATCATCGTCTATGCCATGGGCAGGTGGAAAAAGAAAATGTATGCGGCAGCCGCCGCATAAGCGCAGCCGCACCGCTTTCGCGGTGCGGCTTTGATGTATCAGGCGGTGTCTTCTTTAAAAATGAAACATTTTTATAAAGAAACAGTATCAGTCCATCTGCGCGATTTTTTCCAGAAGCCGCGGGATCAGAATGTTTCTGCCCTGATGAAAACGGTCACGCTGCGCTTCGGTCATTCCCAGCAGCGGCTCCCCGACGGCGGAATTGTCGGATACTGCCAGCAGCGCCACCGCTTTTTTCTCCATCAGTCCGGCCAGACGGTAGAAGGAGCTGGTCTCCATTTCGATCAGGTCCACATCAAATCCCTTGATGAAGTCCAGGTGGTAATATTCGCAGGAAATGGAATCGGTACAATACACGCCGGCTTTCCTCACCGGGAAATCCGCCAGGGCAATGACCTGCTCCACAAAGGCGGGGTCATTGGGCCTTACTTCCCGGAAGGGCTGCCAGTCCCGAAAATCGTCAAGAAGGTAAGCGTCCGCCATGGTTCCGGCAATGCAGCGGACCGGCGTGCAGACGTCGCCCACCTGAACCCCCGGCTTCAGGGCACCCACCGCGCCCAGGAAAACCAGCTTGTCAAAATCCAGGTCCAGGCAGACAAGCAGATGGTCGATCAGGTTGCAGGCGCCGGAAGCGCACTGCATCCAGGCGATCCGTTTCCCGCCCATGACCACCTCATAGCCGTTGGTGTAAGTATGCTCCGCCGTGACTGTGACTTCACAGTCCATTTCCTTCAGAATTTTCGTAGGCTGCCACGCCGGCGCCACCACCAGCATGTCGTAATGTACGTCTGAACGGAAGCCGAAGTACTCACCGGCCATGTCACCGGCGTTGAAGTCCTTGTTCTTGGCATGGATGCGCTGTAATTGTTCTTTCATTTGGAATCACCTCAATTTCTTTCTTACAATGCAGGCCGTTTCGCTGCGGCCGACCTCCTCAAACCCCTGTTTCAGAAACAGGCGGATGGAGGGATTGTCCGGCAGAATGTCATCATACAGTTCTTCTACCCCGTTTTCTTTCGCGGCCTCACAAAGCCGGGTCAGGGCCGCGGCGCCAAAGCCACGGCCCCGGTATTGGGCGTGGACGATCACATCACACAAATAGCGGTCCGTTTCCGCTTCGTAATGATAGGCCGCTTCCCCCACATAGGCATCCAGGACCCGGCTGTAAAGATAGCGGTAGCAGTAATGGGGATTTTCGTCCGCGATCCATTTTTGGTACCAGAGCGCCCAGCGGTCTTGGGAAAAATCAATGGTGCCGCCCCAGGCGCGGTTATAAGACATCGTCTTCTCATCCGCCAGCAGGGCCTTTCGAAACGCCATTTCCGCAAGAGTTGGTATCACAAGTTCCACTACAGCGGGATTCCTGCTTTCCCAGGAACCCGCATGCTCTTCACGCTCCATCGCAAAACCTCCTGCATATTTTTGCTATTATAACAGATATATTTATTGCTGGTCAACCCGGAATATGTTATAATAGCCCAAACTGGAGGGAGAGAAAATGGAAAAAATGCTGCAAACCCAACGGTTATACCTGCGCAATTTCCGAATGGAGGACGCCGCGCTTATCTATGCCTACCGCAATGACCGGCGGTGCTATGCCTACCAGCGCTGGGAGGATACCTCTATGCGCGCTATACAGGCATTTGTTGCGGCTTTTGGCGCGGATATTTTCCTGTCCGGCAAGGAAGAACAGCATTATGCCATATGCGCCGGAGAGGCACTGGCGGGGGACCTGGCCTGTTTCTATACGGAAAAGGACAATTGCATCACCCTGGGCATCACCATTGCCCCGGAGTACCAGCGCAAGGGCTATGGCTTTGAGCTGCTGCAGGCTGTCACGGAAGCCCTTCGGCAGCGTTACCCCGGTATGGATATCGTGGCGCTGATCGAGCCGGAGAACCGGGCCAGCATTGGCCTGTTTGAAAAGCTGGGATTTGTCCGGGAGTGCTATGCGGAACAGGTTGCGTCCTATGTGTATGTTATGGAAGGGTCTGCGGGAAATCCGGATCTACCGGTTTGAACTGTAATCCAGATAGGGCCTGCTCCGTTGAGCAGGCCCTATCTGCGCCGAAGAATGTGTGACAAAGAATGTCGCACGCTACATTTTCTACCGTCATATATTGCAATTCTCACAGGGAATATGCTATAATATGTCTGCTATCATTGAAAGAAATCAGAAGGGATGAAAGACAGACATGAGTCAAAGGCAACAAAGTCAGGAACAGCGCAAAATGATGATGCTGAACGAGCCGATTTCCCGGGTCATCCCCAAAATGGCGATCCCCACCATCGTGGCGTTCCTGATCAACTCCATCTATTCCCTGGCAGACACCTATTTCGTCAGCTCCTTGGGCACCAACGCCACGGCGGCGGTCAGCGTCAACGCCTCCTTGGACCAGCTGATCATGATGGCCGGCTCCATGCTGGCCATGGGCGCCAACAGCTACATTGCCCGGCTGCTGGGGGAAAACAACGAGAAAAAGGCCAGCCAGGTGCTGTCCACGGCCTTTTTCCTGGCGGCGGGGCTTGGGACCATATTGATGGTGTTCGGCACGCTCTTTATGACGCCCATGGTGCGGCTGCTGGGGGCCACCCCCACCTGCGAGCAGTATTCCATTGACTATGCCACCTATGTGCTGTACGCGGCGCCGTTTATGGCGGCCAACTTTGTCATGAACCAGTGCCTGCGCAGCGAGGGCAGCGCCACGCTGTCCATGGTGGGCATGGGCTTCGGCGGCATTCTGAACTGCGTCCTTGACCCCATTTTTATCTTTGGCCTGAACATGGGCGTTGCCGGCGCGTCTCTGGCGACAGCGATCTCCAAGTGGGTCAGCTTTGGCATTCTGATCTTCCCCTACCTGACCCGGCGGAGCCTGCTGCACCTGGCCCTTCGGAATTTCCACTGCACCAGGGATATCATCTCCACAGTGGTCAGCGTCGGCTCTTCCTCCATGTTCCGTTCCGGCCTTGCCGTGGTGGCTGCCATCATGCTCAACGACATTGCGGGCAGTATTTCCGACTCGGTCCTGGCCGGCATCGGCGTGTGCACCAAGGTGATGATGTTCCCCTTCAGCATTATTCTGGGCTTCGGCAACGGCTTCCAGCCAGTGGCGGGCTTTAACTGGGGCGCCAGGCGCTTCGACCGGGTGCGGGAAAGCTACCATTTCAGTTCCCGGGTGGCCCTCATCGGCTCCGTGGTCATGGCCGTGCTCTTAGGTGTATTTGCCGACAAAATCATCGTTCTTTTCGCCGGAACCGATCCAGAGATGCGCAAAATCGGCGTGATCTGCATGGTTTCCCAGTGCATCGCACTGCCCATCCAGGCATGGGTCGCGGTGGTGAACATGCTGTGCGCGGGCCTTGGCAATGCCAAGGGCGCTCTGGCTCTGTCCACGGCCCGGCAGGGCACCTGCTTCATTCCCATCCTGTATCCCATGGCCTGGGGCTTTGGCAGCTACGGTGTCGCCATGGTACAGGCGGTGGCGGACGGACTGACCATGGCCCTGGCCGTTCCCATTATCATCGGCATGAAGAAAAAGATCGGCCAGGCCGAAAAAGAGGCAAACGGGCAGCCGGTGGCTTGAGGTCCGGCGGGGTACTTTGCTGTGGTTGATTTTCTTTCCATTTCCTGGTATAATCCTTTTGATCTACGAAAATAGGAGAATCTGCCATGGTTATCAAACGAGATTTTGTCTACACCCCCAAGGGAACGAACCGTCCCCTGCACATTTATCTGCCGGAGGATTATGTTACCTCCGGGGAGCGCTATCCTGTCATGTATTTCTTTGACGGACACAACCTCTACAGCGACGAGGACGCCACCTACGGAAAATCCTGGGGACTGAAGGCCTTTTTGGACGGCTGGGAGAAGAAAATGATCGTCGTCGGCATGGAGTGCGGCCACGACGGGCAGGAGCGCCTCAGCGAATACCTGCCATACCCCGCCGACCGGGGCAGCCATTTTGAACGCTTCGCACCAATGGGGGATGAAACCATGCGGTGGATTCTCCAGGACGTCAAGCCTATGATCGACCGGGAATACCGCACCATTCCCTTCCGGGAGTGCACCGGGATTGCCGGCTCCAGCATGGGCGGCCTGATGGCGCTGTATGCCGTGGTGCGCTATAACCGCTGGTTTTCCAAGGGCGGCTGCGTGTCCAGCGCCGTGGGGTTCTGCATGGGGCCGCTGATGGGGGATATGGAGGAAAACCGCCTGAGTCCCGACACCCGGATCTACCTGTCCTGGGGGACCCGGGAGGCCTACGGCATCCAGGACCCGGACAAAGAGGATACCAGCAGCATGGCCTACGTCCGAAACAAACGCATCGCCGGCTGTGCCCAGACCAGCGGCGCGGCGGTAAAGCTGCGCTGCCAGGTAGGCGGTGGGCACTGCGAGGCGGACTGGGAAAAGCTTGTGCCTGATTTTATGAATTTCCTCTGGATGGAATAGAAAAACGACCGGCGTGCCGCGGCACGCCGGTTTTGTATACGGAAAAGGCTCCCGCCTGTTTCTCCAGGAATATTTATTCGGATATCCGCCCTGGGAATTCATACGTTAAAACGGAAAATTGTGGATTTTACCTGTAAAGTCCAGGAGGAAACGGCAAAATCCGGGCAAAGTACCAAAAGTGCGGCCCGGTGGATTTTTATGCAAATTCGGCGTTGACAAATCCAGGCCAGCGCAGTATAATCCTGTATTATTACTCACAAATTACGAATAATATTCATACGGAGGTTGTATATATGAATAAAGAGGGCATTCACAAAATCGTGCTCGCCTATTCCGGCGGACTGGATACTTCCATCATCATCCCCTGGCTGAAGGAAAACTACAATAACCCCGAAATCATCGCCGTAGCCGGCAATGTCGGCCAGGCCGATGAACTGGAGGGGCTGGAAGCCAAGGCCATCGCCACCGGTGCCAGCAAGCTGATCGTGGCAGACCTGGTGGACGAGATGGTGGACGACATCATCATTCCATCCCTGAAAATGGGCGCGCAGTATGAAACCTATCTGTTGGGCACCGCCTTTGCCCGCCCTGTCATCGGCAAGAAGCTGGCCGAAATCGCGTTGGCGGAGGGCGCCGACGCCATCGCCCACGGCGCCACCGGCAAGGGCAACGACCAGGTCCGTTTCGAGCTGGCCATCAAACGCTTTGCTCCCGACATGAAAATCATCGCGCCCTGGCGGGAGTGGGACATCAAGTCCCGGGATGAGGAGATCGACTACGCCGAGGCCCACCACATCCCCCTGAAAATCAGCCGGGAGACCAACTACTCCAAGGACAAGAACCTGTGGCACCTGAGCCATGAGGGGTTGGATCTGGAGGACCCCGCCAACGAGCCGGATTATGACAAGCCCGGCTTCCTGGAAATGGGAGTATCCCCCGTCCAGGCTCCCGATAAGCCCACCTATGTCTCCATTGATTTTGAGCAGGGCACCCCCGTGGCCATCGACGGAGAGAAGATGAAGGCCTCCAAAATCATCGAGAAGCTCAACCAGCTGGGCGGCGCCAATGGCATCGGCATCATTGACATCGTGGAAAACCGCCTGGTGGGCATGAAGGACCGGGGCGTTTACGAAACGCCCGGCGGCACCATTTTGTACTTTGCCCACCGCCAGCTGGAAATGCTCACCGTGGACAAGGACACCCTGCACCTGAAGCAGAAGCTGGCCGTGGACTACGCCGACCTGATCTACAACGGCAAGTGGTACTCCCCCATGCAGGAGGCTCTGACCGCCTTTGCCAACAAGGCAAACGAGTATGTGACCGGCACCGTCAAGCTGAAGCTGTACAAGGGCAACATCATCCCCGCCGGCACCACCTCCCCCTACTCTTTGTATTCGGAGAATCTGGTGACCTTCGGCGAAAGCGACTACGACCAGGGCCAGGCCGCCGGCTTCATCAACCTTTGGGGCCTGCCCACCAAGGTTCAGGCGCTGCGGGAGCAGGGAAAGCTTTGAGCAAGTTGAAAATGGCTCCGTAATTTTCCATTTTGAATTTTTCATTCTTAATAGAATTCGAGGATACAGGCTATGCAGAAAATGTGGGCCGGACGGACGTCCGGCGTGACGGACAGCATCGCGGACGATTTCAATTCCTCCATCCGCTTTGACTGCAAAATGTACAAACAGGATATTACCGGCTCCATGGCCCACGCCGCCATGCTGGGGGCGAAGGGCATCATCGCAAAGCAGGAAGCGGAGCAGCTGATTGACGGCCTGCAGGGAATCCTGGACGATCTGGAGTCCGGTTCCCTGGAATTCGACTTTGGCTGCGAGGATATCCATATGTTCGTGGAGCAGGTGCTGACCCAGCGCCTGGGCGATGTTGGCAGAAAGCTTCACACCGCCCGGAGCCGCAATGACCAGGTGGCGCTGGATCTGAGGATGTACCTGCGCGCGGAAATCGACGAAATTGTGCCGCTGGTCAGGGCCGTGCTGGACGCCATTTTGCACCAGGCGGAGGCCAACAAGAGTGTCATCATGCCCGGCTATACCCATTTGCAGCGGGCACAGCCCATTCTGTTCAGCCACCACCTGATGGCCTATGCCATGATGCTGCTGCGGGATCTGGACCGGCTTTCGGACTGCCGCCGGCGGATGAACGTCTCCCCCATCGGCTGCTGCGCCCTGGCAGGCACGACCTACGATACCGACCGCCGTTTTGAAGCCAACCGTCTGGGCTTTGACGGTGTGACCAGAAACTCCCTTGACGGTGTTTCCGACCGGGATTTCTGTGTAGAGCTTATGAGCGGCATTTCCCTGCTGATGATGCACCTGAGCCGTTTTTCCGAGGAAATCATCCTTTGGGCCAGCTGGGAATTTCAGTTCATCGAGCTGAGCGACGCCTATACCACCGGCTCGTCCATCATGCCCCAGAAGAAAAATCCCGACATGGCGGAGCTTGTCCGGGGCAAGACCGGCCGGGTTTACGGCGACCTGATGGCGCTTTTGACCACGCTGAAGGGCCTGCCCCTGGCTTATAACAAGGACATGCAGGAGGATAAGGAAGCGGTCTTTGACGCGGTGGAGACGGTAAAAATGTGCCTGCAGGTCTTTGCGCCCATGCTCTCTTCCATGACCGTCAAGCCGGAAAAGATGAAGAAAGCCGCCCAGGAGGGCTTCATCAACGCCACTGACCTGGCGGATTACCTGGTGAAGAAGGGGATGCCCTTCCGCAGCGCCTACAAGATTTCCGGGCAGGTCGTCGCAAAGTGCATCCGCCTGGGCTGCGTACTGGAGGCCCTGCCTCTGGAAGAATACAAAGCATTCAGCGGCCTGTTTGACGCGGACCTCTATCCGGCCATCGACCTGCTGGCCTGCGTGGAAAAGCGAAGCTCCGAGGGCGGTACCTCCCCCGCTTCCGTGGAGGCGCAAATCGCCTATGTAAAGGAGTGTCTCGGACATTGAAGGTATTTGTTGACGGCAGCGCCGGCACCACCGGCCTGCGAATCTATGAGCGGTTAAGCGCCCGCCAGGATATCGAGCTGCTTACCCTGGGAGAGGAACTGCGAAAAGACATCCACGCCCGCCGCCAGATGCTGAATCTGGCGGACATTGCGTTCCTGTGCCTGCCGGACAAGGCGGCAATCGAGGCGGCGGCACTGGTGGAAAACCCCAACACGGCAATCATCGACACCTCCACCGCCCACCGTACCTGCGGCGGCTGGGTCTACGGCTTTCCCGAACTGTCCGAAGAGTACCGGGACGCCATCCGAAGGGCCAAGCGGATCGCCAATCCCGGCTGCCATGCCAGCGGCTTTATCGCCGCCTGCTATCCGCTGGTGGCCCACGGTGTCATCCCTAAGGATTTCCCGCTGACGGCCTATTCCCTGACAGGCTATTCCGGCGGCGGAAAGAGCCTGATCGCGGAATACCAGGACGAAAACCGGGACCCCCGGCACAAAAGCCACCGTATCTATGGCACATCCCTGCAGCACAAGCACCTGCCCGAGATGCAAAAGGTCTGCGGCTTGGCACAGCCTCCCGTGTTTTCCCCGATCCTGGGGGACTTCTACGCGGGAATGGCCACCACCATCCTGCTGCCCGGCTATGACGCAGAGCGGGTATGGGCTTGCCTGAGCGGGCATTACGCGGAAGAAAAAATCGTGACGGTGGCCCCCCTGGGCGGCGATGAGCCTGTGGTTTACGCCGGGACCCTTGCGGGAAAGGACAGCATGCGCATACAGGTCAGCGGCCACGCCCGGCAATGTATGGTGACCGCCTTATTCGACAATCTGGGCAAAGGCGCCTCCGGGGCCGCCATTCAAAACATGAACCTCCTGATGGGTGTAGACGAAGCCGCCGGACT
The DNA here is from genome assembly GCA_030533415.1 of Eubacteriales bacterium. GTDB lineage: Bacteria > Bacillota > Clostridia > Oscillospirales > Oscillospiraceae > Faecousia. Next base: position 50,550 of record JAUNJE010000009.1, on the reverse strand, counting down.
GAACCTGTAATCCGAAATTTTACATAAGGAGAAAAAGATGCGAGTAGTAGAGGGCGGCGTCTGTGCCGCAAAAGGCTTTACCGCCAACGGTATCCATTGCGGAATTCGGAAAAACCATTCCAAAAAGGACCTGTCTTTGATTTTCAGTGCCGTTCCGGCCAGCGCTGCGGCGGTGTATACCACCAATCTGGTCAAGGGCGCACCTTTGGCCGTGACAAAAAGGCACCTGCAAAACGGCACTGCCCAGGCGGTGGTCTGCAACAGCGGCAATGCCAACACCTGCAATGCCAACGGCAGGGAAATCGCCGAAGCCATGAGCGACCTGACTGCCAAACAGCTGGGCATTCCGGCGGAGGATATCATTGTGGCCTCCACCGGCGTCATCGGACAGCCGCTGGATATCACGCCCATAGCCGCAGGGCTTCCCCTGTTGGCGGCGGGCCTATCGGCGGAGGGCTGCCATGCCGCCGCGGAAGGCATCATGACCACGGATACCGTCAGAAAAGAGGCCGCCGTGGAATTTACCCTTGGGGGCCGGACCTGCCGGCTGGGCGGCATTGCCAAAGGCAGCGGAATGATTCACCCCAATATGGCCACCATGCTGGTGTTTCTGACCACGGATGCCGCCATTTCTCCCCAGATGCTGCAAAAGGCGCTGTCCGGAGACGTGGCCGGAACATTTAACATGATCAGCATCGACGGGGACACCTCCACAAACGATATGGTCACCATTCTGGCCAACGGTATGGCCGGCAATCCCGAGATCACCGCCGGGGGCGGGGATTTCGCGGAATTCATGAAGGCCCTGAACACCGTGACCATCGCGCTGTGCCGTAAGATCGCGGGAGACGGCGAAGGCGCGACCAAGCTGCTGGAATGCAGGGTAAGCGGCGCGGCAGATTCGGCGACGGCCAAAACCGCCGCGAAAAGCGTGATCTGCTCCAGCCTTCTGAAAGCCGCCATGTTCGGTGCGGACGCGAACTGGGGACGGGTTTTGTGCGCCATCGGCTACAGCGGCGCGGCAGTGGATGTGGAAAAAATCGATGTATCCTTCCAAAGCGCCGCGGGATGTATCGCGGTGTGCCAAAACGGAACCGGCGTGGACTTCTCCGAGGAGCTGGCCAAGCGGATTCTGTCGGAAAAAGAAATCGAGATTCTGGTGGGCCTGAACAGCGGCAATGCCTGTGCCACCGCCTGGGGCTGCGATTTGACCTATGACTATGTCCGGATCAACGGCGATTACCGCACATAACGGAGGCACATCCATGGATACAGCATTCTCAAGTGAAGAACGGGCAGAGGTTTTAACCCAGGCCCTTCCCTATATCAAGCAGTACCGCGGCAAGATCGTCGCCATCAAATACGGCGGCAATGCCATGGTAAATGAGCAGCTGAAGGAGCAGGTGATGGGAGACATCGCGCTGCTGTGGCTCATCGGCGTGAAGGTGGTTCTGATTCACGGCGGCGGGCCCGAGATCAGCGAAACCATGAAGCGGCTGGGAAAGCAGTCCGTATTTATCGGCGGCCTGCGGGTAACCGACAAGGAAACCGTGGACATCGTCCAGATGGTACTGGCCGGCAAGGTAAACAAGACCCTGGTAAATCTTTTGCAGATGAAAGGCGGCCATGCGGTGGGCCTGTCCGGTATCGACGGCGGCATTCTGGAAGCCAAAATGAAGGAGGAAGCCCTGGGCTTTGTAGGAGAAATCACAAAAGTCCGTACACAGCCCATTTTGGACCTGTTGGAGAAAAACTATATCCCGGTGATCTCCACCGTGGCCAGTGACCGTCAGGGCAATACCTACAACGTCAACGGCGACACTGCCGCCGCCTGCATCGCGGGTGCCCTCAGGGCGGAGCGGCTGATTATGATGACGGATGTCAGCGGCATTCTGCGGGACAAGGATGACCCCGATACCCTGATCCGGGAGCTGCGGGTCAGCCAGCTTGGAACCCTTTTCGACGAGGGCATTATTTCCGGCGGTATGATCCCGAAGGTGGAGTGCTGCGCGGAGGCCATTGGCAAGGGCGTTCGGAATGTGGTCATTATGGACGGCCGGGTATCCCACTCCATCCTGATCGAGCTGCTGACGAACGAGGGTGCCGGCACACTGGTAAGAGGTGATTGACATGCACTTTATGAATTTGGACCAAGCCTTTGTGGCAGGGACCTATAACCGTTTTCCTGTGGAGATCGTCCGGGGCAAGGGAAGCCGGGTCGTGGACATCAACGGAAAGACCTACGTGGATATGGGCTCGGGCATCGGCGTTACCGCCTTTGGTTTTGCCGACGGCGCCTGGAGCGCGGCTGTGACGGAGCAGCTTGGAAAGGTACAGCATACCTCCAACCTGTATTATACGGAGCCATGCGCCCAGCTTGCCCGGCTGCTGTGTGAAAAAACCGGCATGAAAAAGGTTTTCTTCTCCAATTCCGGGGCGGAGGCCAACGAATGCGCAATCAAAATCGCGCGAAAATATTCCGCCGAAAAAAAGGGCAGCGGCTATTTCACGATTGTCACCTTGGTAAACAGCTTCCACGGGCGTACCCTGACCACGCTGGCCGCCACCGGACAGGACCATTTTCACCGGAACTTCCAGCCCCTGACCCCCGGTTTTGTCCATGTGGAGGCCAACAACGCCGAAGCCCTCGCAAAGGCTGTGGCGGAACACAAGGCAGCCGGAATTCTGCTGGAATGTATCCAGGGAGAGGGCGGGGTGAATCCTCTGACCCCCGGCTTCCTGGCGGCAGCCGGGGCATTGGCGAAGGAAAAGGACATTCCCCTGATGATCGACGAAGTACAGACCGGAAACGGCCGCACCGGGAAGCTCTACAGCTATATGCATTTCGGCCTGTCCCCGGATATCGTTTCCACGGCCAAGGGTCTGGGCGGCGGCCTGCCCATCGGCGCGACGCTGATGAGCGAAAAGGTGCACGAGGTGCTCCGCCCCGGTGACCACGGCTCCACCTTCGGCGGCAATCCCGTATGCTGTGCCGGTGCGCTGAACATTCTGCAGCGGCTGGACGACGAACTTCTGGCCTCCGTCCGGAGCAAGGGTAAATACCTGATGGACACCTTTTCCGGCGCTCCCGGTGTGGAAAGCGTTACGGGCATGGGCCTGATGCTGGGGCTGAAAACCACGGCTCCCGCCGGGGACGTGGTGAGAGCCTGCATGGAAAAAGGCGTGCTTTGCCTGACCGCCAAGGACAAGATCCGCCTGCTGCCCGCGCTGAACATTCCCATGGAGGATCTGCGGTGGGCCGCCGAAATCATCAAGGAAACCGCAAAGGAACTGGCGTAAACGTGGTTCCCTCCCGAAGCGGATATGGATAAAGGAGGAAAAAACATGGATTTGAAGGGAAAGAGCTTCCTCAAGCTGCTGGATTTCACGCCCGATGAGATCACGGGCCTTTTGGATCTGGCTGCGGAGCTGAAAGCCCAAAAGAAAGCGGGCATCCGGCACCGCCTGTGCGAGGGCAAAAACATTGTTTTGCTGTTTGAAAAGGATTCCACCCGCACCCGCTGTGCCTTTGAGGTGGCCGCCGGCGACCTGGGCATGTCCTGCACATACTTAGGCCCCACCGGCTCCCAGATGGGCAAAAAAGAGTCCATTGCCGACACGGCACGGGTCCTGGGACGGATGTATGACGGCATCGAATACCGGGGCTTTGGGCAGGAAATTGTGGAGCAACTGGCGCAGTTCGCGGGCGTTCCCGTGTGGAACGGTCTGACCAATGAATTCCACCCCACCCAGCTTCTGGCGGACCTGCTCACCATCCGGGAGCATTTCGGCAGCCTGAAGGGCAAAAAGCTGGTGTATCTGGGAGACGCCCGGTATAATATGGGGAATTCCCTCATGGTCGGATGTGCCAAGATGGGGATGCACTTCGTGGCCTGTGCGCCGGAAGCATACTTCCCCAACAAGGCTCTGACCGCCCAGTGCCAGGCCATCGCCGCCGAAACCGGCGCCATGCTGGAATTCAGCACCGATCCCCTGGCGGCGGCCAAAGGCGCCGACGTCATTTACACCGACGTCTGGGTCTCCATGGGGGAACCGGACAGCGTATGGCAGACAAGGATCAAAGAGCTGTCACCTTACCGGGTGACCAAAGCCCTGATGGACAACGCGGGCGCCCAATGCCGCTTTATGCACTGTCTGCCTTCCTTCCACGACCGGAACACCACCATTGGCAAACAGATCGGAGAGAAATTCGGCATCGGCTGCATGGAGGTCACCGACGAGGTCTTCGAAGGTGAGCAATCCATCGTCTTTGACGAGGCGGAAAACCGGATGCACACCATCAAAGCGGTCATGGCGGCAACCCTGTAACCAAAAGACGGAATCTCCTTTTGGGGGTTCCGTCTTTTGACGTACCGCAGCGAAAGAAAAAAGTAAAAGAACTGTAAACAAATATTTTTTCAGCTTTGATTCAGCAGAATTTGCTATTATAATACAATAGAAATACTGCGGAGGACTGTATTATGAAAATTCTGGTAATCGAAGACGAACGGCTGCTGGCAGATTCCATCAAGACCCTGCTGGAAAGCAAGGGCTTTGAAGTGGAAGCGGCCTATGACGGCGAGACCGGCGCGGAATATGCGGAGCTGGGCATTTATGACCTGCTGATTCTGGATGTAATGATGCCCGGTATGGACGGCTATCAGGTGGCCCGGCATGTGCGGTCCAAGCGCTGCACCACCTCCATCCTGATGCTGACGGCAAAGTCGGCCGTGGAGGACCGCATCCTTGGACTGAATTCCGGCGCGGATTATTACCTGACAAAGCCTTTTGATACCCGGGAACTGCTGGCCTGCATCAACGCCCTGCTGCGGCGCCAGGGCAAACAGGTGGATGAACTGGTATTCGGCAACACCGCCCTGGACCTGGACACCTGCACCCTGGTCTGCGGCGGCAAGTCCGTGCGCCTGTCCGCCCGGGAATTCGATGTTATGCGCTTTTTGCTGCAGGCCCAGGACCGGATCTTGTCCAAGGAAATGATTTTGGCCAGGGTATGGGGGTATGACTCCAACGCGGTGGAAAATCATGTGGAGGTCTATGTGGGCTTCCTGCGGAAAAAGCTAAAGGCCATCGGCTCCAATGTACGCATCGAAGCCATCCGGCGGCTGGGTTACCATTTGGAGGTGGACGGGGAGTGATCAAACGCCTCAGAATCAAATTTGTGTGTATCAATATGGTCATCGTTACGGTGATGCTCCTGGTGATCTTCGGCATGGTGCTCCATTTTACCCGGGACAATCTGGAGGAGCAGAGCCTTCGGACGATGCAGACCCTAATGGACAGCAACCCCAGTCAGCTGTGGCGCCCGGGAGAAGTCCCCGGAGAAGTCCAGCTGCCCTTCTTTCTGGTGAGCATCAACCGAAGCGGGGAGCTGATGGCAGCCTCCGGCGGCTATTACGACCTGACCGACAAAACCGCGATTCTGGAAATCATTCTGCTGGCCAGCAACACCGGTGAGGAAACGGGCCTGCTCAGCCAGTACAATCTGCGCTTCAGCAAGAAAACCACCCCGATGGGCCAATCCATCGTCTTTGTGGACATATCCAGCGAGCTGGCCACCATGCGCAGCCTGGTAAAAAGCTGTATTTTCATCGGTTTGATCAGCTTTTCCCTCTTTCTTTGCCTGAGCTTTCTGCTGGCGCGGTGGGCCATACGCCCGGTGGAACGGGCCTGGAACCAGCAGCGCCAGTTCGTGGCGGACGCTTCCCATGAGCTGAAGACTCCTTTGACGGTGATCATGACCAACGCGGAGCTGCTGCAGTCTCCGAACTACGGCGAAACGGAACGGGACCGGTTTGCGGACAGTATTCTGACCATGTCCCATCAGATGCGGGGCCTGGTGGAAAGCCTTCTGGAGCTGGCAAGGGTGGACAACGGCGCGGCAAAAATGGTATTTTCCCCGCTGGATTTCGGCGAGCTGGTATCCGACGGACTGCTGCCCTTCGAGCCGGTATACTTTGAAAAAGAGCTGGTGCTGGAAAGCGAAATTGAGGACGGACTCCGTGTCAAGGGCAGCCAGTCCCACCTAAAGCAGGTGCTGGACATTCTGCTGGACAACGCGGCCAAATATTCCACCCCCAACGGAACCGTTACGGTACGGGCAAAGCGGCAGGGCAGCCACTGTCTGCTGGCGGTGTCCAGTCCCGGCAGTCCCATCAGCAAGGAGGACCTGAAAAATATCTTCAAGCGCTTCTACCGCATTGACAAGGCCCGCAGTATGAACCACAGCTATGGTCTCGGCCTGTCCATTGCCGACAGCATTGTAAAAGAGCACGGAGGAAAGATCTGGGCAGAAAGCACGGACGGTATCAATACCTTTTTCGTACAGCTGCCCGCAGTATAGCCCAACGGTCCTCCGCTCTGCCTGCTATCTTCCCCATATCCGCACTCTAATAATGCGAATCAAGAGTTAAATTGTTTGGAAAAAACGGGAAAACACACCAGTTGTCATCCTGAGCGAGCGGAGCGAGTCGAAGGATCTTGGCACTTAAGTTACGTACCAAGAAAAAGCAAATGCGAAGATCCTTCGACTCCGCCGCCTTTGGCGGCGACCCTCAGGATGACAGCCGTTCAGAATGCTTTCACTGTTTCAACTATTGATTCACATTCATACTGTTTCTTTATAAAAAGTTCCATTCTGACGAATAAAATTTTTTAACGGAATATCAGTGGCCAGCAAGGATGCCGCCCCCTGAGGGGCGGCATTTTTTATCCCATAGCGTCCTTATCCTGATATTCAACGAACACCATTTCCTGATCAAATCCGAAACGCCATATCCTTTTCCCGCTGCCTGGCCAATGCCCGGGCAGTGATTTCAATAAAATCCCTGGTGTACCTGGGGACAAATTCGTCCTTTCTGTAACAGGCATAAAAATGGCGGTGGTTTTCGTAGTCCTTCAGCGGGAAGAATTCGCCCCGCCTCTGCCGCACATAATCATCCACATAGATATTGGACAGAATCATGCAGCTCCCGGTTTCCAGCGCCACCCGGCGCCCCACCTCCAAAGAGTCGGTTTCCAGCAGCACATGGGGCGTGAAATTCCCCCGCCGGAACAGCTTGTCCTGAATGATCCGGGCGGAATGACTTTTGGTCAGACATACAAAGCTGTCCCCTTCCGCAGCTGCCAGGGTCACCGGGGTCCCCGAAACAAAGCGCCTGGCGATGGCGGAATCCCTGCCTGCCAGGATCCCGATGGTTTCCTTTTCGATCAGCTGGTAGGCCATGCCGGTGCTGGTGGATTCCAGGGCCGCCAGAGCCAGGTCGATTTCCCCTGCCTGCAGCAGCTGCTCCAGGGTAGCGGAGCCGCTTTCCGTCATTTCCAGCGATACGTTGGGATATTGTTCCGTAAAAACTGGCAGCACCAGCGGCATGACCTGCATGGCCCGGGTGACGCTGATGCCCAGCCGCAGACGGCCGGAGTGCTCCTGCCGAATCTCCCGGAGCTGGCTTTCCAGCTCCGCGTTTGCCGCCAGCATCCGCTCCGCCGCGTGCAGGTACTTTTCCCCCGCATAGGTCAGGCGCAGGGGCGACGTGCTCCTGTCAAAAACCGGAAGTCCGATTTCCTGCTCGATTTGGCGGAGCATCTGGCTCAGGGAAGGCTGGCTGACAAACAGCTTTTTGGCAGCGGCAGTGATGCTGCCGCACTCGGCAATGGTTTTGACATATTGTGCCTGCTTCAGGTTCATAAAATTGCCCCTCCCCAAATTGGTGCAATATAACAAAAAAGATTATAATATTCCTATCTATATCATAATCTTTTTCTTATAAAAGTCAAGAAAAACCGCCGAATTATAACCTTTTTATTATAGTTTGCATCATAATACATATATTTGCAATTATTAGAAAGCCCTGTTAGAATGTGGACAAAGGAAAAAACAAAACCGAATGGAGGAAACAGCATGGAAATTCTCAAATCCGCCGCTGCCGGCACCCTGGAATCCAGCGACTGTCTCGTCACCGTGGAGCCTGGACAGGGCATCACTCTGGATTTAAGCAGCAGCGTCATGAACCAGTACGGCCGCCAAATCAAGGCCACGGTTCTGGAAACCCTGGAACGGCTGGAAGTGAAGGACGCCTGCGTTACCGTGGTGGACAAGGGCGCCCTGGACTGCACCCTGAAAGCCAGAGTGGAATGCGCGGTCTACCGCAGCTGCGGCGCATCGGCATCCAACATTCCCTGGGGAGGTGCTGTCAGATGATCCAAAGACCCAAGCCCGAGCGGTTCCGCCTGCGCCGGACCATGATGTTCATGAATGCCCAGAAACCGGGCCTGATCAAGGACGCCTACATCTACGGCTGCGACTCCATCATGCTGGACCTGGAGGACGCGGTGGCGGAAAACCAGAAGGATGCCGCCCGCTTCTCCCTGTACCACGCCCTGACCACCATTGACTACGGCAATACCGAGGTCATTGTGCGGATCAACGGCCTGGATACGCCCCACTGGCAGGAGGACATCCGGGTATGTGTGGCGGGCGGCGCCGACGGCATCCGCATCGCCAAATGCGAAAGCGCAAAGGACGTTCACACCGTGGAAGCCGCCGTGGAAGCGGCGGAACGGGAATTCGGCGCAGAGGTGGGCCGCACCCTGCTGATGGCCGCCCTGGAAAGCCCCAAGGGCATTCTGAACGCCTACGAAATCTGTTCCGCCTCTGAGCGCATGTTCGGCGTGGCCATCTCCGGCGGCGATTTCCGCAAGTGCATGCAGACCTCCTTCCAGCCCGACGGCGTGGACATGCTGGCGGCGAGAGGCCAAATGCTGCTGGCGGCAAGAGCCGCAGGCATCCAGTGCTTCGACACGGTGTTTACGGACCTTGACAACGAAGCAGGCTTCCGGGCGGAGGTCCTGCAGAACAAGGCCATGGGCTTTGACGGCAAGAGCCTGATCAACCCCAAGCAGATTCGGCTGGTGCATGAGGTTTTCGCGCCTACGGAAAAGGAAGTCCGCCAGGCGGAGAAGATCCTCCGGGCCTTCCGGGAGCAGTCCGCTGCCGGTGTGGGCGTTTTCACCGTGGACGGAAAAATGATCGACGTGGCCTTTATTCCCGGCGCGGAGCGGACGCTCCGGCTGGCGCGGGCCTGCGGTATGTATGAGGGGGATTTGGTATGAGAAACGCGGTAGGACGTGAAATTCCCGATGAACTGCTGAGAAACGGCAAGCAGGGCTATCAGGGCAAAAATTATATGGACGGCAAGTATATCCAGAAGGCCTCCCCCAGAACCCGCCGTTACGAAAAGCCCCAGGAATCCAAAATCGTGGAGACCCTGGTGGATGCCCTGAAGCACTGCGGCGCAAAGGACGGCATGACCTTCTCCTTCCACCACCATCTGCGGGACGGAGACTATGTGGTAAACATGGTCATGAAGGCCGCCATTGAGGAGCTGGGGCTGAAGGACCTGACCATCGCCGCCACCTCCCTGGGCAATGCCCATGATCCCATTGCCGACTACATCGAGCAGGGCAAGGTCACCGGCATCCAGACCTCCGGCATCCGGGGACGGATGGGGGAAGTGGTTTCCGCCGGGAAGCTGAAAACCCCCGCCATCATCCGCAGCCACGGCGGACGTCCCCGGGCCATCGAGGCCGGAGAAGTCCACATTGATATCGCTTTTATCGCCGCCCCCACTGCCGATTGCGTGGGCAACTGCCGGGGCATCGGCGGAAAGAGCAACTGCGGCTCCATGGGCTACGCCATGACCGACGCCAAATACGCCGACCATGTGGTGGTGGTCACAGACTGCCTGGTGGATTTCCCCAACTTCCCCGCATCGGTAGAGGCCATTGACGTGGACGCGGTGGTTGTGGTGGATTCCATCGGCAATCCCAAGAAGATTGCCTCCGCTGCCGCCCGGATCAGCCAGAACCCCCGGGACCTGATGATGGCGGAGAATGTGGCGAAGGTCATCGCCTCCACCCCCTATTTTAAGGACGGTTTTTCCTTCCAGACCGGTGTAGGCGGCCCCAGCCTGGCGGCCAACCTGTTCCTGGAAAAATATATGGATGAGCGGAATATCAAAATGGGCTGGGCCATCGGCGGTATCTGCGGTCCCATGGTGGAGCTGCTGAAAAAGGGGAAGGTCCAAAAGGTCATTGATGTCCAGGACTTTGACTTAGATGCCGTCAATTCCATCAACCAAACTCCCGGCCACTATGAAATGTCCGCTTCCCAGTACGCCAACCCCGCCAACAAGGGAGCCTTCGTCAACAAGCTGGATTTCGTGGTGCTGGCAGCTCTGGAAATCGACACCGGCTTCAACGTCAACGTCCTGACTGGTTCTGACGGAATTCTCCGGGGTGCCCCCGGCGGCCACCCCGACACAGCAGCAGGCAGCAAGGTCTGCATCATCGTCACCCCTCTGACCCGGGGCCGGATGGCCACGGTGTGCGAGAAGGTGGTCACGGTCACCACCCCCGGCGACTGCGTGGATGTGCTGGTAACGGACTACGGCATCGCGGTCAATCCCCTGCGTCCGGATTTGATCGAATGCCTGGACAAGGCAGGCATTCCCCACGTCACCATCGAGAGCCTGAAGGAAAAAGCCTACTCCCTGGTGGGCCGTCCCGACGACCTGGAGTGGGAGGACAAGGTAGTGGCGGTTCTGGAAGCCCGGGATGGCACCATCTTGGATGTAGTCCGCAAAATCAAGCCCCTGGAGCTGTAACAAATGTCCTTACCCGGAGGGGGGCCCCTTCCGAAGGAAACCGTGCCGGTATGGAAAAGCAGCTGGCCTCTAAATTCAAATTACATTATTCAATTTTTGTCAAATTCCGGTTAGCTGCTTTTTCATTCCAGCCGCTTAAAATGGTAATCTGCCGGGCAAGCGCGGCTGCCCGGAAAAATAAAAACAAAAGAAAGAGGTACCAATCATGAACGAAACCATCGTTGGCATTCTTGGTTTTCTGACCATCGCGGCCATTGTGCTGACCCTGTTCAAAAGCAAGACCCTGCCCAGCATCGCCTTCATTGTGTTCCCCGCCATTCTGGCCGTTATCCTGGTGATCGGCGGCTATTACAGCTTCGGCAATGTGGCTGCCCTGATCAAATCCGGCTTCGGCAGCACCGGCCCCACTGCGGCCCTGTTCGTCTTCTCCGTACTGTACTTCGGCATCATGACCGACGCGGGCATGTTTGATGTCATCATCGGAAAGCTGATGAAGCTGGTAGGCGGCAATGTCATTGGCGTTACCGTTATGACCTGCATCATCGCCCTGATCGGCCACCTGGACGGCGGCGGCGCCTCCACCTTCTGCATCGTTGTTCCCGCCATGCTGCCCATCTATAAGAAGATGCATATGAAGCCCACCAGCCTGCTGCAGGTCGCTGTTCTGGCCATGGGCGTGCTGAACCTGATGCCCTGGGCCGGCCCCACCATGCGCGCCGCCTCCGTGCTGGGCATGGAAGCGGGAGAGCTGTGGGGCACCCTGATCCCCATCCAGATTTTCGGCGTCATTCTGGCTCTGGTACATGCCGTTATCGTCGGCATTCTGGAAAAGAAGCGGGGCGCCGGACTGGACGGCAAACTGGCGCAGATCGAGGGCGAGGTCGTCCTGGATGAAGCGGAAGCCGCCGCTGCCAGCGAGCTGGCCCGTCCCAAGCTGTTCCTGTTCAACATCATTCTGACCGTGGCCGTCATTGCCCTGCTGATTTGGGATGAGTTCCCCAGCTATGTGCCCTTCATGCTGGGCGTCGCCATTGCCATACTGGTCAACTACCCCGGCGCCAAAATGCAGAAAAAGATCATCAATGCCCACGCCGGTCCCGCACTGATGATGTGCTCTACCCTGATGGGCGCCGCTGTCCTCATGGGCGTACTGGTCAAGAGCGTTACCGTAGGCGACACGGAGATTCCCAGCGTTGTCACCTGCATGGCCGATCTGATTAAGATGATCCTGCCCGCCTTCCTGGGCCGCCATCTGCCCCTGGTCATCGGCATTCTGTCCGTACCGCTGGCTCTGGCCTTCGACACCGACTCCTATTTCTATGGCATGCTGCCCGTCATGATCGGCATCGGTCAGGGCTTCGGCATCGATCCGGTTTCCATCGGTGTGGCAATGGTGGTCTGCCGCAACTGCGCCACCTTCATCAGCCCCATGGTCCCCGCCACACTGCTGGGTGTGGGCCTGGCGGATGTGGACATCAAGGACCACATCAAGAATTCCTTCCTGTGGGTTTGGGGCTTCTCCTTCCTGTGCATGGTCTTTGCCATCCTCGTCGGCATCATGCCCCTGTAAGCAGCCCCATCACAGCAGATAGCTTCCTCCATGCCAAGCCCCGGTTCCCATATTGGGGCCGGGGCTTGGTTCTATACTTGAACTTCCCTGCTGAAATATGTTATACTGACAGAAAAAAGGTGATTTCCATGTCTGATACGCTATGCGCCATATCCCCCGGGGACCGCTTTGCCCAGGCCCAAATGGACCGCCTGCTGGAAGCGGAGGGGATTCGCCGGGACCGCTGTCTCGACTATTCCTGCGGCATTTTTGACGAAAACGAAGTGCTGATTGCCACCGGAAGCTGCTTTGCCAGCACCCTTCGCTGCCTTGCGGTATCCCAGGAGCATCAGGGGGAAGGGCTGCTGAACCGAATCATAGGGCACCTGGTGGAGGTGCAGCTCACCAGGGGCAACACCCACCTGTTTCTGTATACCAAGGCCGGCTCCGCCAAATTCATGACCAGCCTGGGCTTTTACGAAATTGCCCGGGCCGGCAATGACCTGGTGTTTATGGAAAACAGGCGGAACGGCTTTTGCAGCTACTGCGCTGCCCTGCAAAAAAAGCGGGTAGAGGCAGACCGCATTGCCGCCATCGTCATGAATGCCAATCCCTTCACCCTGGGACACCGCTATCTGGTCCAACAGGCCAGCGAAGAAAACGACGTGGTCCACCTGTTTCTGCTCAGCGAAGAAGCCGGTCCCATTCCCCATGCCGTCCGCCGAAGGCTGGCCGAGGAAGGGACCGCGGAGTTTCCCAATGTGGTCCTTCACGAATCCGGCCCCTATATGATCAGCTCCGCCACCTTCCCCAGCTATTTTCTCAAGGACAGCGACACCGTGATCCGCACCCAGGCCGCTTTGGACCTGACGGTTTTTTCCCGGATCGCCCAGTGTCTCGGCATTCAGCGCCGGTATGTGGGAGAAGAAACATCCAGCCATGTCACCGCGCTGTACAATGAAATTATGGCCGCCCGTCTTCCGGTGCTTGGCATGGATTGCCATATTGTCCCCCGGCTCCGGGCGGATGGCGGCATCATCAGCGCCAGCACCGTCCGCCAGGCCATCCATGACGGACGGGTGGAGGATATCCGCAGGCTGGTACCGGAAAGCACATACCGCTACTTTACCAGCCCCCAGGCAGAGGCGGTACGCGCCGCCATTCGGAACACGCCGGACGTCATTCATTATTAAGGAGTATGTTTATGCGGGAAGTCACCCTGATGGAAATGCTGGATGCCCGGGAGAGCCGGGCCATGGAGCAGCAGCGGCTGCTGCGGAAATTCCGCACCCCGCTTCTGTGCTTTACCATGAATATTCCCGGTCCTGTGAAGGACTCCCCTCTGATCCGCCGCGCTTTCGCCTTTGGCTGTGATGTGCTGGAACACCGTCTGCCAAAGTCCGGTATTCTTTATTCCGCGTCCCATTGCGCCGTTACCGGCTGCGAAGCCATGTACGCGGTGAACATGGACGCCCTTTCCCTGAAAAAGCTCACCACCGCCATCGAGGAGGAAACCGCTCTCGGCAGGCTCTTCGACATGGACGTGCTGGACGCCCAGGGCAATAAGCTGGACCGGGCCTTGGTTGGAGGCGGAAACCGGGACTGCATCGTCTGCGGAGCGGCGGGCCGGGGATGCGCTTCCCGGCGCAGTCACAGCGTCGGGCAACTGCAGCAGGCTGTCCAGCGGATTCTGCGGGAGCATTTCGCCCGGGAGGACGCCAAACGCATCGGCGCCTGGGCCGTACAAAGCCTTCTGGATGAGGTGTGCACCACCCCCAAGCCCGGACTGGTGGACCGCCGCAACTGCGGCAGCCACAAAGACATGGATATTTTTACCTTTCTGGCCAGCGCCGCCGCATTGGCGCCTTATTTTCAAAAATGCGCGCAAACCGGCATGGAAACCGCCGGCTGTGCCCCGGAGGAAACCTTCCGGCAGCTTCGCAGGGAAGGACTGCAGGCGGAGCAGGATATGTACCGGGCCACAGGAGGTGTCAACACCCATAAAGGCGCCATCTTCACCATGGGGATCCTCTGCGGGGCGGCGGGACGGCTTTGGGACCCGGAGTCCCGCTGGAACGCGGCAGCGCTGTTCCGGGAGGTTTCCGCCATGACAAGGATTCCCATGCAGGAGGATCTGCGCAGCAGCAGCGGGGATACCACAGGCCAAAGGCTGTACCTGCAGCGGGGCATCCCTGGCATCCGGGGCGAGGCGGCCCGGGGGCTGCCTTCGGTGGAAAAAATCGGCCTGCCCACCTATTATGCCTGCCTGAAACAGGGACTTGACCACAATGCGGCCGGCGCCATAACCCTTCTGCACCTGATCGCCAAGGTAGAGGACACCAACATGCTCGCCCGGGGCGGCGCGGAAGGGGCGGCAGAAGGGGCGGCCTGGGCCGCAGAACTGCTGAAGGAAGCCCCCTTTCCCGCTCTGGCGGAAATTGAAAACCTGGACAGCCAGTTCATCCGGCGGAACCTCTCCCCCGGCGGATGTGCGGATCTGCTGGCAGCAGTATATTTTGTAGACAAGCTGACCACACAATCGAGGTGACTGTTACGAAACGGGCAAAAGAACTTTGGATTCTGCTTCTGGAATTTATGCGCTTCGGCTGCTTCACCTTTGGTGGCGGCTGGAGCATCATCGCCCAGATGCAGCAGCTGTATGTGGAAAAGAAAAAGGTCATCACGGCGGAGGAGCTGCTGGACTTGACCAGCGTGGCAAAAAGCCTGCCCGGCACCATGATCGCCAATGTGGCCATGCTCTACGGCTACCGGGCCGGGGGAATTTTGGGCGGGTTCGTCTGCGTATTCGGCATGACCGTGCCGCCGATGTTAATTCTCATTGCCATCAGCTTTGGATATAACGCCTTTCGCAGCAATTACTGGGTCATGGCTGTCATGAGCGGGATGCAGGCGGCAGTGGTGCCCATTATCGCCAGCGCCGCCATCGGCCTGGCCAAAGGCAGCGTCAAGTATCCTCCCTGCGTTTTTGTGGTGCTGCTGTGCCTGGGCCTGTACCTTTTTCTGGATATCAACGCCATTTTCCTGGTGGCCGTCGGCATTGCGGCAGGCTTCCTCATCGGCGGATACTACGAACGGAAGGGGGAAAAAGACCATGGTGCTGCTTAAACTGTACTGGAGCTTTCTTCTGATCGGATTTGGCAGCTTCGGCGGGTTGTCCATGATCCCCCAAATTTCCAGCGAGGTGCTGAGCCACGGCTGGATGACGGTGGAGCAGGTCACGGATATCGTTGCCATTGCGGAGATGACTCCCGGCCCCCTTGGCTTAAACTGCGCCACCTTTGCCGGGATGCAGGCCGCAGGCGTTCCCGGCGCCATTGCCGCTAACTTAGGCACCCTGACCCCCACACTGACGCTCTGCGCCGCGGCGGCCGCTTTCTTCCACCGTTTTAAGGACAGCCGCATCATGCAGCGGATCCTGCTTGGCGTGCGCCCCGCCTGCCTGGGCATGGTGCTGGGTGTGCTGGTGTCCCTGAGTCTAAGCAGCTATTGGGGTTCTTCCGGCCTTAACTGCCCCGCCGTTGCCATCGGTGCCACCGATCTGGTGCTGCTTCTGAAATACAAGGTCAGCATTCCAAAAATTCTGCTTTTCAGCGCGGGCATGGGATTTCTTTTGTTCGGTGTGCTGGGTATTTGACCGGCCCCGATCTTCCCCTGGAGAGGTTTTCTCCAGGGGATTTTTCCTGTATTTTCTAATACTGTTTCCTTATAAACAGTATAACCGTTCCCCGGGAACATGACTTATCCGGCAAAAAAAGCCCCCGCTTGTTGGGCATATTGCTATTTTTCGGAGATACCTTAAAATCGCACTGGTAAAATGCGCAAATGTGCTGTATAATGGCATCGAGCATGCGCAAAGATTATCTATTTTTAACAAAAGGAGTATCACCATGGTCAATTTGAAAGCAAAACCCTACTATCTGTCCGACGAGGATGTCCAGTGGGTAATGGACACCATTGCCGGTATGACCGACGAGGAAAAGGTTGGTCAGCTATTTGTCAATATGGTCACCGATTTCAGCCCCGAGGGCATTCGGAAGGTGGCCGAAACCTATCATCCCGGAGCGCTGCGCTATCACAACAAATCCGCCTCTGAGCTGTGGGACATGGTCAACACCTTCCAGCAGCACAGCCGCATTCCCCTGCTGGTTGCCAGCAATTGCGAGGCCGGCGGCAACGGCGGTGTCGGCGGCGGTACCGCTGTGGCCTGCGGTGCGGCAACCGCCGCCTCCCGGGACCCCGAAGTGGCCTACAAAGCGGCAAAGGTCGGCGGCATGGAAGCTATGGCCATCGGCTCCAACTGGAATTTTGCCCCCATTGTTGACCTGCTGCAAAACTGGCGGAACACCATCGTGCAGACCCGCTCCTTCTGTGCGGATGCAGAGCGCACGGTGGCATATGCCAAGGCCTTCCTGAAGGGCACGGAAGAATGCGAAATGGCCACCACCATCAAGCACTTCCCCGGTGACGGCACCGAGGAAAACGACCAGCACCTGATGATGGGCATCAACGATCTGGACTGCGACACCTGGATGGACACCTTTGGCAAAGTATATGCCGAGCTGATCGACGCCGGTGTCAAAACCATTATGGCCGGACACATCGCCCAGCCCGCATGGCAGCGCAGACTGGCCGGCCGTCAGCTGGATGACCACGAAATTCTGCCCGCCACCCTTTGTCCCGAGCTGATCACCGGGCTGCTGAAGGAAAAACTGGGCTTCAACGGCCTGGTAGTCACCGACGCCTCCCACATGATCGGTATGTTTGGCGCAATGCCCCGCAGCCAGCAGGTTCCCCAGGCCATTGCCGCCGGCTGTGACATGTACCTGTTCTTCAATGACATGGAAGAGGATTTCGGCTACATGATGGACGGCTACAAAAACGGCATCATCACCGAGGAACGCATGACCGACGCCCTGATGCGCATTCTGGGCGTCAAGGCCAGCATCGGACTGCACCGGAAGCAAGCCGCCGGCACCCTGATGCCGCCCAAGGAGGGTATCTCCGTGGTGGGCTGCCCGGAGCACAGCGCCATTGCCAGAGAATGTGCGGACAAATTTGTGACGCTGGTCAAAGACACTCAGAAGATGCTGCCTCTGGACCCCGCCAAGCAGAAGCGTATCCGCGTTTACTTCCTGGAGGGAGATGGCCGGGTCATTGCCGGCAAGCTGATAAAGGATGATTCCGGGGCAAAAACCAAAGCACAGATCATCCAAAAGCTGGAAGAGCGGGGCTTTGCCGTTGAGGACGGAGACGCCATTCCCGCCAAGGGAAAGATGGAGGCCTTCCGCGCAAACACCGATGCGGTGCTGGTCTTTATCGACCAGGTTGGCTTCGCGCAGTACAACACCATGCGGGTCAAGTGGACCATGCCCACCCAGCAACCCTGGTACGCCAGCCAGGTTCCTACGGCTTTCATCAGCCTGTACCTGCCCAACTATCTGATCGACCTGACCATGAGCCGTACCTATGTCAACTGCTATATGGATTCCCCCGAGGTCATTGACGCCGTTATTGACAAGCTCTGCGGCGGCAGTGCATTTACGGGCATTCCCGAAGAGAATGTCTGGTGCGGCCGCTGGGATACCAAACTGTAATTTTTCAATCAAAACCGCCGCAGGGGATTTTCCTGCGGCGGTTTCCTTATTCGCGTGTTTTTCTGCATGCCGGGCCTGTATATTGGGCGTCATTGGCTTTGACGGTGAGTCCCGTTTTCCCTTTTGGGGGAAAATGCTCATAATACCAGTCCAGGAATTCTCCGAAAATCCGTTCTTCTGCTTCTTTTCTCGCCTTTGCGGCGTCCTCGATTTTGGAATAGGTCCCCAGATTGTACAGCTTTCCCTTGAAGGTGATCTGGGCCTTCCATTTTCCACGGTAGGCCATTACCCCCGTGTAGCCGCTGGTGTTGTCTTTTCTCAGGCCCTTCCGTTCCAGCATTTCCACACAGGTGCCGTCGATATAACGCATGTAACTTACGGGACTTTCGTGCTCCTTGGGCAGACAGCCGCAGCTTTTGGTATTCCCCTGCACCAGACTGTTGTAGGAGACCTCTGTCTCCCCGCCGCAGTCACACCGGCACTTCCAGACCACACTGCCGCCCATGCGTCCTTCGGTGGGCTCCAGCGCAACCAGCCGCCCAAAACGCTGCCCGGCGATGTCTCCGGCCCGCTTTTTCAGCATTTCGCTCCGGATGCAGCCACAGCTTTTGGTGCCGCCCTGCAGCAATGCGTTGGCGGATACCTCCGTCAATTGCCCGCAGTCACAGCGGCACAGCCAGGCGTAGCTGGACCCCAGCTTTTTGTCCAGCCGCCGCAGGGCGGTGAGCCTGCCGAAGCGCTGGTTGGTCAGGTCCTTGATTTTATGCTCCGAGCGCAGGCAGCCGCAGCTTTCGATGACGCCGTTGGATATTTTGTAGCCCTCGGTCAGAAACTCCCGCCCGCAGTCACAGCGGCATTTCCAGAGGACCACGCCCCGGCGTTTTTCCTCCGTGGGCGCCAGGGCCACCACCTTCCCGGAACGCAGTCCGGTGATGTCCTTTTTCCGGCCTTCGCCCCGGGCGCAGCCGCAGGAGGTGAAAAACTTTGTCAGCAGCAAAGTATCCGCCAGGGTGACCGTATTGCCGCAGTCGCAGCGGCACAGGAGCCTGCCATCCTCCGTCTGTTCCAGCACCGTCAGCCTGCCAAAGCGCTGCCCCGTCAGGCTGGATGTTACCGTCATGATTTCCCTCCTTCCGGCTATGGAAAGGGCGGCAGGGGATGGCTCCCGCTGCCGCCTTTTTTAGGGGTTACTTACTGCTTATCTGGTTTTCTTTTTCTTCACGGTGAGGATCAGCACCACGCCCAGAACCACCGCGCAGGCAACCAGCACGCCGATCCACAGGCCGATGTTGCTGGTGTCTCCGGTTTCGGGAATCAGGGAGATCTTGTTGGAGACGGTCACTTTCACGGTATCACTGGGCGTACCGGGAACGGGATCACCGCCAGCCTCGGTGATGACTACAGTATTCTTGATCACCGTTCCATTCTTCACACCGGACTTGACCGTGGCCTTGATGGTCAGTTTGGCGGTTTTGCCATTTTTCAGCTCGGAAATCGTCCACAGGCCGTCCTTGACCGCATAATTTCCATCGCCGCTGGCGCTGACAAAGGTCAGATTTGCATCCAGCTTTTCGGAAACGACGATATCTTCCAGGTCCTCGCCAGTCCTGTTGGTGACCTTGATGGTGTAAGTGATGGTCTTACCGGGACGCACTGTCGTGCGGTTGGCCGACTTATCGATGGTCAGTTTGCCGTAGTCCGGCGTCGGGTCAGGAGTAACAGACTCATCAGGTTTGAATGACCAAACGCCCTCCAGAAGCATATCCTGCTGGATGTTCTTCAGTTCGGTGACCTTAGTGCCATTGTATGTCCAGCCCTCGAAGGTGAAGGTACCATCCTTACCATTATATTTACCCTTCCGGCTCTCGGGAACACCTTCCACGGTGTAGTCGCCACCCGCCGGGACAGTTGTGCCATCAGGTGCAGTATATCCATCGGGAATCGTACCTGTAACTTGATAGGTCACATTGTATTTTTTCGCTGCAACGGTGTATTCTACAGTGGGCTTTTCGAAAGACTCGGGAACACCATCACTTCCGTTAGAATCCTTAGGATACAGTATCGCACTTGTATTCGTATACAAGCCTTCATACCGCTTGGCTCCATCGGCATCATACTTGCCATATGTGCCTGCTTCGGTCTTGGGATTCATCAGCTTCACGGTGTAGGTCAGCTGAACCACTTTATCAATGGTGACAGGAACATTGATTTCCCAGACAAAATGCTCTGTGTCCTCAAGGTTGCCCTCGTTGTAAGTAACAACGTAATCGTAGCCGCCCTTCTCATTCGGAACAAAGCCATATTTATTGGTTTCGATTTCTTCTGCCTCGTAGGTTACCTCGCCCACCTTCAGCGAAAGGGCGCTGACATCGTTTACAAAGTCGAAGTTGTAATCATTCTCAACAAAGCCAATGTAGTCCTTAACGCTGGAACCGGCGTCGAGCAAATAGTAGATGTCACGATTGATAATGGTTCCAATGTCCTGCTCATTCGCAGAAATGCTGGACAGATAGTCCACGAAGCTGTTTCCCCACAGGAATTCGGCAGTTGTGAACTCTTTCGTAACTGCATAGACGTGGTCTTTGCCGAATTTCTGAATTGCCTTTTCATATTCCTGATAGGTCAGTAACAGGGCTTTATCGGCAGACATAGCATGATCCGCAATGCTGTTACCGTCTGAGTAAGACGGGCTTTTCAGTCTTTCCGCTGAGTTTACAGTAGCGCCAGTGGAATTCCATGATCCCTCGAATCGGGTTCCATCTTCCTTAACCAGCCCATCGATGACGCCTAAATATGTGCCCCAATCCATCGGGTTTTCCCACTCTGTCGGCGCTTTGCCGGTGCCATATTTATAGGAATAATGCAGCGACTCGGCTGTGCCTTCATAGCTGATGCCCAAGGGGCCGTTGCCCGCATCATCGTTATAGAGATAGGTGATGCCGTCAGTGACAAGGATAAGATATTTTTCCTCTGCACTTCCAGCCTCAAGCAGCTCAATGCCCTTCTGCAAACCGGCATGGATATTCGTGCCGGAACTGATAGTGGTATTGATTGCTTCTGTAATTTTAGGCAGACTGCTGGCGGTTAGCTCCGTCAAAGGCAGGTAGGTATTTGCATTGTTGTTGAAGGTAACGACACCGATATTCACCTTGGCCTTGGAACCTTGAATCTTGTCCAAAAGCTTCTCTACTTCATCGGCAATCTGCTCTTTTTCAGTACTCTTGGACTTATCCAACACAAACATCACGTCATATTCCACCGGCGTTTGACCGCTGGGGAGAGACAGAGTTACCTTGGACGCATAATTCTCGTCCAGTTCGGTCGCCGTTTTGGACTTGGAGTGCTCCCAACTGTGGGAGGAATCACCAGGCTGAAGCGGTATCAGCTTGTGGGCAGCCTTCAGCGCCAGGGGATTTTCAGAAGAAGATGTAACCGTGCCGCTGGTAAACTCCTCTACATGGACGGGAGTTTTATGGGCTACCCAGCGGTTATTTTCAGCATCGACATACCAGCCGTCAATGGCATCGGTGCAATCGGGAGCGCCATCTAAGGCCCAATTAGAGCCAACTTTGCCAAAGGTGATAGTACCGACGTTGTAGATGTCGTCGCCAGCAGTACCCGCATGGTTGTTATAGAGAACAACATTGTTGGCAAGTGTTACAGTACCGTTGACATAAATACCGCCGCCAAGGCCCAGTTTTTCAGCGGTGTTTTTCACAATGGTTACATTAGCGCTGTCCTCAATCGTCAGGGAACCACTAGCAGACTTCTGATAAATACCTGAGCCACTGTTATTCTGAATCATGACGGTACTATCTTTAATTACAGAATCACCTGCTCCGATATGGACAGCTCCGGGAATGGTCCATTTGCTGCTGATAGAACATTTATTTTCCGCAACAGTGACCGTCGATTTGTTTTGAATTGTCAATGTACTATTTGTATGGATACCATTTCCGCCATTGCCATTCGCAGTAACAGTCGAATTATCAATAAGCAATTTACCAGCAGAGAGGCCATGAGAACCATTGTTATTGAAATTTACAGTGGAGTTTTTTATTTCAAAATTGGAGCCATTAGACCCATTTCCTCTGTTTTCATATACATTAACAGTACTATCCTCAATGGTAATATTGTTTGTACCGGTGAATCCGGAATAGCATTTTGTGACCGTAAAGTTCGTACCGTTTAGAAATTTAATAGAGTATCCATCCAGCTCAGAATCCCATCTGATGCCGCTGCCTGTTCCGGGATAATTCTCAATGTGAACTTTAGAATTTTTGAAGACCAAAGTAGTTTTCGGATTCTCAAGTGCAATCGCGCAAGAATAATATCCATTACTGACGACCTGAACATTTGTGCCATCCATGGACAAATTGACATTATCAAAGGTTAAGATAGCATTTTCATACAGTGCGATCAGGGATGTATCAATGATAGTTAGATTCTGGAATGTGAGCGAGCTGTTTGTTACTGTTGTCGCTTGGTATGCTCCTGTTCCCGTAAGAGTGACCGTAACGTTAGCACCGTCGGCAGCTTTAACAATTACATTTCCACCATTCTTTATTTGGATGTTGTTAGCCTTTTCCTCGCAGTCTGTCAAGACCTCCACTGTCACCGTAGTGTTAGTTTCTTGAGATATCGTGCAGGCCTTCTGAAAAGCTTCACCTAAAGTCTCATATTTTTCGCTACCAATTTGGGCAACAAACTGTTCTGCATCAACGACAGGAGCGGCCTCAAACTCATAAGAATATGTTTCATCGCCAAAGGTCACAACCGCTTTGCCATCTTCGTCAATTGTGGCAGTCACCGTCTCCGAAGCCCCACATGTAGCGCAAACAAAGGTTGCAATGAAATTTTCCTCCTTTTCGTCCCGATCCCACGTTGGCTCGCCATAGCTGTGTCCAGTGGCTGGAATCGTGTCCGTTTTGGTTTCTTCGCAGCCCTCGTCAGTGCAGGTGTATGTCATTACACCTTCTGCCGTGCACGTCGCCGGGGTAGTTACTTTTCCCTCATCCCAGTGGTGATCCGTGCCCGTAGCAGGAATCTCCTCCGTATATGTTTCACCACATACACTGCATGTATAGGTTTTTACACCTGCTTTTTCCGCAGTTGGCTCTTGGGTCACTTTCCCCTCGTCCCAGCTGTGGCCAGTGGCTGGAATCGTCTCCGTTTTGGTTTCTTCGCAGCCTTCGTCAGTGCAGGTGTATGTCATTACACCTTCTGCCGTGCACGTCACCTGGGTAGTCACTTTTCCCTCATCCCAGTGGTGATCCGGGCCCGTAGCAGGAATCCCCTCCGTATATGTTTCACCACACACACTGCATGTATAGGTTTTTACACCTGCTTCTTCCGCAGTTGGCTCTTGGGTCACTTTCCCTTTGTCATAGCTGTGGCCAGTGGCCGGAATCGTCTGCTGCGCTTCGGTTACAGCATTGCAATCAAGGCATTGTTTTCCCGCAGTTAATCCATCCTCAGTGCAAGTGGGCTCAACTGCTTCAAGTGGATTTACATTCTTATGCTGACAGTCGGTATCCTCCGCCGATGCGGTTACCGGGCAAACGGAGAGCATCAGGACAGCCGCCAGCACCAGGGCCAAAAAGCGTTTTCCTTTCGTGTTCTTTCGCATCTTGTTTTCCATCCTTCCTTTCAATTCGTTCCATAGATAAATTTTCGGAGCAAATTTTCAGTCGGACAGGATATATTCCGCCATCCCATTCGTGACTTTGCCACATAATTCATATTATGTGGTAAACCGTTCTAGCCTGGACGCGCCAAGGGCTCCCTTGTGCGCTGTAAATCAGGCTTGCCAAGCAAAATCGATAAGCATCCAATCATTTTCTGAGCCAATTTTCCCGCGAATCACTGGCGCGGGAGCGCCCAAGGCTCCCTTGTGCAAAGGGAGCTGTCAAAAATCTCTGATTTTTGACTGAGGGATTGTTGCGGCAGGGAGTGCGAATTTGCCGGAAGCTAGGCAAAACCGTGAGATGTTACCGCACAATCCCTCCGTCACGGCTCACGCCGTGCCACCTCCCTTTGCACAAGGGAGGCTTTGGTGCGCTGCGATCCATCCCCCTGGGGAAAATTGGCAAGAATTCGGCAAAAAATGACATAACGGCAAAGCCTTTCCAAAATTGGCGGCTGGAAAGGCTTATTTTTTCATGCCCAAATCCCCTGTTTTCCATTGACAAAAAAATTTTTTAGTACTATAATGAAACCAAACTTAGGGCTGGCTATGTAACGTCTTGTCTACAGACAGCAGCAGAAGGCAGGTTATGCCGTTCTTACTGGCTCTAAAATGGAGTTCGAATTTTCATTTTTACTACATAATATGAATTATGTGGCAAAGTCACGAATGGGATGGCGGAATATATCCTATCCGACTGAAAATTTGCTCCGAAAATTTATCTATGGAACGAATTGAAAGGAAGGATGGAAAACAAGATGCGAAAGAACACGAAAGGAAAACGCTTTTTGGCCCTGGTGCTGGCGGCTGTCCTGATGCTCTCCGTTTGCCCGGTAACCGCATCGGCGGAGGACAACTTGACGTGTACAAAGAATGCTGATTGCGAGGCTGACACACATTTTACAGACTGTCCGAAATATGTTGCTGCCGAGGGATGCATAAAGGATGACAATTGCGAAGCTGAAGCCCATGTTGAGGGATGCCCTAAACTTGTCACTGTGAAGGAATGCACCAAGGACAACAATTGTGAAGCTGAGACCCATGTTGAGGGGTGCCCTAAACTTGTCACTGTGAAGGAATGCACAGGGGACGACGATTGCGAAGCTGAAACCCATACAGAGGACTGTCCTAAATATGTTGCTGAGAAGGACACAGAAGCAAGTGAACCGGAAGAAGTTTCTGACACAGTTAAGGCATTTTTAGACGCCGTTGCAGCTATTGTGCTTCCGGAAGAAATCAACGAGGAAACCGGTCCCGTACTGAACGAACAAATTGGCGCGGCACAAGAAGCGTATGGTGCGCTGAGTGAAGAGGAACTTGCCCGGGAGGACGTACAAGCCGCAATAGCTACAATGAAGAAGGCTATGGATTTCTTAACTGGCGGCTTGCAGACGTTGGAAACAACATATGTTGCCAAAATTGGTGAAACAGAATACGAAACCTTGGACGAAGCCATAAAGAATGCATCAGATGGTGATACAATTGAACTGCTGGCCGACTGTGACGTAAATGGACTTACTGTCAAAGATAAGGCCATTACCATTGATGGTGGGAAAAACAAGATCACATTTGGTGCGTTGGGTATCTATGCGTCGAAAAGCAAGCTTACATTCCAGAACTGCGAACTCGATATGCAGCAAGTCGAAAACAACCCAGGGGCGAGTGGAGGTACAGCCAATCTGATTAGTAACTCCAATTTGACGCTGAATAATGCTGTTCTGAACTTGGCAAGCAATAAAGCGATAAGTGGAATTTATCTCTACCAAGAAAGTAATCTGTACATTACCGGTGGCTCTGTTGTGAATATCACTGGATTCAATGGAGCGCAAGCCAGTGGCATTTACGCAGACAACTCGGAGTACGACGGTAAACCTAATCGCGAGATTGTAATTAGTGGCAGTTCGGCTGTAAATATTAGTAATTGCGGCTGGCATGGAATGACCATTAACCCGATTAATCTCACCGTTACTGGTAGTTCGACGCTGAGTCTAACTGGGAACGGTGCCGCGACATATGGTGGAGGCCTTGGATGCTACTATGGCAAGTTGACCGTTACCAATGGTTCCGCAGTGATTGCAAATAATAACAAGGGATCTTCTTGGGGAATCTTTGTCAAAGAGCTTGAAGTTGACGGCACTTCTAAAGTCGAAGCATGCGGAAACACGGGAAATGGAATCACTGTTGGCGGAAAGGGTACCATTGCGGCAGGCGCGGCCGTCAAACTGAATGATAATGCCAAAAGCGGTCTATGGGTTTATTCCGGCAGCAACTACTGGTATGGCGATGTGACCATCGAAAAAGGCGCCAATGTTGAAATCCTTCGGAATAAAGATGGCGGAATTTATAACGCGTATAAGTTACAGGTCGACCCCGGTGCAAATGTCGTAGTTATGAATAATAGCACCGACAGTTACGGCGGTGGCATTTACAACAAAGGGGAGGCGGTGCTTTCCGAGAGTATTTCTCTGTATAATAACCATGCCGATAAGGCTGGCGACGACATCTACAACGTCGGTACTATCACCTTCGGCAAAGTTGGCTCTAATTGGGCCTTAGATGGCGCTCCCGATTGCACCGATGCCATTGACGGTTGGTACTATGACGGATATGCCACAGATAAGGACGGAATTCCAATCATCTTCCGTTGGGATGCCCATAGCGGTAAACCCTATACCGTGGAGTATACTGATTACGGCAAAGCATTCACCGGGAAATTGGCTTTGAAGGCTGCCCATGCCTTGAATGTTGACGTTCCTGACCTGCCGGTTGTTACCCCCGATTGGAAGGTTTCCAAATCCAAGACCGCTACCAATCTGGATGAGAATTTTGAGTCCAAGGTAACTCTGTCTCTGCCTTCCGCAGAGCAGCAATTGGTTTCCGATGTCGTGTTTGTGCTGGATAAATCCACCAGTGCGGCTTTGGAAAACCAGGCACTCCAGATGCTTAAGGACCTGCAAACGCAAATCCAAAATACCAGCGCTAAAGTCAACGTAGGCGTTGTGATTTTCAATAACGAAGCGCATGTCACAAACTTTATGGATCTTGCAACGCAATACAGTGCTATCGAAGCAGCAATTAAGCAGGAGATTTCCAGTGGTACGAATACCCACGCTGGACTGCTTGCGGGCAAGGCTATGCTGGATGCTGACACATCCGTGTCCGCCAGCCGCAAGTATCTGATCTTTGTCAGTGACGGTATTACTTATATGTACAATGCGGTGCCAACTGTAACCGCTTGGACTTTTAAGGCAGATACAGTTCTGAATTGGGCAGGTCCTGATAACTGGAATTCCAAATATAAGAGCAACGATGCGCCTGAGAGCTGGAAAGATTATCTGGTTGCGGTCAGCAAGCAGGTTGCGGCCCAGGGAACACTGTATGAGTATCCTTATGGCGGCACAGTCACCAATGCAACGCCTGTGGAAAAGCAGTCCGATTATGCAAACTCCATCGACAAAGCCCTTTACTTAACCTATTTGGCTTATCAGTCTATCGCACAGGAAGGCTATCACTGCTACGCTGTCAAGGCTGATACGGGCAGCGGTGGTCAATACGAATGGGGTCCCTCCTTTATGGAGTTCCTGGCTGGTGGCAGTACGTACAGCTTTGAAACCATCAAAAATGACATTCTCTATTTGGTAGACAAAGGTTCCCGTGTAGAGGATTTCATTGGCTACGTTGAGGGTGATTATGACTTTGACTTTGTAAATGACGCCGACAGTATGGAATTGAAGATAGGCGACGCAACTTACAAGGCAGTCAAACTTGGTGAAAATGAGTATGGTTTCAAGAAGGTGAGCGAAGGCTATGCCTACACCGTAACCTATGTAAAGGGCAACGGTAAGGGAGAAGAGCACTTCGTATGGTACATCAATGAGCCGATTACCAACTTTGCCCCGGTTCAGTTGACCTACACCGTGAAGCTGATGAATCCCAAGACCGAAGCAGGCACATATGGCAAGTATGATGCCGATGGAGCCAAGCGGTATGAAGGCTTGTATACGAATACAAGTGCGATACTGTATCCTAAGGATTCTAACGGAAGTGATGGTGTTCCCGAGTCTTTCGAAAAGCCCACTGTAGAATACACCGTTGCAGCGAAAAAATACAATGTGACCTATCAAGTTACAGGTACGATTCCCGATGGATATACTGCACCTGATGGCACAACTGTCCCGGCGGGTGGCGACTACACCGTGGAAGGTGTTCCCGAGAGCCGGAAGGGTAAATATAATGGTAAGGATGGTACCTTCACCTTCGAGGGCTGGACATACAATGGCACTAAGGTCACCGAACTGAAGAACATCCAGCAGGATATGCTTCTGGAGGGCGTTTGGTCATTCAAACCTGATGAGTCTGTTACTCCTGACCCGACGCCGGACTACGGCAAACTGACCATCGATAAGTCGGCCAACCGCACGACAGTGCGTCCCGGTAAGACCATCACTTACACCATCAAGGTCACCAACAGGACTGGCGAGGACCTGGAAGATATCGTCGTTTCCGAAAAGCTGGATGCAAATCTGACCTTTGTCAGCGCCAGCGGCGATGGAAATTATGCGGTCAAGGACGGCCTGTGGACGATTTCCGAGCTGAAAAATGGCAAAACCGCCAAACTGACCATCAAGGCCACGGTCAAGTCCGGTGTGAAGAATGGAACGGTGATCAAGAATACTGTAGTCATCACCGAGGCTGGCGGTGATCCCGTTCCCGGTACGCCCAGTGATACCGTGAAAGTGACCGTCTCCAACAAGATCTCCCTGATTCCCGAAACCGGAGACACCAGCAACATCGGCCTGTGGATCGGCGTGCTGGTTGCCTGCGCGGTGGTTCTGGGCGTGGTGCTGATCCTCACCGTGAAGAAAAAGAAAACCAGATAAGCAGTAAGTAACCCCTAAAAAAGGCGGCAGCGGGAGCCATCCCCTGCCGCCCTTTCCATAGCCGGAAGGAGGGAAATCATGACGGTAACATCCAGCCTGACGGGGCAGCGCTTTGGCAGGCTGACGGTGCTGGAACAGACGGAGGATGGCAGGCTCCTGTGCCGCTGCGACTGCGGCAATACGGTCACCCTGGCGGATACTTTGCTGCTGACAAAGTTTTTCACCTCCTGCGGCTGCGCCCGGGGCGAAGGCCGGAAAAAGGACATCACCGGACTGCGTTCCGGGAAGGTGGTGGCCCTGGCGCCCACGGAGGAAAAACGCCGGGGCGTGGTCCTCTGGAAATGCCGCTGTGACTGCGGGCGGGAGTTTCTGACCGAGGGCTACAAAATATCCAACGGCGTCATCGAAAGCTGCGGCTGCCTGCGCTCGGAGCATAAAATCAAGGACCTGACCAACCAGCGCTTCGGCAGGCTCACCGCCCTGCGGCGGCTGGACAAAAAGCTGGGGTCCAGCTACGCCTGGCTGTGCCGCTGTGACTGCGGGCAATTGACGGAGGTATCCGCCAACGCATTGCTGCAGGGCGGCACCAAAAGCTGTGGCTGCATCCGAAGCGAAATGCTGAAAAAGCGGGCCGGGGATATCGCCGGGCAGCGTTTTGGGCGGCTGGTTGCGCTGGAGCCCACCGAAGGGCGCATGGGCGGCAGTGTGGTCTGGAAGTGCCGGTGTGACTGCGGAGGGGAGACTGAGGTCTCCTACAACAGTCTTGTGCAGGGGAACACCAAAAGCTGCGGCTGCCTGCCCAAGGAGCACGAAAGTCCCGTAAGTTACATGCGTTATATCGACGGAACCTGTGTGGAAATGCTGGAACGGAAGGGCCTGAGAAAAGACAACACCAGCGGCTACACGGGGGTAATGGCCTACCGTGGAAAATGGAAGGCCCAGATCACCTTCAAGGGAAAGCTGTACAATCTGGGGACCTATTCCAAAATCGAGGACGCCGCGAAGGCGAGAAAAGAAGCAGAGGAACGGATTTTCGGGGAATTCCTGAACTGGTATTATGAAAACCATCCAAAGAAAACAGCCCAGTCAAAAGCATGACAGCGGCGCTTCGTTTTCCGCAGGACGCAGCCGCTGCGGTAAGCGTCAGCGTATTCCGTCATTGACAGAACAATGATTCAATGATATGATACATATACCCCTAAATGTAGTGGAGGTCTGCACAATGAGACAGTGTATGGATGCGGAGAATCTGCACCGCAGATTAAAGAAAATTATCGGCCAGGTACAGGCAATTGACAGGATGGTGGATGAGGATGTCCCCTGCGAGGACATTCTTTCCCAGATCAATGCGGCGAAATCGGCTCTGAATAAGGTCGGTCAGGTCGTATTGGAGGGACATATTAAGCATTGCGTCCGTGATGGAATTGAACATGGCGACGCGGATAAGACCATCGAAAGTTTTACAAAAGCGGTCGAGCGCTTTGCAAATATGCAGTAATACTGTTTTTTATAAAGAAGGCACCGCCTGACAGCGTTGTCGTTATCGTGATTTTTAAGATAGGAAATCACGATAACCCGTCTCATTATGATCTTCCTGTTAAAACGTTCCATTCTGGCGAATGAAACTTTTTAACGGAATATCCGTGTAAAACCGGGAATTTTATATGCAGCGAAGGCAGCCCAATGGGCTGTCTTTTCTTTTTCCTCTTGACAACCCATACCCCCATAGGTATAATATACCCATACCCCTATATGTATAAGGAGGACGCTTTTATGAAATCACTTTTGAAAAAAGCAGAGCACCTATTGGAAATGGGCGGAGAAAAGAAGGACATCGTCTTTCTGGTCATTTCCGGTGCCGCGCTTCTTGCCAGCATTTTTGATTTCCTGCCTTTGCCCTTTGACCCGGCCTGGGTGGCAATTCTGCTGTGCGGCATTCCCATTGTGCTGGAAGCCATCATCGGGCTTGTTACCGCGTTTGACATCAAAGCGGATGTGCTGGTTTCGCTAGCCCTGATCGCATCCGTCTGCATCGGAGAGGACTTTGCCGCCGGAGAGATCGCCTTCATTATGCAGATCGGCGCACTGCTGGAGGATCTGACCGTGGCAAAGGCACGGGCGGGAATCGAAAAGCTGGTACGCCTTACGCCCCGGACGGCGCGGGTGGTGTCCGGGGAGCAGGAAACCGTTCTCCCTGCCGACCAGGTGCGCATCGGGGATGTTATCCGGGTATTGCCCGGCGAAACGGTTCCAGTGGACGGTGTGATTTTGTCGGGACAAACATCCGTCAATCAAGCGGTAATGACAGGGGAATCCCTGCCGGTCGATAAGACGGTGGGAGACGAAATATCCAGCGGTACAGTCAATCAGTTCGGCGCATTTGAAATGAGGGCCACCAAGGTTGGGGAGGACAGCTCCATTCAGCGCATGATACGTCTGGTACAGTCTGCCGACGCGGGAAAGGCGAAAATTGTCGGCCTTGCGGACCGCTGGGCAACTTGGGTCGTGGTCGCCGCGCTGACGGCCGCTGTCCTGACCTGGCTGATTTCGGGGCAGATCATCCGAGCCGTGACAATCCTTGTCGTATTCTGTCCGTGTGCATTGGTGCTTGCAACACCGACTGCGGTCATGGCCGCAATCGGCAACGCCACAAAACATGGCTTTCTGGTCCGGGAGGGAGACGCCCTGGAACGGCTTTCCACGGTGACAAAAATGACCTTTGACAAAACCGGAACACTGACCTATGGCATCCCCGAAGTAACGGCTGTGAAATGTATTTCCGGATATACGGAAAAAGAAATCTACATCCTTGCGGCCGCGGCAGAGCAACTATCGGAGCATCCTTTGGGAAAAGCCGTCGTAAAGGGCTGCAAGCGGTCCGGTGCAGAAACAATCCCTCCCTGCGAGCAATTCCGCATGATACCCGGACGGGGTGTTTCCGCGGCGGTACAGGGCCACAGAATCCTTGCCGGCAACCGGGAAATGCTATCTGAGAATGGAATCCCCCTTCTGCCAAATGTGAAGGCGGAGACCGATGCCCATTTGCAGCGGGGCAGCACGCTGATTTATATTGCCGTGGACGGGGCGTTTGCCGGGTACATTGCCCTTTCGGACACAGTGCGCGGGGAAAGCGCATCCATGATATGCGGCATCCAGGCTCTGGGCGTTCAGCCGGTTTTGCTGACCGGCGACAGCGAAAATGCCGCCGGAGCCATTGCAAACGAACTGCATATTGTCCAAATGCACGCAAATTGCCTGCCGGAGGATAAGCTGAAATGGATCGGTCAATACCAGCAGGAGGGGCAATGCGTTTGCATGATCGGGGACGGGATCAACGATGCCCCCGCTCTGAAAAAGGCAGACGTGGGAATTGCGATGGGCGGCATCGGAAGCGATATTGCCGTAGATGCAGCCGACATTGTGCTCGTTGACGATGAAATCAAGGAGCTGCCCCATTTGCTGGCACTGTCCCAAAAAATGATGAAAACAATCAAATGGAATCTGACGTTCTCCATGGCACTGAATTTCATCGCGATCGGGCTTGCATTTCCGGGGATCCTGAATCCTGTCATTGGTGCTTTGGTGCACAATGCAGGCTCGGTGCTTGTGATTATCCATTCCGCGTTATTACTGAAATGGAAAAGCAAACCGTGACATTGGAAATAGCGGACCATTCGCACCGGCATACGGAAAGCGGCGGGACATCTGTCCCGCCGCCGCTTCGTTATTCCGCCGCGAAAAAAGCCACCGCTACCGCACCTGGGCCGACATGGGTCCCGACTACACTGCCTACAATGGAAACAGGCAGCTTTTCCACCTTGCCCTCCCACAGCGCGGCGCTGTCAAGGATGTATTTTTGCAGCATGGCATCACTCAGCCCGGTATAGCCCAGCATGAGCGGCTTTCCAAAGTCCACGCCGCCGGCTTTGCTGATCTCCTGCACCAGCAGGTTGTTGCCCTGTTTGGAACCCCGGGCCTTGCCCAGCAGCTTTACCTCGCCTTCGGAAACGGTGATCACCGGCTTGATATTCAGCAGTCCCCCTGCAAAGGCCACCGTGGGAGAGATGCGGCCGCCTTTCTTCAGATACTCCAGCGTATCCACCAGCGCCAGCACATGGACCCGCTCCCGCTTTTGCAGCAGCTTCCAGGCAATCTCCTCCGCGCCCAGCCCTCTGTCTGCCAGACGCAGGGCATATTCCGTCAATATTCCGCTGCCGATGGCTACCGTCAGACTGTCCACCACGAACACCTTGCCAGGAAAATCCGCCGCGGCAATGACCGCGCTCTGGTAAGTACCGGAAAGCTTGGACGACACGGTAATGCAGACCACCGTATCCCCCGCCTTGACCGCCTCCCGGAAGGCCTGCGTAAACACATAGGGCGTAGGCTGGCTGGTGGTAGGCAGCACATCGCTTTCCACCAGCTTTTCATAGAAGAGCTTCGCGTCAATGTCCACCCCGGAAATGTATTCCTTTTCACCGAAATGAATCGTCAGCGGCACAATCCCAACCCGTACCGCCACCTCCGGCGTCAGGTCTGCTGTGGAATCCACAATTATTTTTACTCCCATAAAATCTCCTTAGCATATATTGGGTTATATTTTCTTCTCTTTGATGCCATCCTTACAGATGGCATGCAAATTCTCCGCGATCTGGGCGAGCACCTGGTAGAAAACCTCCCGCTGGCCATCCTCCAGGCCCTGTCCCGCCTGCTCCACAGCCAGACGGGCCTTTTCGCTGACCGTCTCCGCAGCGGCCCTGCCCCGCTCCGTCAGCGTCAGGCTTGCCCGGTAATGGGTGCCGTTCTGCCCGGTGCGGCGGATCATATCCATCTGCTCCAATTCCGATAGGGTACGGGAAATGGCCGCCTTGTCCTTTTCGCAGACTTCACACAGCCGGGCCGCCGTAATGCCCTGGGGATAGCGGCTCATGGCCAGCAGGCACTGGGCATGGGGTCCTTTCAGACCGTATTTTGCCATCTCCGTCCGCTCGATCTTCTGAATGTCATGATATACGCAGGAAATCGACGAGGAAAACAGTTCGTATTTGCTGAGCAAGGTATTCACCTCCAAAGATGTTGAGCTTTCAACTTTTGCCGTATTATACCACGGGCTTGTTGACTTGTCAACATAAATATAAACCGGGAAAGCGCTCTTACCAATATGCAATAATTTACCTTCCCTTTGCCAATAAACAGTTGTCATTTTCGGCAAATACTGCTATAATATGGGGTAACGCACATTTATCACAGGAAATTTCCTTATCACTCAGGAGGCTTCTATGAATATAATCATCGCAGGCGACGGCAAGGTCGGCTCCATGCTGACCCGGCAGCTGTCTTCGGAGGGCCATGACATCACCGTCATCGATTCGGACGCCAGAGTCCTGGAATCCAGCGTGGAACGCTATGACGTGATTTCCGTCCAGGGCAACTGCGCTTCCATGAGCGTTCTGCAGCAGGCCGGGGTCAGGGACGCGAACCTGCTGATCGCTGCTACCAGCGAGGATGAAATCAATCTGCTCTGCTGCACCACCGCCCACGCGCTGAATCCCAAGCTGCACACCATTGCCCGGATCCGGAATCCCGAATACACCGATCAGATTTACCGTATGCGGGAGATTTTCGGCCTTTCCATGGTCATCAATCCTGAAAACCAGGCGGCCACAGAAATCGACCGGCTGCTGAAATATCCCGGCTTTCTGCGGCGGGACACCTTCGCCAAGGGCCGGACGGAGATCGTGGAGCTGCGGGTGGACTCCGGCAGCAAGCTCTGCAACGTCAAGCTGATGGATCTGCGGGGCATTATCAAATGCCAGGTGTTGGTCTGCGCCGTCATCCGGGGCGGCAGCACCGTGGCCCCCAAGGGCGATTTTGTCCTGCGGGAGGGCGACCGGGTCTTTGTCACCGCCCTTTCCCAGAACCTGACCACCCTGCTGAAAAGTTTGGGCATCCTCAGCCGCCGGGCACGCAGTGTCACCCTCTGCGGCGGCGGACGCATCAGCTACTATCTGGCCAAGCGGCTGAAACGGTCCGGCATTTCCTCCCGGATCATTGAGAAGGATTATGTCCGCTGCCAGGAGCTGTGCGAGCTGCTGCCTGACACGGACATCATCTGCGGGGATATCAGCGAGCAGGCCCTGCTGGAAAGCGAGGACCTTGCCCAGACCGACGCCATCGTAACCCTGACCGGGCTGGACGAGCTAAACATGATCGTCTCCCTTTACGGCACTGCCCAGGGCGTTCCCCAGGTGATCACCAAGCTGGGCCATACCGGAAACCGCAGCGTCATCGACAGCCTTTCCCTGGGCAGCGTGATCTCTCCCCGGGAGCTGGTGTGCAGCAACATTGTCCGCTATGTACGCGCCATGGAGCATCAGACCGGCGCCGCCATTTCCGTCCATACCATTGCAGACGGCCAGGCTGAGGCCATGGAGTTTCTGGTGGACGAGCATACCCGCAACTGCGGCAAGCCCCTGAAAGAAATCAAGCTAAAGCCCAATGTGCTGCTGGTCAGCATTGCCCACGGCGCCGTCACGGAAATCGCCAACGGCGACTCCTCGTATGTCCGGGGGGATGTGGTCGTGGTGGTCACCAACGGCCGGGAGGTCATCCGGCAGTTCAACGACATCTTCGCATAAGGGGGCCTCCTGGTGAATTACAAAATGATGGGGCACTTCCTGGCCCAAATCCTTTCCATAGAGGGAATTTTCATGCTCCCCGCCCTGGGTATCAGCCTGTACTGCGGCGAAATGGCAGCTTTCCGGGGGTTTCTGGACACCCTGCTGCTGATCGTGGGGATCGTACTCGTGCTGTTTCTGCTCTGCCGGGGGGCACCAAGTGCCTTCCGCGCCCGGGAAGGTCTGGTCTGCGTGGGTATCAGCTGGATCGTGCTGAGCCTGGTGGGCTGCCTGCCCTTTTATATCTCCCGGGAAATTCCCAGCTATATTGACTGCTTTTTCGAGATGGTTTCCGGTTTTACCACCACTGGCGCTTCCATCGTCCCGGATGTGGAAGCCCTCAGCAAAGCCATCCTCTACTGGCGCAGC
This sequence comes from Eubacteriales bacterium, assembly GCA_030533415.1. Classification (GTDB taxonomy): domain Bacteria; phylum Bacillota; class Clostridia; order Oscillospirales; family Oscillospiraceae; genus Faecousia. The sequence goes on along the minus strand of JAUNJE010000009.1, from coordinate 15,092 downwards.
TTCAGCCACTGGCTGGGCGGCATGGGTGTGCTGGTGTTTCTGCTGGCCTTCACAGGAGAAAAGGGCCAGGGGTTTACCATGCACCTGCTCCGGGCGGAAAGCCCCGGCCCCAATGTGGGCAAGCTGGTCCCTAAAATGCGCAAGACCGCTGCCATTTTGTACCTGATCTATGTCGTGCTGACCATTCTCGACATTGTTTTCCTGATGGCCGGGGATATGCCCCTGTTTGAAGCGGTGTGCACCGCCTTCGGCACCGCGGGCACCGGGGGCTTCGGCATAAAGAATGACTCCATGGGGGGCTACAGCCCTTATCTGCAAAATGTCACCACCGTCTTTATGATTCTCTTCGGCGTCAACTTCAGCTGCTATTACCTGCTGCTGATCCGGCAGTGGAAGAGCGTGATCCTGGATGAGGAGCTGCGGGCCTATTTGGGCATCATTCTTGGCAGCATTGTGCTCATCACGCTGAACCTCCGGGGGTACTACGGCACCATAGGAGAAACCCTCCGCCATGCCGCCTTCCAGGTGGGCAGCATCATCACCACCACGGGATTCTCCACCACGGACTATGACCTATGGCCCAGCTTTTCCCGCACCATTCTGCTGTGCCTGATGGTGATTGGTGCCTGCGCAGGCTCCACCGGCGGCGGCCTAAAGGTGGCGCGCGTGCTGCTGCTGTTCAAGGGCCTGCACCGGAATGTCCGCCAGATGCTGCAGCCCCGGAAGGTAGAGCTGGTGCGAAACAATGGCCAGACCGTAAGCCAAAAGGTTCTGGACAACACCAACACCTACCTTGTGGCCTACGTCATCATTTTGTTTGTGGTATTCACCATCATTTCCCTGGATGGCTTCTCTGTGGGGACGAATTTCTCCGCCGTTCTGTGTACCTTCAATAACATTGGTCCCGGCCTGGAGGCCGTCGGTCCTACCTGCAATTTCAGCCAATACAGCAGTCTGAGCAAGCTGGTCCTGTCCTGGGCTATGCTGGCAGGACGGCTGGAGATTTTTCCCATTCTGGTGCTGTTTTCCAGGAGCACCTGGAAGCAGCGGTAAGCCCCACCCCAAAACGCGCCGCGTTTCAGCGGCGCGTTTTCCGATAAGGGGAATATCCCGGCAGTCCGGGCAGGACGAAAATTCATAGTACATACAGATTTTCCCGTCCTTTCCGCCGTTTTTTGTATCATATTTCCTGTTGACAAGCATTTCCCTCCATGCTATAATCTTCGGGATAAATACAGCGGCTTGCCGCCATACTCGTCTTGCCGCCTCTCGGCAGGACATTTTTTTAGGCACTGAAAGGAGACTCCCATGACTGAAGTTACCAAGGCAAAGGTCATTTCCGCTTCCCTGGATTCCGTTTTTGCGGAGGGTGTTGGTGCTTCCCTTTCCACCCCTGAGCTTTCTGTTTTCAATTCTCCCAGATTTGTTATTTTTCCCGGCTTCTGCGACGTGCATGTGCACTTCAGAGAGCCGGGTTTTTCTTATAAGGAGACCATTGCCACAGGAAGCTTGGCCGCGGCCCGGGGCGGCTACACCGCCGTATGCACCATGCCAAACCTGGACCCCGTTCCCGACAGCGTGGAGCATCTGGATTTCCAGCGGGATATCATCCGCAAAACCGCGTGCATCCACGTCTATCCCTATGGCGCCATCACCGTGGCCGAACAGGGATTGCAGGTGGCCGATCTGGAGGGGATGGCCCCCGGCGTGATCGGTTTTTCTGACGATGGCCGGGGCGTCCAAAGTGACGACAGAATGCGCCAAGCCATGGGCCGGGCAAAGGCTCTGGGCAAACCCATCGCTGCCCACTGCGAGGACAACACCCTGCTCCGGGGCGGCTACATCCATGAGGGGGAATATGCCCGGGTCCACGGCCACCGGGGAATCTGCTCCGAAAGCGAATGGGGCCAGATCGCAAGAGACCTGAAGCTGGTGAAGGAGACCGGCGTATCCTATCATGTCTGCCACGTCTCCACCAAGAAGAGCGTGGCGCTGATCCGCAGGGCCAAGGAGGAAGGGTTGGATGTGACCTGTGAAACCGGGCCACACTATCTGGTAATGGATGACAGCATGCTGCAAGAGGATGGACGTTTTAAGATGAATCCGCCCCTTCGCGGCCGGGAGGACCGGGAAGCGCTGATCCAGGGCGTTCTGGACGGCACCATCGATATGATCGCCACCGACCACGCCCCCCATTCCGCCGCGGAAAAATCCCGGGGACTGGAAAAAAGCGCCTTCGGCATTGTCGGCCTTGAGACGGCGTTCCCCATTCTATACACCTATCTGGTAAAGCCCGGCATTCTGCGCCTGGAGAAGCTGGTGGAACTGCTGTGCATCAATCCCAGGAAGCGCTTCGGTATCGGCCTGGGCTGCGATTACAGCGTCTGGGATTTGGAGGCGGAATACGCCATCGATCCTGCGGACTTCCTTTCCATGGGCAAGGCTACACCCTTTACCGGCTGGAACGTCAGCGGCAAGTGCATGGCCACCATCTGCGGCGGGAAACCCGTCTACAGAGACTAAAATATCCTGTATCCCATACAACAAGAAACCAGGAGGACATCACAAAATGGCAAAGAGAACGGATATCAAGAAAATTCTGATCATTGGCTCCGGCCCCATCGTCATCGGCCAGGCCGCTGAGTTTGACTACGCCGGCACCCAGGCCTGTCTGGCCTTGAAGGAGGAGGGGTACGAGGTCGTCCTGTGCAACTCCAATCCCGCCACCATTATGACCGACACCATCATTGCTGACAAGGTCTATATGGAGCCTCTGACACTGGAATATATTGCCAAGATCATCCGCTATGAGCGCCCCGACGCCATTATTCCCGGCATCGGCGGCCAGACCGGCCTGAATCTGGCCATGCAGCTGGAAAAGAAGGGGGTTCTGAAGGAATGCCGTGTCAAGCTGCTGGGCACTTCCAGCAAATCCATCGAGCGGGCCGAGGACCGGGAACTGTTCAAGGAGCTGTGCCAGTCCATCGGCGAGCCTGTAATTCCCTCTGAGATCACCTACTCCCTGGAGGAGGCCAAAGCGGCGGCCAAGCGCATTGGCTACCCCGTGGTTCTGCGTCCCGCCTTCACCCTGGGCGGTACCGGCGGCGGCTTCGCCTACGACGAAGCGGAATTGGTGGAAGTGGGTCTGAACGCCTTCCCCCTGTCCCCCGTCCACCAAGTGCTGGTGGAAAAGTCCGTCAAGGGCTTTAAGGAGATCGAATTCGAGGTCATGCGGGACTCCAATGACCACGCCATCACCATCTGCGGCATGGAAAACATCGACCCTGTCGGCGTCCATACCGGCGACAGCCTGGTGGTGGCCCCCATCATGACCCTGAGCGAGCATGACCAGAAGATGCTCAATGACTCCGCCATCAAGATCATTCGGGAGCTGAAAATCGAAGGCGGCTGCAACATTCAGTTTGCCCTGAATCCCAATTCCTCCGAATATTACCTCATTGAGGTCAACCCCCGTGTCTCCCGTTCTTCCGCCCTGGCCTCCAAAGCTTCCGGCTATCCCATTGCCCGGGTCACCGCCAAGATCGCAGTGGGCATGGCTCTGGAGGACATCAAGATTGCCAACACCAACGCGTCCTTTGAGCCAAGCCTGGACTATGTCATTGCCAAGCTGCCCCGTTTCCCCTTCGATAAGTTCACCACCGCTCCCAACACCTTAGGCACTCAGATGAAAGCCACCGGCGAAGTGATGGGCATCGGTGCCAATCTGGAAGAAGCCCTTTTGAAGGGCATCCGCTCTCTGGAAATCGGCGCCAGACATATCTATCTGTCCAAATTTGACGACATGACCAACGAGGAACTGCTCAAATACATCGAGCCTTTCCGCGCCGACAACATTTTCGCCATTGCAGAGTTGCTGGCCCGGGGCATCAGCGTGGAGCAGGTACACGAAATCACCCAGATCACCCCTTACTTCCTGGAGGCCATCCAGCGGATTGTGGACATGGAGGAAACACTGAAGGCCAATGTCCAAAACCTGGATATCCTGAAGCAGGCCAAAAAGATGGGCTTCAGCGACAAATACATCGCCCGGATGTGGAAATGCACCGAACTGGATGTATACGGATTCCGCAAGGAACACAATGTTTTTCCCGTCTTTAAGATGGTGGACACCTGCCATACCGGTGCCTATATTCCCTACTTCTACTCCTCCTACACCGGGGAAAACGCCTCCCGCCTGACGGACAAAAAGAAAATCGTGGTTCTGGGCGCCGGCCCCATCCGCATCGGTCAGGGTGTGGAATTCGATTACTCCACCGTCCACGCCGTTATGACCATCAAGCAGGCCGGCTACGAGGCCATCATCATCAACAACAACCCCGAGACGGTCTCCACGGACTACACCACCGCCGATAAGCTGTACTTTGAGCCGCTGACCGTCGAGGACGTAATGAACATCATCGAGTTTGAGAAGCCCGACGGTGTCATTGCCTCCCTGGGCGGACAGACCGCCATCAACCTGGCGCAGCCCCTGACCGACCGGGGCGTCCGGATCATCGGCACCGACTGCGCCGCCATCGACAAGGCAGAAAACCGGGACGCCTTTGAAAAGCTGCTGCTTTCCCTGAACATCCCCCAGCCCAAGGGCCGGGCCGTCACCAAAATTGAGGACGGCCTTGCCGCCGCAAACGAAATCGGCTATCCCGTTCTGGTCCGTCCCTCCTTCGTTCTGGGCGGCCGGGCCATGCAGATCGTCGCCAACGAAAAACAGCTGCGCCATTACCTGCGCACCGCCGTGGAAATCGACGAGGACAAGCCCGTTCTGGTGGACAAGTATATCCAGGGCCGGGAGGTGGAAATCGACGCCATCTGTGACGGGCGGGACGTCTTTGTCCCCGGCATCATGGAGCTGGTGGAACGCACCGGTATTCACTCCGGCGACTCCATTTCCGTCTATCCCTCCTTCTCCATTTCCAACAAGGTCAAGGGCATCATCCTTCAGTATGCCAAAAAGCTGGGCCTGGGCATCGGCATCATCGGCCTGTTCAACATCCAGTTTATCGTGGATAAGGACGACAACGTGTTCATCATCGAGGTCAACCCCCGTTCCTCCCGTACTGTTCCCTTCCTGAGCAAAGCCACGGGCTACTCCCTGGCGGACATCGCCACCGAGGTCATCCTGGGCAAGAGCCTGAAGGAACAGGGCTTCTTCGACATTTATCCTGAGGAGAAGGACCGCTGGTATGCCAAAGCTCCTGTCTTCTCCTTCAACAAAATTCGCGGCCTGGACGCCTATCTGTCTCCCGAAATGAAGTCCACAGGCGAGGCCATCGGCTACGACCGCACCATGACCCGCGCCCTGTACAAGGCCCTGCAGGCCGCCGGAATGAAGCTGCAGAACTATGGCACCGTCTTTGCCACCATTGCCGACAAGGACAAGGAGGAGGCCCTGCCCCTGATCCGCCGCTTCTACCAGCTTGGCTTCAATATTGAGGCCACCTATGGCACCGCCATGTTCTTAAAGAACAACGGCATCCGCACCCATGTGCTGGGCAAGATCAGCGACGGCAGCGATGAGATCCCCAAAGCCCTGCGCCAGGGCCATATCGCCTATGTCATCAACACCAAGGACCTGGGTGCCAGCGAAACCGACGGCATCAAGATCCGCCAAATCGCTACCGAGCACAATGTAACCCTGTTTACTGCCCTGGACACCATCAAGGTCCTGTTGGATGTTCTGGAAGAAACCACGCTGACCATTTCCACGATTGACGCCTAATGAAAAAGCGCAGGGAACGCCAGGGCTGGCGCTCCCTGCATAGATAAGAAGCGGACAAAGGAGACAGCATGAAGCAAAGCATTTTTAAGATCGTCAGCAACACAGCGCTGACGGACAGTGTTTCTCAAATGGTTCTGGCCGGCGATACCTCCGCCATCACGGCCCCCGGCCAGTTTGTCAACATCCGTCTGGAGGGCCGTTTCCTGCGCCGCCCCATCTCCGTCTGTGACTATGATTCCGGGGTGCTTACCATCCTCTATAAGGTTGTCGGCGCAGGCACCGGGCAGATGCGCGGCATGGCTCCCGGCCAAACACTGGACCTTCTTACAGGCCTTGGCAACGGTTACGACCTGGCCCCAGCAGGGGACAAGCCCGTTCTGCTGGGCGGCGGCGTGGGTGTCCCGCCCCTGTACAACCTGGCAAAGAAGCTGACCGCCATGGGCAAAGAGGTTTCCGTCATCCTGGGCTTTAATACCCGCAGCGAAGTGTTCTATGAGGAAGCGTTTCAGGCTCTGGGATGCCGGACATCCGTCACCACCGTGGATGGCAGCTGCGGCATCCGGGGCTTCGTCACCGACGCCCTGCCCCAAGAATATACCTATTTTTACGCCTGCGGCCCCGAGCCTATGCTGAAAGCCGTATACCGGGCCTCCAAGACCTCCGGCCAGATGAGCTTTGAAGAACGGATGGGCTGCGGCTTCGGTGCCTGCATGGGCTGTAGCTGCAAGACCCTGACGGGCTATAAGCGCATCTGCAAGGATGGCCCCGTTATGAAGAAGGAGGAGATCCTATGGGAAGCTTAAGCGTCAACCTCTGTGGCATTTCACTGGATAACCCCGTGATCCCCGCCTCCGGAACCTTCGGCTACGGCTACGAATATGCCGAACTGTACGACATCAACTGCCTAGGCACCTTCTCCTTCAAGGGCACCACCCGGGAAGGCCGCTTCGGCAATCCCACGCCCCGCATCGCCGAATGCGCCGCAGGGATGCTCAATGCCGTGGGCCTGCAGAATCCCGGCGTGGAAAAGGTCATTTCCCAGGAGCTTCCCCGGCTGAAGCAGTGCTTTCACAAGCCGGTCATGGCCAATGTCTCCGGCTTTTCCGTAGAGGATTACGCGTATACCTGCGAAAGGCTGGACAAGGAGGAGCAAGTGGGCTGGCTGGAGGTCAATATCAGCTGTCCCAATGTTCACGGCGGCGGCATGAGCTTCGGCACCCAGCCCCAGGCCGCAGCGGAGGTGACCCGGGCCGTCAAGGCCGTCACCACCAAGCCGGTCATCATCAAGCTCTCCCCCAATGTCACCGACATTGTTTCCATTGCCAAAGCCTGCGAGGACGCAGGCGCCGACGGCATCAGCCTGATCAACACCCTGCTTGGCATGCGCATTGACCTTCGCACCCGCAAGCCCATTCTTGCCAATAAAATGGGCGGCCTTTCCGGCCCCGCTGTTTTCCCTGTGGCCCTGCGGATGGTCTGCCAGGTCGCGGAGGCCGTGCGTATCCCCGTGGTGGGCATGGGCGGCGTCAGTTCGGCGGAGGACGTGATCGAAATGATGCTGGCAGGCGCCACCGCGGTGGAAATCGGCGCCGCCAATCTGGTAAATCCCTTTGCCTGCCGTGACATCATCCGGGATCTGCCCCGGGCCATGGAAATCTACCACATTCAAAATTTAAGTGAGATCATAGGAGGCATACGTTAATGGGTAAGGACGTAATTGTAGCATGTGATTTTTCTTCCGCTGAGGCGACCTTCGCTTTTCTGGACAAGTTCACAGAAAAAAAGCCCTTTGTGAAGATCGGCATGGAGCTGTACTATGCCGAAGGCCCCAGCATTGTCCGTCAGATCAAAGCCCGGGGCCACAAGATTTTTCTTGACCTAAAGCTCCACGATATTCCCAATACCGTCAAAAAAGCCATGTCCGTCCTGAGTGGCCTGGATGTGGACATCACCAACCTCCATGCCGCCGGCACCACCGCCATGATGCAGGCCGCGCTGGAGGGTCTGACCCGTCCCGACGGAACCCGTCCCCTGCTGATCGCCGTGACCCAGCTGACCTCCACCGACCAGGAAGCTATGGAACGGGACCTGCTGATCCACGCGCCCATGGATGAGGTGGTCATGCACTACGCCGAAACCGCCAAAAACGCCGGCCTGGACGGCATCGTCTGCTCCCCCCTGGAAGCTGGCAAGGTCCACGGCCGCTGCGGAAAAGACTTTCTCACCGTGACCCCCGGCGTCCGTTTTGCCGATGGTGATACCGGCGACCAGAAGCGCGTCATGACCCCCGCCGCAGCCAAAGCCATTGGCTCCGACTACATTGTGGTTGGCCGCCCCATCACCGGGGCTTCGGACCCTGTGGCTGCTTACGAACGCTGTGTCGCGGAATTCTGCGGCTGAAAGGAGCGCGTACCATGGAAAGCTATAAAAGAGAATTCATCGAATTTCTGAAAGGCGCCGGTGTTTTGAAATTCGGCGACTTCACCGCCAAAAGCGGCCGCAAGATCCCCTACTTTATCAATGCCGGCGACATCAAAACCGGAGAACAGATCGCGAAACTGGGCGAATTTTACGCCAAGGCCTACCTGGAAAAGCTAGGCCAAAAGCCCGCCGTCCTGTATGGCCCCGCCTATAAGGGCATCTCCATCGCCGTATCCTCCTCCATCGCCCTGGCCAGGAACGGTCTGGACGTTCCCTTCTTCTTCAACCGCAAGGAGGCAAAGGACCACGGCGAAGGCGGCGTATTCGTGGGCTATGTCCCCAAGGCCGGCCAAGAGGTGGTCATCGTGGAGGACGTCATCACCGCAGGCACCGCCATCCGGGAAAGCATGTCGGTTTTAGGCGGCCTGGAGGGCGTCAGGGTCGCTGCCACCTTCGTGATGGTTGACCGCAAGGAAAAAGGCAAAACAGAAAAATCCGCCATGGCGGAGGTAGAGGAGGAATTCGGCTTCCCTGTCTACTCCGTCGTGGACGTCTATGACATCATCGAATACTTGGAAGAGGATGTCACCAACGCTGAAAATGTGGCCCGCATCCGCAATTATCTGGCCGTGAATGGAGCGAAAGTATGAGAAGTCTGAACAGCATTTTGGAACTGAGTGTGGAGGAGCTGGACCAGCTCATTGCCACCGCCAAAGATATCATTGCCCATCCCGAAGCCTATCAGGACAAATGCGCCCATAAAAAGCTGGCCACATTGTTCTTTGAGCCTTCCACCCGCACCCGCCTGAGCTTTGAAGCCGCCATGCTGGAGCTGGGCGGCAGTGTCCTTGGCTTCAGCGAAGCCGCCTCCTCCTCCGCCTCCAAGGGCGAGAGCGTAGCCGACACCGCCAAAATCATCAGCTGTTATGCCGACATCATCGCCATGCGGCATCCCAAGGAGGGCGCCCCCTACGTCGCCTCCCGGGCGGCCACCATCCCCGTCATCAACGCCGGCGACGGCGGACACAACCACCCTACCCAGACCTTGGCCGACCTTCTGACCATTTCCCGGGAAATGGGGCGGCTGGAAAACCTGACCATCGGCGTGTGCGGCGACCTGAAATACGGCCGTACCGTCCACTCCCTGATTGAGGCCATGAGCCGGTATCCGGGTACAAAATTCGTCCTGATCTCCCCGAAAGAGTTAAAAATCCCCGGATTCATCCGCTACAACGTTCTGGAACGCAACCGGATCCCCTATACCGAAGTTTCCTCCCTGGAGGAGGCCATCCATGAGCTGGACGTGCTGTATATGACCCGCATTCAGCGGGAGCGGTTTGACGATCCCTGGGAATATGAGCGCCTGAAAGACAGCTATATTTTGAACACGGACAAAATGCACCTGGCAAAGGAGCGCATGTGTGTACTGCACCCCCTGCCCCGGGTCAACGAAATCAGCGTCAAGGTGGATGACGACCCCCGGGCTGCCTATTTCCGCCAGGCTCTGAACGGCAAATACATGCGCATGGCCCTGATTTTGAAGCTGCTGGAGGAAGCCGAACGGGATCCCGTCCGGGAAGCCATCGACACGGAGAGCCTGGAATATGACCGGGTCTGCCGCAACCCCAAGTGCATCTCCCAGGTAGAGCAGGAGCTGCCCCAGCTTTTCCGCTGCACCGACCGGGCCGCGGATATTCACCGCTGCATTTACTGTGAGCAGCGCGGATAAAATGGCAGCCGCCCTCCGGCTTTCGCCGGAGGGCGGCTCAGGGTGTCGAAAAAGTAATTACAAACGTAGAAGTTTACCAATTTGCACTGCACCAAAGCCTCCCTTGTGCAAAGGGAGGTGGGGCGGCGTAAGCCGCCTCGGAGGGATTGTGCTGCTGAATGTTACGAATTCGCATTGGACTTCGGCGAAAAGGCAACATTTTACCGCATCAATCCCTCAGTCACGCTGTTCGCATGACAGCTCCCTTTGCACAAGGGAGCCTTGGGCGCTCCCGCGCCAGAGGGTTTATCGACAGTCTGAGCCGCCCTCCGGCTTTCGCCGGAGGGCGGCTCTATTTCAGTTACCCCTCATATCTGGGTTCACAGGTCAGATTCACGCCCAGCCGCTTAAAGGTTCTTTCGTCCACGGCGGACAAGATCACCGAGGAATGGACGTCGCAGCCCCGGAGCTTGCTCAGCTGTTCCATGGCATACTCCGCCATGGGATTGGTTGCCGCGCTGATGGACAGGGCAATCAGGGTTTCATCGGTATGGAGCCGGGGATTCCGGTTGCCCAGGTGGGCCACCTTCAGGTGCTGGATGGGATCCAGGGCCACGGGGGAGATCAGGTGCAGGTCATCCGGCATGCTGCCCAGGGTCTTGAGGGCATTCAGCAGCAGCGCCGAGGACGCCCCCAGCAGATCGGTGGTTTTGCCCGTCACAATCCGCCCGTCTGGCAGCTCCATGGCGGCGGCGGGATTTCCGGTTTCCTCCGCCCGGTCCAGGGCCGCGCCCACGACTCTGCGCTCGCCGGGTGTAACACCCGCCTTTTTCATCAGCAGTTCCAGTCTTCGCACGGCTTCGTCGCCGCCCTTGCCCTGCTTCTGCTCGCACATGGCAACGTAATAGCGGCGGATGATCTCCTGCCGGGAGGCAAAGCGAACGGTATCGTCATCCACGATGCAGTTGCCCACCATGTTGACGCCCATATCCGTAGGAGACTTATAGGGGCAGTGGCCCAAAATCTTCTCAAAAATGGCAACCAGCACGGGGAAAGCCTCCACATCCCGGTTGTAGTTGACGGTGGTGACCCCATAAGCGTCCAAATGGAAAGGATCGATCATATTTACGTCGTTTAGGTCCGCCGTGGCCGCCTCATAGGCCAAATTTACGGGATGGTTCAGCGGAAGATTCCAGATGGGGAAGGTCTCAAACTTGGCATAGCCCGCGGTATTGCCCCGCTCGTGCTCATGGTACAGCTGGCTCAGGCAGGTTGCCAGTTTCCCGCTGCCGGGGCCGGGTGCGGTGACCACCACCAGCTCCCGGGTGGTTTCGATGTAATCATTTTTGCCAAAGCCCTCTTCGCTGACGATATGGGCAGTATTGGAGGGATACCCGGCGATGTCAAAATGATGGTAGACCCGAATTCCCAGCCCCTCCAGCCGCGCCTGGAAGGCCTTGGCCAGGGCCTGACCGTGGAAACGGGTCAGCACCACGCTGGAAACATACAGCCCCAGGCCCCGGAAAACGTCGATCAGGCGGATCACATCCCGGTCGTAGGTAATGCCAAGATCGCCCCGCACTTTGTTTTTCTCGATATCGTCGGCGTTGATGGCGATCACCATCTCCACCTGATCCTTTAATTGCAGCAGCATCCGCAGCTTGCTGTCCGGCTGAAAGCCCGGCAGAACACGGGATGCGTGATTGTCGTCGTAAAGCTTTCCGCCGAATTCCAGGTACAGCTTACCGCCGAATTGGGCGATCCGTTCCCGAATATGGGCGGACTGCGTCTGCAAGTATTTGTCGTTGTCAAATGCCAATTTTACCATGTTCCCTCGCCTCTTTCACAGAAATCACCGCAGACCATTATAGCGGACTTCTGCCGAAATAGCAAGAAATTTGACGCAGAAATTTCCTCCCGCCGCCATTGGAAGGTTCGCCCCCCGCTAAGTTATAAGAAGTAACCACGCTATATGGGACTGGGCAGTTATCCCGCACCAGTGCAATCAATGTTCCCGGTTGATTTGTTCGTCTTTGATAAGCAGTTACGGCGAGGCGGCGGGGGTTTCCAAAGGGGGCGCGTTTGCACCTAGCGCCCCTTTGGTCGGCTTCTTTCCGTCCCTTTCTTGCCGAAACAAGAAAGGGACACCCCCGTCTTCTTGAGAAGATAACAAAACCGTACAATCTACCGAATTTCAGCGCACCAAAGCCTCCCTTGTGCAAAGGCGACCGAAGGGAGTGCCTTGCGCTGAGGTGGCACGGCGCAAGCCGTGACGGAGGGATTGTTGCGGTAGCATCTTACGGTTTTGCCTAGCTTCCGGCGAATTCCGACACTCCTGCCGCACAATCCCTCAGTCAAAAATCAAAGATTTTTGACAGCTCCCTTTGCACAAGGGAGCCTAGGCGCTCCCGCGCCAGTGCATAGCGGGAGTATCTGCTGAGTAATCCCGATAAGCATAATGTAATAAGCATCGTAAGTAACCAGCGGGAATAGCCGTTTCACGCTCCCAAACGGAAAATCCCGGCAGCCGAAGCTGCCGGGTATTTTCATTAGGATGTGGTTTGCTAATTACTTAGCAAGCGCACGCTTCTTGTTGAAGAGGTAAACCAGAACCAGAGCGCTGGCGGAGATAGTCATGACGGTCATCGTCGCGGTGAAAGTATCGCCAGTCTTGGGGTTGCTGGTGTCAGCATTGGAAGAGCTGGTGCTCTTGGCGGTGGCATTGGTGATCATGATATTGATGTGCACATAGCCATCTCTCTTCAGCTCAGCAATGTTGTCGATGGTGTCAACCTTGTCGTCCTTTACAAACTTGCCAACCCAGTCGCCAGTGGCGAAGTACAGGCCGTCATAGCCGATACCGTCGCTGGTCTTGGAAGTGTAGTAGTTCTTGACAACGGTCTTGACCTCGGCCAGAGTGACCTTGCCGTCCAGAGCGATACCATTGGTGATATCGATATTCTTCGCAGGCTCGTCAACCTTGTTGTTCAGGAAGATGTGCAGGTAAACCTTGTTGGAGTTCAGCTTATCAGAAGTAGAATTTACCTCAAAATAGGGAACAAGAGTGGTGTTAGCAGTAATCTTCTCCGCTGCCAGCTCGGTGTTGGTGAAGTAGTTAGCGCTTCTGGTGGTGCTGACCTGCCAGCCCTTGAAGGTGTAGCCGCTCTTGGTTCCAACACGCGCTGCCGCGTAAGTAATGTCGGAGCTGCTCAGATATCCATTCGTGTCGGTCTTAACAGTAGTGATTGCGTCGCCGCTGACATTCTTAAAGGTAACACTGTAAGCAGTGCCAGTGGTGGGCTTGCTGCTGTCCAGCTTATTCACCATGATGTACAGGGTATCGCCAGCATTGACGCTGCCGGTCCGGGCCACGTTCTTCTGCTGCTCATGGCTCCAAGCATGGTCGAACTCATAAACATCGTCCCAATCCTTGTTCCAGCAGTAGCTCAGCAGATCCTCAACCTTGGAGGAGGTGCCATTGGAAGGTACCTTGCTGCCAGTCCACACGACATTGTCGCTGGAGTCAACCTTAACAATAATGTCGATGGGCTTAACTTCCTGTGCCTTAGCCTTCAGACGGACGTTGATGGATTCGCCAGCCAGGACTTCGGCATTGATGTCATAAGTAGTTCCCAGACGGCTATTATTTGCACGGTAGAAATCATAAGTATCATCCCAATTTGCATCGTAGACATAGTACAGCAGATCAGCAATCGTGGAAGATACACCATTGGAAGGCGTATGGGTCAAAGTCTTGGAAACAGCAGTGTCATCATTGAACAGGAGCTTCAGGGTGATGGGCTGAACAGGAGTGGTAGTGGTTTCCTCCTGATTCTCATTGTCCTGATTCTGGTCACTTCCATCGGAAATAGATACATATGCCAATTTAATGGTCTCACCATCGTTAACTTCGATGCTCATATCTCCTCTGGCGGAACCCATACCATCTTTCCAAGAATGGCTAAATTTATAGCCGCTATACGCAGAAAGATCGAGTGCATCATACTGAAGCAATGTACTAATTGAACTGGGTGCCTTATTAAATCCGACAGTCTTCGTTTCAATGGTCTCGCCATCAACCTTAATCTCGACCTGGGCAGAGTAGGCTTTCTCAGTTGCCGAAGCCTGGAAAGGAATCGCGGAAACCAGCAGGACAGCTACCAGCACGAAGCTGAGCAGCTTCTTCATTGTAGTTTTCATTGTTTTCTAACCTCCTAATGAAATTACATAGTTTAGAAATATTTGCCGTTCGTCAGGCGCCGCCCCCGGGCCAATCGGGGAAGCCCTTAGAGTGGCTTCTGCGCCGGCATCTCTTTCATGTCTGCATTGTAACCCATCCCGGCCATTTTGTCAATAGGAAAATTACAAGAAATTACAAACTATTTACGAATCTTAATAATTGCTTAAAGAATTTTAAGGATTCGGTTACTTTTTTCGCGGTTCAAGGGCCGTTTTTTGCAGATGATAGGGTATTTCGTCTCCTAAATTATTACAATTTTGACATCTTTTCCCATTTCCAACCATCCCTTTGCCCGGCATTCCGGCAGGTCATAAGAAAAAATTAAAAAAGAGTTTACGATAAATGATAAACGCGGAATGCCGATATATAATAAAGAAATCCCTTCGGAACAGTTTCTGCAATTATGCTTACCATCCACACCATGCAGCGCACCCAAGGCCCCCTTGTGCAAAGGGGGCTGGCACGGCGCAAGCCGTGACTGGGGGATTGTGCGGTAAGCAGTATGTTGCTGCATAGATCGGGGCAAAAACAGCGCATTCCCCTTTATAACGTATTCGCCTGACGCAAATACAAAACCGTAATATTTTTCCGCACAATCCCTCAGTCTGCCCTTCGGGCAGCCAGCTCAGCGCAAGGCACTCCCTTCGGTCGCCTTTGCACAGGGGAGCCTTAGTGCTCAGAAACTTTTTACTGCATTCTTCTATGGCAAAAGAGGTTGCCTCTGCGCAAGGGTGCCTTGGGCGTTCCCGTACCAGCGCAATCGATATGCCCGATTGATTTGTTCGTCCTTGATAGGCAGCTGCGGCGAGGCGGCGGGGGTTTCCAAAGGGGGCGCGTTTGCACCTAGCGCCCCTTTGGTCGGCTTCTTTCCGTCCCTTTCTTGCCGAAACAAGAAAGGGACACCCCCGTCTCCTTGAGAAGGTAACCAAAACGTACAATCTACCGAATTTCAGCGCACCAAAGCCTCCCTTGTGCTCAGAAACTTT
>JAUNJE010000038.1 GCA_030533415.1 Eubacteriales bacterium | reverse complement strand
CACAACGGCTTCAAGCTGACCACCACCTGCGGCGCCTACTGGCGGGGCGACAGCAACCGCAAGATGCTCCAGCGTATCTACGGCGTTGCCTTCCCCAGCAAGGAGGATCTGGAAGCTTACCTACAGCGCATTGAGGAGGCCAAGAAGCGGGACCACCGCAAGCTGGGCAAGGAACTGGGCCTGTTCATGCTCCGGGACGAAGGCCCCGGTTTCCCCTTCTTCCTGCCCAAGGGCATGGTGCTGCGCAATACCCTGATCGACTATTGGCGGGAAGTCCACAAGCGCTACGGCTACGTGGAAATTTCCACCCCCATCATGCTGAACCGACAGTTGTGGGAGCGCTCCGGCCATTGGGAGCATTATAAGAACAACATGTACACCACCGTTATCGACGACACCGATTTCGCCATCAAGCCCATGAACTGCCCCGGCGGCATGCTGGTCTATGCCAGCGAGCCTCACTCCTACCGGGACCTGCCCCTGCGGGTGGGCGAGCTGGGCCTGGTGCACCGCCACGAGCTGTCCGGCGCCCTTCACGGCCTGTTCCGCGTCCGCTGCTTTACCCAGGACGACGCCCACATCTTCATGACCTGGGATCAGATGAAGGACGAGATCAAGAACGTGGTCAAGCTGTTCGACGAGGTCTACTCTGTCTTTGGCCTGAGCTACCAGATCGAAGTCTCCACCATGCCTGAGGACCACATGGGCGACGAAAAGGATTGGGATTTCGCCACCGAGACCCTGAAGGCCGCCGTGGAGGAAATGGGAAAGACCTATGTCATCAACGAAGGCGACGGCGCCTTCTATGGTCCCAAGCTGGACTTCCACCTGTCCGACTCCCTGGGCCGTACCTGGCAGTGCGGAACCATCCAGCTGGATATGCAGCTGCCCGAGCGGTTCGAACTGGAGTATGTGGGAGAGGACGGTCTGAAGCACCGCCCCGTCATGATCCACCGGGTCGTTCTGGGTTCCATTGAACGGTTCATCGGCGTCATCACCGAGCACTTTGCCGGCGCCTTCCCCCTGTGGCTGGCCCCCGTTCAGGTCAAGGTGCTGCCCGTTACCGACCGGGCCCACGAATATGCCAAGGGCCTGACCCAACAGCTGGTGGATGCAGGCATCCGTGCCGAGGGCGACTACCGCAGTGAAAAGCTGGGCTACAAGATCCGGGAGGCCCAGATGCAGAAGATCCCCTATATGCTGGTGGTCGGCGACCGGGATATGGAGAACGGCACCGTTTCCGTCCGCACCCGCAAGGGCGATGACCTGGGTGCCATGACCTTGGAGGAATTCCGCGGCAAGTGCCTGGCAGAGATCACCGCTAAGAGCAAGGAAGTTTAAGTTTTTATTAGGATTACAGCCGCCCCAGCCGGGGCGGCTTGTTTTCTATGGCGGAATGTGGTAAAATATATACACCCCAATACTGTTTATTTATAAAAATGTTTCATTTTTATAAATATCAGCATAATAGATATTTTCGAGGTTTCCCATGGATAAGAAAAATCGTTTCCGTCTTTTTCCCTGGCTGGTCTGCGCCATACTGGCGCTGGCGGCCTTTGTCCTGCGTTTCCTTTTACTGGGCTACAGCTTTTCCGCGTTGGTCTGCTGCTGCCTGATTGGTATCATCGCCTTTTACGAAACCACCCGGATGCTCCGGGGCAAATACCCGAAGGCAATACATTTCGTGCGCCGGGTATTCACCGTGTGTCTCGTCATCGGCCTGCTGGTGGTGGGCATTACCGAGTGCGTCATCATCAAGGCCAGCTTCGGCAATCCTCAGGAGCCGGTGGACTATGTGGTGGTGCTGGGAGCCAAGGTCCGTGTCACAGGCCCCTCCGCCTCCCTCTGGGACCGGATCTATGGCGCTTATGACTATCTGGAAGCCCATCCCCAGGTGACCGCCATTCTTTCCGGCGGACAGGGCACCGACGAGCCTGTGTCCGAAGCCCAGGCCATGTTCGACGAGCTGGTGAAGCTGGGCATTTCCCCGGACCGGCTGTGGCTGGAGGACAAAGCCACCTCCACCTGGGAGAACCTGCAGTTCTCTCTGGCGCTGATTGAAGAACAGACCGGACAGCAGCCCGCCAAGCTGGGCGTGCTGTCCAGCGAATACCACCTCTACCGGGCCAGCCTGTTCGCCAAGGCCTGCGGCGTGGAATTTGTCGGCATTCCTGCCCGGACCTCCCGCATTTCCCAAATGGTCAACCACTTCATGCGGGAGGTTGCCGGCGTTTGGCATTATATTCTTTTAGGAGGACAATATGATTGATCGTTTTTACGCGGATTACGCATGGGAACAGACGGCGGCGCTGCTGGCCATCGATTCCCCTTCCGGCTTCACCAAGAACGCTTCCGCCTGGGTGAAGGACGCATTTGCGCGTCTGGGCTTTTCCGCCAGTATCACCACCAAGGGCGGTGTGCTCATTGACCTTGGCGGCCAAGACACAGACAACGGCCTGCTGCTGGAAGCCCACACCGACACCCTGGGCGCCATGGTTGCCGAAATAAAGGGCAGCGGGCGCCTGCGGGTAACGCCCCTGGGCGGTATGCGGGCGGAAAACGGCGAAGCGGAAAACGTCCGGGTCTATACCCGGGACGGAAAAATCATCGAAGGGACCTTGCAGCTGTGCAACGCCTCCGTCCATGTAAACGGCGAGTACGGCAATACCAAACGCGGCTTTGACACCACCGAAGTCGTATTGGACGAGGATGTCACCTCCGCCGAAGCCGTCCGCGCGCTGGGCATCGAGGTGGGAGATATTGTCTGCTTCGACCCCCGCACCAGAAGGACCGCCAGCGGTTACCTGAAAAGCCGCTTCCTGGACGACAAGCTGTCCGTGGGCATCCTGCTGGGCTTTGCCAAATACCTGGCCGACCACAAAACCGTTCCGGCCAGAAGGGTGTATGTCCATGTAACGGTTTACGAAGAGGTCGGTCACGGCGGGGCCGCATCGGTCCCCGCCGGGGTCACGGAAGCCATTGCCGTGGACATGGGCTGCGTGGGCGAGGGCCTGTCCTGCACCGAACGGCAGGTCTCCATCTGCGCCAAGGATTCCGGCGGCCCCTACAGCTATGAGGTGGTGGGGAAGCTCATCGACGCCGCAAAGAAAACAGGCGCCGGCTATGCCGTGGATGTCTATCCCCACTACGGCAGCGACGTGGAAGCCACCCTGAGGGCGGGCTTTGACCTGCGCCACGGCCTGATTGGCGCCGGTGTCTATGCCAGCCACGGCTATGAGCGCAGCCACATGGACGGCATTTTCAACACTTTGAAGGTGCTCTGCGGATATCTGGAGGTGTAGCCATGGACTGGGATCGTGAAAAGGAGGAAAAAGCCGGGAAGGCCATAGGCATCGGCTCCAGTATTTTCGGCCTTCTCTTTGCCTGTTTTTGGTGCGTTGCGGCAGTATCCATGGGCGCATGGTTTATGCTGATTTTCGGCATTCCCTTTGTGGGCATGATGGTTTACCGGCTGTATCTGTGCATCCAGTACGCGAAAACCGATAAGAAAACCTCCCAGCCCAAAGAGGCTGACCCTTGGGACCGCCCACCGGCAATGGACTCTCCCAAGCAGGAAAACACCGCCGGCAGCGGGAACCGGTTCTGTCCCTACTGCGGCGGTGGTATTCAGGAAGATTTTGAATTCTGTCCCAAGTGCGGCCGGCGGCAGCGCTGAGCTTTGGAACCTACACAAAAGGAGAACCATATGTACAGAATCTTTTCGGCTCTGATCAGCCTTACCGCCGCGGCGGTTTTCCTTCTCCCTCTAATGTGCATTTATGGCGCATGTATTTTCCGCAGCCTCCGGCGTACGCTATGGTATGCGGTATTCTCGTTTTACCTTGCCGCCGTTTTGTGTCTTGTCGGGTTTCCCGATATCACCTGCCTGACCGTGGATTTTACTGTCAATGCGGTTCCGCTTGCGGGGCTGGCCGCTGATTTTTCAAACGCCTGCCTGAATATTCTCCTGTTTATCCCACTGGGCGCTTTTCTTCCCCTGCTTTGGGAGCAATTTCGGAATCTCAAAAGCACCGCTGCTGCCGGGCTGTGCGCATCCGCTTTTATCGAGCTTGCACAGATCTTTACCCTCCGGACAACGGATGTCAACGATCTGATCACCAATACGCTCGGGACCTTAGTAGGGTTCTGGGCCGTCAGGGTCCTGACGAAGGGGTTTGCCCGTTTTGCCCCGGCCGGGGGCCAGCGCCGTGACCTGTATCTGGTCTGTGGTACGGTGATCGCGGTAATGTTTCTCCTGCAGCCCCTTACCGGATCGCTTTTGTGGAATATGGTTCTGGAGTCGCCGTTGTGGGCAACGCTTTCCTAACCTGTTTTCCATTCTGTCATCAAAAAAATCCCGGACAGCCACTTGACTGTCCGGGATTTTAATTTCAGCGGTGCAGGGCTTTCTTCAGCACGGGAACGATGGCCAGCGCCACGGCGCCGCCAATCAGGGCGGTGACCAGCTGGGGCCAGGCGAACATGGTGGGCAGCATTTTCAGCATTGGCTCCTTCAAGGTGCCGGACGCCAGCAGCGGTGCGGAAGCAATGCCGCAGATGATCTTCACCACCAGAATGTACAGTACGGCAAATTTGGCAATGGCCGCGACCAGCCACGCCGCCACCTGCCTGCCCAGGGGCTTGCTCTGCCCGCCGGTGATCAGCCGCAGCAGAATAACGAACACGGTGTTTCCCACCATGATGGCGGGAACCGTCACCAGCTGGGGCGCGATTCCCAGCAGGTAGGCCAGCACAGGAGAGATCAGGGCGATGGTGACGCCGCTGCCCATACCCGCCAGCAGCACCGCCACCGCCAGCACGGCGTTGACGAAGGAGCCGGTGACGAACTGGCCAAAGCTTTTGGTGACCGCCTGCAAAACCACCAGCAGGGCCAGCAGTACGGCGGTTTCCGTGATCCAGCGAATTTTTTTGTTCATACGAAGTGCCTCTTTTCCTTTTTATTCGATACTGATGACATTGGAATAGGCGGTTTTCACGCTGATGCCGGGCAGGCTTCCCACCTTGCCGGAAAGGGAGGAGATGGTGTTCTGGGGTGCGTCCAGGGCGATGGAAATGATGCTGACGCCCCGCTTGCGGTAGGGGATGCCCATCCGCCCAATGATGAATTCTCCGTATTCATGGAGAAGCCCGTTGAGTTTTTCCACCATATCCCCGTTTTCCACGATGATGCTCATGACCGCTACCCGTGTTTCCATTCGATACACCCTCCGCAACAAAGAATGCCGCTGCCTCCGGTGCGGCAACGGCAAATCCGCCCCAGGGATATGCCCCTGTGGCAGAGATTCGCCTTTCACGCAGCTTGACCGCTTAATGTCAGGATCATGGCGTTATGATAGCACAAAAAAACGGCTTTGTCTATAAAAATCGGAAGAAAAGCGGCTCCGGACCGCTGTCCGGAGCCGAAGGCTTATTTTGCTTTCACAGCGTTTCTTTCTTCCTTGGTCTTTGCGAAGCGCTCCAGCTGGGGAATCAGCAGGATGCAGATCAAGGCCGCGGTAAAGCCGCCGTTATACAGGCAGTAGCCGCCATGGAGGTTTGGTACAGAGGTCACCAGCAGATAGTGCATCGCCCCCGCCAGGATGCCGAAGGGCCAGCCGTATTTGTCGGAGATGGGGCTTAAGCCGTTGGCATAGCACGCTCCCACGCAAATGGCTTGGGCATTGACCGCCATAGCAAAATTTCCTCCCGCCAGCTGAGACAGCCAGCCGCAAACCACAGAGGCCGCCGCGTAGCCCACCAGAATGGGCCAGACATTGCCCGGATGGGAGCCGGAATTGCAGGTAGCCAGCATGCAGAAAATGATGCCGAAGGTCACACCGTTGAAGCTGGCACCGATCAGATTGTAATATGCCAGAATAAACAGACCGAACACCCCCACATTCATCAGGAATGCGGCATTGCCGTAGGCGGAAGTGAAATTGGGGACCTGCCCGGGGGCCGTCAGCAGGCGCCAGTAATCCTTCGGCTTGCATCCCAGCACGAAGGCAAAGACAATACAGGCCCCAAACAGGATGCAGCAGAACACATTGACCGTCAGCCGGGAAGCGACCTGCAGCGTCTGCGCAGGAGGCGCGGCAGGCAGGTCGACCCCCAGGGTCTTGTACAGGACAGCATTCAGAAAAAACGCCGTCATACCGATGGGGAGCGCCGCACTGTACAGGTCAAAGCCCTTATGCACCTTCGGGGAAAAGGCCAGTCCCGCAGGCAGGAAGAAGCCGATCACGAAGCCCACCAGCAGCGACAGCAGAATGCCCGCCGCGCTGAAGCCGGCAGCTTCAGCCAGGGGATAGCGGATCATCAAATCGGTAATCAGAGGGGCGATACCGGTGGAGAACAGCATGGCGTTCACAAGGGTTCCCATTTTTTCCTTCTTCACCAGGCCGTAGATCATAACGCCAAAAATAGTGGGCCAGATATTCAGAATGTTGATGCCCCAGGAGGAAAAACCCAGGGTTAAAATCACCGCCAAGGTAGAGACATTGTTTGGCGTGCTCTTGAACACTACGAAAAGCAGCAGGCAAATGGCACACACCAGGCCCATATTCAGGAAGGTAGCTCCATAGCCGCCAACGGCAAAGTAGTTGGTGGAGATTTTGCTTGGCTGGCTCAGGATCTGCCACAAGCCAGACAGCATGGTTCCCCGGTCAGGCATACATACGGATGCCACGAGAAATGCAAGTGTTACGGCCCCAAAGAACAGTTTCAGGAAATTTCCTTCCGGCATTTTTTTGATCTTGTTCATAGCGCACCTCCATGAATGGATTGTTTTTGACAGGCTTACATTTTTGAAAAAGCAAAAGGGCAACTCAGCCCCAAGCTGAATTGCCCAGACGGTCGGCATGACATCTCCTATGCTTCCCTGCGGTAATCCGCATTCATCCGTCAGTCACATAGGAGGATGGTTCTATTGTAGTAAAGAATTTTCGGTTTGTCAACAAGAAAAAATGCCTTCTGCGGTGCAGTCGTGCCGCAGAAGGCATGTTTTATTTGACTTTGGCTTCGTTATGCTGTCTGGCGCTGGTACGGCCCTCGGGGCGGATCTCGCCTACAGCCAGCAGGGCGCGTTTGGTCAGATTGGGACCGACCAGCTCATAGACCAATACCGCAAACAGCACCACATTCCGCGCCAAAACGCCATCGGGCAGGGTCGCGGCGGTCAGCGCCATACCCAGGGCCACGCCGGCCTGGGGCAGCAGGGTGATTCCCAGATGCTCGGTGATGGGCTTTGGCTGCCGGGTCATTTGGCAGCTGGCAGCAGCGCCAAAGTACTTGCCTGCGGACCGGGACAGGATATAGATGATGCCCACCAGAATGGTGACCGGATGCGCCAGCACCTCCAGGTTCAGCTCCGCACCGGAGATCACGAAAAACAGGATATTCAGCGGCATGACCCAGCCGTCCACACGGCTCATCAGTTCCTCGGAGGTGGGGCAGATATTGCAGAAAATGGTGCCGGTCATCATGCACACCAGCAGCAGGGAGAAGCCGCAGTGGATTCCCGCCACTTCAAACTCCAGCATGGACATCCCCACCGTCAGCAGCACAAAGGCCACGGAGATAGTCATACGCTTGCTTCTGGAATGGAAGAACTGCTCCACCCAGTTTAAGAGCCAGCCCATAACACTGCCCAGCGCCAGAGACAGGATGATCTCCACGATCGGCTCCACCACAACAGCCAGCACACTGACCTGGCCGCTGGACAGCGCCGTGGCAATGCCGAAGGATGCGGAAAACAGCACCAGTCCCACCGCGTCATCGATGGCCACGACCAGCAGCAGCAGCCGGGTCATGGGTCCGTCCGCCTTATATTGGCGGACGACCATCAGCGTTGCCGCCGGCGCCGTAGCGGAAGCGATGGCGCCCAGGGTAATGGCACAGGGAACGGAAATGATGGAGGGGGCGAACAAATGCAGTATCAGCAGCGCAATGTCCACCACCACGGTGGTGATCACCGCCTGCAGAATGCCAATGGTGATGGCCTTGGCACCGGTAGCCTTCAGCTGGCTTAAGCGGAACTCGTTACCGATGGTAAAAGCGATAAAGCCCAGGGCTGTCTGGGTGATGATGCTCAGGCTCTCCACCTGCTCCAGGGAATTGAAGCCCAGGCCGGGGACCTTCAGCGCCCCCAGGCAGAAAGGCCCCAACAGCAGGCCCGCTACCAGATACGCAGTAACAGCGGGCAGATTCACCAGCTTGGTCAGGCGGGACAGCATCAACCCGCCCACCAGCGCAACGGCAAGACAGATCAGATAAATTTCCATAACAGGGTATGCCTCTTTTCATTATGATTCCATTTTCTGAGCCGTATCATACCACCGTTGCGGCTTCCCTTCAAGCGCAATACCTGCCAAACTTTCTTTTTAAGCTTAAAATTCTTTGTGCAGATTTTCTAATCTTTAACCTCGGTTTTTGTCTATTTCATAGAGAAGAAGATTTCCCCACCCTCTTAACACCGCGCCTGGCCTCCATAGGAGCAGCCTGCCAAAGAACGGGGCTGCAGCTAACTTGCATTTTGCTGCAGCCCCGTTTTTTACTTTCTGAGGATTCTTTTCAGATGGGCAATGTCCAGCAGATTCACCGTTTCAAACCGTCCGTTATAAAAGACGCCGAAGTTGTTGAAAACACAGGGCAGCGCCTTCGCTTTTTGCAGGGTATCGACTTGCCGGAAGGTGGCGGGGATCCCGTTTTCCCCGCAATACTGCTTCAGTGACGCAATGGTCTGATAGATATAGGGGCATTGCATGTCATAATAAATTGTCAGTTCTTTGCTGTCGATCGTTTGCCGTTTGGCCGCTGGCGTAAATTTGGGGGTAGTCCCGTCCAGGGAAAGCGCAAGCAATTCATACCCGTTCGCAGCCGTGTCCACAACCTCGAAGCCGAATTTCCCGGCAAAGGACTGGTCGGAAAGCCAGGCCTTTTGCTTGGCTGCTCCCAGCATGCAGATCCCGGATTTGCCGTTTGCTTTGGCATCCGCCAGGCAATATTCCATCAGGGCCGTCCCGTAGCCTTTTCCTTTATAATCTCCCAGAACCCACAGGCAGTATATGTAATAGTAATTGTCCGCGGTGATGGGGACCCAGGCGGTTTCCAGAGGCGCATATTCTATAAAAACCGCAGCCTTTGCGTTCAGCTTTCGAAAGACATGCCCTTCCTTCAGCCGTTCGGAGAGCCACTGGCGTTTGGCTTCCACCCCGGGATGGGGCTTTTTTGTGCGGATGATGCAGCACAAATGTTCATCGGAAAGTTTTTCCTCCGTTATGTTTATGAAATCAGCGTCCATACCGTTTTCCCTCCGGAATTTTACTGCACAGGAAGAAAAGCGCCGCGTGCAAACACGGCGCTTTTAAGCTTCCTGGTTATTTGTTCAGCAGCTTGCCTTCCACATAGTCAAAACCGAGGCGGTTCACGGTGTCGGCAAAGCGTTCCCCGGCGTTGCCCTCGTCGCGGAACAGGCAGATGGCCTTTTCTACGATGTCCATTACCTCATCGGCATCGGTAAAGACCTTGCCCAGGGGCCTGCCCATGGCGGTTTTCTTGCCCCAGCGGCCGCCGATGCAGACCTTATAGCCATCCTCATAGGAGATGGCGCCAAACAGGCACTTGCTCTTGCAGCGGCCGCAGTGGTTGCACTGGTTCGGATCAATGAAAACCTTTTTGTCCACGACCTTGGCTACCTTAATGGGGCAGTTCAGCTCCACCTGGCACTTTTTACAGCCCCTGCATTTTTCCAGGTCCACGGTGGGGACCCGCTGGCCGATAATGCCCAGGTCGTTCAGGTCGGGCTTGACGCAGTTGTTGGGACAGCCCCCCACGGCGATCTTGAATTTATGGGGCAGCTTCACATCGTGATAGCCCACAAAGAAGCGCTCATGGATCTTCTCGCTGAGGCCGTAAGTATCGATCAGGCCATACTGGCAGGTGGTGCCCTTGCAGGAGACAACCGGCCGGACCTTGGCGCCGGTTCCGCCGGTTTCCAGGCCGTACCCGGCCAAAAATTCCCGCAGGGCGGAGATATCGTCATAATGGACGCCCTGAATCTCCAGCGTCAGGCGGGAAGTCATGGTTACGGCGCCGGAGCCGAACTTGTCGGCGGCATCGGCAATGGCACGGTGCTCATCGGTGGTGATTTTGCCGTTGCGGGTGATAACACGGACATTGAACACATCGCTGTAACGCTTGTCCTGCAGGCAGCCCAAGCCCTTGACAAATTTGATTTCGTCGGCGGTGAGTTTGCGCGTTACGGTTTCGCTCATGATAATCGCACTCCTTGTGTCTTTTACAGGTTACGGGTTAATTATAGCATAATCCCGGCGTGAAAATCAACGTGTCTTTTCAATTTGACGATGAAAAAAGCCTGGTAAATTTGTATAGTTTGCCCGATGGCCAAGCAGCCGCCATTTTCCGCAGAGATGGCTTGATTCACGGAAATGAATCTGCTATAATGAAAAACTGAAAAGATATGGGATTTATCCCCCCTTTGGAGGAACAGCTATGCGAATGAGAAAAATGCGCAATTTAGAGCCGCGGATGGAAAAATGCGCCGCTTACCGCGTCGCGGGGCCTGCCGCGCGGAAGGGGTCCTGGCGGAGCCTGAAACCGGACTGCACTGCCCTGTGGGTGGAGGTTGGCTGCGGCAAGGGCAAATTTACCGCCGAAACCGCCGCTGCAAATCCTGACGTACTGCTGATCGCCGTGGAGCGCTGCCGGGAGGCCATGGTGGTGGCCATGGAAAAGGCAAAGGCCATGGAGCTGAAAAACGTGTTTTACATCGACATGGATGTGGCCAATATGGAGGATATCTTTGAAGCCGGGGAGATCGACCGCCTGTTCATCAATTTTCCGGACCCCTGGCCCCGGAAGAAAAACGCCAAGCGCCGCCTGACCCACCGGAGTTTTTTGGACAAGTATTGCCGCGTGGTCCGGGAAGGCGGGGAGTTCCACTTCAAGACCGACAACGCACCGCTTTTCGAATTCTCCCTGGAGGAGTTCGCCGCCTGCGGCCTGGAAGTGAAGAACCTGACCCGGGACCTGCACGCAAACGGCGTGGTGGGCATTATGACCGGCTACGAGGAGAAGTTCCATAGCCTTGGCACCCCCATCAACCGCTGTGAGGTGGTCTGCAAGCCCTTCCGGCTGCCGCCGGAGGAGAAAAAAGTGAAGCCGGAGGAGCAGAATCATGCGTGAAGAATTGACAAATCAGACATTGCAGCAGCTTTATGACCGGAAGTCCGTCCGGGTCTACGAGGACCGTCCGCTGGAGGAGGGGGTAAAGCAGACCATCCTGTCCGCTGCCCTGCAGGCGCCTACGGCGGGCAATATGGCGCTGTATACCATTTTGGACATCACCGATCCCGAAATTAAGGCGGCACTGGCGGAAAGCTGCGACCACCAGCCCTTCATTGCCACGGCGCCCATGGTGCTGGTTTTCTGCGCCGACTGCCGGCGCTGGTACGATGTGTTCTGCCGATTTGAAGAAGAGGTTCGCAGCCCCGGCATGGGGGATCTGATGCTGGCCCAGGCCGATGCCATCATTGCCGCCCAGAATGCGGTGGTGGCCGCTCAGAGCCTGGGGGTCGGCAGCTGCTACATTGGTGATATTACGGAAAATTATGAATTCCACCGGAAGCTTTTGAAGCTGCCCCGCTATGTGCTCCCCGTTGCCATGCTGTGCTTTGGATATCCCACCCAGCAGCAGGCAAGCCGGACAAAGCCCAAACGGTTCCAGGTGTCCGACCTGGTGCATGAAAACGGCTATGATAGGGAGAAATCCGCCGACATGTCCCGGATGCTTTCGGAGCAGTCCGGCCGCAGCGGGGAAGATTTGGCAGAGTATGTCCGCCGGTTCTGTAAACGCAAGTGGAACAGCGGCTTCAGCCGGGAAATGAGCCGCTCCTGCGGGGAAATGGTGAAGGACTGGTGCAGCGGCTGAAGGACCTGTCTATCAAAAGAGATCACTCCTGCAAGGAGGAACGACTATGACCTACTATGGAGGAGCCTGTGACATCGCCGTTATCGGTGCGGGCCACGCAGGCATCGAGGCCGCGCTGGCCGCGGCCCGGCTGGGAAACCACACCATCCTCTTTACCATCAACTTAGATGCCGTGGGCAATATGCCCTGCAACCCCGCCATCGGCGGCACCGGCAAGGGACACCTGGTCCGGGAACTGGACGCCCTGGGAGGCGAAATGGGGGTAGCCGCTGACCACAGCTGCATCCAGTACCGGATGCTGAACCGGGGCAAAGGCCCCGCCGTCCATTCCCTCCGGGCCCAGGCCGACCGCCGGGAATACCAAAAATATATGAAGCATGTGCTGGAAAAGCAGGAAAACCTGGAGCTGAAGCAGGCCCAGATCGTGGAGATTCTGACGCAAGGCGGTGCCGTGTCCGGTGTCCGCACCCAATTGGGGGCGGAGTATTCCGCCAAGGCCGTTATTATCGCCACCGGCACTTATTTGGACAGCACCGTCATCACGGGGGAGAGCGTCATTTCCTCCGGCCCCGACGGGATGCACCCCTCCATCGGGCTGGCAGACAACCTCCGCGCTCTGGGCCTGCACCTGCGGCGCTTCAAAACCGGCACGCCGCCCCGGGTCAACCGCCGCAGCATCGACTTTTCCAAAATGGAAGTGCAGCCGGGGGATGAAACGGCGGAGCCGTTCTCCTTCCGTACCGGCCATTCGGTGAACAATTCCGCCGTCTGCTACCTGACCTATACCAACGAAAAAACCCATGAGATCATCCGGGCCAACCTCCACCGCTCGCCTATGTACGACGGTACCATTTCCGGTGTCGGGCCCCGGTATTGCCCCAGCATCGAGACTAAAATCGTCCGTTTCGCCGAGAAGCCCCGGCACCAGCTGTTTATCGAGCCCTGCGGCCTGGATACGGAGGAGATGTACATCCAGGGCTTTTCCAGCAGCCTGCCGGAGGATGTGCAGATCGCCATGCTGCGCACAGTTCCCGGGCTGGAGCATGCGGAAATGATGCGCCCGGCCTATGCCATTGAATACGAATGTGTGGACCCCACCCAGCTGCTGCCAACCCTGGAGACAAAGCTTGTGTCCGGGCTTTATGGCGCGGGGCAGTTTAACGGCACCTCCGGGTATGAGGAGGCTGCTGCCCAGGGGCTGGTTGCAGGCGTCAACGCCGCACTGAAGCTGCAGGGGCGGGAGCCGCTGATCCTGACCCGGGATACCAGCTACATTGGCACCCTCATTGATGACCTGGTGACCAAGGGGACGGAGGAGCCGTACCGCATCATGACCAGCCGCTCGGAGTACCGTCTGCTCCACCGCCAGGACAACGCCGACCTGCGCCTGACCCATACCGGCGCGAGAATCGGTCTGATTTCCCAGGAGCGGCTGAAAGCGGTGGAGGAAAAATACGAAGCCGTCCGCCAGGAGGTACACCGTCTGGAAAGCAGCGGTATTCCCGCATCCGGTGCGCTGAACGCCATGCTGGAAGAAAAGGGCACCGCTCCCGTTGGGAACTCCGCCCGGCTGGCCGACCTGCTCCGCCGCCCCCAGGTAAGCTATGCGGACTTGGCCCCCTTTGATGCCGGCCGTCCCGAACTCCCCCCCGCCGTTACCGGGGAGGTGGAGATCCAGATCAAGTATGCGGGGTATCTTGCAAGGCAGGAAAAGCAGGTGGAGGAATTCAAAAAAGAGGAAGCCCGCCGCCTGCCGGAGGATATCGACTACCAATCCATTGCTGGATTGCGGCTGGAAGCACGGCAAAAGCTGTCACAGATCCGCCCCATGTCCATCGGCCAGGCGGGCCGCATTTCCGGCGTCAGCCCTGCGGATATCGCGGTGCTGCTGATCTACCTGGAGCAGAGGGGAAAACCATAACAAAATGGGCGGCCCAAAGGCCGCCCAACAGAGTGTCGAAAAAGTAAGTTCAAACGTAGAAGTTTACCAATTTGCATTGCACCAAAGCCTCCCTTGTGCAAAGGGAGGTGGGGCGGCGTAAGCCGCCTCGGAGGGATTGTGCAGCTGAATGTTACGAATTCGCATTGGACTTCGGCGAAAAGGAAACATTTTACCGCGACAATCCCTCAGTCACGCTGTTCGCGTGACAGCTCCCTTTGCACAAGGGAGCCTTGGGCGCTCCCGCGCCAGAGGGTTTATCGACAGTCTGATGGGCGGCCCAAAGGCCGCCCAACAAATTTATTGTAGCACATGCCGCATTTGCCAGTCAACGGTTTTTTCTGCTATTGATTGGAAATCTGTGTTTTGCACAAGGAAATATTTGTTATTTTATACAATATTCCATATTGAAAAACGGAAAAACTTGTGATATTTTATAAATATAAAGAGGTGATACCAATGTACAGGTAAATCCTTAAAGGCCCGAATCCAATTGTATTTCAGCGTTAAAAATAGAGAAGCAGAAGAAAACAAAACTGTCAGCTGAGGAAAATGCAAAAGGAAAAGGGGCCAAAACAGGCGGCATTCGGTCAAAGCCAATTCCCACTTATAAGAGCATCCCGCTTAAGGGATAGAAATGTGATGGAAAATAAGAGTTGCGGAGTGGATATAGGATCGATAAGACCGTCAATCTGTAGAAAGAGAGGTTAACCAAGGATGCTAGATATCAAGAGTGAACAGAAATGACCCTTGACTACACAAAAATGTATCGATGGCAAGATGCAGTAGTCAAGGGTCATTTCATATTTGCTCCCAAAGAACGTACATCCCGGAAATAAATTGATTTTGCGCTTGGAAGAAGCGCTTTTTTTGTTCCCTTTTTGCGCCGCAGGGTGTATAATAGGGGAAATCAAAAAAGATGGAGGAGCCTTTTATGCGCAAGAATTTTGGACCCAAGCCCATACTCTATCCCATGCCTGTGCTGATCATCGGCACCTACGGAGAGGACGGCACGCCCAACGCCATGAACGCCGCCTGAGGCGGCATTGCGGACACGGAGCTGATCAGCATTTGCCTGGCCGACCACAGAACCACCCGGAATATATTTGCCCGGAAAGCCTTCACCGTGTCCATGGCCGATGCGGAAAATGTGATTGCCGCAGATTATGTGGGCATCGTTTCCGGGAATAACGTGCCGGACAAGCTGGCAAGGGCAGGATGGCATACCACGAAATCCCAGTTTGTGGACGCGCCGCTGATCGACGAGCTGCCCATGGCGCTGGAATGTACACTTGTCAGCTATGATGACAATACCGGACTGCTGATCGGCAAAATCGTCAACGTCTGCGCCGAGGAGCGGATTTTAACGGAGGGGAAAATCGATCTCGGGAAATTCCATCCCATCACCTACGATCCCAGCGGCCACGGCTACTATGCCCTGGGGCAGAAGGTGGGCAGCGCCTTTTCCGACGGAAAAAAGCTGAAATGAGGAAGCGCAGACGAGCTATCTGAACGGCCTGTCACGTTTTTTGCCACGGTATCTGTTTGAAGAATAAGGCCCACGGCTGAATACCATCAGCCGTGGGCCTTGCCCGTTATATATGGATTTGAAAATCGCCAAAATCAAATACCCCGTTTCCCTGGATCAGGTTTCCCGTGTTTGCCAATTGGCAGAACCCCGCCTCAATTCTGGAAATGATGTCAACCGGCACCCGGAGCGAATGGTGCCCGGGGAAAATGCGGGCGATATCGAGAGACTGAATTTTCCGGACAGACCCCCAAAACGCAAGCGGGTCTGTGGTGGGGTAAAAGGCGTCCAGACAGCCGCAGTAGACCAGGTCGCCGGAAAACAGGTATTTCCGTTCAGGCTCATAAAAGCAGCAATGCCCCGGAGAGTGGCCCGGCGTGTGGATGACCTCCAGTTTTCTGCTTTCCAGATCGATACAATCTCCATCATGCAGGAGTCTTGTGGGTTCCCCTTGAAAAATTTCATACCGGTCGATGGAGAAGTCCTTCGGAAAGCTGCAGGGCCTGCACGTAAGATTCCTTTTCACGGCTGCCAGGGGCAGGGGAAATCCGCCGGACAGCCAGTCTTTTTCCGCTTCGTGGACGGCGGTATCCGGAAAATACCTGTGGCCGCCAATATGATCCCAATGAGCATGGGTGGTCATTACGGTGATGGGAAGCGTGGTCAGAGAGCGGACCGCGCTTTGGATATTGCCCACCCCCAAACCGGTGTCGATCAGGACAGCGCGGTTTGTGCCGCATAACAGGTAACAGTGGGTTTCCTCCCAATGCCGGTACTCACTGATGGCAAAGGTACCGGCATCGATTGTTTCGACAGTGAACCAGGCTTCATCCAGTTTGCCGGCTGCTTTCAAGCGTGTTTCCCCCTTTGTCCCAGATACAGATTAGGACCGTGCCGAAATACTTCCGTTTCTTTAAGAATCCCTCCAGGCTTTCGCCGTAAGCGTCCGCCCCGGTGGAATTTCGGTAAGTATTGTATCCTACAAAGCCCGTATCCGTGTGCCGCAGCGCCACGAAATGGGCGCCCAGCTTATACCGGCTACGCCAGTGGTAAAACAGGATGCACACATCCGCCGCTTTGGCAGCTTCATCGTAGCGCTGCCGCCCGGCGACGAGCTTCACCGGGAAGCCCCACTTCCGAAAGCAAACCGCAGGCCCCCAGAAGAAGGTCCCGGCATTGCCGTGGATCAAAGGCAGCTGCCATTCATAGTAGCGGATCAGCCGGTCGATATCGGTTTGGTAACCCAGAATCCGTAAGGCATTGTAGGTGGCAACCCACCCGCAGCCCACATCCGCAGAGGGGCGGAGTCCATAGCGGTGTTCCTCTCTGGGGATGTCCCGCTGGTTGTAAATCAGGTCGTTCATAACATACGCTCCATGGGAAGATAGGCGGAAATGCCGTTGGGAAATTCCTCACCTGTTTTGACAAAGCCGTTTTTGGTCCAGAAGGCCTCGCTTTGGGGATTTCCCTGATCAATGGCCAGCCGCAGTTTTTGATACCCCAGGCATGCGAGCCGTGCGGCACAGTCCCGGATGATGCTGCTTCCAACGCCCCGGCCCTGGAAAGCGGTGTGCATCATAAAGAAACCGATAAACCCGGTTTTCTCCTGGGGATAGTCCAGAATCAGGTCCATGACGGCGGCCAGCTCCGTACCGGCGAAAAATCCGATGTAGAACTTATCCTGGGGTTCCTTACCGGGAGGCAGGGCCTCCATATCCTCCAGAATGCTGTCCCTGGTCACGAAGGGCGGATGATAGCGGTAGAATATCTCATTGCCGCGGTATAAATCAAAGAGGATGTCCAAATCCTCCCGGACCAATTTCCGCACGGTGTATTGCTGCGAAAGCTTCTGTAGTTCCATACCGGCACCTGCTATGTGTGTTCAGCCGGATGCGACGCGATATACTCGTCTAAAATCCGGGCTGCTGTCATGACCATCCGCATACAGGGGCGGGCCTTGTAAAACTCCGCTGTCCGGGGCGTAGGATTTGGGTCGGAGGGGGGATTTTTCAAAATTTCCCGGCAGATGATGCTGCCCACTTCCTCCCGGAATTTCCCGGCCAGCTCCTGCACCAGCTTGTAATGGGCTTTCTTGTTTGCGTCTTTTTCCCCGGGATCGTCGTAGCCGTAGAGCAGGCCCGCCACCATCAGCATGCCGCTGACAGCCCCGCAGACCTCCCGCATCCGGCCCATACCCCCGCCGAAGGACGAGGAAAGCTTTGCCGCGAAGCCAGGTTCCAGCCCTGTAACATCACAGAAAGCCACGACAACGGCCTGGGCGCAGTTGCAGCCGCCGAGAAACAGCTCCGCTGCCTGTTCGCTGTGATCCATGCTCCATTCCTCCTAGATTTTTGCTTTATTTTAGCACACCGCGGATGCCTTTACAAGGGTTTACAGGATATCCATATGCACAAACTGCCCGTCAATGGCATAGGCATACCGGATTTCCGGCTGCTGGTGCACATAGTCCAGCACCTCCCCGGCGGATTTTCCGGTGACGCAAAAGTCCACCGCTTTTCCGCTCAGATGCCGGCTGTTTGCCACGCCGCCCACATTGGCGTTGTGGGTGATGCAGCGCAGGCCGCTGGACACGATGACGGGGCGGCCGAAGTGCTTTCGCACCCTGTCTGCGGCCTGCACCACTGCTTTTTCCATTTCGGCGGGATAACCGCCGCAGCGCCCACACTTGCAGGCAAATTCCTCCCGGCGGAAAAACACGATCTGCTCCCACCAATCCTCCGCGCCGCCCGTGATGGCCTCCAGTATTTTTGCCCCGGTGGCTGGGCCGAATATGCCGTCCGGTGTCAGCCCGTGGTTTTGCTGAAAGGCCATGGCCGCGGCAGCGGATTGTTCCCCCCAGATGCCGTCAATGGCTCCGTTGTAATAGCCAAGGTAGCATAGCAGGCACTGCTTTTGCTTTGTTGTCATAAAAAGCCCTCCTTTTCGCGAATAGCGCAAAAAGAAGGGCTGGTTGCATAGATCTTGTGCAACTGCTGTCATGGCAGCGAAAAAGGGACGGTCACAGCACTACCGGGACAGGCTTCCGTATCCGCATTTCATCTGCCGATACCGCGCAGTCCATGGCGATCACCTGTACGCCACCGGCTGCGGCCTCCCGCAGGGCAGCGCCGAAATTGGGGTCGGTGGCGTCGTTGGGATGCAGGGATTCCACATCCGCCATCTGGATGACGAACAGCACATAAGCGCCGAAGCCTTCCCGAACGGCCTCCGCCAGTCCCCGCAGATGCTTAGTGCCCCGCTCCGTGGGAGCGTCGGGGAATGCGCAGATGCCGCCGCTTTCCAGTGTGACACCCTTGACCTCCAGGAAGCACCGCTTTCCGTCCAAGGTAAAAGAAAAATCAAACCGGGAATCCCCGTGGACGGTCTCGGCCCGCAGGTCCTGGATACCACCCAGGCCGCCCGCCGACAGCCACTCCTTCGCCGCAAAATTGGGGGCCTGGGAGTCCATATTGATCAGACGGCCGCCCTTGCGGACGGTGATCAGGTCAAATTTCGTTTTTCGGGTGGGATTACCGGATTTTTGGCACCAAACCTCGGCGCCCGCCGGCAGCAGTTCCCGGCACCGGCCGGTGTTTTTCACATGGACCACCTCTGTCTGTCCCCCGATTTCCACATGGGCGATGAAGCGGTTGGGCCGGGCAAGGAAGGTTCCGGGGACCATGTTGGCGTATTTCATGACAAAACCACCTTTCCTAAGCTAGGATAACAGATATTTTGCAGAAATCAAGGGGAAATTTCCCAGAAAATTGTGTTGACTTTCCGGGAAAATGTGGTATAATAAACCCTGCTCCGATATGGAGGCATAGCTCAGCTGGTTAGAGCGCATGCTTCACACGCATGAGGTCACAGGTTCGAGTCCTGTTGTCTCCACCAAGAGGATTAGTGTAACGGTAGCACACCGGACTCTGACTCCGTTCGCGGGGGTTCGAATCCCTCATCCTCTGCCAATAAAAACACCACCCAGATGGGTGGTGTTTTTATTGGCCTTTGATTTGGGATCCGAACCCATTTTCATGCGGCACGCCGCCGGCGTGCCGCTGCCACCAGTTCAAGAACTGGCGGCTTCCTTACTTTTTGCCAAAGGCGAAAAGGCAATTGAATCCCGCATCCGTGCAGGATTCGAAAAGGCGGCCCATGGGAGAATCTCTGAATATCAGCCCGCACCCGTTAGGATGCGGGCTGATATTCATATCCAGTTTTCACAGCCTGGTACGAGCACGGCGAGCCGTGCCTGACTTCCGTAGGGGGTGTGCGCTCCCCTATGTTCCGTCCCCGGTTCCTGGCATGGGAAGCTTTGTGCCATCCGGCAGGACAACATAAGCTACCTGGTCCAGCGCAATGGGCTTTTCCGCTATATAGTCTCCGGCGTAATGGGAGATAAACGCGATTTGGCTGTTATCGTTCATCACAACATACGGAAAAGCATCAAAATACGCCTCTTCGCTGTCCATACAGAGGGTTGCACTGTATTTTCGGAGGACAAAGGATGTGATGTGGATATCCTCATACAGATCATCTTTTCCGTTTATTCCCATTGCGGCTGCGGCGGGAGCCGCAACAGGCTCCTGAACGAATTCGATTTCCCGGAAGTCCCCCTCGTTAAAGGTAACGTCCATCTGCCAAAGTCCTTCCACTACCCACAAATACCGCTCTTTCATTTCCTCAAAATCGAAGTATTTCGACACCAAATCTTCTATGTACAGTTCCCATTTTGCGCCCTTTGAGAAGGCTTTCTTCCCACTTTCCAAACGCACCTGCGCCGTAATCACCAGATTTTGGGTATTGTCAAGACCGTCACCGTCCTCCTCCCATGCCATTGTTATCGAACTGCCTTCTATTTTTTCCCCGGACTTGGGAACAAAATAATCCCAGACGTTTCCGGGTCTAATCATCTGCTCATATCCCTCTTTCCCGCTCTCTCTCAACGCTGCATCTTCCGGGGCAGTAAGGCCCAGGGTGATATAGGCGATCTGTCCATCTGTGACTGCGGATTTCAGCACAATGGTGTAGCCGTTCTGGGTCGGGCCGGTGCTTACCTCACCTGCAGTCAAATCCACATCCTCCGCTAGGACCTTCGGCTCAGCGGTAAAGTCAATGGCTTCCGCCAGCAGCTCCAACTGCCGGTCCGTCATCTCCTTGACATCTACATACATATTTCCTTCCAGGTCGTCGGAATACCCTTCAAACCTGGCTTCTACCATTACGGAAATGAAGTTCTCCTTTCCAT
The DNA here is from genome assembly GCA_030533415.1 of Eubacteriales bacterium. Lineage (GTDB taxonomy): Bacteria > Bacillota > Clostridia > Oscillospirales > Oscillospiraceae > Faecousia. The sequence goes on along the minus strand of JAUNJE010000038.1, from coordinate 5,360 downwards.
CGCAGAAAAGCCATGCCCGCCAGTCGGAGGGAGAGCGGACGATCAGCACATCTTTTCCGGTTTTGGTGGTATAATTCCACTCTTTCCCGCTGTCCGCGTCACCGATCAGCAGCCCATCACCGATGGCACGCATGTCCTCACTGAAACAGTCTTTCCTTCTATAATACAGCGCGCCCCAGGTCGCCACAGGCTCCGTCCCCGCTTCTCCCTGCAGCGAGACATCAAACTCCAGGTCCATATTCCCGCATTCATAATATCTGCCGCTGGTTATCACAATAAGATCATCACAACCGGGCGAGAGAACCGTTTCCATTCCCACCGCTTTACAAAGCTGCTTAAACGTGCGGGTACGGTCTTTCACCTGGGCCCCCGCCAGCTTCAGGCCATATTTCTCCACGATCTCATCCAGCTTCTCCTTCATCTCCTGGGTATAAATATTATAAGAATCATACTCCTTGGGAAATTCCGGGATCTGGCCTTCCTTCGACAGCGTCACTTGTATCAGATGATCCGGGTCGTAGCTTTCTTTGAAATCGTACCATTCCTTCGCGGCCATATAGGCGGGGCTTCCCTCAGCGCCGCCCAGGGTCAATATCTGCTGGCCCACCGCAACGGTTTCAGATGATATCTTGTTTCCATCAACCGCATACACATACCCAGTCTGCTCCCCAACCTTCAAATCCTGGGTTTTCAGCACATACATCACGGCACAGCCCACCAATAGAAGCATGATTGCAATCAATGCCGCGATCAAAAGGGGGCCGCGGCGTATCCGGCGGGTGCGCGCGTTCTTCCCGGTGCCCGCTTCCCTTGCGGGAAACTGGCCGTATTCCGCCTCCTGGATCAGGTCCTCCCCGATATATTTCAGACCGACAAAAATATCCTTGCCGTTCATACCCGAATTCCCTCCTTTTCAAGATACGTGCACAGCTTTGCTCTTGTCCGGTTGAGCCGCATCAAAACCGCGCCTTCACTGATTCCGTACCGGACCGCGATTTCCGCAACCGTATCCACATACCAATACCGGCGCAGAAAGACCATGCGGTTTTCCGGCGTCAGCGTTCGCAGAAACGCATCCAGGATCATTCCTAGCTCTTTTCCCTCCAATTCCCTGTCCCGGCTGTTGTCCGGAATGCACAGTTCCATCTCCTGTGTCAGGCTGACCACCTCCGCCTTTCGTTTGGCGGCATTCTTCCAGTCCAGCTTCCCCAGGGCGAAATGGCGGCAGACCTTTGCCAGGTACGCGAAGAAAAACTGCGGCTTCTGGGGAGGAATCGTATCCCAGGCCTTCATATAGGTGTCGCTGACACTTTCTTCCGCGTCCTGATCGTTTTTGACGATGTTGTCCGCCAGCATAAACAGCCGCCTTCCGTAGGTGTCATCCGTATGGCGGATGGCGTCCTCATCCCGGGCGATGTATAGTTCTATGATTTTGCTGTCTTCCACGAAGGTTCACCTCACTTGTTTTTGTTCCTTACCCTGATAGAGGGATTTTGCAGGCAAAACCTCACGCCCGTTTCCAAATTTTTCGTCCGAATTTTTCCCAATGTCCAAAACGGGCGGCATCCGGCACAACCGGATACCGCCCGTTTTTCACTTTACCATATCTTCAGGCCCGTTCGGCAGCCTCCACCACATGCTTCATCAGCACGGAGGTGGTCACGGAGCCGACGCCGCCGGGAACAGGGGTGATCGCGTCTACAATAGGCTCCACCTCGTCGAACTTGGCATCGCCGGCGATACCGCCCTTGCCGCCCTTGGCATTGATCTTGTTCTCGTCCCAGTTGATGGAAACATCGATGACCACCTGTCCGGGACGGACAAAGTCAGCAGTCAGGGAGTTCAGGACGCCAGCCGCGGACACAATGATATCCGCATTCCTGCAAATTTCCGCGGTGTTGACCGTGCGGGTGTGGCAGGTGGTGACCGTGGCGTTTTTGCCCATCAGCATCATCCCGGCGGGCTTGCCCACCACCAGGCTGCGGCCGATGACAACGGCATTTTTTCCCTTGCAGTCGATGCCGTAGAAATCCAGGATCTCCATGCAGGCAGCGGGGGTGCAGGGGGCATAACCCAGGTCGTTCAGGCCCTCAAACACTCCGGCATTGGACATGTGGGTCATGCAGTCCACATCCTTCTTGGGGTCAAGGCGGTTGCAGATTTCATTCTGATCCGCTTTCAGATGCTTGGGCAGGGGCCGGAACATCAGGACGCCGTGGATGGTTTCGTCGGCGTTGACCTGGTCGATCACCGCCAGAACATCCTCCTTGGACGCATCGGCAGGCAACTCAAACTTCTTGACCTCCACGCCAACCAGCTCAGCGCGCTTGGTAGCGCCCTTCTCATAGGACAGGTCAGAGGGGTCGGCGCCCACGCGGATGATGCCCAGTGTGGGGACAATGCCCTTTTCCCGCAGGGCAGCGGTACGGGTCTGCAGATTTGCGTTCAGGGCATCGGTAACTTCCTTGCCCAGCAGCAGTTTGGCCATAGTATGTATTCCTCCAAAAATAGAAATAAGCTACAAATACTCTCTTAATTTTGATAAAACCGTTTTGTCGAAGCCAACCGGTCCGGTCTCTCGGCGCTTACTGGTCGAAGCCAGCCTTGACCTCATTGAAAATCTCATCCGCCAGAGGGCCATACTTGTTCAGCATCACGTTGGCATGGCGGTTCATGTCCTCTGCCACCTCCCGGTTTTTCAGGGACTTGGTGTTGATGAACACATTCAGGGACGCGGCCTGCAGTGCGGCCTTGCAGCATACGGCGCCGCAGCCGGCATCAGAAACGGCCAGGCGGCTGCCCTTGGCAGCAAAAACAGCGATGCAGTCGATCGCCTCACAGCACAGCTCCATGATGTGCATGGGAACCTGGCAGGCGGTAATGGTGGCCTCTTCCAGAATCTTGTCCCGGTCGGGATCGTCTTTGGGGATGCCATAGGCCTTGGCCAGGGGCACAAAGCCCTTGTCATCGGCCTCCACCTGGTCCAGCAGTTCCTTCTGCAATTCGTCGCACTTGGCCTTCAGGGCAAGGATCTCGCCTTCCACACCGGCGTACTTTTTCTTGCCCACGGTAAGGGAGCCGACCATGTTGCCCAGAGCGGTGCCGATGGCACCCACCAGGGCTGCCGCGCCGCCGCCGCCGGGAGCGGGAGCGTTGGACGCCAGTACCTCCACAAATGCGCGGCAGGATTCGAGTGTCATATCCATAATACAAATATCCTTTCTTTCCGATATCACGGAATAAAAAACAGGAGCTGTCCCTCTTCACCAGGCGGGGGCGGGGCTTCACCGGCCCAAATGGCCAGTTCTTCCAATTCCTCCCCGTCCCACATTTCCGGAGCGAAGCAGGCGGGTGGCAGGTAAAAATAGGCATGGACATGGGTCTGCCCCGGGAATTCCTTTTTCCCGGCATAAATCTCACGCCATCCGGTTCCGTCCGAGCCGTAAAACCGTACCACCGCAGCAGCCGCTTCTCCCCGGTTGTCCACCATCAGAAGCAAATTCAAACCTTTGCTCCGGCAGACGGGATTTTCAGCGGGAAGGATGTTCAAATAACGCACATCACGCATGAGGTTCTCCTATTTTGGGACAGCAAAATACCGCAAAAGCACAGGCGGGGCTGCCGCCTGTGCTTAAGTAGTCTGCGGTTAGAACAGGCCGGAGATCTTGCCGGTCTCGTCCACATCGATGCGCTCAGCGGCGGGCACCTTGGGCAGGCCGGGCATGGTCATGATCTCACCGGTCAACGCAACCAGGAAGCCGGCACCGGCGGAAACCTTGACGTTACGCACGGTAACGGTGAAGCCCCGGGGCGCGCCCAGCTTGGTCTGGTCGTCGGTGAAGGAATACTGGGTCTTTGCCATGCAGATGGGCATCTTGTCGTAACCCAGCTCGGTCAGGGTCTTGATCTGCTTCTCGGCGTTGGCGGTGAAGCTGACACCGTCGCCATGGTAGATCTTCTTGACGATGGCCTCGATCTTCTCCTTGATGGGCAGGTCCAGCTCGTAAGCGAAGGTGAAGTCATTGGGCTCCTCGCACAGGCGGACAACTTCCTTGGCCAGCTCAATGCCGCCTTCGCCGCCCTTGCCCCAAACCTCGGACAGGGCCACGTTGACGCCCAGCTCCTTGCACTTGCGCTCGATCAGCTTAAGCTCAGCCTCGGTGTCGGTGGGGAAGCGGTTGATAGCTACCACGCAGGGCAGCTTGTAGACCTGGGTGATGTTCTCAACATGCTGCAGCAGGTTGGGCAGGCCCTTCTCCAGAGCTTCCAGGTTCTCCTTGCCGGTCTCGGCCTTGGGCACGCCGCCATTGTACTTCAGAGCACGGGCAGTGGCGACCAGGACAACGCAGGAGGGCTTCAGGCCAGCCATGCGGCACTTGATGTCCAGGAATTTCTCAGCGCCCAGGTCCGCGCCGAAGCCGGCCTCGGTAATGGTGTAATCGCTGAGCTTCAGAGCGATCTTGGTGGCGGTAACGGAGTTACAGCCGTGGGCGATGTTGGCGAAGGGACCGCCGTGGACAAACGCGGGGGTATGCTCCAGGGTCTGGACCAGGTTGGGCTTCAGCGCGTCCTTCAGCAGGGCAGCCATAGCGCCCTGAGCGTTCAGGTCGCCAGCGGTAACAGGCTTTCCGCCATAGGTGTAGCCGACCACCAGACGGGCCAGACGGTTCTTCAGATCGGTGATGTCGGACGCCAGGCACAGAACCGCCATGATTTCGGAAGCGACGGTAATGTCGTAGCCGTCTTCACGGGGAGTACCGTTGACCTTGCCGCCCAGGCCGTCAACGACGAAACGCAGCTGGCGGTCATTCATATCGACGCAGCGGCGCCAGGTGATCTGGCGGGGATCAATGCCCAGAGCGTTGCCCTGGTAGATATGGTTGTCGAGCATCGCGGCCAGCAGGTTGTTGGCAGCGCCGATGGCGTGGAAGTCACCGGTAAAGTGCAGGTTGATGTCCTCCATGGGGACGACCTGGGCGTAGCCGCCGCCGGCCGCGCCGCCCTTAACGCCGAAAACGGGGCCAAGGGAAGGCTCACGCAGGGCAACCAGAACATTCTTGCCCAGTTTGCGCATACCGTCAGCCAGGCCAACGGTGGTCGTGGTCTTGCCTTCGCCGGCGGGGGTGGGGTTGATGGCGGTGACCAGAATCAGCTTGCCATTGGGCTGGTCCGCCTTGTCCTTGAGGATGTTGTAGTCAACCTTTGCCTTGTAATTGCCGTACTGTTCCAGATACTTTGCGTCCACACCGGCGGTCTTGGCGACTTCGCTGATGTGCTGCATCTCGGTTTCCTGTGCGATTTCGATGTCGGATTTGTAAGCCATGTTAATACACTCCTTGTAATTTGTTGGTGCCTACCGT
>JAUNJE010000008.1 GCA_030533415.1 Eubacteriales bacterium | reverse complement strand
TACACGATTTCCAATCGTGCGCGCTCGGCCAGCTACGCGACTTCTCCATGTACCAGTCTCATTGCCAGCCCGGTTATAATACAACATTCCCGTTTATTTGTCAAGCATTTATTTTACTTTTTTCGGAAATTGTTCCGTAGGCCCACCGCTCCCCGGTGGGCCTGCTTTCCTTTTACTTGATCCTGTAAATCCCGGCGGAGACCGGCGGGACGGTAACGGTGCCATCCTTTTGAAGGGCAGCGCCGCCGAAGACATACACCGCCTCCCCCAGCGTGCCGCCGTAAGAGAAGGCTGCTGCTTCACGGCAAGGATTGAGGACGACCAGCAGCCGCTCTTCCCCGCAGCCGCGTTCATAGGCCAGCGCCTGTCCAGGGGCGCCATTGCTGATAAATGCAATGGCAGCGCGGTTCTGCAGGGCGGGATGGGCCTGGCGCAGGGCGATCATCTTCTGCACATGATGCAGCAGAGAATCCGAACGGGAAAGCTGCTCTTCCACCGTGGGTCGGTCTGATGCCGGGTCCTGGGGCATATAGAGTTTATTTCGGGGTGCGGCGCTGAAGCCAGCATTTACACTGCCATCCCATTGCATGGGAGACCGGGCGCCGGTGCGCTCGTAGCCCCCCTCCACACTGGTCAGTCCCTCCACAAAGCGCATGCCGATTTCGTCCCCATAGTAGACGAAGGGAGCGCCGGGCATGGTCAGCAGAAAGGTAAAGGCCAGCTTTTTCTGGTCCCCTTCCACAAATTTTGCAAGGCGCGCCATGTCATGGTTGCCGGAGGGGATGCAGATTAAGCCGTTTTTGCCTGCTTTTTCCCGGCTTTCCAGATATTTTTCCACGAATGCGGAGGCGTCGCCTAGGCCCCGGTCGGAAAAGAACGGCTCCTGGCAGCGGAAAAGGTCATTGTAGTGGGAGGGGCCGAAATGCAGAAGAAAATCCATGTGGAATCCGCCCCGCAGGGATTTTTCCGGCTCTCCCCACTCCGACACCATGGCCGCTTCGGGGAATTCTTCGTCCAGGAACGCCCGAACCTTCTGCCACAGGGCGATGGTGGCCTGGCTGTCCGGGTCGTTTTTTACCAGGCTCATGGCCATATCCACCCGGAAGCCGTCACAGCCCATCCCCAGCCAGAAGCGCATCACATCCATCATGGCTTCCAGCGTTGCCCGGGGGCCTTCCTCCTCCGGTGACTGCTGCCAGGGACGGGTACGCACGTTAAATCCGTAATTCAAGGCGGGCTGGATGGAAAAGAAGTTCAGCGCAACAGCACCGTCCCGGGGAGAAATGCCCCGCAGGCAGCCCATCCCTTCCGGCGGCTCCGAAACGGAATCCGTCCAGATATAGCGGTCCGTAAAGGCATTCTTCTCCGCCTTCATGGATTCCTTAAACCAAGGGTGTTCCACAGAGGTATGGCCGGGAACCAGGTCCAGCAGAACGTGCATCCCCCGGTTATGGGCCTGGATAAACAGTTCCTTCAAGTCCTCATTGGTACCGTAACGGGGCGCCACGGTATAATAGTCAGCCACATCATACCCCGCGTCGCCAAAGGGCGAGGTAAAACAGGGATTGATCCACAGAGCGTTAAAACCCAAATCCCGGATGTAATCCAGCTTGCGGATAATGCCCCGGAAATCGCCGATGCCGTCGGCGTTGGTATCCAGGAAGCTCTGGGGATAAATTTCATAGAAAACAGCATTGTCTAACCACTTTGGCATGGGGAGCAGCTCCTCTCATTTTTCTCTGTGAAAATGATACACCCAGCCGCACCCAAAGTCAAGCCCGGACCGCTCAAAGAATATAATCGGAAATACAGTCGTACCAGTGGACATAGGTCTCGCCATTGATGGTCAGACGGGCATTGTCCGGCAGCTTTTCGCTCCAGCGCCTGCCGCCAAAGCGGCCGATGGCCCAGTCATCTTTATTGAACCGCCGCCAGAGAACAGTGCGCCCATTTTGGTCGATGTACTGCTCAGAGGCAACGCCATCGTTAAAGCATTGGATATCCATGACACAGACGGTATCATAAGCGTTTCCATTGATGGTAACTTTGTATCGGCCCACAACATCTACCACTTCCCTAGGCGTCTGCCCTGTGATGGTATCCCCTTCCCGTTTCAGCAACCCTTTGGGTACCAGGTTGACCTCATTGCCGCAGTTGTCCTCCCCGAAACCCCAGTTGTTGATAAATTCGTCTCCGTCCAGGAAGGTATAGCATTTGCGCACCCCGTCCTCCACATGGCTCTCCGCCAAGTAACGGCTGTGGGTATCCGTCAGCTGGGCCACAAAACGGCGCTCCATTTTGTCCACGCAGCCAGTCCTGTAATAGTCCTCAGCGCCATACTGAATGGCGGCGATCTCCACGCCTTCTATACCGTGGATCTCCGCCTTGCCCACCACCTCCATTTCGGTGTATTCCGTCCGCTTTTTGGAGGGGAAATCATACAGGCCCCAGCTGAGTTTTTCCCCAAGGCGGGGAACAATCTGCCAGCCCTGCAGCTCCTCCCACTTTACGGGGAAAGGCTCCAGGTCTACTCGTTCAATCGTATAATCCGGTAACATGTTCGGCAGCTTTGTCATAATCGTATCTCCTTTCGGCGGATATGGATATTGCTTTCGGAAGCGCTCCCGGGCCGTATTCAGCCGGCTTTTCACGGTTCCTACCGGGATATTCAGCTTCTGCCCGATCTCCGCAAGGGAGAGGTCCTTCCAGTAAAACAGCCGCAGAATCTCCCGGTCACGCTCCGCCAGCTGTTCCAAAGTGTCCTCCACAGGGGTGGTCACCTGCCATCCCCAACGTCCATAGACCAGTCTGGATTCCGGGATCTCCTCCAGCGGCACTTCCCTTCCGGCCTGCTTTCTGCGGAAATAATCGCTGCACCGGTTCCGGGCGATGCTCAGCACCCAGGCCTTAAAGGATTCCTTTTGCTGCAGCTGGTCATATTTGAGGTAAGCCGTCAGGCAGACCTCCTGAAGGATATCCTCCGCATCGCCGCAGCCGTTTAAGCGGTACTTTACATACCGTTCCACCTGGGAATAGATCTCCTCCAGCCGGGCTTCAAAGCATTCCATCTTCTCACCTTCTTAAATTTGCTTTCGAAATCGATTTCATAAATATAGACGAATTGGAAGGCCCAAAGGTTCATTCTTCTAAAAAAACGGGGACGGAAAATCCGTCCCCGAATCTGTCAATGCGCGAACTGGCTCTGATACAGCTGGGCGTAGAAGCCCCGCTTTTGGAGCAATTCTTCGTGTTTTCCCTGCTCCACAATGTGACCGTCCCGCATGACTAAGATCATGTCCGCCTCCCGGATGGTAGACAGGCGGTGGGCAACAATGAAGCTGGTACGGCCCTTCATCATGGTGTCAAAGGCCTTTTGAATTTTGATTTCCGTCCGGGTGTCAATGGAAGAAGTGGCTTCGTCCAGGAACAGCATGGGCGGCAGGCACAGCATGACCCGGGCAATACACAGAAGCTGCTTCTGCCCCTGGGAAAGATTCCCTCCTGCCTCGGAAATCACCGTGTCATAACCATTGGGTAGGCGGAGGATGAAGCTGTGGGCGTGGGCCTGCTTGGCTGCGGCGATGATCTCCTCCTCAGTGGCGTCCGGCTTGCCCATGGCAATATTCTCCCGGATGGTTCCGGCCTTCAGCCAGGTATCCTGAAGCACCATCCCCACGCTGTGCCGTAAATCGCTGCGGTTCATGCTTCTGGTATTTACGCCGTCCAGGAGGATTTCCCCGCCGTCAGGATCGTAAAAGCGCATAAGCAGGTTGATAAAGGTGGTTTTTCCGCAGCCCGTGGGTCCGACAATGGCCACCCGCTGGCCGGGCTTCACAGAAAGATTAAAATTGCCGATCAGGGGCTTTTCGGGAACATAGGAGAAGCTTAAATCGTGAATCTCCACTGCGCCCTTTACGGCTTCCGGGTACTGGGGATGCTCCGGCTCCGGGGTCATTGCGGGAGCCTCGATCAGCTCAAACACCCGGCCCGCACAGGCAAGGGCGTTCTGCAGCTCGGTGACAACGCCGGAAATCTCGTTAAAAGGCTTGGTATACTGGTTGGCATAGTTTAAGAAGCTGGTCAGGTTGCCCACGGAAATGCCGCCGCCAATGGCGATCAGCGCGCCTGTCAGGCCCACGCCCGCGTAAACCACGGAATTGACGAACCGGGTGCTGGGGTTTACCAGGGACGAGAAGAAAATAGCGCGGAGAGAGGCCTTTTGCAGCCTGTCGTTGATTTCATCGAACTGCTCCATAGAGGCGGCCTCATGGCCGAAGGCCTGCACCACCTTGATATTGCCCACGGTTTCATCGATCAGGCCCGTCTGCTCTCCCCGGGTGACGGTTTGCAGCTTAAACATGGAATAGGTTCTTGTGGCAATGAAATTCGCCACAAGCAGAGACAGCGGCGTAATGCAGACCACCACCAGGGCAATGCCCCAATGGATGCGCAGCATGAAAATAAGGGTCCCCAAAATGGTCATCACGCCGGTGAACAGCTGGGTAAAGCCCATCAGCAGGCCGTCGGCGAAGGTATCCACATCGGCAATCACCCGGCTGACCAAATCTCCCTGAGGCTGTCCGTCCAGGTAGCTCAGAGGCAGCACTTGGATATGCCGAAACGCTTCGTCCCGGATGTCCCGTGTCACCTGGTAGGTCATGCGGTTGTTGATCTCACTCATCAGCCACTGGGCAAGCGCCGCAATGACAGCGCAAAGGGCCACATTCCGCAGGTGTTCTCCCATCAAAGCAAAATCCACATGTCCCGCTTCCACGATACAGTCGATGGCATTGCCCACCAAAATCGGGATATAGAGGGTCATCACCACATAAAGCGTGGCCAAAAGCAGGGAAAGCACCAGCCCCGGCCAATAGCGGCGGATACGGAGCAGCACCTTTTTCAAAACGGAAAGCTGGTTATTCATGGCGGGTCACCTCCTTGGGAAACTGGGAATAGTAGATTTCCTGATAGACCGGGCATTTTTCCAGCAGCTGTTCATGGGTGCCCTTCCCTGCCAATTCCCCGTCATCCAGCACCAGGATTTCATCCGCATACCGCACCGACGCGGCGCGCTGGGAGACAATAAAGGTCGTGGGCGGATTCTCCATTTTCCGAATGGCCATGCGCAGATTCGCATCCGTAGCATAGTCCAGCGCCGACGCGCTGTCGTCCAGGATCAGAATCTTCGGCTTTCGCACCAGTGCCCGGGCAATGGTCAGCCGCTGGCGCTGGCCGCCGGAGAAGTTCACACCGCCCTGCTCTACCGGGGCGTCCAGCTCCCCTTCCTTGTCCTTTACCACTTCCCTGGCCTGGGCGGTTTCCAGCGCGGCCCACAGCTCGTCATCCGTGGCATTTTCGTTGCCCCACAGCAGATTCTGGCGGATGGTGCCTTTGAACAGAACGGACTTTTGGGGCACGATGCCGATTTGGCGGCGCAGGGAAAGGCTGTCATACGCCCCTGCCTCCACGCCGTCCAGCAGCACGCTGCCCGCCGCCGCGTCATAGAGCCTTGGGATCAGGTTCACCAGCGTCGTCTTGCCAGAGCCGGTGCCGCCGATGATGCCGATGGTCTGCCCCGGCCGGGCGGTAAAGGAAATATGCTCCAAAGACGGTTTTCCTGCCCCCGCGTAGCGGGCAGTGACATCCCGGAATTCCACGCTGCCCTTCAAGCCTTCCGCGGAGCGGGTACCGTTTTCCTGTCCCGGTTCCAGCTCCAGCACGGAGGCCACCCGGTTGGCACAGGCCGCGGCCTTGGTGACCGTGATGATCAGATTGGCCATTTTGATCAGCTCTACCAGAATCTGGGACATATAGTTATACAGGGCGATCACCAAGCCCTGGGTCAAGACGCCGCTTTCCACCTTCACCGCGCCTACCCGCACCAAAAGCACCACGGCCAGGTTGATCACGACATAGGTCACCGGATTCATCAGTGCGGAAATACGTCCCGCGGAAAGCTGGCGGCGGGTCAGCTGCTGGGTCTGCTCCTCAAAGGACGCCACCTCCGCCTGCTCTTTACAGAACGCCCGCAATACCCGGACACCGGCCAGATTCTGCCGGGTGGCGGAGGTGACCCCATCCAGGGAGGCCTGCACCCGTTTATACATGGGCATGGTGACCAGCATGATCCCGAACACAATGACGCACAAAACGGGAATGACCCCCGCAAAGACCAGCGCCGCCTGGAAATCGATGGTAAAGGCCATGACCATGGCGCCAAACACCACAAAAGGCGACCGAAGCAGCAGACGCAGCGTCAGGTTCACGCCGTTTTGCACCTGGTTGATATCCGAAGTCATGCGGGTAATCATGGTGGATGCACCCAACTGGTCGATCTGGGTGTAGCTCAGGCCCAGAATATGCTGCAAAACCGCATGGCGGAGCCTACTGGAAAATCCAACCGCCGCAACTGCGGAAAAATACTGGGCCGTCACCGCGCTGACCAGTCCCACAATGCCCAGGAGGATCATCACGGCGCACATCTTCACAATATACCCGTTGTCCCCGTTGCCGATGCCCTTGTCCACGATGCTCGCCACCACCAGCGGGACAAACAGCTCAAAGGTCGCCTCCAGCAGCTTAAACAAAGGGCCAAGGACACATTCTTTCTCGTAGCCTTTCAGGTATTTCAAAAGCTTTCTCAACGAAATCACCTCACAGATTCTGGGAGGATTATACCACCGATTGCGGCAGAAAGCAACGTATGAATCAAAAATCCTGTCTGAACCGCAAACAAGCCGCCTTGATGGCGGCTTGTTTGCGGTAAGGGCAGGAGTTTACTCGCTGAAGGAGTAGGGACCATAATTAATACTTTCCCACACATCCCGGATGGCAAACTGCAGACCGTCCAGGGTGTCCGGTATCTGATAGAAGACCCGGCAGGTGCTGATTCCGCCGCTGTCAACACGGGATCCGCCACTGACAAGCGGAAGGGTGTCCAGCTCCTCCCCGTTGGCGTCCAAAATCTTAAAGAAAATACCGCTGATTTTCGCATTGTCCGTGCGGAAAGTAAATGTAGCGTACAGCCCTATTTCTGTCTGCTTGAGGGTTAACTCCGTCACCTGAACCCCGGTTTCATCGAAAGCGGCGGGATCAAAAGAGCGGTAGATCTTTTCTTTGGCGGAGCTTTTGTCTTTCAGCTGCAGGTCAAACTCGATCCGGTTATCCGGCTCGATATTTCCCCGGGTTCCAATGGCGGCGCAGTTCAGCGTGATTTCCTTTTCGCCGGAAGGATTCTGCCCGATCCAATAGTAGTTCATAGAGCCGTCTTCATTGTAGCGGAAATCCTGAGCTGAGCCGTTGCTGACCTCCCCCGTGGCCCCGACACTGACGGTCACGGGCATTTTGCCCTGGGACGCCGCGTATTGCTCCACCGTCCCCTCGGTGGCGCCCCCAATTTGCAGCGAACTGGCAGGCTCATTCCAGCCGATTGAGTTGGGCACCAGAAAATAGCTGTCATCCAGCGGTGTGATCCGCGCCGCCAGATAGACCGTCTCGCTGTCAAGAGCGGCTTCCAGAATGGTATACTTGGCGTACTGGTTGCTGTAGGTGACCAGGCCCTTATCCCCGGCCTGCTCCTGCGTAGCGGAAGTCGGCTCCTGCGTGGCGGAAGTCGGCTGGTTGGCGGCAATTTCCTCACCGCTGTTGGTCAGCTCGTCCACGGCCTGAACATCCTGCATGCCTCTCTGGGCAAGGTAGTCCTTCAACCCCAGGCCATTAACCGCCGCATAGCCCGCGATGGGAAGGGTGACGGCGAGAACCGCTGCAACAGCCGCCGCTGCCGCCTTCTGCAGGGCGCTCCAGCCCCGGCTATAATGTCCGGCGGATGCCTTTTTCCTGCTTCTGCTGCTCTCGGCGGCGGATTGAAGCACCTTGGCTTTCAGCTCCTCCGGAGCGTGGATTTTCTGGCTCAGATTTGTGTACTCATGATACGTCTTCACTGTCTTCCAGCTCCTTTCTGATGGCTTTTCTGGCACGGTTCAAATTGACTCTTACGGTGGACGCGGGAATTTTCAGGATCTCGGAAATCTCCTCTGTTTTATATCCTTCGGAATAAAACAGATGGAAAATCATCCGGGGCTTTTCCGGCAAATGGTTTACCGCGTCCCACAATTCCATGTACGCGAAGCAGTCTTTTCCGGAAAGCTCCGGTATGTCGTCCAGGGCAACACAGCTGTTGGCCTTCCTGCGCCTGCCAATGTCGGCGCATTTGTTCACTGCCACCCGCAGCAGCCAGGCTTTCAGATGCTCGTCCTCCCAGGATTGGGCGTTTTTCTGTTGGAAAAACTGTAAGAAGGTTTCCTGGTAAACATCTTCCGCGTCGGCCAGGTTTTGCAGGCGGCACAGGGCCAGACGGTACACCGCGTCGCCATGGCGGTTCATCGCCTGAACCAAAAATGCTTCTTGCATGGGGTTCACCTCCATTTGTTTCTTTGTTTGCTTCTTACACTTATAACACGCTGGAAAGCCGAAAATTGTTACACCGCAACAAAATTTTACAGAAAAAAGCCGATCCCGGCGGATCAGCTCTTTAAAATAAAGCAAACATCCCGAACGCAAAGGCATTCGGGATGTTTGGAGCTAGTGACCTGACTCGAACAGGCGACCTTCTCATTACGAGTGAGATGCACTACCGACTGTGCTACACTAGCATTGCTCAGCCCGATTATTATACCGGCAATCGGGCCAAAAGTCAACAACTTTTTATACGTTTGCTCCGACCTCTTTCAGCTTTTCCCGGATGGAAAGCAGATCGTCAAAGGTTTCCGGCCGTTTGGTCACATCCCGCAATAGCGCAGAGGGGTGGTAAATCGCTGTCATCCATACGCCGTTTTTCTCCACCCACTGCCCATGCTGGCGGGTGATGCGGTAATCCGGGTCAATGAGCCGTTTGGCCGCAATGCGGCCCAGGCAGACAATGATTTTGGGCTTCACCAGCGCCACCTGGTTGCGCAGGTATCCAATACAGGCATCCTGCTCCGTTTCCAGAGGGTCCCGGTTTTTCGGCGGGCGGCATTTGACGATATTTCCGATATAGCAGTTCGACGCCCGGTCAAGGTCGATAATGGTCAGCATATCGTCCAAAAGCTTTCCCGCGGGACCGACAAACGGCTCTCCCCGCAGGTCCTCCTGCTCACCGGGGCCTTCTCCGACGAACATGATATCCGCCGATTCATTGCCTACCCCGAACACCACATTGTGCCGTGTCTCGCACAGGCCGCAGCGGGTGCAGTCCGCGCAGATGCTTTTCAGTCCATCCCAGTTCAGCATCAGCGGTTCCTCCTGCGTTCCGCCCGTCTCCTGCGGCGGCGGGCACGCATCCGGTTGCGCATGTAGGCATTGAAGGTAAGGTAGACCGCCGCAAGTCCCAGGGCAATGACGCAGATGGTGCCGATCACGGACAAAAAACCGGAGCCGCCGCTGTCGCTTTTGGCCGCCGTAGAGCGGATGGTCACCCCTGTATTGGCCGCCGCCCTGACCTCACTCATGGAATAGACCTCTGCCTCCGCCATAATGCAGTCCCGGTACTTGATCTGGACGGTGGCAATCAGCTGGTTCTTGGCAATGGGCGCGGACAGTCCGCCGCCTTCCACAGAGAAATTCATAATCAGGTTCGTCATCTGGGCTTTATTGGGCACCACGGAATCAATATTCACAGCGGCCTGCCCCACGGCGCTGCATTCCCCCCCGGCCACTGTGAACTGGCTCAGGGACATTCCGTCATAGACGATGCGGTTGACCTTGTAGTTGTTGAAGCCCAGCTTCAGCAGGTCGGTCATTTCATTGAAGTTACCATAGGTTTTCACCGGCCAGCCCTTTTCCTCGTAGGTACGGGTCGCTCCAAGGATCACCCCGATAAACATCATGCTCCCGGTATTATCTACCTCTTCTCCCTCTTCCGCGTCTTTTGCGTTTGTGGCATAACAGACGAGGCTGGCGCCGGTCTGCTCAGAATAGCTCTGCATACCACCCTTCACCCGGGTGTCATAGAAATCCGGAACAACGCTCTTTTCCATCATATAGTTGCTGGTCTTAAAGGTCCGCTCTTCCGCCAGATCGGTAGCCGGGATGGTATAGCTGGCTGTACCCATTATTTCTTTCAGCGTCTCATTCTCGAGGGCTGCCAGCATGATCTTCGTCATATCCCGGGCCGTGCTGTAGGAAACGGCGGTATACAGGCCGCTGATATTGCCAAACTCCGTATTGACGCAGCCCAATTGCTTTACCTTGTTGTTCATCAGGGTCAAGAAAGCGTCCGTGGTGCCGGATACATGGTGGGCCAGGGCCACAGCGGCATCGTTGGCGTTGATCAAAATCGAACCATACAGCAGGTCACCAACCGTAATATGCTCATTACTTTTCAGCTTTTCCGGCTGCATTGCATTGGCGTTTGCGGGAAGATAAGACTGAATGCCTTCCGTGACGGTGACCACGTCATCCATTTCACAGTTTTCCAGCACCACCATCGCCAGCACGATTTTTGCCAGGACACCGGGATGCAGCTTGGTATCGGGGTTATAGGAATAAACCACCGTGCCGGTATTCACTTCAAACAGGAAGGCTGCCTGGGCGGTATCCAGCACTTTTTCACTGCCCGCCAGCGGCACCATCCCTTCAATGGTTCGGCAGCCGTTTTGAATACTGGCCGTACCGAAGGGAACATCCACCGTCTGCTGGGAATCGTTCACAGAAGTTCCCCCGCTGGGTTCCGTAGCGCCGGTGGTCTGGGAAGGATCCTGGGTCTGCGCAGCGGAAACAGGCAGAAAAACGCCCTGCAGGAAAAGACTCAGGCACAGCAAAAGAGAAAGGCACTTAATTTTTTTCATATTTCTCCCTCAATATTGGATTGCCGGACTTGTCCGGCAGCGAAAAATCGTGTATAATATGGAATATATTATAACAGCTTTTCATCCACTAGTCAATGCGGGAGGCTGATTCCCTTGAAAAAACCGCACTTTCCGGTCCTCATCACCGTTACACTGGTTTTTCTCGCCTTTACCCTTGGTTTTTTTCTGGGGAGAAATCAGAACCGTGGCACGGTTCAGCTCTCCGTTCCCGCTTCCATGCAGACCGCTCCGCCGGAAACCACCGTCTCCTTAAGCCGGCCTGACGAAACAGAGGCGCAAATCCGCTTTCCCATTGATATCAACACTGCCTCAAAAGAAGAATTTATGGCGCTGCCCGGTATCGGAGATGTCTTGGCCCAGCGGATCCTCGCCTACCGGGAGGAAAATGGCAGCTTCTCCACTGTGGAAGGCCTGATGAACGTGGAAGGCATCGGAGAAAAGCGTATGGAAGATATTTTGGACCTAATCACGATCGGAGGATAATTATGAAGATATTGGTCGTTGACGACGAAGCGCTGTTGGTCAAAGGCATCCGCTTCAATTTGCAGAATGAGGGCTATGACGTCATCACCGGCAGCGACGGTCTGGAGGCTGTACGGCTGGTACAGGAGCAGTCCCCCGACCTGGTGGTGCTGGATGTGATGATGCCCAACATGGACGGTCTTTCCGCCTGTACCAAAATCCGGGAATTTTCCGATATCCCCATCATCCTGCTGACCGCGAAAGCGGATGATATGGACAAGCTCATCGGCTTCGACCACGGAGCGGATGACTACCTGACAAAGCCCTTCAACATTCTGGAGCTGAAAGCCCGTATCCGCGCCCTGCTGCGCAGGTCCGGCGGCGGGGAGAAAAAGGCCCCCGGCAACATTTTGTCCATCGGCAGCATCACCCTGGATTTGGATGCCCGGAATGCCTACCGCAGCGGCACTTTGGCCGATCTGACCGCGAAGGAATTTGATGTCATCGAATTTCTCATGCGAAACCCCAACCGGGTCTACTCCCGGGAGGCCCTGCTGGACACCATCTGGGCTTATGAATACCGCAGCGACATCCGCACCGTGGATGTCCACATCCGCCGCCTGCGGGAAAAGCTGGAGGAAAACCCGGCGGAACCGAAATACATCATGACGAAGTGGGGCGTTGGCTATTATTTCCGCAAATGAAAAGACCACCTATCGTGGCTACGGCAAAACACAGTTTCGCTACGCGATGACATATGTTGTCATCACGTTTGTTGTGCTGCTGGTTTTGAACGTCTACTGCTCCAAAACCAGCCAGAAATTGTTCTATCAAAGCAAGGAAGTCTCCATGATTGAAAAATGCCAGCTGGCGTCGGACGAAATCGCCACTTTGGACGTGCTGAACGCCACCACGGTGGCCGGTATCGTCAGTCAGATGGAAAGCCTGAAGATCACCCGGCTGATCGTGACCGACCAAAGCGGCACCGCCCTGTATGACACCGGCGGCACCGCCGCCGGCACCTATCTGCTGCTGCCGGAGATTCTGAAAGCGCTGGAAGTCAGCAAGGAGGCTCCCTCCGGCAACGACGTATTCTCCTGGCACTATCACGACGGCGTCATGGATTCCCGGGCCGCCACGCCCATTGTCAGCTACGGTACCATCATCGGCTGCGTGTATATGACGGAATATGATGTCTCCCAGGGCGCGCTGATCAAGTCCCTGCAAAAAACGGTGCTTCAGATTACGCTGCTGCTGGAGGTCATCATCACCCTTTTCTCCATTGCCTTTGCCAACACCTTTTCCCGGCGCTTGAACCGGATCATGACCTCCATGCGCATCATACAGGACGGAGATTACTCCCACAAGGTCAACATGGGCGGCAATGACGAGCTGACCATTCTGGGCAATGAATTCAACGATCTGACGGAGCGCCTGCAAAACTCCGAGCAAAAACGAAGCCGCTTCGTCTCCGACGCTTCCCATGAGCTGAAAACCCCTTTGGCCTCCATCAAACTGCTGACGGATTCCATACTGCAATACGACATGGATCTGGAAACGGTCCGGGAATTTGTCAGCGACATCGGCAACGAAGCGGAACGCCTAAACCGCATGACCGCCAAGCTCCTGTCCCTGACCAAGGCCGAAGGCCTTCCCAGCGAGGAAAGCGAGATCATCTACATGGCGCCCACAGTGCGGCGGGTCGCCCGGATGCTGAATCAGAACGCGGTGGAGGCCGGCATCACCTTCCGCCTGGAATTGGAGGAGGACAGCCCCGTCCTGATTCTGGAAGACGACCTGTATCAAATCGTATTCAATTTGATGGAAAATGGCATCAAATACAATCTTTCCGGCGGCTGCCTGACGGTGTGCCTGCGCCGGGAGGAGGACAATGCGGTGCTGGAGGTCAGCGACACCGGCGTGGGCATCCCGGAAGACGCCATCAGCCATGTATTCGAACGGTTCTACCGGGTGGACAAAGCCCGCTCCCGGGCCACCGGGGGCAGCGGCCTGGGACTTTCCATCGTCCGCACCATCGTCCAGCGCAACCGTGGAGAAATCGCCGTTTCCAGTGTGGTGGGTCAGGGAACCACCTTTACCGTTACCTTCCCTGCCTTTGATACGGAGGTGGACAAAGCATGAAACGGCCCGCCTGTCTGATTTTCCTCCTTTGCCTGCTGCTTTCCGGCTGTGGAACCTCGGGCGAACGGATCAAGGAGCCTGTAACCTTTTATTATCTCCAGACAAAATATGCCTATGGCAGCGAAGGCTCCGTCATCGGCTCCGAGGAGCGGGAGGCCTCGGGGCACCGGAGAGATTTGAGTTATCTTTTGACCCTGTATCTGATGGGGCCGTCGTCGGAGGGTCTGGCCTCCCCGATTCCCACGGGCACCCGGATCCTCTCCGTAGCGCAGTCCGGGACGAATATTCAGCTGATCCTGTCGGATTCCGCCGCCGCTCTGACGGACGCGGAGTATTCCCTCGCCTGCGCCTGCCTGACCCTGACCTGCCTGGATTTGACCAAGGCGGAAAACATAACCGTCACCTGCGGTTCCCGCTCCGTCACCATGAACCGCGAAAATCTCATATTATATGACAGCAGCACGGCTGTCCCAACGGAGGAAACACAATGAAATTCATATCCTGGAACGTAAACGGCCTGCGGGCCTGTATTGGCAAGGGCTTTCAAGACTATTTCGACCGGATGGACGCCGACTTCTTCTGCCTGCAGGAAACCAAGCTCCAGCAGGGACAGATCGACCTGCCCCTGCCGGGCTACAGTCAGTTCTGGAACTATGCCCAGAAGAAGGGCTATTCCGGCACCGCCATTTTTGCCAAGGAAGCGCCCCTGTCCGCCGCCTACGGCGTGGGTGTGGAGGAGCTGGACACCGAGGGCCGACTTATCACCCTGGAATACCCGGATTTTTTTCTCGTCACCTGCTACACCCCCAACGCCCAGCGGGGTCTGACCCGCATTGACCACCGCCTGAAATGGGATGAAGCCTTCCGGGAGTACCTTTGCCGCCTGGACAAAGCCAAGCCCGTCATTGCCTGCGGCGACTTAAACGTCGCCCATCAGGAGATCGACCTGAAAAATCCCGCCTCCAACCGGGGCAACGCGGGCTTCTCCGACCAGGAGCGGGAAAGCTTCGGGAATCTGCTGGACGCGGGCTTTACGGACACCTTCCGCTTCCTGAATCCCGACGTCACCGGGGCTTACAGCTGGTGGAGCTACATGTTCAACGCCCGGGCCAACAACGCAGGCTGGCGCATCGACTACTTTCTCGTGTCCAACCGCTTGGCGGAGAAGATCACCGCCACGCCCATCTATTCCGAGGTCATGGGGTCGGACCATTGCCCCGTAGGACTGGAAATCGAATGGTAACATAAAAATTCCCGGCGGGCATCGGACTTTTCCGATGCCCGCCGGATTTTTTCCCTGGTTTTTCCGCCAGGGAAATTTGGCTTCTGGTCATGATGCGCTTTCAAACTCCTGGAGTACCAGTGCCAAGGTACCTCCGCTGATGGAAAGCCACGACACACGTTCAAAGTCCTAGATCACACTTTCCATGCTTTCAAACTGGCCATAATAATCTTCCGTCCATCCAATCTGCGCCACCGGCGCGGCCAAGCAAGCCTCAAAGCCCTCGTCGCTGATATTCCCCAAAGCCTCACGGTAGGCCCGCTTGCCCTGATCGGACAGAACGTCGCCTACCAACTGCTGAGAAAACCAGAAAAAACGTCCCGCGTCCTTCGTATATTTCTGCTCCACAGGCATCCCTTCCACAATGCTGTAAAGGGTATACTCCTGAACCTCCGGGCCATACTGCTGCCGCACATTGGCCAGGATAGCATCCTTGTCGCAATCCTCAGGATAGAAGATTCGCACCGCACTGAGTCCAAAGTAATCGCTCTTCTCCGGGAGGTAATTGTCAAAGCAGAAATACACCCGCAGCGCCGTTTCTCCGAAAACCGGCCAGTCTGATATCTCTATGGTAAAATATTTACTCACGGGGTTTTCTTCCGTCTGCCCTTGGTTCAAGGTATTCATGGGAATACCAAGTTTCTCAAAAACCTCCTCGGGGCTGCTGTTCCATGGAATGTTCTGGAATTCCAGCGTTGGAGGGACTTCGGTTTCCTTTGTACAGGCACACAGGCTCATCAGTAAACCAACCAGCAGCAAAACTGTAATTCCTCTCCGCATTTTATTCTCCCCCTTTGCAATTACAATTTGTTCCTACCAATTACTCCCTGACCAACACGTTTACTTTACGACACCCTTATTGACAACATAGCCAAGGAAAAAGTTCAGTATATCCGTGGTGCCTACCCTCCGGAAATAGAAGCAAGGCACCTCAAGCAATGCCACAATCAACAGCCAAATACAGAGTTTTGGGGCGAACAAGGTCATTCTGCCATATTCCGCTTTCTGCAAAAGAACAGAGCCACAGAAATCTTGATGCCAAAATGTTCAGCACCACCAATATTGAAACGTCCCTGCATTTTTCACCATTTATATGTTAAAATTGTATCATATGCAAATATTTCTGTCAACACGATATGGGAGATATAGAAAATGTGTCCGAGACAGGTAAAGACCATGCACTACCAGAAGATGGGCTGGATAGAAAAGGAGAAGTGCTATTGTACCACTTTACTTTCTTTCTGCGAAATAAAGGTAAATAGGAATCAATACCATGTCCCTTTCCTGTGACAAGGATGGCAATATCTCCTATACATAAGCTTTGTGCCGCCGCGAAAAACGCGGCGGCACAGGTTTATTCCTTCAGCACGATCCCGACCTGCTGCCCTTTGCGCACCAGGAAGCTTTCCTTCAGCCGCTCTATGTAGGCAAACGGCTCCTCCGGGCAGATGGGAACAAATTTCCCCGCCGGAACATCATGCTTTGGCAGCAGGAGAAATTCCGCCTTCCCCTGCCCCAGGCGCTTGGCGGGCAAAAGCGTATCCAGCCCAAAGCCGCCGTCCATGGGAACCACCACCCCAAGGCTTTCCTGCTTGTCCCCGCAGGCAACCAACAGGCGGCATACCACGTCTCCGGTCAGCTGGCAGCGGCAGATGAAGCGGTAGTACAGCCCCTGGCGCAGCACCTGCACCTTCCCCATCAGCTGATTGCCAAAATAAACTCCATAGGTTCCTTCCAAAAGCAACGCCCCCTTGCCGCATTCTATGCCGCAAGGGGGCATAATATTCACGTTGCCCGGGGTCCCCCCGGCAGGCCAAAGCTGACGGCAATGGCATCGTCCACCATGGACATCTGCTTTTCATCCAGATGCCCCATGTGCTCCCGCAGGCGCCGCTTGTCGATGGTACGGATCTGCTCCAGAAGAATGATGGAATCCTTGCTCAGGCCCACACTGCCCCCGGCAATGTTGATGTGGGTAGGAAGGCGGGCTTTTCCGGTCTGGCTGGTGATCGCCGCCGCGATAACCGTGGGGGAATGGCGGTTTCCCGTATCATTTTGAACAATGAGGACAGGCCGGGTCCCCCCCTGCTCGCTGCCCACCACCGGCGACAGATCGGCGTAAAATATGTCGCCGCGTTTCACTGATGCTTCGTTCATTGTCTTCACGCTCCGTGCATAATTCCCTGCGCTACCGGACGGAATCCATATGTAACGCGGTTAGTACTATTCTCCCACGAACATACGGATTTTATACGGCGGCACATCCAAAATATCCTATGCACGGATTCCCCAAAATGCTACGCAGTTGTGAAATTTGTGACGCCAACAGACAAAATCCGCCTGCCCCCATAGAGGATCTCCGCCCGGGCCGGCAGATCTTCACCGTCCAGCCAGATATCCAGGTGCAGGGCATCATCGGCATAGCTGTCATCGATGCTCAGCCGGAGAACCCCATCCTCCGTTCCGGCGGAGGTCAG
Organism: Eubacteriales bacterium; assembly: GCA_030533415.1. Lineage (GTDB taxonomy): Bacteria > Bacillota > Clostridia > Oscillospirales > Oscillospiraceae > Faecousia. The sequence goes on along the minus strand of JAUNJE010000008.1, from coordinate 62,810 downwards.
ACAGCCGCTTCGCAGGGTTTTCAGAAAAACCCAGGGGGCGCTGACAGGCGTTACCTGCCCGTCCGCCATCAGATCGAACTGCAGGGCGGTATCGTCAAAGGTCAGTTTTCCGCCATCGCTTCCCACCCGGCCGGAAATTCCGGCAAGGGTCTCCGGGGCGGTGACGGTAAAGGTCAGATTTCCCTGGGGGTCAGCCTGGCAGGTCATGGAAAAGCTGTAGAGCTTATCCCCATAGTCCGCGGTAATGGCAGCGTCAAAGCTGCATTCGGAGGCCTTCAGGATCTTGCTGCGCAGCGCCATTCCCCTCTCTATCTCCTTTGACGCGCCCGAGCATCCGGAAAGAAAGCAAAGTAAAATCAGCAGCGCTCCGACCTTTTTCATACACAGTTCCGCCTTATTTCAGTAGTCGCGGCAGACGCAAGAGCATGTCCGTGGGCAGCATGGCGTATTGTCCAAGCTCCTGGGCGCAAAGGTCCCCCGCCGCACCGTGGAGCCACGCGCCGCAGGCCGCCGCTTCCAGCGGGGCAATTCCCTGGCCCAGAAGCCCTAAAATCATGCCTGCCAGCACATCGCCGCTGCCACCCACCGCCATGCCGGGATTTCCGGTATGGTTTACATAGCCTGTCTTTCCGTCGGTGATGCAGGTTTCGTGGCCTTTCAGCAGCACGATACTGTTCCACTGTTCGGCATAGTGGGCCGCCGCGGCCATGCGGTCTTCGCCGATGGTGCCGCCGAAGCGGGCAAACTCCCCATCGTGGGGCGTCAGAATCGTGGCATATTGTCTTCCGCGCAATATATCCTTATGCGCCGCCAGAACATTTATGCCATCGGCATCCACCACCACGGGGCAATCCGCGTTTTCCAGCACCGCCCGCACCACGGCCAGCGTTCCCGCCGACTGTCCCAGGCCGCAGCCCAACAGAACGGCATCCATGGATGGAAGGCGCTGCAAAATTTCCGCGGCCGCCCGGGCGCTGAGCTTTCCGTCCTCATCGGGCAGGGGAAATACCACCGGTTCATTCAGCTTCACCGCCTCGATGGCGTAAATGCTGTCCGGCACCCCCAGGAAGACCAGTCCCGCACCGCAGCGCAGGGCGCCCATGGCAGCAAGATAGGCCGCCCCCGTAAAGCCCCGGCTGCCGCACAGCAGCAGGACCTTTCCAAAGTCCCCCTTATGTCCCCAGGGGGCACGGTCCGGCAAAAGGGACAGGACAGCGGTATGGGTCAGTTCTTTGCGTTCCATCAAAAGCCACCTTTCTTTACGGGAATCAAACGCTGAGCGTAAGGAATGAGGAATAAGCTAAACTGAAATTTAGAGCACTAAGGTCTACACAAAATGTTGTCATCCTGAGCGAGCGAAGCGAGTCGAAGGATCTTGGCATTTGGTTACTGCAAACAAGCAATCGGTGCGAAGATCCTTCGACTCCGACGCCTTTGGCGGCTTCGCTCAGGATGACAACTTCCGTGCATTTCTCACTGTTAAATCACGATTTTTCCAGGATGATTTGGAAGCCTTCCGGGCCGGTTTTCAGGGCGATGCGTTTTCCAAAAGGTGTCAGTTTGGCAATTTGGGATTCGGAATAGGGATGAAACACCATCCCCTTCCACTTTCCCTCGGTAAACAGGTAATCCCCGTCGGCGTTGACGGTATGCTTCTGGGTTTCGTACTCCGAATCCAGGCTGTCCAGAGTCAGAACGAGAAAGCCGCCGGGCTTTGTGATGCGGTACAGCTCCTTTACCGCCTGAATGGCATCGGCCAGGGGCATATGGTCCACCACGTCCCGGGAAATCACAGCGTCGAAATGATGATCCGGATATGGTGTCGATAAAATATCCGCCGCTTCAAAATCTCCGCCGTCAAAATTCCGGGAAGACAGCAGCTTCTTCGTCATTTCCACCGCTTTGGCGGACACATCGAAGCCGGAAACCCGAAATCCATTGGCCGCAAGCTTCAGGGAATACACGCCGCATCCGCAGCCCGCATCACAAACGGACTGCACATGGTGCTTCTTCCAAAACGCTATCAGGGAATCGGCGTCCAGTTCCGTATCTTGGACATACCGGGCCACCCGGCCGGGGTCCACCGTGTCCCAGGATTGGTCCCAAAACTGGCTCATTTGGGCTTCCTCCTTACAGGTTGTACAGCCTGGTATATTTTTCCGTCAGGTAATCGGTATAATACCGGGCATCAAATTTTCCGCAGACGGATTCGAACAGCTGGCCGGGTTTATAAAAGCTGGCATGGCGGTGAATGTGCTCCCGGAGCCAGTGTGTGACCTTGCTCAGGTCGCCCTTTGCAACTTCCGGCCAGATATCCCCAATTTCTTCCTCCATTTTATGCAGCATCTGGGGGCCGTAGGCGCTGCCCAGGGCATAGGACGGGAAATAGCCGATGCTGCCGCCGCTCCAATGGCTGTCCTGCAGGCAGCCTTCCCTGTCACATGGCACTTCCACACCCAGGTATTCCCGGTACAGTTCTTTCCACCGGGCAGGGATGTCCCCCACTGCCAGAGTGCCGGCGATCAGCTGCTTTTCGATCTCATAGCGCACCATGATGTGCAGCGGATAGGTTAGCTCGTCGGCCTCGGTTCGGATCAGCGAGGGCTGGGCCTTATTGATCGCCCGGTAGAACATGGTCTCGTCCACGCCTTCCAGCTGCTCCGGGAACAGCTCCTTGACCTTGGGGAAAATGGCATGGACAAAGGCTTCGCTTCTGCCGATGATGTTTTCGTAAAAACGGCTCTGGCTCTCATGGATGCCCATGGACACGCCGCCGGCCAAGGCGGTATAGTTATAACGGTCATCCGCCCCCAGCTCATACAGGGCATGGCCGCCCTCATGGACGACGGAGAACATGGAGGACACCAGATTGTTTTCAAAATAATGGGTAGTGATGCGCACGTCCTTATTATTAAAGTTGGTGGTATAGGGGTGCTCGGTTTCCGCGATGCCGCAGTGGCTCCGGTCGATGCCCATGACCTCCATGAGATAATCGGAGAATTTCCTCTGCTGCTCCACAGGATAATGCCGATAGAGGAACGAATCGTCAATTGGCTCCGCTTCCCGGATCTTTGCGATCAGCGGTACAATCACCTGCCGCAGCCGGGCAAAGAAAACATCGAGGGTAGCCATATTCAGGCCCTCTTCGTACTCGTTCAGCAGGGCGTCATAGGGCGCCATTTCGGGGTGGTAATAGCCCGCGAATTTCCGATTGAAATCCACGATCTTTTCCAGATACGGCGCAAAGGATGCAAAGTTGTCTTCGTTTTTTGCCTTTTGCCAGACATTCTGGGCGTCATTCAACAGGACGGAGTAGGCAACATATTCCTCCGCAGGGATGCGGTGGATCCGGTCATACTCCTTTCGGATGACCTCCACCTCCCGCCGGACCTGTTCGTCCAAGACTTCCAGGTTATCTTCCAGATAGGCCAGCAGCGCCCCGTTTTCCGGGTTTGCCAGCAGGTCATAGGTGATCTGGGACATGATCTCCATCGTCTGTCCCCGCCCTTCCCAGGTATCGCTGGGGGCAGCGGTGGTAGCGTCCAGATAGAGAACGCCAAGGGCATGGTTATAAGCCGACTGGGTCTTCTGTAGCTTGTTCAAGGCCGCCACGGCCTGTTGTAAAGAATCATAGTGCATCATAAATGTATCCTTTCGTCTTAGATTTTTTCTTTTTGGGTTCCGGCAAAGCCTCCCAGGTGGCCTGGACCAGGCGGGCCATTGCTTCCCGGTCGTCCAACTCCTCCACCAGAAAACTTGGCTTTGCACCGGCATAGGGCGGCGCTTCCCGGCAATCCGGCAGCAGAGAGCGCCCCGCCTCCGTCTTTTTCAGGAAAAACGAATTGTCGCAGACCAGGCCGATGACCTTTCCGCGGTAATAAAGCGCGTAATCGCCGAACATTTTCCGGCTGGTCACCGCTCCCGCACCGCTGAGCTGGTCGCAGACATACTGTACAAATTCCAAACTGGATGCCATTTTTTCCCCTCCCATTTCTTTTTCATCATACCACGGGCTGTTTTCTCCGTCAAGGCAGAAAAAAAGCTTGCATATTTTCTCTGAATATGCTAATATAGCAAAGATATGTCAAAAGCGATGATTGGGCTGCCTTGTATTGGTTTGCGACCGTAGAGAGAGCGGGATGGTGGGATCCGCTTGCGTGCAATGCCGGGCTTTCTCCCAGGAGCTGCTGCCTGAACGAAAAGTAGGGTTGGACGGGTGACTCCGTTAACGGTCTTGGATGTGTCTGCATCCGAAAAGCGCGCCGTCTTCGGCGAAATGCGGGTGGTACCGCGGAAGGAATGCCTTTCGTCCCCAGAGTAGGGATGATGGGCGTTTTATTTTATCAGTAACCTTTTAGGAGGAATCAAAATGAGAGAACAATTGGAGCAGATCAAGAAAAATGCTCTGGCAGCCCTGGAATCTTCCGCCACTCCGGCTGAGCTGGAAGAGCAGCGGGTCCGGCTGCTGGGCAAAAAGGGCGCGCTGACCGCTGTCCTGAAGCAGATGGGAAAGCTGTCCCCCGAGGAGCGCCCCGTCATGGGCCAAATCGCCAACACCGTCCGAGCAGAGATCGAGGCAAAGCTGGAGGAGCGCAAGGCCGCCATCCACGCCGCCGTTCTGGAATCCAAGCTGGCCGCTGAGGCCATCGACGTCACCATTCCCGGCGAAGCGGTAGCCATTGGCCATCAGCATCCCATGAACCAGGTGCTGCAGGAGATCAAGGACATCTTTGTGGGCATGGGCTACACCGTAGTGGACGGGCCTGAGGTGGAACTTGCCAGCTACAATTTTACCCGTCTGAACACTGAAGAAGGGCATCCCTCCCGGGACCGCTCCGACACCTTCTATTTTACCGACGACGACAGCGTGCTGCTGCGCACCCAGACCAGCTCCATGCAGATCCGCTTCATGGAAAACAACAAGCCGCCCCTGTGTATGCTGGCTCCCGGCCGGGTATTCCGGAAGGATGAAGCCGACGCCACCCACTCCCCCATGTTCCATCAAATTGAGGGACTTGTGGTGGCGGAAAACATCACCATGGGCGACCTGAAGGGCGCGCTGATCAACATCATTAACAAAATCTACGGCCATGACGCCCAGGTCCGCTTCCGCCCCCATCACTTCCCCTTCACCGAGCCGAGCTGCGAAATGGATAGGCCGTGCCACAAGTGCCACGGCAGCGGAGAGATCGGCGGACAGGTCTGCTCCACCTGCCACGGTGAAGGCTGGATCGAGCTGCTGGGCGCCGGCATGGTTCACCCCAAGGTCCTGGAAAACTGCGGCATCGACCCGGAAAAGTACTCCGGCTTTGCCTTCGGCATGGGCCTGGAGCGCACCGCCATGGGCCGCATGAAGATCAATGACCTGCGTTTGATCTTCGACAACGATGTGCGGTTCCTGAACCAGTTCTAAGGAGGGATAGAAAATGAAACTCAACAGAAAATGGCTGAATGAGGAATTCGTGGACCTTTCCAGCGTTTCCGATAAGGAATTTGTGGAAACCATGACCGTATTCGGTCAAAAGGTGGAGACCTGGGAGCGGATGGATGCGGAGATCAAAAATGTCGTTGTGGGCAAGGTGCTCTCCATTGTGCGCCACACCAACTCCGACCATATGTGGGTCTGCCAGGTAGATGTGGGACAGGCGGAGCCTGTCCAGATCGTCACCGGCGCCCAGAATGTCCATGAGGGCGACCTGGTCCCCACCGCCCTGCACAACTCCTGGCTCCCCGGTGGCGTCCACATCACCAAGGGCAAGCTTCGCGGAGAACTGTCCAACGGTATGCTCTGCTCCTTTGCGGAGCTGGGGCTGACCCAGAACGACGTTCCCGGCGCTTACGCCGACGGCATTTGGATTCTCAACGGTGAAAACTGCAAGCCCGGCGACGATATCAACCTGGTCATCGGCAATGATGACACCATCGTGGATTTCGAGATCACCAATAACCGCCCGGACTGCTATTCCATCATCGGCCTGGCCCGGGAGGCTGCCGCGGCCTTCGGCAAGTCCATGCGGCACCATGAGCCTGTGGTCAAGGGCAGCGATGCCGGGGACATTTACGATTACCTGGATGTGGAAGTCCCTGCCACGGAACTGTGCAACCGTTACTCCTCCCGGATGGTGGCCAATGTGAAAATCGGCCCCTCCCCCAAATGGCTGCGCCAGAGGCTGCGGGCCAACGGCGTCCGGCCCATCAATAATATTGTGGACATCACCAACTATGTCATGCTGGAATACGGCCAGCCCATGCACGCCTTCGACTACCGCTATGTTTCCTCTGGGAAAATCGTGGTGCGGGAAGCGGAGGAGGGGGAAACCCTGACCACCCTGGACGGCAATGTCCGCAATCTGAAGGCCGGGATGCTGGTCATCGCCGACGACCATAAGCCCATCGGTCTGGCCGGCATCATGGGCGGTGAAAACTCCGAAATCATGGACGATACCACCATGGTGGTTTTCGAGTCCGCCAACTTTGACGGCACTTCCATCCGTCAGACCGCTTTGGCCCTTGGTATGCGCACCGAAGCCTCCGGCAAGTTTGAAAAGAAGCTGGATCCCATGATGACCATTCCCGCAGTACAACGCGCCTGTGAACTGGTGGAGCTGCTGGAATGCGGCGATGTGCTGAACGGCACCATCGACGTGATCAACTACGTCCCGGAAGCCAAGACCCTGCCCCTGGAATGCGATAAGATCAACCGCCTGCTGGGCACGGATATCTCCAGGGAGGATATGGTAAAATACCTGAACCTGCTGGAAATCCCCGTGGAAGGCGACACCATTTTGGTTCCCTCCTTCCGGCCTGACCTGAACCTGATGGCGGACATCGCGGAGGAAGTGGGCCGCTCCTACGGCTACAATGAGATCCCCACCACCGCCTTCAAGACCTCCACCCAGGGCGGCTATTCCCCCGAGATGAAGCTGGAAGCCAAGGCGGGTACCCTGTGCCGCGGGCTGGGCTACAGCGAGATCATCACCTATTCCTTCGTTTCCCCCGCGGTCTTTGACCAGATCCGGCTTCCCGCCGATTCCCCCCTGCGCAACGCCCTGCGGATCCAGAATCCGCTGGGTGAGGATACCTCCATCATGCGCACCATCGCACTGCCCTCCATGCTGGAGATTCTGTCCCGGAACAGCGCCTATCACAATAAGTGCGTCAAGCTCTATGAAGTGGCAAAGATTTATCTGCCTGTGGAGGGCCAGTCCCTGCCTGAAGAACCAAAAATGCTGGTGCTTGGCACCTATGGCGCCAATGAGACCTTCTTCACGTTGAAGGGCGAACTGGAAGCCGTTTTTGCCGGCCTGCGTCTCAAGAAAGCAAGCTACTGCGCCGTGAAGGACAACCCAAGCTTCCATCCCGGCCGCTGCGCAAAGGTCACCATTGACGGCGTGGACGTGGGTATCCTGGGCCAAGTGCATCCTCTGGTGGCTCAGAATTACGGCATTGAAGCGGATATCTACTGCGCGGAGATCAACTTCACCAAGCTGCTGGCCTGCCGGCTGCCTGACGCCACCTACACCCCCCTGCCCAAGTATCCCACCGTTTCCCGGGACCTGTCCCTGGTCTGCGCCGAGGAGATCACCGTCGCCCAGGTAGAGGATGTCATCACCGCCGCTGCCGGAAAGCTGCTGCGGGATGTGAAGCTGTTCGATATTTACCGTGGCGTGGGCGTGCCCGAGGGGAAGAAGAGCATGGCCTTCTCTCTGGAGCTGCGCTCCGATGAACGCACCCTGACCGATACCGACTCCGAGACCGTGGTCACCAAGGTCCTGACAGCGTTGAAGGAAAAGCTGGACGCGTCTCTTCGGTAACCGTTTATCCCCAAAATCAGGACATGGACGGCTTCTGCTCCTGATTTTGGGGCAAATGGAGCAAAATTTAACAAAAATTTCCGTATTCAGGGCTTTACAGGCCGCCGGATTTCGGTTATAATGACTATATTCTTGAAGCTAAAAGGAGGCTGAAGACCATGACGGAAAAGGACACACAGAAATTTACCGTACCCAGCGACGACAAAGAGAATATGCGGCGCATTCTCCGGAGTGTGTATGAGGCCTTGACAGAAAAAGGCTACAATCCCATCAACCAGATCGTCGGCTACCTGCTGACCGAGGATCCTACCTATATCACCAATTACAACGGCGCCCGCAGCATGATCTGCAAGATCGACCGGGATGAGCTGATGCAGGTGCTTGTCAGCGCATATCTTTTCGAGCAGGAATGATCCAAAGCCAAGAGGCTTTTGCACAGGCAAAGGCCTCTTGTTTTTTCAAGGCGGTTCGCAAAAAGTGTTTTTATGTAAACTGCCGTGCATCTTGACAATCTCATACTTGCCCCTCCGTCTTTCTGTTTTTCATCATATTTTCAGGAATTGTTACGTAAACCGAGGGTTTCACCCTGAATTTGCAACAAAAAGCTTGACATCTGTGTAACAATATGTTACAATCTGATTACATTTTGTTCAGGAGGTATTTTCATGGCTGAGGAAAATGCAGTTTTAATGTACAAAGGCCGTCCGCTGATGCGCAAGGATAACCTTGTGTACTACGGTTCCATGGCCGACAGCCACATCGTTATGCTCCAGGTTTTGGAGAGCAAAAAGATGGGCGATATGGACATCGCGACCCGCGTGTCCGTTCAGCTTCAGCTGACCGATCCTGCCGCCAAGAGCCGGGACCGCATTGTTAAAAAAAGTGAGAAAGACGGCTTCTACACTGCCCTGGATGTGGGCTGTGTGTGGCTGGAGCGCGCACTGGCGGGTAAATAAATCCCGCTGTTTTTTGAGCAGTCCCCAAATCCATCCCTAGAGACTGCCTTACCAAAGACGGAGGCAAAGTATGAAGATCACCAGAAAAATAATCACCCTGATGCTGGCCATGGTGTTGTCCGCCGGCATTCTTTCCATCACCGCATCTGCCGCAAGCGACACCATGTACGGCATCGGCTTCGTAAACGCCACTTCCCTGCGCCTGAGAAGCGAGCCGGATACCAACTCCTCCACGCTGTGTATGGCCCCCAACAACGACTGTGTTGTGGTCATCAGCAAAAGCGGGGAGTGGTACAAGGTCAACTACAATCTCCAGGAAGGTTACATGCACGAGGATTACCTGGACGTACTCACCTGCGAAAACGCGGAACTGGGCTACGGGCAGATCACCGGCAGCGGTGTAAACCTTCGTTCCGGCCCCTCCACCTCCTATGGCGTATCCGCCGTAGCCTCTCAGGGGGACAAGTGCTACATCATCGGCCTGAACAACGGCTGGTACAAGGTCATCTACAGCGGCAAAACCTGTTATGTCCGCAGTGACTTTGTGGAACTGACGGAAATCCCCTATGAAAATCAGGCTTCCCCCAACTCCCCCAAATTCTTCCGCCATGGCAAATCCATCGGCACTGCGCCCAGTGCGGCTGCCCTGAATGGTACCGCCTCTTCCGAAACTTCCAATTCTTCCTCCTCTGCGGTTCCCGAGGAAACTGTGGGCAGCGCCACCGGTGATGAAATCCTTGCGGAAGCCCAGAAGTACCTTGGTACGCCTTATGTCAACGGCGGCGCCTCTCCCAGTGGCTTTGACTGCTCCGGTTTTGTCTACTATGTTCTGAAGCAGCTGGGCTATTCTCCCTACCGCACCCCGGCGGACCAGTATAGGCAGGGCACTTCCGTGGATAAGTCTGATCTGCAGGTTGGCGACATCGTCTTCTTTGCCGGTACATACGCCAGCGGTATTTCCCATGTCGGCATTTACGCTGGCAACGGTCAATTCATCCACTCCCCCAACTCCCGCTCCACGGTTTCCTATTCCGACCTGACCAGCGGCTATTGGGCCGAACACTACTACGGCGCCCGCAGAATGGGCTGATAAAACAGAAAAATTTTGCTGGCATCCAGTTTGGATGCCAGCTTCTTTTTGCCAATATCATACTGTTTCTTTATAAAAATGCTTCATTTTTATAAAGAAGGCCGAAATGACATGCTCCACCGTCATAGCTGCCATTGCAACGGCTTTCAGCCGGTTTCCGCTCATGATTCCCCTTTCCATTTTCCTCCCCCGCTATTGCCTTACCAGCTTCAAAAGCCGCTCCGTTGTCCCTTCCTCGTATTGCCAGATTCCGCTGTCCCGGAAACCATGCCGATCATAAAAAGCCAAGGCCCTGTGATTCTTTTCCAGCGCCCACAAACAACGGACATCAAAGGCTTCTATAGCAAATTCCAGCAGCTTTCCCCCAATCCCTTCGCCCTCAAAGAAGTGGTCAACGTACAGCTGCTTTACTTCCTCCCCGGCAATATGGATCAGCCCTTTCACGATTCCGTCATCAAAGACCCAAATCAGGTTCAAAATCTCCGGATGGTCCAAATACGCCTGTGCCACACGGAGCACCTGCAATTCTCCAAAGGAAAACTGGTCATCGTGAAAAATAGGACGGAAATTCATCCGTTTTGTAAACACCAAAATCTCCGCAATTCGGGAAATATCCTTTTTATTTGCCGGTCTGATCATAACGGTATCCTCTTTCCAAAGGCTTCAATCATTTGATTGACCAATTCCGGCGCATCCGTATTGGAATTGTGTCCCGCATTGGGAATCCAGCAAATTGGGTATCCTTCCTCTTTTTCCCATCTTCTGTTATAGCTTTTAACGCTGCCCGCTCCATCCTTTTCCCCGCAGATCAATTGAACCGGGCAGGAAATCGGATAGGCTTCCCTGTCCTCCACAGCTTTCGCGACAATTCGGAAACCATAACCTGTCAATTCGCAATATTCCCGTTTTTCATAGCTTTCTATCGTCTGTTTCATGAGGCTGCGTCCATATTCTGATTCCGCCGTACCCCTGCTGCCCCACTGGATCAGGAGCTTCCAGGGTATGCTCAAATACATCCACTTGGTGTTCTTCAGCATGGCAAGCTCCCATTTTGTATAGTATTTTCGGCTCAGGGGGCTGGAATCGATGGACACAAATCCGGCCACTATATCCGGGTATCTGTCCATGTAGACCTGAGAAAGATAGCCGCCAAGGGACTGTCCCACAAGGATGGGCCGCTCCACGCCTTCCGCCTTCAAAATTTCATGCAGATAGCTTGCCATATCCCCCAGCGAAAACTTCAGGGCAAAGGGGCGGGAGCTTCCATGGGCCGGCGCATCCCAGGTCAGGCAATTCCAATGATCCGCAAAGAATTCCATCTGTTTGTCAAACAAATGGTGGTCCGCCGTAAGCCCCGGCAGGAAAACCAGCCAAGGGCTCTGCTTTGAAAGAACATTTACCCAGTAGTGAACCGTGCCATAAGGTGTACGGTATGTCCGTTCCACAGCCTGCATTCTATTTTCCTCCCAACATGATCAAATCATAGGCAATTCTCGGTGTTCCGTCGTCCGTCAGGATCGTTCCGCACACCTGGAAGCCCTGTTTTTCAATGGCCCGCTGCATAACGGCATTGTCGGCATGGGTATCAATGCGAAGATACTGGCAGCGCTGTGCGGCAAATTCCACCGCCGCCTGCAAAATACCGCCGGAACCGTCCCCGGCAATGCGGTGGATGGTTCCATAGGGGCGGTCACAATGCCACGCGCCATCCTGAATTCTGGCGTAGGTTGGGTCATCGCCGGCGAAGAAATAAAATACGCCGTGAATGAGTTCCCCCTCCGTCAAAACATAGAGGTTTCCTCCCGCAATGTCCCGTTCCAACAGCGTTTTGGGCGGGTGGGTTGTCCCCCACTGGTTCGGATTTCCGCTGGCCGTCATAAATGCCCTGGCATTGGCATAAATCTCTTCAATTCGCTGAAAATCCGCTGGCTGAGCAGGGCGCACACTGTATTTCATAGGGTTTTCCTCCATTTTTTCCTATTATAATCCATTTGAATTGTATTTGCAACACCGGCACATACTAGGAAAAACATGAAAAGAAGGTGCTTCTATGGCAAACCACAAACGGGGGCGGCGTAGCTTTGTGCTGCAGGTTCCCCCGGTTATTACCACCTGGGCCAGCGTGGCGGGCAAGAAGGAATCCGAAGGCCCCCTTGCCCATACCTTTGATCTCAAATACAAGGATACCTATTTCGGCCAGAAGACCTGGGAACAGGCGGAAAAATATATGCAGCAGCAGGCGCTGAAAAAGCTGGCAGAAAAAGCGGGTATGGTCCAGACGGATTTTGACCTGGTTTTTTCCGGCGACCTGCTGAACCAGTGCATCGGTTCCTCCTTCACCCTTAGAAATATGGGCATTCCCCATTTGGGACTTTACGGAGCCTGCTCCACCATGGCGGAAAGCCTGCTGATGGCTTCCATGGCGGTAGGCGGCGGCTTTGCAGACAAGGTAGTGGCCATGACCTCCTCCCATTTTGCCTCTTCTGAGCGGCAATACCGTTTCCCTCTGGGCTACGGAGGCCAGCGCACACCCACAGCCCAGTGGACAGTGACCGGCTCCGGCGCGGCGCTGGTCTGCAGCCAGGGCAAGGGACCGAAAATCACCTCCTGCACCATCGGAACTGTCACAGACCTGGGCATCAAGGACGCCAACAACATGGGCGCGGCCATGGCCCCGGCGGCCTATTCCACCATTAAGGCCCACTTTGACGATATGAAAACAGGCCCTGAGGATTTTGACCTGATCGTCACCGGTGACCTGGGCCAGCTGGGCAAGGAGATGCTTCTGGAGCTTGCCAAGCGGGACGGAGTCTCCCTGGGCGGGAAGCTGACGGACTGCGGCACCATGGTATTTGACAATACCCGGCAGGATGTTCACGCCGGCGGCTCCGGCTGCGGATGCAGCGCCATTACCCTGTGCGGCCATCTTCTGGGCCAGCTGAATTCCGGAAAGCTGAAAAAAATCCTGTTTTGCGGCACCGGGGCGCTGCTGTCCCCCACCTCTACCCAGCAGGGACTTCCCATTCCCGGTGTCTGCCACGCGGTGTGTATCACAGGAGGACGGTAATATGGATTATATCAAAGCGTTTTTGATTGGCGGACTGCTCTGCCTGATCGGCCAGATTTTGATCGACAAGACCAAGCTGACCCCCGCCCGGATCCTGGTCAGCTATGTTGTCATCGGCGTTTTTTTAGGGGCCATCGGCGTTTACCAGCCCTTGGCGGAGTTTGCCGGGGCCGGGGCTACGGTGCCCCTGACAGGCTTCGGAAACACGCTGGCCAAGGGGGTAAAGGAGGCTGTGCAGCAGGATGGATTCCTGGGCATTTTCCTGGGTGGGCTGAAGGCTTCCGCCGGGGGCATCACAGCGGCCATTTTGGCGGGCCTGATTGCAAGCTTTCTTTTCAAAGCCAAGGATAAATCTTGAAAAGCTGGGTATGCTAGAGTAGCGGCAAGGCCGTAAGATCAATTTTCGGAGGAAGAGAATTATGAATAACCAGAACAAGAATCAGAACAGCAACCAGAATCAGAACCAGAACAGCAACGAGAACAAGAACTGCCGCTAAATGACAGGCGGGCCTTCCCCGAGATGGGGAAGGCCCTTTTTCTGTCATACCGCCACAAACCGGTCAAGCCGGAAAAAATACAGGTAGCGCGCCTTGATGGGCATTTCATAAATTCTGGCCAGGGCCTCCCCATAGGTCTGCACCTGGGGACGGTAGCGCTCCGCAACAGTGGTCAACGTATCCTCCGTAACGGAGTCGGTTTTGAAATCCACCACCGTAATACCGTCCTCCTCCAAAAGCGCACAGTCCACGACGCCCTGCAAAAGCACCCGCTCCCCTTCCAGGCCCTCCCCGTAATGGCGGCCGTCATCCAGAATGGAGAACTTGAACTCCCGCAGATAGGGTGTCCCGGTCCGCAGTTTAGTGCCGGTTTCACTTTCAAAGAACCGGGCGATTTTCCCGCAGTTTACAAGCTTTCCCTGCTCTTCCGTCAAAAACCCGTCTTCCACCAGACGTCTGACTTCTCCTTCCACCGCTTCGGTACTGCCGCAGCTTTCATAGCGCAGGTATTGCAGCGCCGCGTGGATGGCGCTGCCGTAGGCTCTTCCCTCCGTCTGCCGGGACAAAAAGCCGGGCTGTCGCCAGGTACGCACCGGTCGCTTAGGTTCTTCCGCATTTTCCGCCGCCTCGGCATCCTTGACCCTTCCCTTTCGTCCCGTTGCGGTCTGCTTGGAAGGGGCCTGGGTGGCGGCAATGTGGCCATAGCAGAAGGACAGGGCGCTTTTCAGCTGCCCCAGCGCGCCCTCCGGCATGGAAACAGCGTTTTCCTGGGATTCCGAGACCCCGCCAGCGGTCTGAGGGGCCTGGGTGACACAAATTTTCCAGGGGTATGAGCCGGATTCCGTCCGGGCGGGCCTTTCCCCCAGGGCATGCAGCTGTCCCGCCTCGGTCCGTCCCAAAGCCGCCAGCAGTACCCAGTCTCCCAGGCAAATGGCCTCCCGGCACAATAGTTCTCCCCCGTCAAAATCCCGGCGCAGGGCAATGTCCTGCAAATCCTTTTCCAGGGTCTGAGAGGCATAGGTCATGATCAGGCGGTCTCTGGCCCGGGTCATGGCAACATAGAGGACCCGCATTTCTTCGGACACACTTTCCGCCGCCATTTTTACCGCAATGGCACGCTTGGAAACAGAGGGATACCGGATACGGTTCACCGTGTCCGCCACGGAAAGCCCAAGCCCCAGTTCCCTGTCGCAAAGGATCTGCGCCCGCAAGCTCTCCTGGTTGAACCTGCGCGACAGATTGCATAGGAAAACCACCGGAAATTCCAGTCCCTTGGACTTGTGGATGCTCATGATGCTGACGCAGCCGCCATTGGCGGCTCCCGCCGTCACAAGGCCCCGTTCCTCCATGGCGTCCAGGTGATCCAGAAACTGAGAAAGGTCCCGCAGGCTTCCCTTTTCAAAATCCGCGGCAAGCTGGTAAAAAATCTGTAAATTGGCGCTTTTCGCCTCGCCGCCGGGCATGGCGGCATAGACGCTGTCCATGCGCGTCAGGGCAAAGCAGCGTTCCAGCAGCGCGGTCAGAGGATTCATTCTGGCCTCCCGCCGCAGGGTCTCCAGGATGCTTAAAAACCGGCGTGCTTTGGTCATGTCACTTTTCAGCAGCGCGTCGTAGACGCTTCCCGTTTTCTGCCGGCTTCGGAATTCTGCCAGATCATCGGCCGTAAAACCAAAAACCGGGCTTGCCAACGTGCTGATCAGCGGAATATCCTGCCGGGGATTCATGATTGTCTGCAAAAACGACCGGAGCGTCCCGATTTCCCCGGTCTGCAGCAGATCGGTACCGCCGCCGGAACTGCAGCGGATTCCCTCCGCTTCCAGCGCCCGCTGGAAGCAGCCGCCGGCACTGCCCGGGGAACGCAGAAGGATGACAATGTCCTCCGGCTTTACGGGGCGAAGCCCTTCATCTCCCCGGACAAGGGTCCCCTCCCGGAGCATGGCGCCGATTTTCCCGGCCACGAAGGCCGCTTCCTCCTCATAGGTATCCTCCCGGACCTCCAGGGTGTACAGCTCCACCCCCGGCTCCGGCAGCGGCACATGGGGAATGCCCTCCCGCAGGGCTTCCGACTCCCCATAGCGAAGTCCTCCGACTCTGGGGCGCATGCAGGTGCCAAATACATCATTGACCCCTTCGATGATCTCGGCGCCGGAACGGAAGTTATGGCTCAGAAGAACCTTTCTTCCCTGCCCCGGCTGCGCCTCTCCGGCGGGAACATAGGCCTGATATTTTTTCAGAAAAATACCGGGATCCGCCAAACGGAACTGGTAGATGGACTGCTTAACGTCGCCTACCAGGAAGCAATTCTGCTTCTCCCAGGTCAGGGCCGTGAAAATGGCGTCCTGAACGCCGTTGGAATCCTGGTATTCATCCACCAGAATCTCCCGGTAACGGCGGCCGATCTCCCCGGCGGTAGCGGTGGGGCCGCTGCGGGATTTTCCCAGCAGCAAATCCAGGGTCTTATGCTCCAAATCGCTGAAATCCACACAGCGGCGGCTGCGCTTTGCGGCCTGATAATCCCGGTCAAACTGCCTTACCAATGCCACAAGGCCCCTGGCTCCGGCAGCGGACTGGGAAAGATCCCGCAAAACCTGCTCCGAGCCGTCGGCAAAGCTGCCAAGCTTTCGTTCCAGCCCCTTTTTGCAGGCGTTCCTGGCCGCCTTGATCCGTTCGGCTAAGTCCGCATCAATATTTTTCCTGGGAAATGTCAGGCGGCCGTAATCCATGTCCCGGCTCCCGGCAATGGCGTCCCAGGTTTCCGCTTTTCGCAGGGCTTCCAGCAGGTATAGGGTATCCCGCAGGTTTGCCGCCACCTTTTCCATGCCCGGACTGGCCTGGGCACGGTCCGCGCACTGCCCCAGCACCGCAATCTGGCAGTCTAAGTAGTCATGAAGGTCATCGATCAGGTATTTTCCCCAGACCGTTTCGGCAACATCCTGAACCGCATCCACACCGGCGGCATTCAGGCAGGCTTCCAGCCACCCCTCGGGATTCAGGTGGCACCGGGCACTGTCATAGACCTTCTCAATAATCTGCGGTACCAGACGGTCATCCCGTCCAAGGCCCTGGCTGTCTACAAACGCACGAAAGTCTTCATCCTCTCCCGCCGTTTCATAAGCCCGGTCCAAAAGGTCGGAAAGCACCGTATCCCGCAGCTCCCGGCATTCGTTTTCATCGGCCACCCGAAAATCCGCCGCAAGCTCCAGCCGGTAGGCATACTCCCGCAGCAAATCTGCGCAGAAGCCATGGACTGTGGAGATTTTTGCCAAAAACAGCCGCTGCATCTGCCTTTGCAGATGCCGGTTTTCCGGCTGCTGTGCAATGTACTGGGTCAGCTTGGCGGCAATTTTGCCCCGAAGTTCCGTAGCCGCAGCCTTTGTATAGGTAATGATCAGAAAATCATCCAGATTTGCCGGATCCTTTGGGTCAGTCAGATAACCCATGAGCCGGTCCACCAGGACCTTCGTTTTTCCGGACCCGGCCGCGGCCGAAACCAGCAGCCTGCCACCCCGGTCCGCAACCGCCTGGGCCTGCTGGGGCGTCAATTTATCTGCCATGGCGTTTCATCTCCTTTTCGATCTCCTCCCAGAAGCGCTGGGCGCTCATGGCCCTGTAATTGCGGCGTCCTTCCACGGTTTCTTTGTGACAAATGGAACCATAGGGGCAGAAGGCGCAAGCATCGTGGCTGCTGCCCCGGGTATAGGGATTGGGTTCCACATTACCGGAGGCGATATCCTCCACCATCCCGGCAAGGACACGGAAAAGATAGCGTTCCAGCAGCTTCAGCTGCTCCCGGTCCGCCAGGTCGCCGGACAGGCTTCCGTCTTTTTTGACGCTGTAGCACATCCGTTGGGGCGTACCTCCCGGCTCCATGGCCTGCAGAACCGCCTCGTCCGCAAGCAGCAGTCCCCGGCGCTTCCACTGGGCCTTGCGCTCTTTTTCCGCTTCCGCTTCACTCAATCTGCCATCCGCGGGAAGGTAGGGTGCACGGGCCGGAAAATACTGGACACCGGCGGGAATGGGATGCTCCCCAAGCATTTCCCCGCCGCTGTCCCTTAGGGCAAACAGGTAAAGGAGCATCTGCAGTCCCACGCCGTTGAAGATATCGCAGTAGTCAAAATCCTTT
Source organism: Eubacteriales bacterium (assembly GCA_030533415.1). Taxonomy (GTDB): domain Bacteria; phylum Bacillota; class Clostridia; order Oscillospirales; family Oscillospiraceae; genus Faecousia. Next base: position 45,263 of record JAUNJE010000008.1, on the reverse strand, counting down.
TTTCCGGTTTTATAGTCCACCACACGGTAATAGCTGCTTCCGGCAAAATTCCAGGTATCCACCCGGTCAATAAATCCCCGCAGGATCGCGTTCATACCGCCGTTGGGGATGGCGATGGGCGGAAGGCCGTCCTCATTTCCGAAATTCACTTCAAAATCCACCGGAGCAAACTGCGCCTCCTTCAATTCCAGCCACAGTTCCCGGACGACCATATCCAGTTCCCGGACATTGCGGCGGAAGAGGTAAACCATCCGCTCCGATTCCACCTGGCCGAACCGCTGGGCCGCGTATTCCTCACTGTAGCGGTGGGCAATTTCCAAGGTCTCCTCCAAAGAGACCCGAGGAAAGCCCCCCATATCCCGGACGCACCGGGCGGTATTTTCCAGCACCGCATGAACGTAAGTACCAAATTCCGCCGGGTCCACCGCCGCTTCCTTCCGCTCCCGGGCACGCAGGCCGTATTTCAGAAAATAGGAAAAGCGGCATTCCGCCTGGCGGTCGATCTGGGAGGCGGACAGATTCAAGGTCTTTCCGTAAAGCCCGCAGAGATTTTCCCTGTCCACTCTGCCCAGGGCAAAATCCCTGCGGCGGCAGGTGTCGGCATAGGACTCCGCCACGGAAAGCGCCTCCGCCTGCTGCGCGGCGTTCCACCGGGCCAGCCAGGCGCCCGCTTCGAAAGCATCCGCCCGGGCAAAGCCCAATTCATTTTTCACCTGCACTTCCCCGCCTGCCAGCTCCGAAAGGCGGCGGAACACGAAGGACGGCTGCTCCCCGGAGCAGTAAACGCGAACCGTCTCCATTGCGCCGCAGAAAACGCCGTAGATTTCCGCAAATTCCGCCTGAATGCCCTCCATGGCGCCGCCGGTCAGGGGAACGCCCAACTCCCGCAGAGCCACCCGCTCCTGATCCGTCAGAACACCGGAGGAGCCGGTATAGCCGGGCAACTTCCCTTCCTCCGCCCCCAAAACGATCAGATGCTTCTGCTGGTTGCAGCGCATAGCCGTAACCGGGCCCATCTGCACCGCATCCAGCACAGGCGGGATGGTCCCCACATCATACTGGCTCAGCAGCAGCCGGAACAGGCGGGTAAAATGCTCCGCCTCCCAATGGGTATCTCCCAAAACATCATACATCTGTTCCAGGGCGGAAAGCAGGATCTCCCACAGCTGGTTCAAAATCTGCGCGCCCCGGTTGTCTCCGGCGTCATCCAATTCCTGCGCCAGCTGGGACAGGCGTTTCTCCAGGACGATATCCTCCAGAAAGCCGTAGAGCGCCAGCACCTGCCCCCGAAGGTCGGCCGCATCCCGGAAGCCCTGCTGCATGCGGCTCAAGGGCGTGATTACAAGACGGCGGGCCTCATTCAGCGCATCCAGCTGCCGTCTTGAAGCGTCGCTCCATTCCCCGCTCAGACCGTCCGGATGATTCTCCCAGTCTGATTCCCACTTTTTTCCCCGAATTCCCCAGATAATGGCGTAATTTTCCACCAAATCGCAGGTATCCGGGCTTAAAGGCGACAGCGAAGAGCGCAGATAGCGCAGGGTATTGCGCTGGTCAAACCCGCTTAAGGCGGCATCCAGGGCCGTAAGCACCGTGTTCATAACGCTCTTCTGTAAAATTTCCTCCGTGCCGGACTGGTACACCGGAATGTGAAAGCGGTGGAAAATCAGATCCACCAGCGGCTGGTAGACCGCCATATCGGTGCAGACCAGCCCAATATCCCGGTAGCGGCAGCCCTGGGACACAAGGTCCATCACACATCCCGCCGCATCCAAGCACTCCTGATAGGCAGATTCCGCCCGGCATGCCTGAAGGCAGCTTTTTGCCGCGCCTTTAGGGATGCTCCCCTGGAAAAGCTTCTGCCGCACCACCGCCAGCGGCACATCCTTCTCCCGGATGAACTCCACTTCGGCCTCCACGCCCATCCGGCGGGCGCATTGCAGCAGCTCCCGGGCCGTGGAGCCGGCCTTCTCAAAGGCGAGCAGAGGAGAATCCGCCCGGTCGCAGTTCAGGCTTACGGTGATACTGGGCGAAACCTTCATCAGGTATTCCAAGACCGCCAGGTTTTGCCGGGTAAAATCCGGAAAACCGTCTATGTAAAAAACATGCTCTTCGCCAAAGGTTCCCAGCTCCAGCTGTTCCAGCAGCCAGGTCATCTGGTCCCTGGGGTCCCGCTTGCCCCGGCTGCACAGGCTGTCATAGCCTTCCATCAGCAGGGCCAATTCCTCTAGCTTCTGGGCAAGGGTACCCTCCGTTTCCCCGGCGGCCCGGTACAGGTCCTGGGGCGTAATGCAACAGCGCTTAAATTCATCGACGCCGTCAATCAGCCCCGTGAGGAATTCCGGCCTTGTCTCCACGGCGGCATAGGCTTTCAGCCGGCTGCTGAGCTGCCGGGCCGCAGCGGCCATGGCCACCACCCGGCCGCCATTGTCCAGGCATTCCCGGGCGGCACTGCCCATGGTATCGGCGACACGGCGGGCAAGCCGGGTGAAGGACAGCACCTCAGCATAGCGGCTGGCGGTATCCCCCGCCGCCATACACAGCCGCCGCTCCGTTTCGTGGCTGATAAGCTCCGGAACCATGAGGATCCGGTTTTCTTTCCTGTCTCGTACATCCCGCGCAATGCGGTTCAAAATCTCGTCCCGGTTGGCCGTCCAGTCGGGGCCAAGCAGCAGATGCAGCATGGCGCCGCCTCCTTTTCTCTTTTTCTACATGATACCACAAAATCTTCGGAAAGAACAGAGTATAATTTTCTGTGAAAGCGCCGCATTCACAGGAAAATGTAACGAAGTGTCAGCGTTTTTCTTTCTGGCGGCACTGTGCGCGGCATGGGTATTTATTCCCGGAAGAGGATATTTTCCAGCTTTCCCAGGGCATCCAGGCAGAAGAAGCGAACCTCATATTCCGTTTCCCCCGTCAGCGCGCCGCTTAAAGTCTCCGGGAAGCCCGCCGCCGCGGCGGTATCCGCGAAACCGCCGGTCGTGGCAGGGACGCACAGGGAGGGAAATACCACGCACCACCAGTTGTGTCCTTCCCCCTCGCCGATGGTGATCCGCAGCGCTTCATAGACCCCGGCAGGCAGGGTAAAGGTGTCGTAATACCGTGTCTCAAAGGCCTCTTTGCACAATGTCACCACCGCCTCTCCGTCAAACCCGGCCTTTGCCAGCGCCTCATTGGCAACGGCCTGGATCTTGGGCAGGTTCGCTTTGAGGTAGGCCTTGGCCTCCTCCACATCGGCAAGCTTTTCCAGTTCGCTTTGCAGGCTTTTCGTCACCGCATCCCGGACCTGGAGCTTGATGCTCTGGTCCTCCTCACTGTCGGAATTGGCAACCACATGCAGCCGGATCAGCTCCTCATTCAGCCGCTCCCGGTCCGCGATCAATGTACCGCACCATACCAGTGCCGCAAGAATCAGGCAGACCCCGACTCTTTTGATAAGTTTCTTCATAAAAACACCGTCCATACTGAAATATCTTCAGTATGGACGGCGTCTGGCAAATTTATACCGGTTTGGCAATAAAAATCTGGGGATAGTTCTCTTTCAGCATATTGCAAACCACTGCGGCATACTCAAAATTGGGCAAAATAGCGAATACGGCGGAACCGGAGCCGGTCATCTGCTGGGCCAAGGCGCCATAGCTGTTGCAAATGGATTTGATATAATTCAGCTCCAAATGATCGGCAGTCACCACAGGGTCGAAAACATTATATACCTGCTCCGCCACCGCGCCGATGTCGCCTGCCAGCAGCGCGCTTTCCATGGCCCGGTTGTCCGGGCGCAGAGGGATGGCCACTTCATCGATTTTCCGGTACAGCTCCGGCGTGGAAACGGAGAACGGCGGCTTGCAGACCACAAAAACGCAGTCCGGCATATCGGGGAGCTTCCGCAGCCGTTCTCCCCGGCCCTCCACCATAGCGGTACCGCCCACCGTACAGAACGGCACGTCGCTTCCCACCTGGGCCCCCAACTCCGCCAGTGCCAAAATGGAAAGCGGCTCGCCATAGTGGCGGTTCAGCGCCCGAAGCACGGCAGCGGCATCGGCACTTCCGCCGCCCATCCCGGCGCCGGAGGGAATCCGTTTGACAATGCGGATTTCAATACCGTCCGGGTCCTTCTTCATGGCATCCAGATAAACCTTTGCGGCTTTCCACGCCAGGTTGGTTTCGTCGGTGGGAATCCCCTCCTGGGAGCATAGCAGCCGCCAGGGCTTCCCGGTCCCCACATCGATCTCCACATCATCCCGGATGGAAATGGTCTGCATGACGCTTTGCAGGTCGTGGTAGCCGTCCTCCCGCTTTCCCAAAACGTCCAGCGTCAGATTCAGCTTGGCATACGCGCATTCATAAAGAGTTGTCATAAACAATACCTTCCTTTAATCCAATGAGAGCATTATAACGAACAAAGCGTTATTTTGCAATCCGTATCCTGATAAAATTGAAAAACGTGCACATCCTATTCCTATCCGGAACTTGAATGGAGGTAATTATAGATGGATACCATTGCTTTGATCCTGTCCATTATCGGCTGTATCAACTGGGGCCTAATCGGCATCTTCCAGTTTGACCTGGTGGCCTGGCTGTTCGGCGGTGCCGGTTCCCTGTTCAGCCGCCTGATCTACACCATCGTAGGTCTTGCGGGACTTTGGTGCATTTCCTTCCTGTTTCGCAGGAAATCCGTCATTGAAGGCGAATAAGCGACAAGCGGCAGCTCTGCCATGAGCTGCCGCTTCTTCTATTCCTGTCAGCCGCAGCGGACGATGCACTGCACTTCCTGGTCGCCGTACTTCGCGGTGATGGAGGTCGTACCGGCCTTCAATGCCTTGACAACGCCGTTTTCGTCCACCGACGCGATATAAGGATGCTCCGAACTCCATTCCACCTGATTCTGCTCCAGGTCGCAATCCAGAAGCAGCTGGTGTTCATAATAAACGCCAAGCTTAAAGTCCGTCTGCTTCAGCTTCAGCGTTACATCCGGAGCCGTAGTGGCTGCGGTGGTTTCCTCCGCCTGCTCTTCCGGGACAGTGGCTTCCGTAGGCGGCAATGTCTCCTCTTCGAAGCGGCAGACCACCGGGCAGGTGTACTGTTGATTGCCGCAGGTGATATAGATCACCGTTTCCCCTTCCGCGATGGCGGTGATCCTGCCATCCTCCGTAACGGTGGCGATGCTTTCATCCGCGGAAGTGAATACGATCTTGTCCGTAGTGTTTTCCGGCAAAGCAATGACATTCAGCAGGAAATACTGGCCCTCTTTGCTCAGCTCGGCCGTCCCGCTGGTCAGCACCAGGCTCTGGCAGGGAATGGCCGGCTCCGTGGCCGCGCTGACGGTTTCCTGCAGCTGGGGGACGGTGGCAGGCACCGTTTCCTGAGTCCGCATATTCGGCAGGTAGTAACGCACAAACAGGAACGCCGCAGCAATCAGCAGCACTGAGATCAAAACCGTCAGCAGAATCACCGCCACGGTGTTGTGCTGTGGGGCCTCCTCATAGGGTTCTTCCCCCTCATAAGGATTTTCTTCCTCCTCCACAGGCTCCTCATCCAGGTCGGCATTTACCTCGTCGTAGTCAAAGATCTCCTTTTTCTTCCTGGAAGAAAAGCGTCCGCCCTTGACCTTCGGTTCCTCAAGGATATCCTCCAGCAGCAGATCATCTCCCAACAGTGTCGCTGCGGCATCCCGGGAACATCCACAGATGGGACAGCAATCCGCCGTGTCCTGGTAAGTTGTTCCGCAAATGTCACAAATTATCTTTCCCATGATGATACCTCCAATCCGGATATCTGTATTGTATCATATAATGTGACATTATATCACGCGATTCCAAATAATACAACTACAAAAGTGTTGCATTTTTTGTCTTTTTATTTTATGATATATAAGTGTTAAAGGAGGCGATCTTTTTTGTCAGACCCCAAACTCATCTCTCCTTTGCTGGACGGGTTCGCCATGGGCAATCCCATGAGCGAGCACGACGGCGTCTGCTGCTGTCCCGCAATAAAGGAACATTCCGATAAGAAATACATAGTCAAGATCATTTCCATCCCTGCCTCCCAGGTTCAAATGGACGCCCTGCTGCTTGCGGGGGCTTATAAGGACCCCGCTGACGCCATGGACTACTTCCGGGAAGTTGGCGAAGGCGTTATGAAGGAAGCGGAGCTTTTGAAGCAGCTGTCCCGGCTGGAAGGCTTTCTCCCCTACGAGGGGTGGCAAATGGAGCCTATCACCAAACGCCGGCTGGGGTATCAGGTCTATCTGGTCAGCAGCTATAAGCGTTCCCTGGACAAATATGTCCGCCGCAATCCGGTGACCCATCTGGAGGCCGTTAATCTGGGCCTGGACCTTTGCTCCGCCCTGACCGTATGCCGCAACGCCGGCGCGCTGTATGTGGACCTGAAGCCGGCCAACATTTTTATATCGGAGAAAAAGGAATACCGTATCAGTGACTTGGGCTTTGTGGAGCTGGATGCTCTGAAATATACGGCCCTGCCCGGCAAATTCCGAAGCCCCTACACCCCGCCGGAGCTGCACGATCCCATGGCTACCCTGAATCTGACGGCCGATACCTATGCGGTGGGCATGATCCTCTATCAGCTTTACAACGACGGCCAGCTTCCCTTCCGGGACAAGGCACCGGAGGAACCCCTTCCCCCGCCCATCAACGCCGATTACGAGCTGGCGGAAATCATCATGAAGGCCATCCATCCCGACCCGGAGCAGCGCTGGAGCGACCCAAAGGAAATGGGCCACGCCCTGGTGGATTACATGCAGCGAAACACCGTCAACGATGTTCCCATCACGCCCCACACTCCGCTTGAGGTGGATCCCGAGGATGTGGTATACTTCCAGAAGAAAGCGGAGGCCGGTGATACCGGTACCGTCCCTGTTCCCATCCCGCCTGCGGAAAGCGGGGAGCCTTCCGCAGATGATGCCGCCGGGGAAACCGCCGCTCCGGCGCCTCCGGATGAAACGGCCCCGCAGGAGGATGAGACGGTTCCCGGGGAAGCCGATGCCGACACACTGCAGCCCCATGAAATGTCTGACGAGCTTTCCCGGATCATGGCCAAAGCCGACGACCTGCTGGCGCATCAGCCCCCGGAAGGCGTGGTGCTGCCGGAAATTCCCGATCCCCCCGATCCCTTCGCCTTTATCATGGAGGATTCGGAGGAACTGGACGATTCCGACATTCCCGTGGACCCGGTCATGGAGGAAGAACCGGACAAAAAAGCCAAGAAAAAAAAGAGAAAGGAAAAGAAGTTCGTCTCTCCAGACGGTAAGCGCAAGGCCAAGAAATTCCTTTCCACCATTATTTTCCTTCTGATCCTGGCGGCCATCGGCTGGGGCGGATTCTGGTTCTACCAGAACATGTACCTGCAGTCTATCAACAGCATTACCATCAGCGGCGACCGGAGCCAACTGTCCGTCACTGTCGATACCGAGGTAGACGAAGCCCTGCTGAGCGTCACCTGCTCCGATAACTACGGCAACGTCATGACCCAGGACGTGGTGGACGGCAAGGCGGTCTTTGCCGACCTGCTGCCCAACACCATGTACACGGTGCGGCTTCAGATTGAGGGCTTCCACAAGCTGGTAGGCCAGACCTCCGACATTTTCACCACCGACACCACCACCAGCATCGTCACCTTCTCCGCCATCACCGGCGCCGAGGACGGCAGCGTCATGCTGAACTTTACCGCCGATGGGGACGAACCGGAGGAGTGGGTCCTGGTCTACACCGCCGATGGAGAAGAGGAAAAACGGCAGAGCTTTACCGGCCACTCCGTTTCCGTCAGCGGCCTGTCTGTCGGCAAAGTCTATACCTTCACTCTGGAGGCGGGAGAGGAACTGTCCCTCAGCGGGAAAACCTCCCTTGACTACATGGCCTCCCGGCTGATTCTGGCCCAGAACCTGACCATCACCTCCACCGGCGGCAGCGACATGACCATCCGCTGGAATGCCCCCGGCGATATTGTGGTGGAGAGCTGGAACGTCCGCTGTTACAGCGACAGCGGCTATGAGAAGCAGCTGACCGTCAACAATACGGAGGTCTATCTCTCCGGAATTGATCCCACCGTCAGCTACACCGTTGAGGTGACGGCTTCCGGTATGACCCAGCCGGCCCGCACCAGCATCACCGCCAATCCCATCAACATCACGGCTTTTCAGGTGGATGATTCCGAAACCGGCAGTCTGAAGGTCAGCTGGGAGCATACGGGCAGCACGCCTTCCGGCGGCTGGCTGCTGATGTACACCGTCGATGGAAGCGACAGCCAGAATGTTGTCAAATGCGACGATCCTTCCGCTGTGATCGCTCCCAAGGTCCCCGGCGCCACATATCAGTTCACCATTCAGGCAGCGGACGCCACTTCCATTTTCAGCAACGTCCAGAGCTATGCCTGTCCCGAAGCGGAGAGCTTTGAAGGAAACGGCCTGACTTCGGAGGAGATCACCGGACATCTGGTGAAAACCCCGGACAATGCGAACTGGACCTTTGACAGCCTCGGTGAGGATGCCTTTACTGACCAGTTTGCCTCCGGCGGCAAGATCTCCATCGTCCTGCACGGCACCGCTAACTTCTACCTCCCCGGAGAAGAACTGGATATCCTCTATGTCATCCGGGACGGCCATGGCAACGTACTCCCCACGCTTCTGTCTCAGGCGGAGGACAACTGGAAGGATATCTGGTACGCCGGTGATTACCACTATGGTGAATTGGATCTTCCCACCGCCCCCACCGCGTCCGGAAGCTACTCTCTGAGCATTTATTTTAACGGTGCCTTAGTCACCGTAATTGATTTCAGCATTACCGAATAAACTTCAAGCGGCTCCGGATCTCCGGGGCCGCTTCCGTTGCCGGTATTTGTGATTTCCCACAAAGGAACCGCACAGTGCGGCAGTCCAATTATTACTATCTCCAATTTCGTTCTTCGTTCACACATTTTGTTCACAAATGTGCTATCATTACCCTAATCATTTTGGAAAGGGGCAACCTCATGCGTGGAAAAAGCCACCGCTATCTTGGCAAATACCTGGCGGACCGCTTCATGGCCGGTGTTCCGGAGCGCTATGTAAGGGCCTTTCTGATCGGCTGCGTAGAGCCGGACCGGAATCCCGTTACATACTTAAAAGGCTCCTTCCGGTGCCAGTGGCTCCGGGGACACAATTACCGCAACGCCCGGCGCTTTATGCGCCGCATCTCCTGGCGGCTGGAAAAGAAAGACCATCTGAATCTTTTTGATTACTATACACTGGGCAAGCTGATTCACTATACCGCAGACGCCTTCACCTATGCCCATAACGATACCTTCCCTACCAATCTCAGCGACCACCGGGAATACGAAGCGGCTCTGCAGGACCATTTCCTGCAATACCTGCAGGATGATCCCCAGGTGAATCCCCAGACCGCCCGTACCATCATGGAGGCCATTCACAGCTACCACCGGGAGTACTGCCAGCAGCCCGCAAATATCCGCACCGATTCCCGCTTTGCCCTGAACGCGTGCTGTTGCGTACTGGCCGTACTGTTCGCCAAGCCGGTCCTTTGATTTTGGGGGTTTTGAATTGCATAGAGTCATTTCGATGTGCTTGGAGGCCGCGATTGCTGCCATTGTGCTGGTTCCCGTGTTTCTTATACTGAACCGGCACTGTTTTCGCGATTGGACAAAGACGGTCTGCTACTTTATTTTTGCCGTTTATCTTTCCGCGGTGGATTCCGTGGTGGGACTTCCCGATGTCACATACATCCGGTTTCAGCCAAACATCAATCTTACCCCCTTTGCGTATATGTTCTCCGACTTTAAGAACAGCTTCTTGAATGTGCTGCTTTTCATGCCGCTGGGCTTTTTCCTGCCGGTATTCTGGAAGAATTTCAAAAAACTCTATTGGACAGTCTTATTCGGCTTCTGCACCTCCCTGCTGATCGAGGTTTTGCAGATTTTTACCTTTCGGGCTACGGATGTGAACGATTTGATGACCAATACCTTCGGAACCTTTCTTGGCTGGTGCGCTGCCCGGATTCTTCTGTGGCTGGCGCCGGGAATTACGCCGGGGTGGAAAACAAAGGAAGTATATGTGGTCTGCGGTGCAACCTTTGCCGTTATGCTTTTTTTACAGCCTTTTTTGTCGGATTTTCTTTGGCTCTTTCTGTATTCCCGGTAAATCCGAACCCCTGTACACTTTGGGGCATGTATCTCCCCTTTTAAGATATCCTCCGGTTTCCCCAAAATCCAAACTCAAAGAAAAGAGGAATTTCCATGATTGACGCACTGTTTTCTGAGCTTTCCGCCCTTCCCCAGGTGGAGGCTATTGCCCTTGGCGGCTCCCGGGCGGGCAGCCATTACGACGAAAAATCGGATTACGATATTTATCTTTACTGCACCGCCCCGGTTTCTGAGACAGTACGCCGGGAAATTCTTTTGAAATACTGCTCCTATATGGAAATCGGCAACCATTTCTGGGAGTATGAGGACAACTGCACGCTGAAAAACGGCATCGATATGGACATTCTCTACCGGGATCTGGACAGCTTCACCGCAGATGTGGCTGACGTGGTGGAGGGCTGCCACGGCCGCAATGGCTATACCACCTGCATGTGGCACAACCTGCGCACCTGCAAAATCCTCTATGATGAAAACGGCCGCCTGGCCGCCGCAAAGCAGCGTTTTGATGTCCCCTATCCCGCCGGACTGAAACAAAACATAATCGACCGGAATTGGAAGCTGCTGCGCTCCGCCATGCCCGCCTATGAAGTGCAGATTCAAAAAGCGGTAAAGCGGGGCGACCTGGTCAGTGTCAACCACCGTGTTTCCGCGTTCCTGGAATCCTATTTCGACCTGCTCTTTGCCCTGAATGCGCAAACCCATCCCGGCGAAAAACGGCTGATGACGCTGTGCAGGGAAACCTGTTCCCTGCTTCCCGAAGGCTTTGAGGAAAACCTGAACGCCTTGTTTTCCCACATGTTTACATCGCCCGGACAAACCGCTGCGGATGTGGGCCGAATTTTGGATGCCCTTGCAAAAATAATTTGAATTTTGCGAATTTCCCCTTGCAATCTTCCACCCACCGTGGTATAATGTCCACAGCTACCAGACTTGGAGGCAACAATCCCATGGCTTCTATCAACGCTGCAACTTACTTTTACTTTAGCTACTATTACTTTTTTACCCCAAAAAAGTAATAGCAATTTGTGTTGCAGTAAATTATCAGGAGCTTAAAAGAGTATTTTAAGACGCCGCACGAATTGCACGTGCGGCGTTATTTTTGTTAGGAGATGTTTTACTATGATCGCAATCCTCAAACACGGAACCACCCCCGACCAAATGCAGCATTTGGTCGACTGGCTCAAAAATATGAACCTGGATGTCCACATTTCCGAGGGCGCTGAGGTCACTGTTTTGGGCCTGATCGGCGATACCAGCCGGGTGGATATGGAACTGCTGAAAAGCCTGGAAATGGTGGAGACCGTAAAACGGGTCTCAGAGCCCTTCAAGCAGGCCAACCGGAAGTTCCATCCCAAAGACACCATCATCGAAGCGGGCGGCGCCAAAATCGGCGGCGGGTATTTTACCATGATCGCCGGCCCCTGCTCCGTGGAATCCGAGGAGCAGATCATTGAGGTTGCAACGGCTGTCAAGGCATCCGGTGCCGGCATTCTGCGGGGCGGCGCCTTCAAGCCCCGCACCTCCCCCTATGCCTTCCAGGGCATGAAGGGCGAGGGTATCCGGCTGCTGCTGGAGGCAAAGAAGGCCACCGGCCTGCCCATCGTTACCGAGATCATGAATATCTCCACACTGGATCTGTTCGCCGACGTGGACATCATCCAGGTGGGTGCCAGAAATATGCAGAACTTCGACCTGCTGAAGGAATTGGGCAAAACCGACAAGCCCATTCTGCTGAAGCGCGGCCTTGCCAACACCATTCAGGAGCTGCTGATGAGCGCCGAATACATCATGAGCGAGGGCAACGAGCGGATCATTCTCTGTGAGCGGGGCATCCGGACCTTCGAGACCGCTACCCGGAACACCCTGGACCTGTCCGCCGTCACCGTACTGCACAACCTGACCCATCTGCCCGTTGTGGTAGACCCCAGCCACGCCACCGGCAAGGCAAATCTGGTGGCTCCCATGGCTTACGCCGCGACTGCGGCAGGCGCTGATGGCATTATGATCGAAGTGCACAACAATCCCGCCTGTGCCCTGTGTGACGGTGCCCAGTCCCTGACCCCGGCCCAGTTCGACGAGGTCAGCCATAAGGTCCGGCAGATTCGTGAGGTCATCGCATGAAGGTCGGTATTTTAGGGCTTGGCCTGATCGGCGGCTCCCTTGCCCGGGCTTACGCCCTGGAAGGACATACCGTCTACGCCATTCAGAGAAACGAAACTATGCTCTCCTTCGCCATGCTGGCGGGTGCCGTTCACGGAAAGCTGGACGAGAATACCATCCCCCAATGTGATCTTCTCCTGCTGGCCATCTATCCCGATGGCAGTGCCTCCTGGCTGGAGCGCAATGCGCACCTGGTTTCCAAGCATGCCCTTGTGATCGACTGCTGCGGCATCAAAAAGGAGGTTTGCCGCCGCTGCTTCCCCTTGGCGGAGCAATACGGCTTTACCTTCATCGGCGGCCATCCCATGGCAGGCTCCCAGTTCTCCGGGTTCAAGTACAGCCGGGCAGACCTGTTTGAGGGCGCCCCCATGGTGCTGGTGCCCCCTGTATACGACGATATGCAGATGCTGGACCGGGCAAAGGAGGCGCTGAAACCCTGCAATTTTGGGTTCTTCTCCGTTACCACCGCCGAAGAGCATGACAAAATGATCGCCTTTACCTCCCAGATGCCCCATATCCTGAGCAACGCATTCATCAAATCCCCCACCGCCCTGAAGCACAAGGGCTTTTCCGCAGGCAGCTATAAGGACCTGACCCGGGTTGCCTGGCTGAACCCCCAGATGTGGGCGGAATTGTTCCTGGACAATAGCGATAACGTCCTTTACGAATTGGATCATTACATCGACAGCCTGAAGGCCTACCGGGAAGCCATTGCCGCAAAGGACATGGACACGCTGGTGGCCCTGCTGGAGGAAGGAAAAAAGCGCAAAGAGGAGGTGGACGGATGAATACCGTCACTGTCAGCGCTTCGAAAACCTATGACATCCACATCGGCTGCGGGGTGCTGAACACCCTGGGTGCGCAGGCCCAGCTGCTGGGCCAGGCCAGGAAGGTGTGCATCGTCAGCGAATCCACCGTCTACCCGATTTATGGCGGCCCTGCCGTAAAAAATTTGGAAAACGCCGGATTTGAAGTGGTTTCCTTTGTCTTTCCCTCCGGAGAAGAGAGCAAAAACGGGAAAACCTTTTTGCAGCTGCTGAACTTCCTGGCAGAAAATAAACTGACCCGCTCCGATCTGATCGTGGCCCTGGGAGGCGGCGTGGTGGGAGACCTGGCGGGCTTTGCCGCCGCCAGCTTCCTGCGGGGCATCCGCTTCATTCAGGTGCCCACGACCCTGCTTGCCGCAGTGGACTCCTCCGTAGGCGGAAAAACGGCAATCGACCTTCCCGCCGGAAAAAACCTGGCCGGGGCCTTTTACCAGCCCAGCCTGGTGCTGTGCGACACCGATACGCTGAATTCCCTCCCCACAGATACGTTTCGGGACGGATGTGCCGAGGTCATCAAATACGGCGTTTTGTACGATCCCCAGCTTTTTTTCCATTTGGAGGAAAAGGGGCTTGACTTTGACCGGGAAGCCGTTATCACCCGCTGCGTGGAGCTGAAGCGGGATGTGGTCATGGAAGACGAGTTCGATACCGGCGCCCGGATGAAGCTGAACCTGGGCCATACCATCGGCCACGGTGTAGAAGCAAAGAGCCGTTTTGAAATTTCCCACGGCAAAGCCGTTGCCACCGGCATGGCCATCATCACCCGGGCCGCCGTGAAAAACGGCCTGTGCAGCGCAGCTGTCTGCGGGCGGCTGCTGCGGGTATTGGCCCAGTTCGGGCTGCCCACCAAGACGGAATTCAGCGCGGATGACCTTTTCACCTACACGCTTTCCGACAAGAAACGCTCCGGCGGAACGGTAAAGCTGATCGTCCCCAGGGCCATCGGCGACTGCGCCATTGTCCCCACCCCTGTGGACGCTCTGAAATCCTGGATTCAGGCAGGTCTTTGATATGGATATTACCATTTTCCCCAGAACACTGTCCGGAACCGTCCGGGCGATTCCCTCCAAATCCCAGGCCCACCGGCTGCTGATCTGCGCCGCCTTTGCGGATAAGCCGACCACCCTTCTCTGCCCGGAAACCAACCGGGACATTGAAGCCACTGCCGAATGCCTTGAGGCCTTGGGCGCGGACATCGTCAAAACCCAATCGGGTTATGCAGTTTCCCCTGTCCGCCGCCTTCCCCGGGAAGCCATCTTAAACTGCCGGGACAGCGGCTCTACCCTGCGCTTCCTGCTCCCGGTTGCGGGTGCTTTGGGGGTGGATACCGTCTTTCAAATGGAAGGCCGGCTCCCGGAGCGTCCCCTGTCCCCCCTCTGGGAGGAAATGGAGCGGATGGGCTGCAGGCTTTCCCGCCCTACCCAAACCAGCATCCGCTGCCAGGGGCGGCTGCGGGCAGGAGACTATACCATTGACGGCGGCGTTTCCAGCCAGTTCATCACGGGACTGCTTTTCGCAGCGGCGCTGATCCCCGGTGAAAGCCGCATCCGCCTCACCGGAAAAGTCGAATCCCGTCCCTATATCACCATGACCCAGCGGGCAATGGCGCTTTTCGGCGTGGATACCCATGATTTTGCCGTACAGGGCGGAAGTCCTTTTCTCTCTCCCGGAACCGTGACTGTGGAGGGCGATTGGAGCAATGCCGCCTTTTTCCTGGCGGCGGAGGCGTTGGGAAACCATGTGTCGGTGGAAAACCTCTCCCCGGATTCCCCCCAGGGCGACCGGGCAGTCGGCACCCTGCTCCCGGCGCTGGAGGAGAAAATTACCGTTTCCGCCGCCGATATTCCCGATCTTGTTCCCATTCTGGCCGTAACCGCCGCCTGCAGCCAGGGCGCGGAATTTACGGACATCCGGCGGCTTCGCTTAAAGGAATCCGACCGGGTCGCCGCCGTGATCGCCATGCTGGAAAATCTGGGCGGAAAAGCGCAGGCAGATGAAAACACCCTGACCGTCTATGGCACAGGCCTGTCCGGCGGCACCGTGGACAGTGCCAATGACCACCGGATCGCCATGTCCGCCGCCATCGCCGCCACCGTCTGCAAAGAACCCGTTACCATCCTGGGAGCGGAATGCGTAAAAAAATCCTATCCCCATTTCTTTGAGGAATACGCCCGGTTAGGAGGAACCTATGAGCAGCACCTACGGTGAAAATTTGAAGTTATCCATTTTCGGCCAGTCCCACGGGCCGGCAATCGGCATGACACTGGACGGAATCCCTGCCGGGCTTCCGGTGGACCTTGACGGTTTGCAGGCTTTCCTGAACCGCCGGGCGCCGGGGCAAAACGGCTGGTCCACTCCCCGGCGGGAGGAGGACCGCCCGGAATTTCTGGCCGGAATCCTGGACGGCTATACCTGCGGCGCGCCCATTGCCGCCGTGATCCACAACAAAAACACCCGCTCCGGGGATTATGCCAACCTGAAGGACTGCCCCCGGCCCGGTCACGCGGACTATACCGCCCAGATCAAATACGGCGGCTTCCAGGACGCGGCAGGCGGCGGACATTTCTCCGGACGTCTTACCGCTCCCCTATGTATCGCCGGCGGCCTGTGCAAGCAATGGCTGGCGGAAATGGGCATCCAAATCGGCGCCCGAATTCTCTCCATTGCCGGAAGCAGTGTATCCGATGACCCTTTGGACCCCATAAATCCCCAAATTCCTGATTTCGGCGGGGATTTCCCTGTCATAAACCAAAATGCGGGCCAGTGTATGCGCCAGGCCATCGAAGCTGCCCGCAAAGAGGGCGACAGTGCCGGCGGACGGATCGAGTGCGCCGTTACGGGCCTGCCCGCCGGGATCGGCGAGCCAATGTTCGGCGGCGTGGAAAGCCGCATTGCCCAGATCATCTACGGCATCCCGGCGGTCAAGGGGCTGGAATTCGGCGCGGGCTTTTCCTCCGCCTGTATGCGGGGCAGCCAGTGCAACGACCGCTATACCGTAACCGAACATGGCTTTCAAACCACGACCAACAACAGCGGCGGCATCCTGGGCGGCATTACCAACGGCATGCCTTTGGTTTTTCGGGTTGCCATCAAGCCCACCCCCTCCATTTCCAAGCCACAGCAAAGCGTTTCCCTGAGCAAGGCGGAGGTGCAGGCGCTGGTGGTAAAGGGCCGTCACGACCCCTGCATCGTCCCCAGAGCCGTGCCCGTCGTTGAGGCGGCGGCGGCCATCGCGATCTACGACATGATACTGGGCAATACCCAGACAAATAGGAGGAAATAACATGGATCTGAATGAACTTCGTCTGGAAATAGACAAAATCGACGACGAGCTGGTACGCCTCTTCGGGGAGCGGATGGATGTGGCCGCCAAAATCGCGGACTTCAAGCGGGAAAACAACCTTCCCATTTTTCACCCCGGCCGGGAGCGGGCCAAGCTGCAGGACGTGGCGGAAAAGGCAGGCCCGGAAATGGCAAATTACACCCGGGTGCTGTACTCCATGCTCTTTGAGCTGAGCAGCAGCTACCAGAGCAAATGCCGGGGCTTCGTCAGCCCCCTGTACCGGGAAATCACCCAGGCCATTGAAAATACCCCCAAGCTGTTCCCCCAGGCCCCCATGGTTGCCTGCCAGGGCGTGGAGGGCGCTTACTCCCAGATCGCCTGTGAAAAGATTTTCAAGAATCCCTTCATCATGTACTTTAAGAACTTTGAGGCCGTGTTCAACGCCATCGACCAGGGCATGTGTCAGTATGGCATTTTGCCCATTGAAAACTCCACCGCCGGCTCTGTGAAGAAGGTCTATGACCTGATGATCCAGCACAATTTCTCCATTGTCCGCACCTTCCGGCTGAAGGTCGACCACAATCTGCTGGTGAATCCCGGCACAAAGCTCTCAGACATCAAGGAAGTTTACTCCCATGAGCAGGCCATCAGCCAGTGTGGAGATTTTCTACAGAACCTTCCCGGCGTCAATGTGATCCCCGTCGGCAACACCGCCATTGCGGCAGAAATGGTTGCCTCTTCCGGGCGCAAGGACGTGGCCGCCCTGAGCAGCCGGGCCTGCACGGAGCTGTACAACCTGGAGTGCCTGGCATCCTCCGTTCAGGACAAGGGAAACAACCGCACCCGGTTCATCTGCATCAGCAAAAATCTGGAAATTTACCCCGGCTCCGACAAGACCAGCATCATGATGATCCTGAATCACAAGCCAGGCGCCCTGTACAAGGTGCTGGCCCGGCTTTACATTCTGGGCATCAATGTCACCAAGCTGGAATCCCGCCCCATCCCCGACCGGGAATTTGAATTCATGTTCTATTTCGATCTGGAAACCTCCATTTACTCCGAGGAGTTTATCCAGCTGATGTGCGAATTGGATGAGCTGTGTGAGGAATTCAAATACCTGGGCAGCTATACTGAGGTGGTTTGATGAACTGCGGATTGCTGGGAAGAAAGCTGGGCCACAGCTACTCCCCTCAGATTCACGGATACCTGGGAGACTATTCCTATGTACTCTTTGAAAAAGAACCGGAGGAAGTAGGGGATTTTGTCCGAAACGGGGATTTTACCGGCATCAATGTGACCATTCCCTACAAAAAGGACGTCATTCCCTACCTGGACGAGTTGTCCCCCACCGCGAAAAAAATGGGCTCCGTCAATACCATCGTCCGCAGAAAGGACGGCACCCTTTTCGGCCACAATACGGATTACTTCGGCTTTACCTCCCTGGTAAAGCGCAGCGGCATCCGTGTGGAAAACAAAAAGGTGCTGGTCTTGGGCAGCGGCGGTACCTCCAATACCGCCGTGAAAGCGTTGTGTGATCTGGGGGCGCAGGTCGTTATCATCTCCCGTTCCGGCGAGAATAACTACCATAACCTGTCCCGCCATGCCGATGCCGCCGTCATCGTCAATACCACCCCCGTGGGCATGTTCCCCAACACCGGCGTTTCCCCTGTGGATTTGAAGGATTTTCCCCATTTGGAGGGCGTTTTGGATGTGATTTACAATCCAGCCAAGACCCAGCTGCTTCTGGACGCGGAAAAACTGGGGCTGCCCCATGAGAACGGCCTGTGGATGCTGGTGGCCCAGGCCAAAGAATCGGCTGAGTATTTCACAGGTGCAGCCATCGATGATTCCGTGATCGAAGC
Source organism: Eubacteriales bacterium (assembly GCA_030533415.1). Taxonomy (GTDB): domain Bacteria; phylum Bacillota; class Clostridia; order Oscillospirales; family Oscillospiraceae; genus Faecousia. The sequence goes on along the minus strand of JAUNJE010000008.1, from coordinate 26,982 downwards.
CATTCACCACAAACTCTCCGTCCAGATGCAGAACATCGTCCTTACCGGCATGCCGGGCTGCGGGAAAAGCACCATCGGCGCCATGCTGGCAAAGGCCCTCGGGCGGAAGCTTGCGGACGCGGACGAAGCCATTGTGCACTCCGCAGGCAAATCCATTCCCGAAATTTTCGCCGGAGACGGAGAAGCGGTTTTCCGGGATTGGGAAACCAAGGCATTGGCCGAACTTGGCAAGCAGTCCGGTTTGGTCATTGCCACCGGCGGCGGCGCCGTCACCCAGGAGCGCAACTATCCCCTGCTCCATCAAAACGGAAGCATCTTCTGGCTGCAGCGGGATATTGACCTGCTCCCCACGGAGGGCCGCCCCCTGTCCCAAAGCAATCCGCTCCGTGACCTGTACGCCCGGCGGAAGCCGATGTACGGCGCTTTTGCGGATTTTTCCGTTGATAATAACGGCCCGGCGGAGGACACCGTCAAAGCGATTTTGGCACTTTTGGAGGGTAACCCATGAAAATTCTCGTCATCAACGGCCCCAACCTGAACATGCTGGGCATCCGGGAACCGGGCATTTACGGCAAAAACACCTTTGCGGATCTCCTGAAACTGCTGGAAGAAACAGCCCAGGCGGAGGGCATCGGGATCGAGCAGTTCCAATCCAACCATGAAGGAGCTATTGTAGATAAAATTCAGTGGGCCTACGGGAAGGTGGACGGAATCGTCATCAACCCCGCCGCTTACACCCACACCTCCGTAGCCATTCTCGACGCGCTGAAAGCCGTCTCCATCCCGGCGGTGGAGGTGCATATCTCCGACGTAGATTCCCGGGAATCCTTCCGTCAGGTTTCCTATGCCGGCCTTGCCTGCTACAAAACCATCAAAGGCCATGGTTTGGAGGGCTACCGGGAGGCAATCCGCTATCTTGTCGAATTGCTGGGCCACCGCATTTCCTGACCTATCCCCAAAATAAACAAGAAACCGGCTGCATCTGGTAGCCGGTTTCTTATTTATTCCACAGATTTCAGCGCTTCCGCCATGTTGATTTTTTCCAGCTTAAAGAAGAAGATAAAGTCAACCACAAGAGCGGACACCAGCGTCAGCGCTACAGACCAAATATAGGACACCGGCTCCGCCGCGGCCTTGAACCACACCATGTCGATCTTGATCTGGCTCATGACGAAGGACAGCAGCAGCTTGCCCAGCAGCAGCCCGATCAAGGAGCCTGCTACCGTCAGCGTCATGTTCTCCTTAAACACATAGGCGGCGGTTTCCGAAGCGTTGAAGCCCAGAACCTTAATGGTGGCAATCTCCCGGATGCGCTCGTTGATGTTGATATTGGTCAGGTTATACAGCACAGTGACCGCCAGAAGCCCTGCACAGAATACGATGAGAAGTACGACCAGATCCAGCGCATCCATCATATTTCTCACCATATCCGCCAGATCGGCGCTGATGGAAACGTTCATCACATTGTTCATGTCGGAAATCACCGCGCCAAGGCTGTGGACATCCTGCCCTTCCCTGACCTTCACATAGGCCATTTGCTGCTCGGGCAGTTGCCCCCACTGGGCCTCCAGGGTTTCAGGGGCGACAATGGAATAGTTGTAGACATGATTATCAAAGATGCCGCAAACCGTCAGCTCCAGCTGCTGCAAATCCCCATTCCGCAAAACAACGGTATCCCCCACACGGATCCCCATGGCCTCCGCCACGCCGACGGAAAGCACGACCTCATTTCTGCCCGGCATGGGAACGGATTCACTGCCGGAATGCAGGTCCATAAATTCCGTCAGTTGATCATCGGCGGCAATCATATAGATTTCCTTTACCTGATTGCCATAATCCAGTTCCACACTGCTCTGGTGGCAGAACATGATGTCCTGCACCATGTCCTCTATCCTGTTTTGGAACGCCGCCCTGCCCTCCCGCGTGACACCGTTGCGGAAGTAGACCTCCATATCATAAAGCGTAACCTCCTCAAACTGGTAATCCGCTACATTCACAATGGAATCCCGCAGGCCAAAGCCCGTCAGCAGCAACGCAGTGCAGCCGCCGATGCCCACCAGCATCATGGCCAGCCGCTGGCGGTAGCGGAATATGTTGCGGATGGTCACCTTGTTCAGGAAGCTAATCTTATTCCAGAAGGGCAGATATTCCAGTAGCACCTTCTTCCCCGCCTCCGGGGCTTTGGGACGGATCAGCTCCGCCGGTTCCTCCTGCAGTGCTTTGCGGCAACAGTACCAGGTGACAAACAGCAGTACGGCAGTATAAACCAGCACCACCGCAATGCACAGCGGCCAATCCACGGTCAGCACAATTTTCGGCTGGATATACAGCATGATACAGTAGGCATTCCAGATAATCTGCGGAAAAACCACACTGCCCACCCAGATGCCAACCCCGCAGCCCAGCAGCGCTCCGCTGCCGGAATAAACCAGATACTTGCCGATGATGGCGGCGTTGCTATAGCCCAGGGCCTTCAGCGTACCGATCTGGGTACGCTCCTCATCGATCATCCGGGTCATGGTGGTAATGCACACCAGTGATGCCACCAGCAGGAAAAAAACCGGGAACACCCGGGATACTCCCGCCACAATGTCTGAGTTGTTGTCCACATTGTAATAGCCTACATTGCTGGTTCTGTCCAGGATATACAGGTCCGGCTCCTCCATGGCGTCGATGTCCGCCCGGGCCTCGGCCAGCTCCTGCCTGGCATCCTCCAGTTCCGCCTCCGCGTCAGCGATTTCCTGCTCTGCTTCCAGCTTGCCCTTTTCGTATTCCTCCCAGCCGTCTGCCAGCTCCTGCTCCCCTTTATGGAAAAGGCCCCAGCTGACCATCAGCTGGTCGTAAGCGTCGTCCAGCTCCTTCCGGCCCTGGGCAATCTGGGCTTCCCCTTCGGCAATCTGTGTCTCAGCTTCGGCGAACTGCGCCTGCGCCGCGGACTTCTGGGCTTCCAGTTCCTGATAACCGGCCTGAACCGCATTCATCCCGTCAATGGCAGGCTGACACTGCTCCTTTATGGCATTCAGTTCCGCCAGTGCGGCGGCATAAGGCGCGTATTTCGTGTTTTCTATCAAAAGCTCAGCGGAAAGCGACCGAATCTCAGACTCCAGGCCGTCAATTTTCTGCTGGAGCGCATTTTGTGCGTCTTCGGATGTTTCCCCTTCCAATTCTGCGTATGCCTGTGCCAGTTCCGCTTCCTTCGCGGAAATATCCGCCTCCAGCGCCGCGATATTGGCGGCTGTCTGATCCGCCTGAATGGCCTCACCCAGCTGAGCCACATAGGCTTGGGCCTGCTCCACGGCCGCCGCAGCCAGGTCATAGGCCGGCTTTAGCTGGGCATATTGGGCGTCCAATTCCTGCTCCGCACCGTCGAACTGGGCCTGCGCCGCCGCTTTGGCCGCCGCAAGCTCCTGTTTGGACTGTTCCAGCTGTTCGGATGCTTCTTCCAGCGCCTCCCGGCCCTCCTGGATCTGGTTCCCCCCATCCACCAGTTTTTTTCGGTTGTCCTTCAGCTCCTGCTCGCCATCCAGCAGTTCCTGGTAGGCGTCCGCCAGCTCCTGCTCCGCTTCCGCTTTGCCCTCCTCAAATTCCTTTACACCGTCCAGATATTCCTGATACCCGTCCTGATACGCTTCTTCGGCTTCGTCCCTGATGTCCTGGTACCTGGCCTGGGAGAGCCGTTCCGCTTCCGGTTTGATGGCATCCGCCGCGGCATCCAGCGCGTCATTGTATTCCTCCGTATAGATTTCGTAATCGCCGGGGATGGTGATGTGGATCTCCGTATAGTAGTCCACATCAAAGGCCTGCGCTGGTATGTAATAGTAATTTGTCAGGCTGCCGCTGCCGACAGTCGTGGTGCCCCGGTTCATATCCATGTAGAGCGGAGACGCCACATAGCCCACAATGGTAAAGCGCTTATAACGCACCGCATCCAGAGAATCCTGGTCATTATTTTCAGAGATGACAACGGTTTTCCCCAGGACATTTTCACCTCCGTGCAGGCCGTCCGCCAGGCATTCATCCGCCGCCTGGGGCATCCGTCCTCCCCGCAGCGCCACCTGGTTCACGGTTTCCGGAAGGGAGTAAAACCGGTATACAGCGTCGTCCGCATTCTCCCCGGTCCGGGCAATCAGATCCAGATAGATCAGGCCCTCCGCATCCTGGACCCCCTCCATCCGGGCAAAGGTTTCCACATATTCCTGTGTCCAGCCATAGCTGCACACCAGCCGCAGGTCAAACATATTCTGCTGGTCGGTAAACACCTGTCCCGTGGCCACCATATCCGCCTTTGTCAGCAGCAGTCCGGTAAACAGTCCCGCTCCCAGGGCGATAATGGCTACAATGGCAATATAGCGTCCAAAGGACCGGAAAATCGATTGGCGCAGATTCTTGCGCATGGCGTTTCGTTTCATTACCATTCGATCTCCGCAATGTCCTGTGGATGTTCATTCAGCACCACTGAGGCAACCGTGCCGTTCTTCACCCGGATCACCCGGTCCGCCATGGAGGTCAGGGCGCCGTTGTGGGTGATAATGATGACGGTCATTCCGGTTTTACGCCCTGTATCCTGCAAAAGCTGCAAAATCGCCTTGCCAGTCTGGTAATCCAGGGCACCGGTAGGCTCGTCGCACAAAAGAAGCTTCGGATTCTTCGCCAAGGCCCGGGCAATGGCCACCCGCTGCTGCTCCCCGCCGGAAAGCTGGCTGGGGAAATTTTTCATCCGGTCCTCCAGTCCCACTTCCTTCAGAATCTCCCGGGCATCCAGCGGCTCTTTGCATATCTGATTGGCAAGCTCCACATTTTCCAGCGCGGTCAGGTTGCCGATCAGGTTGTAAAACTGGAATACAAAGCCCACATCATGGCGGCGGTATTCCGTCAGCTGCTTTTTGTTCATGGCGGAAATTTCCCTGCCATCCAGCAGCACCTTTCCTGAGGAAAGGGTGTCCATTCCGCCGAGAATGTTCAGCAGTGTGGTTTTTCCCGCCCCGGAGGGACCAACAATGACCACCAGCTCCCCTTTTTCCACTTCGAAAGAAGCATCGTGAAGGGCGTTGATTTCCACCTCTCCCATGCGGTAGGTTTTTCCCACGTTTTGAAATTCCACGAATGCCATTTTCTCACCCCGAAAACGTCCTATTTCATATATCATACCACAAAACAAGCCAAGTGTCGAAACATTTTGTGAATTTCCTGTTAAGGGTTATCCGCCCTTCGGATGCGAATCGGGAATCTATGAAAAGCGCATGATAATACGGTTTCTTGATTGAATCGTTAGGCCCCTCCATTCCGTTTTTCCCTGTTTTTCAACGCATTCCACAAAATCAGGCTGCCAAACCATAGGGCCATGCTCTCACTCATCAGCCCATTGGTAAACGCCAGGCGGAAGGCACCCTCCGGCATCAGGGCGGTAAGCAGCTTCAGCACGCCATAATAGACCAGCGGGTTGGAGAAGGCCATGGCTCTGGGAAATACGCTTTTTCCCCCGGCCAGCAGGAAGAACCAGTAGACATAGGGCGGCAGCATAATCAGCTCACTGACCGGGACCACCCAGGCTAGGTGACGGAACAGCGCCTCCGACGCCGGAAGGGCCGCGGGCTGATAGCCGTTGCCGCTGAGCCAGGCAAAAAGATACAGAATCATGATATAGAACAAGTGCAGACACAGCCAGGGCGTCAGGCTGAATATTGTCAGGCAGCGGTAGATCTTCCGCTTCTTCTCCTTCCTCAGAAACTGTGCCGCGGCAAACAAGGCAATTCCATAGAAAAGGATCCCCGGAAACGCAAGGGCCATGGCAAGCGTATTTCTCCAGGCCGGAATCCGCGAACCCCCCTCCGTCAGCCAGGACAGCGTCCCCCCATAGGTGGTGTCGCCGTAAATCATCAGCCAGTCCCCTGCCCCAAAGCAAACGCACCCCAGGATCCCGCACAGAAGGGCCGCCAGCATCTTTCGCCTGTTATCCATCTGCGCCAGGATTCGCTCCTGATTCTCATGTTTTACCATATTTTCAGCACCTCCATCCAAATTTCATTCCCGGATACGCTTTCGTGTCTGCTCATAGTTCTTTCTCCTAATACTTTTTAATGGAATATCAGTATAAAATCTCATGGTGTTACGGGCAAATCCCTGCCGCAATGCCCGGGACGTTACCTTTTCCATGGCATCCCCCGAGCCATGTTCATTGCTCCATAGACAGGCCCAGCGATTAGCCGCAGCTAACTAGCAAGCAAAGAAAGAAAGGCTATCCGCCTTACTTCCACAACAAAATTCTGCCGCATATGCTGCCATTGTGGTTCCCCGCTTTTGTCCACCATATCGCTATGTCTTATAGTATTGCAAATTTTTCCTTCTGTCAAGGGCCTTGTGTTCAGAAAAGGCCCTGGGATTTCCCAGCGCTCCTCCGGCATATCTTTTCTGTAATATCACATTTCAAATATTTGGTATTGACATTTCCCAAACAAAGCGCTATTATATCAGTAGTAATTTATCGGTATCTTTTTACTGATTAAATCCATTATCAGAAAGGTCGATTTTCATGGAAACAAATTACGCGCCCGTGACGAACACGCAGGAACTGGCAAGCGCCCTGGAACGCTGCCGGCATGCCCAGGAAAAATTCGCAGCCTACTCTCAGGAGCAGGTCGACAAGATTTTCCTGGCCGCCGCTACCGCCGCCAATAAAATGCGGATTCCCCTCGCCAAGCAGGCCGTCGCCGAAACCGGCATGGGCGTCGTCGAGGACAAGGTGATCAAAAACCACTATGCCGCCGAATATATTTACAACGCCTATAAGGATGCCAAAACCTGCGGCGTCATCGAAGAGGATACCGCCTACGGTATCCGGCGCATTGCCGAGCCAATCGGTGTCATTGCCGCCGTGATTCCCACCACCAATCCCACTTCTACCGCGATCTTTAAGACACTGATTTGTCTGAAGACCCGCAACGCCATCATCATCAGCCCCCACCCCCGGGCAAAGAACTGCACCATTGCCGCCGCAAAGGTGGTATTGGAAGCCGCTGTGGCTGCCGGCGCTCCTGAGGATATCATTGCCTGGATCGACCAGCCATCCCTGGAGCTGACCAACCAGGTCATGCGGGACGCCGACCTGATCCTCGCCACCGGCGGCCCCGGCATGGTGAAGGCCGCCTATTCCTCCGGCAAGCCCGCCCTGGGCGTAGGTCCCGGCAATACGCCCGCCGTTATCGACGACAGCGCCGACATTCTGCTTGCCGTCTCCTCCATCATCCATTCCAAGACCTTCGACAACGGCATGATCTGCGCTTCCGAGCAGAGCGTTGTGGTGCTGGACAGCATCTATGACGCCGTCAAGGCAGAATTTATCAACCGTGGCTGCCATGTTTTGAAGGACGATGAAATTCAGAAGGTCCGGGACACCATTATCATCAACGGCGCGCTGAACGCCAAAATCGTAGGGCAATCCGCCCACACCATTGCGGCGCTGGCGGGCGTCGAAGTTCCCCAAAGCACCAAGATTTTGATTGGCGAGGTGACCTCCACCGACCTTTCCGAGGCCTTTTCCCACGAGAAGCTGTCCCCCGTTCTGGCCATGTACCGGGCCGCTGACTTTGAAGATGCCATGGACAAGGCGGACACCCTGGTCAAGGACGGCGGCTACGGCCACACCGCTTCCGTCTATCTGGATACCGTCGGCGCCAAGGAAAAGCTGAATGCCTTCTCCGCCCGGATGAAAGCCTGCCGCATTCTGGTCAACACCCCCTCCGCCCAGGGTGGCATCGGCGACCTGTACAATTTTAAGCTGGCCCCCTCCCTGACTTTGGGCTGCGGCTCCTGGGGCGGCAACTCCGTTTCCGAAAACGTGGGCATCAAGCACCTGCTGAACATCAAAACCGTGGCTGAGAGGAGAGAAAACATGCTCTGGTTCCGCGCGCCTGAAAAGGTCTATTTTAAGAAAGGCTGCCTGCCCGTTGCGCTTTCCGAGCTGAAGGCGCATCAGAAGGCATTCATCGTAACCGACGCATTCCTCTACCAGAACGGCTACACCAAGCCCATTGAGGAAAAGCTGGATTCCATGGGCATCACCCACACCACCTTCTATAACGTGGCCCCCGATCCCACCCTTGCCTGTGCCCGGGAAGGTGCGGCACAGATGGCGGCCTTTCAGCCCGACCTGATCCTCGCCATCGGCGGCGGCTCCGCCATGGACGCCGGCAAGATCATGTGGGTGCTGTACGAGCATCCCGATGCGGATTTCCTGGACATGGCCATGCGGTTTGCGGACATCCGCAAGCGGGTCTATACCTTCCCCAAAATGGGCGAAAAGGCCTATTTCGTGGCAATCCCCACCTCCGCCGGCACCGGCTCCGAGGTGACGCCCTTTGCCGTTATCACCGACGAGCAGACCGGTGTCAAGTATCCTCTGGCCGACTATGAGCTGCTGCCCAAAATGGCCATCGTAGACGCCGACATGATGCTGAACGCCCCCAAGGGGCTGACTGCCGCCTCGGGCATCGATGCCGTTACCCATGCGCTGGAAGCCTATGCCTCCGTTATGGCTACCGACTACACCGACGGCCTGGCCCTTAGGAGCCTGAAGCTGATCTTTGCCAACCTGCCCTCCGCCTATGAAAACGGCGCAAAGGATCCCAGGGCCCGTGAAAACATGGCCCACGCCGCCTGCATGGCCGGTATGGCCTTCGCCAACGCTTTCCTGGGGGTATGCCACTCCATGGCCCATAAGCTGGGAGCCTTCCACCACCTGCCCCACGGTGTTGCCAACGCGCTGATGATCGACGAGGTCCTGCGCTTCAACGCCGCGGAGGTTCCCACCAAGATGGGTACCTTCTCCCAGTATGACCATCCCCACACCCTGGCCCGCTATGCCGAGGTCGCCGACTACCTGAAGCTGGGTGGCAGCACCGATGAAGAGAAGCTGGAAAGCCTGATCCAGGCTATTGACGAACTGAAAGAGCGGGTCGGCATCAAGAAAACCATCCGGGATTACGGCATTGACGAAACCGACTTCCTCTCCCGGCTGGACGACATGGTGGAGCAGGCTTTCGACGACCAGTGCACCGGCGCCAATCCCCGGTATCCTCTCATGCGCGAAATCAAGCAGATGTATCTGAGCGCTTACTACGGAACCAACCAGAACGTTTAAGGAGGAATCACCTATGAACATGGAAAACGTCATTGCTACCCGGCCCCACAAGATCATTTACCGCGATGGGAACAAGTGCATCAAAGCCTTTGATGAAGCCTTCTCCAAGGCCGACATTCTGAACGAAGCGCTGAACCAGGCCCGGATCGAGCAGACAGGGCTGAATATTCCCAAGCTTCTGGGGGTAACCGTGGTGGACGGAAAATGGGCCATTGTGTCGGAATTTATTGAGGGCAAGACCCTGGCGCAGCTGATGGAAGAAAACCCAGATAGAAAAGAAGAATACCTTGCCTATCTTGTGGACCTGCAGCTGAAGATGCACGCCGCTGCATGCCCCATGCTGAATAAGCTGAAGGACAAAATGAACGGCAAGATCAGCGCCTCCGGCCTGGACGCCACCACCCGCTACGATCTGCACATCCGGCTGGAAAGCATGCCCAAGCACAGCAAGACCTGCCACGGGGACTTTAACCCCTCCAATATCATCATCACTTCCGACGGAACCCCGTACATCCTGGACTGGTCCCATGCCACCCAGGGCAACGCCTCGGCCGACGCTGCCAGAACCTATTTGCTGTTCTGCCTGGAAGGAGACACGGAGGGCGCCAAAAAGTATCTGGAGCTGTTCTGCCGGAAAAGCGACACCGCCATGCAGTATGTGCAGAAATGGATGCCCATCGTGGCCGCCTCACAGCTGGTCAAGAGCAATGAGAGCGAGCGGGACTTCCTCCTCTCCTGGGTCAATGTGGTAGATTATCAATAAAACGGTAAAATAATATTCTCCCCTTCGGCATTGCCGAAGGGGAGTTTTCCATTGTATGGTTATTTTTTGAACACCAGCAGCTTGCTGGCAACGTAGTTCAGAACCACCACCAGCACGCTGGTAATCAGCTTCCAGATATTCCCGTTCCAGTTCAGAATATCCACGGTAACCAGCAGAATCACCGTCTCCATGGCGCCGGAGGCCACCCGGCAGCTGACAAATTTCGCCAATTCCGGAAGAACGGTCCTTGCCGACCAGTCATGGCTTTTGAACACAAAGGGCTTGTTGGTAAGAAAGGCAAAGGCCACGGCGGCCACCCAGGCGATGGCATTGCTGACTGCGGCGGATATCCCCAGCAAATTATAAACCGGAAGGTAAACCAGATAATTGACCACGGTGGTCAGAACACCAAAAAACAAATAGGTAACCACGTCCCAGTATTTTTCTATCAAAGCGCGCAGTTTTTGCAGCATAACGGATCCTCCCCGGTTGTTTTGTTCACTATACCACATCTCCCCCCTTTTCCGCAAGATTATTTTTCATTTCCGGGACATAATATTATCAATTGCTATTGACAAATCCAGAATATTCCGATATAATTTTATCGATACAAAAAGGAGGAATATAGAATGAAACTTGCATTCTTTGATACAAAACCCTATGACATCCCCGGCTTTGACCGCTATGCTGTCCCTGCGGGAATTGAAGTCAAGTATTTCGAACCGAATCTGAATGAAGATACCGTCTCCCTGGCCGCCGGCTTTGACGCCGTTTGCGTATTCGTCAACGACACCGTCAACGCCGCCGTTGTGGACAAACTGTATCAATTGGGGATCAAGGTCATCGTGCTGCGCTGCGCGGGCTTTAACAACGTGGATATCCGGGCCTGCCGGGACAAGCTGCGGGTATTCCGGGTTCCCGCCTACTCTCCCCACGCCGTGGCGGAGCACGCCATGGCTCTGCTGCTGACCATCAACCGCCGCACCCATAAGGCCTATATCCGCACCAGGGAGTTCAATTTCAGCCTTCAGGGACTGGCGGGCTTCGACCTCTACGGTAAGACCGTGGGCATCATCGGCACCGGCAAAATCGGCCGGGTTTTTGCCGACATCTGCAGGGGCTTTGGCATGAACATCCTGGCCTATGACAAATTCCCTGCCGCAGACTCCGGACTGCACTATGTTGCACTTTCCGAACTGTTTGAAAAATCCGACATTATCTCCCTTCACTGCCCCCTGACGGAGGATACCAACCACCTGATCGACGCGGAATCCATCGCCCGGATGAAAAAAGGCGTCACCATCATCAACACCTCCCGGGGCGGCCTGATCAATACCGAAGATCTGATCACCGGCATCAAGGAAAAGAAGGTTGGCGCGGCCTGCCTGGACGTCTATGAGGAGGAAGGCGACCTGTTTTATGAAGACTTTTCCGGCCACATCGTCCAGGACGACAAGCTGGTGCGCCTGATCGCCATGCCGAATGTCATCGTCACCTCTCACCAGGCCTTCCTGACCACCGAGGCACTGGATAACATCGCCTCCACTACCGTAACCAACCTGGTCAAATTCTTTTCGGGCAGTCCCGATGGCGCCACGGAAGTCGTTTACAACAAATAATTCAAAGGGCCTGCCACCACACGCGGCAGGCCCTATTTCCTCATACTGATATTCCATTAAAAAGTTTCATTCGTCAAAATGGAACTTTTTAATTGGAAGATCATTATGAGACGGGTTTTCGTGATTTTTAATCTCCAAAATCACGAAAACGGCAACGCCGTCAGGCGGTGCCTTCTTTCTAAAAATGAAACATTTTTAGAAAGAAATAGTATCAGAAGCCCAACGTTTCCCCTACCAAAATGAACTTGATGCGCCCTGCGGGCTTGCAGTTGCGGGTGATCAGGATTTGGTTGCAAATGCAGCCATCGCTTTTGCAGTCGGCACAAGTCCCCGTCACTTCACAAGGTGTCTGCGCGGGAAAGCGCTGCTTGTTCATAGGCGCCGCCACCGTCCTGGCACGGCGGATGGCATCCTCCAGCGTGTCCGTGACCTTGTTCATGCCGGCAATGACCACCACCGACTCAGGGCCGTATACGATGGCGGCGACCCGGTTGCCGTTGCCGTCAATGTTCACCATCTGCCCATCCAGGCTCAGTGCATTGGCCCCGGTGACGAAAACATCCGCCAGGAGGCACCGCTTCATCGCCTTCTCCCGCTCTTCCGGGGTTGCCGCCTTGTCCCGGTCAATGGCCTGGTACTGTCCCCCATTCAGCGCATCAAGCAGACCGATCTGCCGCGCGGACAGCGCGCCACCCCAGCCTATGCTGGCCCCCTTGGGGATCAGCTCCAGGGCTTTTGTCAGAGCCTGATCCCGGTCTTCGCAGTAGTATGCCTCAAAATGACGGCTGCGGAGATTTTTCAGAAGCACCTGTGCCCGCTTCCTGTCATATTCCTGTTTTGGATCTGTCATGGAAAATCCCTCCTTTGGGATTATCATACCGCGAATTTCCTGAAAAGTAAACCTTTTTCCCCTTGACAAGTCCCATCCATTGGGTTATAATATCATTAGTTAGCATATGCTAACCAATCAAAGGAGGTATCACCATGGGATACAATGAACTCATTCAAACCTTGTGTGCGCTGTCCGGGCTTACCTGCTTGGTAATCGGTATTCTCACCGCTAAAAAGCAATTGAAGGCCCTCATATAGAAACCCGCGGAAAGCATACGAAACGCTGCCCCCCTGACGGCATTCAGGGATGGCAGCGTTTTTTGATTTCCATCAGTTATTCAAAATGAATTCCCGCATATTCTTATGCAGGCAAAGGTATACCATCGGGAGTATGGTCAGAACATTTCCCGCCGTAAAAACCAGGTACACGGGGAATATATCACAAAGGATTCCAAAGAGTACGGCCGAAAGGGCGCTTCCGCCGGTAGAGGCCGCCATAACAAAGCTGAGGATTCCGCCCCGGTTCTCCTCCGGCAGCGCCAGCATCAGGGATGCGTTGAAAATGCTGTTCCCCAGGGTATTGGCAAAGTTTCCCAAAAACAGCAGCGTGCACAACGCGGCATAGTTCTCAGCCAGATACGCCGCGATATAAAAAAAGCCTGAGGACAAAAAGCCGATGCTCAAAGCGTAATACCGGTGTCTGGGTTTTAACTTGATCACTCCCAGCAGACACACGCAGATCAGCGACGCCGCCGTTTCCACGGACATCAGATACCCGTACATATCCACGGTGAATCCCTTTTCCAGCACGAAAGGCAGCATCAGCGCCATCGGCCCCGCGCCAAGCAGATTCAAAATCAGCGCGCAGGGAACAAACAGCTTGAGAAAGCGGTCGTGCATGATCTCCCGGACAGCAATTCCGAAATCCTTCAAAACCCCCTTAACCGTGACCTGTTCCCCCTGCTGTTTTGTCTTAGGCACGGTGATAAACAATTCCGTAAAGGCGGAGAACAAATAGGAAGCACCGTTGATGGCTATGATCAGCGGAACGCCAAAGAAGGCCACCAGGGTACCGCTGAGGGCTTTGCCCACAAGGTTCAGGAGGGTACTGACACCGGAGCTGACCGACTGTCCCCGGACCATGTCGTCATGGGGGATAATATCGATCATCAGGGTGGATACCGCCGGGTTAAAGAACACGGCACAGGCCGAGGCCAGAAACGCCGCCGTGAGCACAACGGGCACGCTGAGCCTGTCCGCGAACGCCAGGCCGCCCACAGCCAGCATGATGACGCCCCGCAGGGCATCCATGCCCACAATAATGCCCTTGCGGTCACATTTGTCAATAACTGTACCGCTGAAGGGCATGACAAACATGGTCATGAACATGGAGATGGAGGACATAATCCCCATCAATGTACTGGAACCGGTTTTTTCATACACCCAGTAGCCAATGGCAACGCTGTAGAGGATATCGCCAATGGCGCTGACGGCGCTGCCCTGAAGCATCAGAATATAGTCCTTGTTCCAAAGTTTTTTGTGCATAGAGATCGCTCCTTTTTTCTGATGCCTTCACAATACCCCATATAAACGGTTGATTCAATAACGCGCTGGTTGAATCGCCGGTTGTATTTCACTCAACGAGAGGTTGAATATACATATGGAAACCACAGAAAACCGGAAGGCCCTGCCGGACCTTCCGGATAATCAAAGGGTTTACTTTTTCTTTGCCTTCTGAGGTGTCTTCAGTTTGACGGTTTCCTTCATGGCAACGGAGCAGGCAATGTCTCCCAGCACGTTGCAGCAGGTCGCTCCCATATCACACAGGGTATTGACACTGATGTACACACCCATGACCCCCGCAGGCAGTCCCGCAATGGCGGACAGTGCGGCGAAGCAGGCAATGGCACTGCCGGGGACGCCGGGCGCACCGATGGACAGCAGGGTGTTGGACAGCATAATCACGATCATCATTCCCAGGTTCAGCTCCACGCCGCAGGCATTGGCGAAGAACACGATCATAAAAGACATGATGATGGACACCGCATCCATGTTGATGGTCGCGCCCAGAGGAAGCGCCAGAGAAGAAATCTCATTGGGCACTCCCAGCTCGTCTGCACAGCGCTTGCTGATGGGAATCGTCGCGGAACTGGAGCAGGTTCCGAAGGCATTCAGCGCCGCCGGCATGACCGTCTTAAAGAACTTGCCCGCCGGATATTTGCCGATGAATTTCACAATGCCGCCGTAAACCAGCACAATATAGATTAAATACGTCACATACTGGGCGATCAGGACCTGACCCAGGGCAATCATGGTGTCAACGCCATTGGCATACATGACAGAGGCAATGGAGCAGAAGACGCCCACCGGGGTGCAGTACATGACCCAGGAAACCACCTTGATGCAGACCTCATTCATGGCTTCACACAGCTTCACCACCGCCTCCGCCTTCTTTCCCAGTGTCAGGCAGGCAATTCCCACGATGATGGCAAATACCAGCACCTGGAGCATATCGCCGCTGGCAAAAGAGGCCACGGGATTGGAGGGAATCAGGTTTTTGACGGTGTCCACCAGGCTGGTAAACTTCGCCGCCTCCACGTCGGACTCCACCAGCTGAATGGAAACGCCCTTGCCCAGTCCCAGCAGCTGGGGCAGGAAAAGACCCAGGATGCTGGCAAACAAAGTCGTTCCCGCGAAATACAGCACGGACTGGCCGCCGATCTTGCCGGTAGCACCCACAGAACCGATGCCCTGAATGCCCACAATCAGGCTGCAGAACACCAGCGGATAGATCATCATCCGCAGAGCGTTCATATAAAGGCTGCTGACCAGCTCCACTGCGGGAAGCAGGAAATCATACCGCCCGGGCATGAACAGTCCAAACAGGATGCCCAGAACCAGCCCCGCCAGAATCGCCAAGGTGATGTTGACCGTTTTCTTTGTTTTCATGTTGTACCTCTCCCTTAATAAAAATAAACGCCCGTCTTCTATCCAACCATAGAAGACGAGCGAAAAGCCCGTGGTACCACTTCTGTTCATTCCTGCCAAAGGCAGGAACCTTATTCCCGGGTATCCGTCAATACCCTCCGCAATAACGGGCGGACCCGTCGCGCCCTAACAACCGCTCAGACGCGCTGCTCCGGAACCATGTTCCCCCGCCGCCTGCCTGCCTTCTTTCAGCATGGGAAGACTCTCTGTAAGGCATCGAAACGGGATACTCTTTCCTTCACCGCATTTAACTGTTATTTTTGTTATTATAGGGGATGTTTTTCCAAATGTCAAGAAGCAAAGAAGCAGTTTTATAGGATTTATCCTGGCACAGCGCGCCATGCCAGCGGGCTGTCAGATGACGTAGTCATCCCCTGCCACATCATCCCCCATCAGATCGGCAACCGTTACATTGTCCAAATACTCGTTGATCACCTTATCCAACCCCTGCCACAACGCCCGCGTGCGGCACTGGGTCATTCTCGGACACCGGTCCGCATCCTCCTCCAGGCAGGAAACCGGAGCAAGGGAGTCCTCTGTCAGCCGCAGAATGCTGCCCGCCGTGTATTCATCCGGAGACTTTTTCAAACGGTATCCGCCGCCCTTTCCCCGCAGGCTTTCCAGGACCTTCGCCTTGACCAGCATTCTAATAATGCTTTCCAGGTATTTTTCCGAAATTCCCTGCCGGTCCGCAACCTCCTTCAGCGCGACAAAGTCATCTGAGCGGTGCTCCGCCAGGTCGATCATAACACGCAGCGCATAGCGCCCCTTGGTAGAAATCAGCATATTCTTACCCTCCCTGTCATATAAACCTATTATACAGCATGGTTAGTGGGGAATCAACCTAAATTTTTTTGAATTTCGCTATTGACAAATCCCGCACTTGGATATATAATCCATATATTCCTATCGGAAAGGTTGGAATTAAGATGAGAAATTACCTGTCGCACTTTCGATGTTGTGGCCGCCTTCCCGTTTTCCACAACCATATGAAAAAATCAGGAGGATTTGATTATGAGTAAAATTTATACATCCGCCGATCAGCTGATCGGTAAAACGCCCCTGCTGGAACTGGTACACCTTGAGCAGTCCGAAGGCCTGGATGTCAAGCTTCTGGCCAAGCTGGAATATTTCAACCCCGCCGGCTCTGTAAAGGACCGCATTGCAAAAGCCATGATCGATGACGCCGAGGCCAGCGGTAAGCTGAAGCCTGGCAGCGTGATCATCGAACCTACCTCCGGCAACACTGGCATCGGCTTGGCCTCCGTTGCCGCCGCCCGGGGCTACCGGATCATCATCGTCATGCCGGAAACCATGAGCGTGGAACGCCGCCAGCTGATGAAGGCCTATGGCGCGGAACTGGTGCTGACGGATGGCGCCAAAGGCATGAAGGGCGCCATTGCCAAGGCCGACGAGCTGGCAGAGGAGATTCCCAACAGCTTCATTCCCGGCCAGTTCGTCAACCCCGCCAATCCCGCCATTCACAAAGCCACCACCGGCCCTGAGATCTGGGATGACACCGACGGCAAGGTGGATATCTTCGTGGCAGGTGTCGGCACCGGCGGCACCGTCACCGGCGTGGGCGAATATCTCAAGAGCCGGAACCCCAATGTGCGGATTGTGGCGGTGGAGCCTGCCGGGTCCCCTGTCCTGAGCAAAGGTACTCCCGGCTCTCACAAGATTCAGGGCATCGGTGCCGGATTTGTGCCGGATGTACTGAATACCGCAGTCTATGACGAAGTCATCCCGGTTACAAACGAGGACGCCTTCGCAACCGGCAAAAAGATCGGCAAAGCCGAGGGCGTACTGGTGGGCATTTCCTCCGGTGCGGCGGTTTGGGCAGCCCTCCAGCTTGCCAAGCGGCCGGAAAACAAGGGCAAAACCATCGTGGCCCTGCTGCCGGACACCGGCGACCGTTACCTCTCCACCCCGCTTTTCGCTGATTAAAGCAAAATATTGACAATAAATGGACGCAAGCAAAAAGCAGCTTGCGTCCATTTTTTATTCCTCTGGAATTGCCCAATATCGGCTGCCGCTGACGGCGTATCCATATCCGTTCTTCGGCTGCCATTGGTAGCGGTTCTTGTTCTCCTCCGGGAACAGCTCCGCCATGATCGCCGCAATGACGCCGCCATGGGTCACAATGGCCGTATCCTGCCGAAACTGCTGAACCGCCGAAAAGGCGGCAAGCACACGCCTGCGCATCTGATTGCCGCTTTCCCCGCCCGGCGGTGTGTTTGCTTCATTGTCCCCGGAAATCCAGGCTTGGTAATCCGGGCTGTTTTTCAGCTGATCGTAGCTGTGCATTTCGAAAATCCCGAAATCCACTTCCCGAAGTCCCGGCTCCACGGTATGCTCCACCGGACCAAACAGGATTTGGAGGGTCTGCTCCGTCCGCTTCATGCCGCTGGTCAGGAAGCGGACGTTTTCTATGGCATAGTGCAGGCTCCGCAGTTCCTCCGCCCCTGCGGCGGACAGGGGCAGGTCCGTGCTGCCGCAATACAGCCGCTTTTCGTTGGCCTCGGTTTTTCCGTGGCGAATCAGATAAATTGTCATTTCAGCCTCTGCTCCAATCCGCAGAAGATTCTGCTGACACGTCCGGCCTCTCCCGCGAGATACTGGCAAAGCCGCCCCACAGCCTGCCGCCACTCCCGCTGGTCCGTATCCATGGGGACGACGCCGCAGGAAATGTCCTGGCAAATCAGGATGCTGTCCCGCCACTGTTCCTTATGAGCCTCAAAATACGCCTTCGGCTCGGTTCCCCGCTGCACACAGGCATAGGCAAATTCCTCAATACGGTCAATACACCGCCTGGAAAAGTCGATTTCCGGGCCGGAACAGGAATACACATCCTCCTGCGCTACGGAAAAGGCCTCTTTCGCAAAATCCAGCTTCCCCTGATAGGCTCCGCCGATAATCAAAACCATAATCTGCCTCCTTACAGCAGTGCATATACCGCAATTGCCCACAATTCCCCGATGGTCAGCGCGTAACCGGAAATATCGCCGTTCATCCCGTCCAGAGAGCGGTAGCCATGCCTCAGGGCGATCCCAAATCCCACCAGGCAACCCACCAGCGTCAAGCCATATCTGCCGCAGACCAGAAAGTCCGCTGCGACAAATATGCACAGCATCACCGCCAATGCCACAAGATGGGATTTCGGCCTGTTCTGGGCGGCATACTGGCTGGTGGACATGGGCCGCAAGCCAGTCACCGCCAGGCAGGAGCAGCAGCGGCTGACCGCCGGAAGGAAAATCAAAAACCGGAAATCCCCATCGCCCTCCGCGAACAGAACAAATTGGGCCAGCAGCAGCAGACACAGGCCAATAACCGCAAAAGAGCCCACATGGGAATCCTTCAGGATCTCCCGCCTGCGCTCCAGACCGCGGCAGGATTTCACCGCGTCCGTTACGTCCATGAAACCGTCCAAATGGATATATCCCGTAACAAGATACGGGTAGGCGCACAAAATCAGCCCCCTGACCAGCGCAGGCAGGCCCAGAAACCGGGAAAGCCATGCCAGCCCCGCCCAAAGAATGCCGATCTCCAACCCCACAAAGGGCAGCATCAAAAGCATTTTGTCCCTGGCATCCTCATCCCAGATATTCCAGGGACAGGGAATCGCGCAGAACATGCTCTGACTCATGGCAATGGCATGCAGATACCGTTTCATAGCGTCAATTCCCCCTTATGCAGAATTACCTGCGCCCCGGCGACCTCCACCACCGTATCGCAGACCCCGGCCAGACTGCGGTCGATATCCGCAAGACACTTGCGGTAGGTCTCGGTGACGGCATCGTAGCGCACCGCGTCAGAATAGATATAGTCGCTGACGATCACCGCGTTGCGGACGGATTTTGCGAAGGTGCACAAATCCTCTGCGCAGCGGTATGCCGCCGGAAGATCCATTTCGTAATTTTTCTCCACCGGAAACAGTTCATTCATCAGCAGGGCCGTGGCGCTGTCCAGAAGAAAGGTGCCATTGGGATCGGCCCTGTCCAGACAGGACAGGATATTTTTTCCGCATTCGATGGTCTCAAAGCCCAGTCCGTCCCGGTCGGCAATATGGCGGCGGATCCGTTCCCGGTCCTCCTCGTCTACGGGAATCATGGTGGCAATATAATAGTGCTTGCCGCCTTCGGCCAGGCGTACCGCAAGATTCTGGGCAAGCGTCGATTTCCCGTTCTTGGCGCCGCCGGAGATAAAGCAGGTCATCGGGCACCCTCCACGGTGAACTTATCTCCCTCCCGAATCTCATCCAGGTAGTCGTCATCTATGCCCGCCTGTTCAAAGGTCGCCATGTCATTGATAACAGCACAGGCCGCATCCAGCACCTCAAAGGCCAGCGGACAGCCGCTCCCCTCCCCAAGGCGCATCCCCAGCAGCAGCATTGGCTCTAAGTTCATGGCGTCCATGGCAAGCCTATAGCCAATTTCATAGGAGGCATGGCTTGGCACCAGATAGCCCTGGGCATGGGGACACAGCCTAACGGCGCACAGCGCGGCTACGGCGGAAATGAAACCGTCGATCACCACCGGACGGTGGGTCGCGGCGGCCCCCAGGAAAGCACCGCACATGGCAGCGATGTCAAAGCCGCCCACTTTCCTAAGGACATCCACCACATCGCTCCGGTCCGGGCTGTTGACAGCGATGGCGCGGCGGATGGCGTCCTTTTTTCTGCGGAAGCCTTCGTCTGTGACTCCCCCGCCCCGGCCTGTGACGGCCTCCACATCCGCTCCCAGCAGAACAGACAGGATGGCGGAAGAGGTGGTGGTATTGCCAATACCCATTTCCCCGATACCGATCACGTCCGCCGGTGTCTCCCGGGCCAGCTGGGCGCCTGTGAAAATGGCGGTTAGGGCCTGGGAACGGGTCATGGCGGGACCGTTCACCATATTCTGGGTGCCGTAGGCAATCTTCCGGTTCATCACCGCTTTGTCCCGGATATCCGCGTTGACCCCCACATCACAGACGGTGATTCCACAGCCGAAATGCCTGGCAAGCACACTGGCCCCGGTCTTGGCCCGGGTCAAATTCACCGTCTGCATCAAAGTTACCGACTGGGGAGAGCTGGCAACGCCTTCCGCAACCACCCCGTTATCGGCGGCAAATACCAACAGGTGCTTTTTTTCAATCTTGTTATGTACCTGTCCCGTAATGCCCGCCAGCTGTATGGACAGCTCCTCCAGGCGTCCCAGACTTCCGGGGGGCTTGGCCAGCCGGGCCTGCCGCTTCCGGGCATCTGCCATAGCGGCCTCATCCAGGGGCGTTATGGAATTGATCAGTGATTTTAATTCCGGTTCCATTGTGATTCCTCCAATAATAAGCGGACGGATGAATTCGCATCCATCAGCTCAAGTGTATATGTGGCATCCGGGCAGAGGGACTCCGCCCGTGTCAGCAACGCTTTCATAGGGATGCTCCCCTGGTCCAAAGGGCTATGGGTATCCCAGGAGCCATCGTTATTGTGGATGTGGAAATGCCCAATGCGGGATGCGCAGATTTCCATCCAGTCCATGGCAGGTACTTTGGAATATACATTGACATGGCCCACATCCAGGCAGACCGCCATCCGGGGATCGTCTACTCCATTGACAATATCCAGTAACATTTGCGGCTCCTCTTCCAGAACATTTTCCAGCAGAATGGTAACATCTCCGGGCAGCTCTTTCAGGAATGCCCTCCAAAAAAGAACGGACTGCTCCGTATACCAAATGGGATAGTAAATTCTGGGATGGTAACCGCCATGGATAACGATTTTCGCCGCGCCGTATTCCCGGGCCAACGCAATGGCCTGGCGGTACCGGTAACGGGCCAGCTCCCTGGCCTTCGGGTCGATGGCACAGGGAAACAGTTCGTTGAAAGGGGCATGGAGAATGCGGTTTTTGATTCCCTCTAACTGCTTCCTCACGGCAGCATCGGTTTCCGGAAAGTGTTCGTCCATATTATAGGCAGTGCAGTATTCGGCAATTTCCAAGCCAAGGCCGTATTTTCTCGCGATTTTCCCGGCGTTTGCGTCTATGGTGGAGATATAAAGCTTGCTCCTGTTCATTTCGATCCCTCCTGCCGGGCATCCATCATGCCGTATTTGCAAATCAGCCTGTCCAGCTTTTCCAGCAAGGGTTTGCTGAACAGAAGCATGGTGACCGCACAGGCCAATGCGTGATTGAAATTATAGGGAACCCCGGCGGCAAAGACAGCGGCGGCATACTTCCAGGTGAGTTTGCTTCCGGTAGTGAACACGGTACAGCAGTCCAGCAGCGGGCCGACAACCAGCTGAATGGCCGCGAAGCCGTAAACAGCTAGGATTATCGGATTGCGCCGGCGGTTTTTTCCATAGAAAAAAACGCCCGCCAAAAAGCCGCCAAAGCCGTAGGCCATCATCTGCCATGGCGTCCAGGGGCCTTGGCTGAAAAAGAAGTTGCTGGCAAAGGCCCCGACCGCCCCGGTCATAAAACCGGCTTCCGGCCCCAGCGCGATCCCGGTGATCATGATAATGGCAGTCATAGGCTTAAAATTGGGAATCAGAACCACCACCCGGGAAGCTACCGACAGCGCGCACATGACGGCAATGGTCACCAGCTCCCTGGCCTGGGGCCTGCGGGTCTCGAAGGCCAGGAAAAAAGGCAGCATCGTCTCGATAATGACCAGGGTGCAGGTCAGGTAGTACCACCGGCCTTTCATCTGCATGCCAAGAAACAGCGTAAGGGGAATCAAAACAAGGCAGGCAAGGAGGCTGAAAACTGTGGACTTTCTCATGCCTTTTCCTCCAAATTCGCCCGGTAAAGCGCGGCAACATCCCTGGCGGTGACAGCGTTACGGAAAACGCAGCGGCTCATGCGGTTGGCGGCAGTGGTATAGAAGCTGTTCTGGCCAAAGAAGCGGCGGGGCGTGTCCGTGGTGATGACCTGCCCATCAAAGAACATGCTCACCAGATCCGCGTATTCAGCACAGAACTCCACATCGTGGGAAACCAGAATCACCGTGATGCCCTTTTCCGTCAGCCCTTTCAAAATTTGGGCAAATTTCCCCTTAAAGAAGCTGTCCAGGCCCTTGGTGGGTTCGTCCAGAAGCAGAAGCCGTGGATTTGTCAGCAGAACCTTTGCCAGGGCGGCACGCTGCTGTTCGCCGCCGGAAAGATCATAGGGGTGGGAATCCAACAGCCCGGCAATGCCGCAGCTTTCGGCCATTTCCAAAATGGCTTCCCTGTTATGGCACATCTCCGCCAGATCCGCCCGAAGGGTCTTTTTCACGAACAGGCTTTTGGGGTCCTGTGGAAGCATGGCAAGACAGTTTTGATAAAGCTGGCCGGCCTTGTAGGATTTCAATGGCTTTCCGAAAACCTCCACACTGCCCCGGTAGGGCCTGCATATTCCGCAGAGGGTTTTCAGCGTGGTGGATTTCCCGGAGCCGTTGCCGCCGACAATGGCAAAAAGGCTTCCCTGGGGAACGGAAAAGCTGACGCCCCTTAATATGTCCGGCGAATCCTTTTCATAGCGGAACCAGGCCTCCCTGACCTTTATGGCAGGGACCTTGCACTCCGTTACTGCAGGCTCCGCGGCTGGCTCCGCAATGGAAACAGCCCGGTTTTCGAAGGATTCTGTGAGCCAGTTGCGGCCCTCCCGGACGGTCAGGGGGCAATCCCCTGCTCCCTGGGCTTCATAGAAAACCCGTAGGGGCGTGGGCAGCGCCGCAAACATCTCATGCTTTTGCTGCCACAGCTGCCGCCCTACCTGCCGGGGGCCGCCATCGGCAAGGATTTTTCCGCCATCCATGACCACGACCCTGTCCGCGCTGTGGTAAATATCCTCCAGACGGTGCTCGGTGATGAGGATGGTAGTGCCAAGCTCTATATTGATTTTCCGGACCGTATTCAAAAAATCGGAGGCCGCAATGGGGTCCAGCTGGCTGGTTGGTTCGTCCAGGATCAGCACCTCCGGCTGCATGGCCATAATGGAGGCCAAATTTAACAGCTGCTTCTGGCCGCCGGAGAGCGTAGCCACATCCAGATGAAACCATCCCTGAAGGCCAAAATAGCTGGCCATTTCCGCGACCCGCAGACGCATGGCCTTGGGGTCCGTTCCCAGGCTTTCCAGGCCAAAGGCCAGCTCATGCCAGACCTTATCGGTGACGATCTGGTCGTCAGGATTTTGCATGACAAAGCCGATCTTCGCAGCTTGGTCCCGCTGGCTCACTTGCTCCAGCGGAAATCCGTCAAAGGATATGCTGCCGCTTCGCTTACCGTAGGGTGTCAAAACCGGTTTCAGGTGCCGCAGCAGAGTGGTCTTTCCGCTGCCGGACCGGCCGCACAGAACCACATACGCCCCTTTTTCTATGGTCAGATTCACGCCGTCCAGCGACGGCCGGGAAGCGTTTGGATATTGGAAGGTCAGATTTTCGATCTGGAAATGCGCCATTGAATGGCCTCCTTTCCGTGTAACACGGGCGGCAGCAGCAGGTAAAGGCAGTACGCCCCAAAGCCCCAGGTCGGAGCCGCAATATGCAGAACCGGCGTATAAGCAGCCTCCGTGCCGCCGGCAAAGACCACCAGCGCAATCAGCAAAAGCATCAGCGCCAGCAGCGTCCAGTCCCGAAGTGTCATGCGGTAAAGCTGAAAGCTGGTGCGTCTGGCCGCGCCATACCCCCTGGCCCGCATGGAATCGGCCGTCACAATGCTGCCCTCCAGCGCCCAGTCCGTTAACGCCGAAAGTACATTCATGCCGTCGGAGGCCTTTTCCTTTAAGCTGCTGGTTTCCCCCGCGCCCTTGCCAATGGACTTTCGGGCATCCATAAGCTGCTTGGCCTTGCGGGTCAGACTGGGGATCATGCGCAGCACCATAACAAGAAGCAGCGAAAGCGCGGGAATCAGGCTCCCAAAGAGACATACAAATTTATCGCTGGTCAGAACGGCGCTGTAACAGCCGAACCAGAGCATCATTGCCACAAAAATCCCCCCGATGGCCATGCCGTAATACAGCGCCTCCAGCGTGTAGGGCTTTCCAAAAATATAGAACAGCACCCGCTCCCCATAGGTATTGAACAGCGGGTTCAGCCCGGACAGCAGCGCAAATACGGGAAGCATTCCCAAAATCAGGCCCATGCCCTTTTTCCCATTCAGCAGCAGGTAATACAGGGCGCCGCCGGCACAGCTTGCGGCAAGATACACGGGGTGCTGGATCACCACCGCAAAGCCAATGGCCCCCACAAAAAATACAAAGTTCGTCAGCGGATGGCACTGGGAGAATGCGTCATGCTTCATAAAAAAGAAAATGTCCCCTCTCGGGGACATAGAAATACGGACAGCACAAAGGCAGGCCGCGCATGCCATAACCGCCAGACTGTCCCCAAGAGTCTGGCGTGTCCTGTCATAGCCCGTATGCCGGCTCCGGACGCCATAATGCCTGGCCCTTCTCAGCTTGTGCCAATGGGCAAGGCGGCTTTCTGTCCGTCTACGGCGGCTTGGTACCGCTGGGATTTTCCCATTCCAATGAAACTGTGACAGATCTTCGCTTTCCTGTTTGTTTACTTTATCACATTTTGCGCACATCCGCAATCCTTAATCCAAAAAAAGTGTTGTATTTCCACCATCGCCGTGGTACAATACCTACGGTGTCAGAAAACACATGGACACTTTTGCCCCGCCATATCTTGGAACCAGCCAGGTGGGTCAATGACGGTAAAATTAAAAACAAGGAGAAATCAATCATGAATAAGAACCGCATGCAGAAACTGCTGTGTCTCATCGGCTGCATTGTTCTGGTTGCCGCCATGGCGCTGAGCTTTGCAGGCTGTGCGAGCACTTCCGCCCCAGAGACAACCTCCGCACAAACAGAGGCCGTTGTGGGCACTTCCTTCCAAGTGGTCGTGACCGGTCCGGACGGTGAGGAAGCCGCCTTCGACATTGTCACCAATAAGGCCACTGTCGGAGAAGCGCTGGTGGAAAAGGGCCTGATCGACGGTGAAGACAGCGAATACGGCCTATATGTCACCACTGTCAACGGCGTCACTCTGGATTGGGACAAGGACCAGAAGTACTGGGCCTTCTACATTGACGGCGAATACGCTATGACCGGCGTAGACTCCACCAATGTCACCGAGGGTGCTGTATATTCCTTTGTAGCAGAGGGCTAAACAATTTGGCAGGACGGGCAAAATTGACCGTCCTGCCGCTTTATTAAAATATCTTCCCCTTAATACCGCCGCCGTAAATTCATGTCTGCGTTTCAGGCGTTCCATGGGTACAGGCTATTATTTTGATATCCCGGATGCCGGTGGTCTGTCAGCACCGGCATCCGGGAATCTTTTAGCGGCCAGTGGGCAATCAGCCGCTCTTTTAACCGGACGCTGCAAGGGGGTACAGCTGTCCGATGTATTCAAAAAAAATACTGCGGCAATCCAAGATTGGACTGCCGCAGCCGTTTTTCCGCGAACAAAACACCTCCACCTGCCCAATCAACCGGGGCCGGCGAATAAATAACATTTGAGCAGGTCTCCTGACTTACGCATCCACAGCATCCACACAGCCTTCTCAGGATCAATCCCAATGACCGACTTTCGTCAAACGTGGAGCCTCCGCGTATACAGTGGCGGTACCGTTCCGGATTCTGACCGGATTCACTATTCTCCGTTGAGCCTGTGCGGATCTCAACGGCACTCAAATGACGATTTCATTACCTATAGGATACTCTCATTTTCCCCGTTTGTCAAGAGTTTTCCAATTTTTATCGGTTGACAGATTTCGCCACCCGGTGTATATTGGGTTCATCACACAACAGAGGTGCCCGAAATGGAACAGGAAAAGATCATTGCTTATGCGGTGGAGGAGGGCTTTGCCGCTGCAGCAGTCGTGGATACCAATAACATTGTCTTTGATCCTATGTTTCGCCCTTACTGCGAAGAAAATCTGTGCGGTCAATACAATGCAAACTACTCCTGCCCTCCTGCCTGCGGCTCTCCCGACGCCATGAAACAGAAAATACTTTCCCACAGGAAAGCGCTGGTACTGCAAACCATCTGGGAAATCGCCGACTATTCTGATAACCAGGCAATTAAGCAGGCAAAGAAGGAACACAACGCCGCAGAAATCCGCCTGGTCAAGCGTCTGCGCGCAGAAGGCTGCGATGGTTTCATAGTAGGCGCCAGCGGATGCGCGCTGTGCAGTCCCTGTGCGCAAACTCTGGGCCAGCCCTGCAAATTTCCGGAATACCAATATTCCTGCATGTCAGCCTATTGCATCTTTGTGAAGAAGCTGGCCGATGCGTGCGGTATGGAATACTCCTGCGGCCAGGGATTGCTTGCCTTTTTTGGAATGTACGTTTATGAGTAAAAAACATGGAAAAAGCCCCATCCAATAGGATGGGGCTTTATGTTGGCATTACCTATTTTCCCGGGCAGTCACCCGCCAAGTATCGCCGGCGTACATGAGCTTAACTTCTGTGTTCGGTATGGGAACAGGTGGACCCTCATGACAATCAATACCAACTCTGTGGATGGCTCTTCACCATCTTTTATCGTCAAAAGCTTTTCAGCTTCTAACATCCTTCCTTATTATAGCACCTTCCGTGCCCTCTGTCAACTCCTATTTCCTTTGGGAGCTGGTGACCCGTACCGGATTCGAACCGATGTTAAAGGCGTGAGAGGCCTCT
>JAUNJE010000069.1 GCA_030533415.1 Eubacteriales bacterium | reverse complement strand
ATCCGCTTGACGTGCGGAAGGTCATAGGTTCGAGTCCTATATCGTCCACCAAAAAGCCATCCGGTGGATGGTTTTTTATTTTGCAGTTAAGGGAATATCCATATAAAAATGCCCTCCATGTATCTGGAGGGCATTTTCCATTCTATTGCTGCGGGGTCAACCGTCACCAGGGATAACAGAAGGTATGCCCTCCAATTTTCCCCCAGACATTCTGATTCACCGGATATTGCGCAAAGAACACCACATCCATCGGCAGCACATACGGGCCATACAATGCCCGTTCAATGGCTTCATACTGGGTCTGTGTCGGCTCCGCGTCCTGCAGGAATTGCGTGGACCGGAACTGATCCTCTGCGTAAATAACCCCCTTCAAAGTATCGGGGAAATCATCGGCAGCCAGGCGGTTCAGCACCACCTCCGCCACAGCCTGCTGACCTTCCACTGGTTCTCCCTGGGCTTCTACCCAAACCATACGGGCCAGCAAATTGATCTCTTCCTGCGTCAGCTCAAAGTCCGGATATCTTGGCTCCACATAAGGCGCCTCTTCCTCAACGTAGATAAACGGTTCCTCCGGCATAGCGTTCTTATCATAAATCCAGGACCCGCTGTAGCCGGTGCTGATATAGCCCTGCGGGAAGCCGTTGGCAAAACCGTCCTTCAGGTCCCATCTGGTATAATTCGGCTCGTAGGGATCATTGACCAAAACTTTGCCGTCCTCCGTCAGTCCGGTAAGCACCATAAAATGCTGGGAGTCCGTAAAGGCCGAGTGCTGGTTCATCAGCACAATGACTACGCTTCCCTCCTGCATGGCTTTCAACGCGTCATGCCAGTTGGTGGCTTTTCTCCAGGGCAGCTGCAGCATATCGGAGGCATACTCCAGCCGCTCCATATTGTTGCCTACATAGCCGCCGAAATAATCCGCCAATTCGTCCGGGAGGTAAGCATGCCCCGTCAGATAGGTAGCCACCATAGCAAGAGAGGTAATGCTGCATCCGCTGGACGCAATGGTACCGCTGCCATAGAGGTTATCGGGGTAATCGGTCTGTAAGTACAAGGGAACGGCCGTACCAGGCTGCGAGTCCTCCTCCGGTTCTGCATCCGTTTCTTCCGGTGCCGCAGTCTCAGCAGGAGCCGTTTCTTCCACAGCCGTTTCCTCCGGCACTTCCTCATCAGAAGATTCCTCCGCCGCTTCGGCCTCTTCCTGGTCAGAAACTGCGCATTCCACTGGTTCTTCCTCAGACGCTTTCGGAAGTTCCTCTTCAGAAATTTCCGGGAGTTCGTCCTCCAAAACCACATTTTCCAGCGCATACGCCGGAAGTACTGCGGCCCTTGCCACCGCCAGACACACCAGCATTGCACAAATGGATTTTAAAGCGCGGTCCACCCAATCCCTCCTTCCTGTACAGCAGGCTTCCCGGTCGAAATGGACCGGTTTGAAAACTTTGTATGATTGATTAATTATACCACACCATTTCAATATTGCAAGCCTTCCTTTGGCAAATTCCAGCACATTAATAAAATTTTAATGGCAAAGCGGGCCTTCGCATCCGCAAAGGCCCGCTGTTTTTTCATTTGCCCAAGAACTCTTTGGTGACTTCCACGATATGATCCGCGCACAGGCCAAAGGCCTTCAGCACTTCGGCCGCCGGCCCGGAGAAGCCGAACTGGTCATCCACGCCAATACGCCGGACCGGAGTGGGACAGGTTTCGCTGAGGAAACTGCACACGGCCTCTCCCAAACCGCCGATGACAGAGTGCTCTTCACAGGTGATGATCCTGCCGCATTCCTTCGCGCACTGCAGCACCAGCTCCTCATCCAGGGGTTTGATGGTGGACATGTTGATGATCCGGGCATGGATGCCCAGCTGCGCCAGCTTTTCCCCGGCCTGGATGGCCTCATAGACCATCAGTCCGTTGGCAATGATGGCAATGTCCTTACCATCACGCATAATCTCGCCCTTACCGATCCGGAACCGGAACCCCTCCTCATGGAACACAGGCACCGCCAGCCGGCCCATACGCAGGTAGACAGGGCCGGTGTGCTCGTAAGCCGCTTTGGTTGCGGCCTCCGCCTCCACACCGTCAGCAGGACAGATGACCACCATGCCGGGAATCGAACGCATCAGAGCAAAATCCTCGCAGCACTGGTGGCTGGCACCGTCCTCGCCGACGGACAGGCCGCCGTGGGACGCCCCGATTTTTACATTCAAATGGGGGTAGCCGATGGAATTGCGGATCTGCTCATAAGCACGGCCGGAAGCGAACATGGCAAAGGAGGACGCGAAAGGAGTCATGCCGGAAGCGGCCAATCCAGCCGCTACACACATCATATCCGCCTCGGCAATGCCGCAGTTGATATGGCGGCCGGGATATGCCTTGGCAAACATACCGGTTTTGGTAGAGCCTGCCAGATCCGCATCCAGAACCACAATATCCTCATGCTCCCTGCCCAGTTCTACAAGGGCTTTGCCGTAACCCTCCCGGGTGGCCATCTTCTTTACGTCTGCCATCTTACATCCCCTCCAGTTCCGCAAGCTGCTGATTCAGCTCCGCCATGGCCTGCTCATACTGGGCATCGTTTGGCGCCACACCATGCCAGCCTGCATTGTTCTCCATAAAGGAAATGCCTTTTCCCTTTACGGTTTTCAGAATGATGGCGCTGGGCCGTCCCTTGATGGCTCTGGCCGTATTCAGCGCCGCTTCTATGGCATCGAAATCATGGCCGTCAATGGTTTCCACATGGAAGCCGAAGGCCTCCAGCTTGGCATCGATGGGATAGGGACTCATGACTTTGGCAACTTCCCCGTCGATCTGCAGGCCGTTGTTGTCGATGATCACACACAGGTTGTCCAGATTGTAGTGGCTTGCGAACATGCAGGCCTCCCAGACCTGTCCCTCCTGGATTTCTCCATCACCCAGCAGGGTATAGACCCGGTTGTTCCGCTTCTGAAGTTTCATGGCCAGCGCCATACCGCAGGCAGTGGAAATGCCCTGGCCCAAGGAGCCGGTGGACATATCCACACCGGGAACGCTGTTCATATTGGGGTGGCCCTGAAGATAGCTGCCCACCTTGCGCAGGGTCAGCAGATCCTCCACAGGGAAAAAGCCCCGGTGTGCCAGCGCGGAATACAGGCCAGGGGCGCAATGGCCCTTGGAAAGCACAAACCGATCCCGGTTTTCCCACCCGGGATTCTGGGGATCAACGTTCAGTTCCTTGAAATACAGATAGGTGAACATATCCGCAGCGGACAGGCTGCCGCCGGGGTGGCCGCATTTGGCCGCATGGGTGCTCTCAATGATGCCCATGCGCACCTGGCAGGCTGTAATCTGCAGCTGCTTCTTTTCCTGGGATGTCATAGGACCCTCCTTATCAATTACAAGCGGGACACCGCCATAATACCTCTAGTATACCCATATTATACATATCCAAAGTGGAAGTTGTCAATTGTCCGAGTTGCAAAAACGGCACGGTATTCACCGTGCCGTTTTGTTCATCCTACAAAATTCTTCGTTTTTCGGCCATTCCCGAGGGCGCGGATCAGCAGCGTGAACAGCACCGCCGCAGCTAAGCAGGCGCTCATGACGCTGTAGGCAAAGGCCGCCTCGTTGCCCCGGCGCTGAACATAGTATTCCATATATCCCGCGCCGCCAATGGCCGCCGCTATGGGAACCCACAGCAGCAGATACCAGCCCTTGAACCCCCGGCGCTTCACCAGCCGCACCGAGAAAACCACGATGACCAGCACCAGCGCCAAAGCCCCCAGCACCTGGACAATGCTGACAAAGCCGTTGCTGCGGAAAAACAGGGAGTCATACCGGGTGCTGTCCAGCACCACCTGGGACGCGCCGTAGCACAGCAGGAAAATCAAGCAGGTATCGCCGTCCCTCAGCTTTCCCCGCTTCTTTCCGGAATGGTAAAACAGCGTCAGGCCGAGAAACAGCATCCCCGCCGCCATGGCCTGGATCATGAAGGTCGCCAGGCGGTACTCCGTGGCACCGGAGACCACATTGGTCACCGGATACACCCAGGGAAGGGACTTAACGGATTCCACGATCTGCCCCCGGTCGGAGGAATTAAAAAGCGACGCCAGGCGCCCCACCGCGATGCCCGCGGCCCCCGCCAGGCACATGCAGTCCAGCATCTCCGGCAAATTCCGGTGCAGAAACAGCCCCCGCAGCACCAGCGCCGCCAGGAAGCAGCCCAGGAACACGCCCATCAGGGCATAGCCCCCGGAGGTATAGTCCGTCATGGCGGAAACAAAGCTGTCATAGCTGTCAGCGCGGCAGTACCAGTGGAAAAAGCGGGCCGCCGCCAGACTCAGCACCAGGCTCAGCGGCACCGCCGCAAAGCCCGCCACCGCGTTGCCCCGCCTGCTTAAATAGAACGCCAGAAAGAAACAGATTGCGGTAGCTGCGGCCAGCGTCAAAATGATGGAATTCCAATACACAAAGGTCTCACCGTTCATATACGCGATCCGGTCCATGGCATCAACCTCCATCCGGCAAAGCCGTGGCAAAATAAATGATGTCGCTGATTTTCCTCTGCTGACCGTAAACCGGGCGGTTGATCAGCGTGTCATTCATGACGATGGCCGCCGTTTGACCGCCGTCCAGACAGTAGGCCATCTTACAGCCGGTGGCCGCGATGTGCTTCGCAAAGGTCGCGACCGTGGGGATGTCCTGATAGGCACCCTCGGTATTGGCGGTGGCGACAATGTAGTGAAGCTCCCCCATCTGGCAAAGCGCCGCCCGGGCATAGCCCTCGTCGATCTCTCCCACACCGTACCAGGTATGGTCAACCAATTCCCCATTGTCCACCAGCACCGGGCCAAAGGCCAGGCTGAAGGATATGTTGTTTTCATCCACATAGGCCTGCACATCCGCCACCGTCAGCACTTCACCGCCATAGGTGAAGTGCATGTTGCCGTCGGTGTCGATATAGCAGGTTTCCGCATAGGTTCCCTCCACCCGGCGGGCCTGGCCCTCGTAAACCACGGCGCCAAAATCCCGGAACCGGTAAAAATCGCCGGAGGAGGCCACCACCGCGTTGACACTCTGGGCCATCTCCGTGGTGAGATACTGCATTTCCGAGCCGTATTCCCCGCCTGCCAGATGGCGGCGGAACTGGGACGGGTGGGCCACTTTGACTTCCGAGAAGGTGTATACGGAGCCGTCATGAACCTCCTTCCAGGTGATGGCGAAGATGGTCTCATCTAAGTAATAGGTCACCTGGCTGCCCTGGAACAGCTCCACATCCGTATGAAAATACAATTCCTGCCCGTCCAGCAGGTAGGCCGCCTCCTCCAGCAGCCATTGGAGGCTGGAGGGATCACCGGTCTGGCCGTAGCACTCCGGGTTCGGCTCCGGGGCCACCTGTGCCCCCTCCTCGATCCAATAGACCTTCCGCACGGGAGGCAGTGTTTCCTCCGGGATCTCCACAGAAACTTTTTCTGAAAGCAGCGCGCTTCTGGCGCTGCCGATCCCATCGGCCAGAAAGTCCTCGAACCCGTCCATAATCGCCATATTGGAGGTCTTGGCCTGGGCCGCCGCTTTGGGCCGGCCCACATTTTGATACATCCCGGTCAAAATCCGCCAGGTCAGCACCAGCGATACCGGCACCACCACGATCCCGAGCAGAATGAACAGGACGGAGGGCG
>JAUNJE010000007.1 GCA_030533415.1 Eubacteriales bacterium | reverse complement strand
CCGCTGAGATCCTGGACATCACCCAGTACCTGGGCCGTAAGCCCAAGGCTCTGTCTGGCGGTCAGCGTCAGCGTGTTGCCATCGGTCGTGCTATCGTTCGTGCTCCTCAGGTCATGCTGATGGACGAGCCCCTGTCCAACCTGGACGCCAAGCTCCGTAACCAGATGCGTGCTGAGATCATCAAGCTGCGTGAGCGCATCAACACCACCTTCATCTATGTTACCCATGACCAGACTGAGGCTATGACCCTGGGCGACCGGATCGTCATTATGAAGGACGGCTTCATCCAGCAGATCGGTACCCCTCAGGAGGTCTTCAACCATCCCTACAACCTGTTCGTCGCCACCTTCATCGGCACCCCTCAGATGAACATGTTCGACAACGCCAAGCTGGTTAAGGTCGACGGCAAGTACGCTGTCCAGCTGGACAAGATCACTGTGACCCTGTCCGAGGAGAAGCAGGCTGCCCTGGCCAAGAACAACGTCCCCGAGCAGGATGTGGTTCTGGGCGTCCGTCCTGAGCACATCGAGCTGGGCACCGGCATCGAGGGCAAGGTCGATGTGTCCGAAATGATGGGCTCCTCCGTCCACCTGCACGTCACCTCCATGGGCCGCGATGTGGTTCTGGTGGTCTCCACCATGAACATGACCGGCGCAGAAGTCGCCGCTCTGTCCAACGGCTCCACTGTCAACTTCACCTTCCCTGGTCATGTCTGCCACCTGTTCAACAAGGAGACCGGCATCAACCTGGAAGCCTGATTTTGAAAAATAAAAAAGGGTCGGATCATCCGGCCCTTTTTCCAAAGAGAGAGGAAGGTAGTTGCCATGGAGAATTCTGTTTTTACTGCTCGTCTGGATAATTGCTATGATGAACTGAAATGGCTATATTGTGAGCTTTACCATAATGATATGGAAGCATTTGATTACTTTGTTCAGATGCTGGAGACACAGTGGAATGCTCGGAAGGATGCCCTGCGGGCTATCGATGAAAAACGTCTGGCGGAGCCGGACTGGTATCGCTCCAATAAGCTGCTGGGCATGATGATGTACCCAGCCAACTTCGGTGGAACGTTGAAGGGTGTGCAGGAGAAGCTATCCTATCTTACGGAATGCGGCATCAACTATTTACACCTGATGCCTCTGTTGGATTCCCCCAAAGGCAAGTCTGACGGCGGTTATGCCGTATCCGATTTCCGCAAGGTCCGTCCCGATCTCGGAACCATGGAAGATCTCGCTGAGCTGGCAGATGCCTGCCATGAAAAAGGGATGGTGCTGTGCCTGGACTTTGTGTTGAACCACACCAGCGAGGAACACGCATGGGCAAAGGCTGCCCGAGCCGGGGATCCGGTGGCCAGAAGCCGTTATTTTTTCTATGATAATTGGGATATTCCAAATGAATTTGAAAAGACTGTGCCTCAGGTTTTTCCCACCACGGCTCCTGGCAACTTTACCAAACTGGAGGATGGTCAGATTGTTATGACCTCCTTCTATCCCTTCCAGTGGGACTTAAACTATGCCAATCCCATGGTATTCAATGACATGGTGGAAAATCTGCTGTACCTTGCCAATCAGGGTATGGATGTGATCCGGCTGGATGCTGTGCCCTACATCTGGAAGGAGCTGGGTACCGACTGTCGGAACCTGCCCAAGGTGCACACGCTGGTTCGCATGATGCATTTGGCTGTCCAGATCGTCTGTCCCAGTGTCCTGCTGCTGGGTGAGGTAGTCATGGAACCCAAGAAGGTGGCTCCCTACTTTGGCACTGTGGCGAAACCTGAGTGCGATATGCTCTATAACGTTACCACCATGTGCACCACCTGGCACACCGTTGCCACAAGAGATGTCAGACTGCTAAAACGGCAGATGGAGCAGGTCACGGCGCTGCCGGAAACCTGTCTGTTCCAGAACTATCTGCGCTGTCACGATGACATCGGCTGGGGTCTGGATTATCCCTGGCTGGAACAGTTCAGCATCACGGAAGTAGCCCACAAAAAATACCTGAACGACTGGTTCACAGGAAAGCTCCCCGGCAGCTGGTCAAAAGGCGAATTGTATAACGATGATCCCAGGCTGGGGGATGCCCGCCTCTGCGGAACCACAGCATCTCTGACAGGTCTGGAAAAAGCAGCAGAAACAAAAGAGGATGCACTGATGGATCAATCCCTGCTTTGTTTCTGGATGCTCCACGCCTGGATGTTCAGCCAGAGCGGCATCCCGGTTCTGTATAGCGGTGATGAGGTTGCCCAGTTTAACGACAATTCTTATAAAGCAGATCCGGATAAAATGGATGACAGCCGCTATCTGCATCGAGGTAATTTCGACTGGGAGAAAGCGGCGCTACGGACGGATATTTCTACAGTACAGGGAAAAGCCTTTTCGTTCCTGCGCAAGCTGGAAACTATCCGCACAGAACACCCTGCCTTCCGCTCAGACGCCATAGTGACTGTTCTGGATACTGGCTGTGACTCCGTCCTGGGCATTTCCCGGAAGTACAATGGGGAAGAATTACTGCTGCTGTTTAATTTCTCAGAAAAGCCGGTCACCTGTAATTTGGGTGAAGGACAAGTCTTGAATCTGATATTTGGAGGCGCAGAAGATTTGCGTAATATTGACTTGACCGGATATGGTTTCCGATGGCTGGCGTGCTAAGAAGCTGATGTGATCGCATCTCCCTGCGCCAGGACTACATTTTATTCCAAATTCCATAAATTCTATCGACGAAAGCCCCTTGACCTGCTATAATACCCTTACGAAACAGGTCAGGGGGCCATGTTGTTATGAGTAATGAACCGAAAAAAGCGCCATGTAGTATTGCTCTATTGGCCCATGTTGACGCGGGCAAAACCACCTTAAGCGAAGCCCTGCTCTATTGCTCCGGCGCGCGCCGCACCCTGGGACGGGTGGATCACAAGGACGCCTATCTCGATACCCATGCCCTGGAGCGGGCCAGGGGCATTACGATTTTTTCCAAGCAGGCCCTTTTGAAAACCGCCAGCAGGGAAATCACCCTGGTGGATACCCCCGGGCATGTGGATTTTTCCACCGAAGCCGAACGGACGATGCCCATTTTGGACTGCGCCGTGCTGGTCATCAGCGGCACCGACGGGGTCCAGGCCCATACTCTGACCCTATGGCGGCTGCTGGAGCGTTATCATGTTCCGGTATTTCTGTTTATCAACAAAATGGACTTGCCCGGAACGGAGAAGGGGAAGCTGCTGGCCCAGCTGCAGGAGCAGCTGTCTCCCGCCTGCGTGGACTTTGGCGCGGATTTCGCCTCCGTCGCGGAAAACGCCGCCCTGTGCGATGAGGCGCTGCTGGAAAATTATCTGGAAAGCGGCACCGTCACGGAAGGGAACCTCCGGGGATTGGTTTCCAAGCGGAAGCTGTTCCCCTGCTGCTTTGGTTCCGGCCTGAAACTGGACGGTGTAGACAGGCTTTTGGAGGTTTTGGACCACTATGCCCCGGTCAGGGAATACCCGGAAGCATTTGCGGCCCGGGTCTACAAAATCTCCCGGGATCCCCAGGGCAACCGTCTTACCTGGCTGAAGGTCACGGGCGGAAGCCTGAAAGTCCGCGCTCCCTTGTGTTATGTAAACTCAAATGGTGAGCAGCTAGAAGAAAAGGCAGTCCAGCTTCGCCGCTATTCCGCCGAAAAATTCACCCTTCGGGAGGAAATTCTTCCAGGGGAAACAGCGGCGGTCACGGGCCTGACCGGGACCTTCGCGGGACAGGCCCTGGGGGCAGAGCCGGCAGGGCAGCCCTATGCCCTGGAACCTGTCATGACCTACCGGGTAAATCTGCCCAAGGGCAGCGACCCATCCCTGGTCCTGCCAAAGCTGCGCCAGTTGGAGGAGGAAGACCCCCAACTCCATTTGCTGTGGGAAAACGGACAAATTCACGTCCAGATTATGGGCCGAGTCCAGCTGGAAATTTTTCGCAGCCTGGTTCAGCAGCGCTTTGGCCTGGATATCACGCTGGACGACCGCCGGATTTTTTATAAGGAAACCATTGAAAACACCGTAGAGGGCGTGGGACATTTTGAGCCTCTGCGCCACTATGCCGAGGTTCACCTGCTTTTGGAGCCGCTGCCCCGGGGAAGCGGACTGGTATTCGGCACCGCCTGCTCCACGGATGTGCTGGATGGAAACTACCAGCGCCTGATCCTGACCCATCTGGAAGAAAAGATTCACCGGGGCGTGCTCACCGGTGCGCCCATTACGGACATGAAAATCACGCTTTTGGTGGGAAAAGCCCACTTAAAGCACACGGAGGGCGGAGACTTCCGGCAGGCCACCTACCGGGCCGTTCGCCAGGGCCTGATGCAGGCAAAGTCCATCCTGCTGGAGCCCTGGTACGGCTTTGCCCTGACCATGCCCACAGAGCAGATCGGAAGGGCCATCACCGACATCCGGGCCATGGGCGGCGAATTCGACGCCCCGGAGGCCGCCGGTAACCTTTCAACCTTAAAGGGCCTTGTCCCCGCGTCAGAGGTAAAAGATTATGCGGATACCCTGGCGGCCTATACCCAGGGACGGGGCAGGCTGCAGCTGTCTCTTCACGGCTACGCCCCCTGCCACAATACGGAGGCAGTGCTGGCGGAAACCGGTTACGATCCCGAAGCCGACCTGGACAACACCCCCGACTCCGTTTTCTGCGCCCATGGTGCCGGCTTCACCGTGAAATGGCAGCAGGTGAAGGATTACATGCACCTGGAAAGCGGCCTGAAGGAGGAAAAAGCCCCCCAGATCCTCACCCGCAACATCCGGGTGGATGACAAGGAGCTGGAAAAAATCATGGAGCGGGAGTTTGGTCCCATTCGCCGCCCTCTCTACCGTCCCGCTGCCAACCGTCCGGCCACGGAGGAAGTTCCCATCCGGGCGCCTAAGCAAAAATATATCATCGTGGACGGCTATAACATGATTTTTGCCTGGGAGGACTTGGCGGCCCAGGCAAAAGAGGACCTGGACGCGGCCCGGCGGCAGCTATGCGATATCCTGTCCAGCTATGCGGGCTTTACCAAATACCGGCTGGTGGTGGTATTTGACGGCTATAAGCAGAAGGGGAATCCGGGAGAAAAGAGCCAATTCCACAATATCCAGGTGGTGTTTACCAAAGAAGGGCAGACCGCAGACGCCTATATCGAGGCCCTGGCCTATGAGATCGGCAGCAACTATGCCGTCCGGGTGGCCTCCTCTGACAGCCTGGTGCAGCTGTCCTCCTTCCGCAGCGGCGTTCTGCGGATGTCCGCAAGGGAGCTGCGGGAAGAGGTGGAATCGGCCCGGCAGGAAATGCAGGCCCATTTCCGTAAATAAAGGGTAAAAATCCGGTAAAAATCCCTTTTCTTTTCCGGAACTGTCGTGTATAATGAACGTATCAAAGCTTAGGAGGAATTGCCGTGAACAGCACCCCCCATTCCACCGGTGAAAGAAACCACATCACCGAGAAAAAGCTGGAAGCCCATGACCACAGGGTGGAACGCCTGTTCCGCAGGATCCTGCACATGCTGGAGCTGTGCATCGCGGCACTGACCGTGATCGTGCTGGTTGCGGCCCTGGGACTGGAGATTTACCACATGTTCACCCAGGACGGGTATTTTTCCGATGTGGAGCATGTCCTGCACAATCTGCTGACTATTGTGGTGGGTCTGGAATTTGTGCGGATGCTGATTGACACCACCCCCGCAAATATTTTGGAGGTCCTGACCGTGGCAATCACCCGCCATGTCATTCTGAGCCACGACGATCCCTGGAGCAACCTTGCCTGCATCGCCTGTATCGCGGGCCTGTTCGCCATCCGCCGTTTCCTGATCCGCCGCAGTGAACTGCAGGAAGAAATGGTGGAAGTGGAATAATTCTCAGGAGGGCAATTTATGTGGTTATTGTTGGCACTGGGTTCAGCGGTTTTCGCCGCGCTGACATCGATCCTTGCCAAACTGGGCATTGACGGTGTCAACTCCCATCTGGCTACCGCCATCCGCACCGGGGTGGTACTGGTATTGGCCTGGGGCATGGTGTTCCTGACGGATGCCCAGAACGGTATTTCTACCATTAGCCGCAGAAGCTGGCTGTTTCTGATCCTGTCGGGACTGGCCACCGGGGCATCCTGGCTGTGCTATTACCGGGCACTGCAGCTGGGAGAAGCATCCAAGGTGGTGCCGGTGGACAAGCTCAGCGTGGTCATTACGCTGATATTGGCATTCGTGTTCCTGCACGAAAAATTCACCTGGAAATCCGGTGTGGGCGCGCTGCTGATCACATTGGGAACGCTTTTCATGATTCTATAACCAAAGGGCCTTCCGTGTTTTTCACGGGAGGCCCCCAGACTGTTGATAAACCCTCTGGCGCGGGAGCGCCCAAGGCTCCCTTGTGCAAAGGGAGCTGTCACGCGAGCAGCGTGACTGAGGGATTGACGCGGTAAAATGTTTCCTTTTCGCCGAAGTCTAATGCAAATTCGTAACATTCCACTGCACAATCCCTCCGAGGCGGCTTACGCCGCCCCACCTCCCTTTGCACAAGGGAGGCTTTGGTGCAGTGCAAATTGGTAAACTTCTACGTTTGAACTTACTTTTTCGACACCCTGAGGGCCTCCCGTGTTTTTCACGGGAGGCCCCTTATCTTGGAAAACTCTGAACTGGTGCAGGGATTTGCCGGAACTCATGCGAAACAGTCTTGATTGAGAATCAGTATCCGCTGTCATGCCGGAAAACGGCGGATTTTATGGATATATTTCGAAGCGCAGCCGCCCCTTTCCGGCGCATTGCATCAAAGGCCGTACACCAGCCAAATGTAAATATAGGCCGGGATAATGGCCGCAAGGGTGAAGGGAATCCCGATCCGGAAGAAGTCGGAGTTGGAAACCTCATGTCCTTCCTTGCGCAGGATGCCGATGGCGGTGATGTTGGCGGAGGCACCGATGGGGGTGATATTGCCGCCCAGGGTAGCGCCGGACAGCAGGCCAAAATACAGGGGCGTAGGGTCGCAGCCCATTTCGGCGGCCAGTCCCGCCAGCACGGGAATCATGGTGGCAACATAGGGAATGTTGTCGATGAACGCGGAAACCGCCACGGAAGCCCAGACAATGATGGTATACATCACAAACATATTCCCGCCGCCCAAACGGGCCAGCAGCATGGCCATGGCATCGATGACGCCCATGTTGGAGATGCCGCCGATCATCAGGAACAATCCCACCAGCAGGCCCAGGGTTTCATAGTCAATGGCCTTAATGGGGCCGGCAATGGCATCCAGGTTCTGGTTGCGGGCATAGTTGTAAATCAGGCCAACCACCAGCAGGCTACAGCAGATGATGCCGTTGATTTCCGCAGGCAGGTTCCAGCTGTCAGGGGCGAAGGAAGCGCAGATCAGCAGCCCGATGGCGCCGAACAGCAGCCAGGTGGGCACATAGTCCGTCACCTCGGTCATCTGGCCGGTTTTGGGAATGGCGCCTTTTTCCTTGCGGAAAATATAATAAACAATGCAGGCGGACAGGACGGCCCCCAGCTCCACGGCGAAGAAAATGGAGGGCTTGTCCAGATACCAGAAAAAGTCCATGAAGGTCATGTCCAGGGAGGAACCCAGCATGATGGCCGTGGTATCGCCCACCAGGGTCGCGGCGCCCTGAAGGTTGGAGGAAACCGCAATGGAAATGATGAAGGGCACCGGGTTGGTTTTCAGCTTTTTGCAGATTTCAATGGCAACAGGGGCAACCATCAGCACGGTGGCGACATTGTCTACAAAAGCGGAAATGACGCCTGCAAACAGGCTTAAGGATACGGCGGCCCACTGGATATTGGGAACCTTGTCCATAATCATATCGGCCATGCGCTCGGGCATCCGGCTGTCGATGAACAGCTGCACCAGCCCCATGGTACCGCCGATCATCAGCAGCACATTAAAGTCCAGGGACGGGATCACATCCCCCAGGGGCAGCATACCGGTGATAATAAAAATCAGGCCGGAGGCCAGGGCAATGTAGGGGCGGTACTTGTCGAGTGTCAGCATCAGTACATAGGTCACGGCAAAGAGAATAAGCGCAGGCAGCATGGGTTTCTTCCTTTCCTTGGCGAAAATATTGCAAAACTTATTATAATTCTTTGCCCCCGGTTCGTAAATACGCCGGGGGCAAAGATATAACTAAGAAACAGTCCCTGATCCTCTTCTGTACCGGAGGCCCATCACCTTTTGGCAGTCAAATAGTTTAGCAGGCTCACCGCTCCAATAATCACCCCCGTAACGGCAAAAATCCCCAGTAATCCGGTGCCCATGACGGGCAGAGCCTCCATGAAATAATCCAACCGCAGTTCCATCCCGTTACCCTCCTACCAAAGCCAAAATCAGCCCTCCCGCAATTACGGACGCAATCTGTCCGGAAACATTGACCCCAACGGCGTGCATCAGCAGAAAATTCTGGTTGTCCTCCTCCAGTCCCAGCTTGTGCACCACCCGGGCCGACATGGGGAATGCGGAAATTCCCGCCGCACCGATCATCGGATTGATTTTCTCTTTCAGAAACAGGTTCATGAACTTCGCAAGCATGATGCCGCCAAAGGTATCCGCCGCAAAGGCCACCAGACCCAGGCCCATGATCAGCAGGGTTTCCACCCGGAGGAATTCCTCTGCGGACATCCGGGACGCAATGGTCAGTCCCAGCAGGATGGTGATGAGATTGGCCAGAACATTTTGCGCCGTGTCAGACAGGGAATTCAAAACACCGCACTCCCGGATCAGATTGCCGAACATCAAAAACCCGATCAACGCCACGGCATCCGGTGCCACCAGGCCCACAATGACGGTGACCCCTATGGGGAACAGGATTTTCGTCAGTCTGGACACGGACCGGCTCTTATACTGCATCCGGATTTTGCGCTCGGCCCTGGTGGTACACAGCCGGATAATGGGCGGCTGAACCATAGGCACCAGGGCCATATAGGAATAAGCCGCGACCATAATGGCGGCAGTATGATTGGATTTCAGCACCTGCGCCACAAAGATGGATGTCGGTCCGTCCGCCGCCCCAATGATGGCAATAGACGCAGCATCCTTCAGCGCAAATCCCAGCAGCGATGCCAAACCCAGGGTGAAGAAAATCCCGAACTGGGCGGCCGCACCGAAAAGCATCAGCCTGGGGCTGCACAGCAGGGGCTGAAAATCGATCATGGCCCCGATGCCGATAAACAGCAGCAGCGGAAACACCTCATACCGGCTGATTCCAAGCTCAAACAGATGCCCAATGACAGCAGCGGCTCCGGAATCCGGAAGGTTTACCAGGATCGCGCCGAAGCCCATGGGCAACAAAAGGGCCGGTTCCATATTCTTTGCGATGGCAAGGTAGATCAGCACGCCGCCAATGCACCACATGACAAACTGCGCTATGGTGACAGCGCATAGGGTTTGGATCAATGCTTCCATTTTCATCCTCCTGGTTCGCGGATCGTCTTGATCCATTATAGTATCCGGGGATGAAAAATAGAATCTGTTTCCCGCTGCGCTTTTTGCCGCAGGGCCCGCCCTATTAAAAAGTTCCTTTCCCGCGAATGAAACTTTTTAATGGAATATCAGTATTATTCTCCCGCCAATTCCTTCGCCAGTTGAAATCCAAAGCGAAGGCCCTCACAAAAGGCGTTTTTCTCGTTTTCCGCATAAACCTCGCAGAATGTCTGAAAAATTCCGTTCTCCTGCTCCGGCGGAAGCGCCGAAAGCCGCTGTTCCAACTGCCGGAATTTACATGCCATGGCTTGACTGTCAATGGCGGAATGGGCAATATAAGATGTATAAAGCATGTCCAGTGCCGTGGTCCCATCGGTTCTCAAGGGGTGGGAACGGATATATTCCGCCAGTTTCTGTGCGCAATCGTACATACAGATCCCTCCTTTATCTCATAACGAGATATGACAAATATAGCA
This sequence comes from Eubacteriales bacterium, assembly GCA_030533415.1. Lineage (GTDB taxonomy): Bacteria > Bacillota > Clostridia > Oscillospirales > Oscillospiraceae > Faecousia. The sequence goes on along the minus strand of JAUNJE010000007.1, from coordinate 71,969 downwards.
TTTTGGTATGGTTGTGTCAAGGGGGGATGCGCTATTTTAAGATTGAAGGAACTCCGGGAACGCCGCCACATGTCCCAGGTATTTCTCGGCATGGAATTGAATATGGGCCAAAATACCATCAGCCAGTACGAAACCGGCGCAAGGGAGGCAAGCTATGGCGCGCTGATCGCCATTGCGGATTATTTTGACGTTTCCATCGACTATTTGCTGGGCCGCACAGACAACCCCAAGGTAAACCGGTAAAACCTGAGCACATTTCCGCTCAGGTTTCTCTTTTTCGCGGACTTGATACGGATTCTCATACGATTTCTTTATAAAAATATTTTATTTTTATAAGAAAGCGTATCAGGAAAATTCCGCGTCCATTTTATGGAATTTCCTGCCATTCCAAAAAAGCGCCGGGGAACCCCGTCACCGGACAGGCCCCACAGGCCCGCCCGGCGCCGAAGTTTCCCCGGCTTCTTTAATTGTGCGTTATTTTTCCCTGCCCAGCTTCTTCGCCAGGTCGTTAAAAAAGTCCGTATCCAGCACAGCGCGAGAATACATAATTTTATCGGCTACCAAAGAATCTATGTGCTTCAAATACGCTTCATCCACTTCCGCATCCCCTGCAGGGGTAAAAACGCCGGTTTGGGCGTTATATGTACCCTTCTCCGTTTTCCAGCTGTAATCCGGCCACAGCACCAGGGCTTCTTCCTCCGAGAACACATCCCGTCCTACCAGCAGGCGGGAATCATATTCAACCCCGAACAGATTGGAGAGGGTAGGCAGGATGTCCAGGCTATATACCGGCGCGTCCACAGTGATATCCATATCCTCAAGGCAGCCGCTCCACAGAATCAGTGTATTGTGGTCCCGGATGAAATTATCATACTTACGCACTCCATAAAGCTCCCTCAGGTAATCCGAGGTATTCTGCCAGGTGCCGCTTCGCTCCAACCCATAGGGATAATGGTCCGAGGACAGAACGATGACGGTATCATCGGCGATGCCCGCCTCCTCTAACTGCCGCACCAGCGATTCCAGGGCGGCTTCCAGCTCCAACTGGGCGGCGTAATAGCACTTTACCGCCTCGGAGCAGTCCATATCCGCCACCTTGTCATAGTTCTTCTTGGCCATAGCGTTGGAATTCTGAGAATACATGCAGTGCCCACTGACGGTCATATAATAAACGCTGAAGGGCTGGTGGCCGATGTACTGGGGAACAGTAATATCCATCATTTCCAAATCGCTTTCCGGCCAGACCGGCGTGATGCCCTCCAGGCCGCCGTATTGGGCCAAGAATTGGTCATATCCCAGATGTGTGTGGGTCTTATCCCGGTCGTAAAAGTCCTTGTTATGGTTGTGGTAAGCCACGGAGTAATAGCCCAAGCCTTGCAGCTGGTGGCCCATGGTCAGAAACAGATCCTGCTGGATGGTTTCTTTCATGCACATACCGCCGTTGGTGGGAACAAGGCCGATGAGATTGGAAAATTCCCCGGAGGTGGTGCTGGCCCCCCAGGCGGGCTGGTAGTAATCTGTAAAGCGGATGCCCTCGTTGGCAAGGCGGTAAAGCGTCGGCGTCCGCTCCGGGTCAATTACCTCGGAGGTAAAGGCCTCGGCGGTGATCAGAATCAAATTTTTCCCCGCAAACATGCCGGTATAGGCATTCTGTTTGGCGGGCGTTTTCGCATCCAAATAGCCGTAAATGGCCGCAACAGAGGGATCCCGGGTAGACTGCGCCATTGCGGCAAAATCCACACCTTCCAATATGTGTTCCCCATAGCAAACCGCAGGCTCTGTTGCTTCCGGTGCCTCATGGGCCTGTTCTAAGGACTGTGCTGGCTCTGAAGGCTGGGCAGACTGTACGGATTCCGTCGAAAAAGTGGGTGTCTTTTCCCCGGCGGAGCCGTGAGTGGTCTCCAATGTCAGCGCCATATTCAATCCGAAGCAGCGCACAGCGCTGTCAAAATCGTAAGATGCACCAAACCGGCTGGCATCCCTGGTCAGGCCCTTCACCGAACCAATCCCCAGCAAATACAGCACGGCAGCGGCTCCTGCCAGTATTCCCCGCAGCTTCCAGCCGGCTTTTCCGGAATGGCAGAACAGGGCATACAGCAAAACCGGCAGCAGCATCAGGCCAATACGCCACAGGTTCCGGCCCAGCAGGGACAATACAACATCCAAATATTCTCCGGCCACACCGCCGGCGCCGCTGATAATGGTAATGGGGGGCATAAACGTCTTATAGGCATCCAAAAGAAAATATTCCATCAGGCAGACCACCGCCACCACTGCGGCCAGGCCCACCGCCGTCCACTTGGAGGCTCTTTCCGACGGGAGAAGCGCCGTGAGCAAGCCCAAAATGCAGCCAAAACCCATCGCGAAGGCCAGCACGGCCAACAGGCGTCCCACCTGAAACGTCTGCGTGACCCACATGTGCAATATCAGCTCATTATACGCAACCAGCAGGGGAAGAAACAGCCAGCTGGGCAGACCGAGCTTTCCGATTTTATCTTTCAGCCTCATAAGACCGCTCCTTATGCTCCGGGTTATGCCTGCCCGCCGGGCTTCTGGGGCTTACGGCGGCGGTTGTTTGAACGGCGCCGGTAGGATTTCGCCGGTATGCCCTCTCCTTCTGTATTCTTAGGCTCCTTAGTTTCCTTAGGCTCCTTTTTTGGCTTTTCCTGCCTGGGCGGAGTTTGTCCGTCGATGCCGGTTTTGCGGCGGCGGGACCGGGGACGGCTTTCAGCTGGCTCCTCCGCGCTTTCCTCCGGCTCGTCCACGACGCTCTCCGTGCTGTAACGGAAACGGATGGGCTCCAATACAGGCTTCTCTTCCTCCGGCTCCCTGGGCAGCCGTTTGCCGCTGCCGGAAATGGGCGCAAGATCAGCGGGAATGGGTGGGTCATTTTTCTTGGCTTTGCCGCTGCGCAGCACGGCGATGTCCGTATTGGCGAAGACGGAAACCGTATCGGGATTCTCCTCCATCCGCACCTTCACCCGCTGGCGAAGCAAATCCACCTCCACAACCGTCCCCCGGCCTTCGGGGGTGTCCACGAAGGATTCCAGCTTGGGACTGGTGCGGATCAAGTCCTCATAGGCATCCTGCTCATATTTCAGGCAGCACATCAGCCGTCCGCAGGTGCCCGAAATCTTGGTGGGATTCAGGGACAGGTTCTGGGTCTTGGCCATCTTGATGGACACGGGCTGGAAATCCTCCAGGAAGCTGGCGCAGCAGAAGGGCCGTCCGCAAATGCCCAGGCCGCCAACCATCTTGGCCTTGTCCCGGACGCCGATCTGGCGCAGCTCGATGCGGGTGTGAAAAACCGATGCCAGATTTTTCACCAGTTCCCGGAAGTCCACCCGCTCATCAGCGGTGAAATAAAACAGGATCTTGCTGCCGTCAAAGGCCACCTCCGCAGACACCAGCTGCATATCCAGGCCATGGTCCGCGATCTTCTGCATGCAGACCTCGTAGGCCCGCTTCTCCTTGGCCCGGTTTTCGGCCACGATCTTCTCATCCTGGGCAGTGGCCTTGCGCAAAACCTTCCGCAGGGGAGCCACCACCTCCCTGGGGGCAATCCGGTGGTTTCCACCGGCACAGGTGCCGTATTCGGCACCCCGGGCCGTATCGATGATGACATGATCCCCGGGGACATAGGCGGCCCCATCGGGGTCAAAAAAGTAGATTTTCTGCCCGGGGCGGAACTGGATGTCCACCACCTCAACGGGTGCTTCCGGCGGGGTTTCCGGCAGAGTTTTGATTTCTTCTTCCATTGGCTTGCTCCTTAATTCTGTTCGTCCGTCATGGCGTCGGCTGTGCAAACGGGTAAAAACATCTTATGCTAATGTGTCAACGCAGCGCCCATTCCAGGTAGCCGCACACGGCAGCGGGAGATACGTTGCCCTGGGTATAGGCAACCGCTTTTTTCAGGCTCAGTACCGCGTCATGCAGTTCCGCCCCCGTGCGCATCTGGGCCAAAAGCCTTGCATGGGGGGAAACCGCCCGGACGCCGCTCCGGCTGGCCAGGGCGCTTTCCACCAGTTCCAGCCAGCTGCTTAAGATCTCACTGAGGGCATCCCGCTTCCATTTTTCCATGGGCACCAGGGTCTGCATCAGGCCCAGGGTATCCTTATTGGCGAAGGCCTTGATGAAGCCCTCAGTCTGGGGCGGCAGCTGGCTGCCGCTTTTTAACAGCTCCCGGGCCTGGCCCAGGAAGCCGCCGCTTCTTTGGATGGCCGCTGTCAGGTCATCCTGCTGGGCCTGGGGGAAATCCAATGCCAGCTGCTTTCGCAGAATGTCCTCCGGCAGGGCCTGCATTTTTAATTCCGTGCACCTGGAACGGACTGTTGGCAGCAGCTTGTCCGGATTGTCCGTCAACAGGAGAAAAATGCCGTATTTCGGCGGCTCTTCCAGAACCTTCAGCAGGGCATTCTGCCCCGGCAGGCCCATGTCCTGGGCCCGGGGAAACAGGTAGATCTTATACTCCGACTCGTTGGGCTGCACATAGATATCAGCCCTCGCCTGACGGATCAAATCCACGGTAACGGTTTTCTTGTCCGGGTCATCCACCGTGATAAAATCCGGATGGTTCCCGTCCATGACCTTGCGGCAAGGGGTGCAGGTGCCGCAGGGCTTACGGCTGCCCTGGCACAAAACCGCTGCTGCCAGCAGCTTGGCCAAGGTATGCTTGCCGGAACCCTCCGGCCCGGAGATCAGGTAAAAGTGGGAAATATGCCCTTTTGCCAGGCTTTCCGCCAGGTTCTTTTTCAGCTGCCCGTTTCCGAGCAAGGATTCAAAGCCCATATTTCCCCCTATCTTTTATCATAACATAGATTTTGATTTTTTCCAAATATTTTATGCGGTTATCCCCACAGGTCGGACAGCATGGGAATGACCTGCTTTTTCCGGCTCATGACCTTGGGCAGGAAGGCGGTATTGTCCTTGGGGGTGACATTGAAGGCCTGGCGAATGGCATCATCGTCCCCCACATAGAGGATCTGGGTTCCCTCCATCAGTACATCCGTGAGCATCAGCACCATCAGGTCGAAGCCCTTCTCCTTGGCGCTCTTGCGCATCAGGGCGAGGAATTCCTCCTTCCGGTTCAGCACGCCGGAGCTGTCCACACAGGTCAGCTGGGAAACCGCGAATCCATGTCCCGCGATATGGAATTCCTTATAATCCGTGAACAGGACCTCTTCCGCAGTCTTATTGTCCACAGCCGCAGAGAAAATGGCCTTCCCCAGCTCTTCTAGGGAAACATTGGCGATCCGCGCCATCCGCTCCGCAGTGCGGATATCCCGGGGCGTGCAGGTGGGGGATTTGAACATGACGGTGTCGGACAAAATGGCCGCCGCCATCATACCCGCCAGGTTTGCCGAGGGCATCAGACCCCGGTCCTGAAACATGCTGGCAATGATCGTGTTGGTGGACCCCACCGGCTCATTGCGGACATAAATGGGGTTGCTGGTCTGGATATCCGCCAGGCGGTGATGGTCGATGATCTCCAAAAGCTCCGCTTCCTCCAACCCGGGAACGGACTGGGACGCCTCGTTGTGGTCTACCAGCACCACCCGCTTTCTGCGGGGGCGCAGCAGATGGTAGCGGGTCAGGATGCCCACAACCTTCTCATTTGCGTCCAGAATGGGATAGCTGGGATGGCGGTATTTCAGCACCACTTCCCGGACATCGTCCACCCGCTCATCCAAATGGAAACAGACCATTCCCTGGGTATTGCAGATACGGCCCACCGGCGTGGACTGGAAAATCAGCCGGGCCGCCCGGTAAGCGTCAAAGGGAGTGCCGATGATACAAGTCTCAGTGGGCAGCCTCCGAAGCTCCTCGGAGATCTCCGTCTGGCACAGCACCAGACAGCTCACATTCATTTCCAGCGCCCGGCGGATCATATCCGGCTGGTGGCCGCACAGGACAATGCTTTCCCGCTTCTGAAACAGCAGGTTTTCCCGGCTCTGGGGCAGGGCAATGGTGACCTCCCCGGCCACGGTATCCGTATTTTCTCCGGCATCATTGAGGATTTTTCCCTCCAGCACGGACAAAACGTTAAACAGCGGCACCTCTTCCAATATCCCTGAAGTAATCCGGGACATATTGTAATTGGCTATGTCTGTCCGGGACAGAATCCCGTAAAGCGTGCCGTCCTCCCGCGCCACGGGAACGGCAGCAATGGCCGGGCACTCCTGCAATTCATCCCAGGCCCGGCCCACGGTAACGCCGGTGCTCAGAATGGGCGGCGTGTCAAAGTCCAGGTCCCGCACCTGGTTATACAGGTCCGTAATGCGTTTGGGCGGCTGGAAGCCGAAGCGGTCCAGCACGATCCGGGTCTCCTCGGAAACCTGGCCTAAGCAGGCGGCCTCATATTCCCGTTCACCGCAGGCATTGCGCAGCGCAGTATAGGCAATGGCCGCCACGATGGAATCCGTATCGGGATTCCGGTGTCCGGTAACATAAATGGGATCCATAAAACCCTCCTATGGTCAGGCGGTAACCTCTCCCGCCAGGTTTTTTTCAAACAGCCGGGCGATTTCCTCCGGCGGCATACCCTGGCCGATGGCCCACATGAGCTTGGTCATGGCGGCCTCGGAGGTCATATCCCGGCCCTGGATGACCCCAAGCTCCAGCAGCTTATTTCCCACCTGGTAAACCTCCAGGTTGGCACTGTCATAAAGGCACTGTGTGGTGATGACCACGCTGATGCCGTCCTCCACCGCCCGGTGAATGCCCCGCAGGCCCTTGTGCAGCACGTTGACACCGCCCAGGCCGAAGGCCTCCACCACGATGCCCCTGTAGCCCATGGCTGCCAGCATGTCAAAAACCGCAGGATTCAGCCCTGGGGTCAGCTTCAGCAGAAACACGTTTTTGCTCAGCTCCGGCAGCAGCCTTGCCGGCCCCGTTTGCTTTGGCAGGACACTGGTATCCACCACCAGCCCCCGGTTGCTGACCCGGGCGGCATAACGGGCATTGACGCTTTCAAAAGCGGAGAAGCCGGAGGCCCGCACCTTCACGGCACGGCAGCCCAGCATCACCTTCCGGTCAAAGGCCAGGAACACCCCCGGGTGTCCCGATGCCGCCATGGCGAAGGCGGTACGAAGGTTGTCCGGGCCGTCGGACAGCATGTCCGCCAGCGGCAGCTGGGACCCGGTGAACACCACCGGCACATCAATGGAGGGAAGCATATAGGTCACGGCGGAGGCGGTATAGGCCATGGTATCGGTGCCGTGGGAGATCACGATGCCGTCAAATCCGGTCCGGTCCTCAAAAACCCGCCGGGCAATGAGCTGCCACTCCTCCGGACGGATGTTGGAGGAATCCAGGCACATCACGTCCCGGACGGTAATATCGTAATAGGTCCTGAGCTGCTCCAACTCCCGCTCCATAACGTCGGAGCGGTGTGGCTCCAGCCCTTCCCCTCCGGGAACGGAAGCAATGGTGCCGCCGGTGGTTAGAAGTAAAATCTGTTTCTTTTGACTCATGGAGGGTTCCTCCGGTAATGTGTGATACAGGTATTCAATAAAAACCTGCTTTGGAATGCAAAGATTGTATATGTGAATCAATAGTTGAAACAGCGAAAGCATTCTGAACGGCTGTCATCCTGAGGGTCGCCGCCAAAGGCGGCGGAGTCGAAGGATCTTCGCATTTGCTTTTTCTTGGTACATAACTTAAGTGCCAAGATCCTTCGACTCGCTCCGCCCGCTCAGGATGACAACTGGTGTGTTTTCCCGTTCTTTCCAAACAATTCAACTCTTGATTCGCATTGTATATTATTTATTATAGCCCTATCCAGGGGAAATAGCAAGAAAAATCCCAGCTCCCGAAGCCGTAAAACCGGGTCAGGCAATGGGCCTGACCCGGTCACGCTTACGCTTCCAGGAATATGCCGGCGCGGTTTCATCCAGGAATCGTATTAATCCTCGTCCTTCGGCATAACCAGACGCTCTTCAATACGCGTCAGGGCCTTTTCCATACTGGCCTTGCAGGTCGATGTTACCTTATCCAGGAAGTTGCAGTTATACGCTTCCAGGGCCTTTTCAATCCGCACAACCCGGCTGTAGGCGTAATCGCCTGCGGATTCTCCCGACTTGACGGTATAGATGGGGGTATAGCTGTAGCCCGTTACTTTGGTCGTACCGGCAGCGGAATCCTTGGTAATCTCAATGTTCAGAATGATGGAATAATTGGTACCACCCCGTTCCGCATCGCCGAAGAAATCCCCAAGGGAATAGGCCACCAGAGTGCCCGCAGCTTGGTCATAGACAATGGGCTGGACGGTATGGGGATGGGTGCCGATGATGATGTCCACCCCCCGCTTCTGCATCAGTGAGACGATACTCCCCTGGGTCTTGCTGATATCGTCGTTATATTCACTGCCCCAGTGGAGCATGGCGACGGTGATGTCCGGCCGCTCCGCTTCCACGTTTTTTAAGATGGTCTCAATGCGCTCTGTGTCTATTTTCTGGTAGGTGCTGGCATAGTCGGTATAGAGCAGGTTTACCAGGTCCTCATTGCCTGCCGGCATGCCCCTGCCCCCCAGGCCCTTGGTGAAGGCCACAAAGGCCACCTTGACACCCTGGACCTCTGTAATGGTATAGCCCTTGGAGGTGCGGTATTCATTGGCGGAGCTGTAGGCGCCCAGCGGCTCGATCCCCGCAGCGCGAATGGCCTGCAAGGTGGCGTTCAGGCCATTAAGGCCGTTGTTGATGGAGCAGGAATTGGCCACCTGCAGCAGGTCCACACCGGCATTGCGCAGGTCCCGCAGAAGGTCAGCGGGGGCGGAGGTGGTCTCCGTGCCGTAAGGCTCCCCGCAGACGTTGCCCTCAAAATTCATCACCGTCAGGTCCGCATCGGCCAAAACCGCCGCCACGTCCTTAAAGGCCGCGCTGTAGTCATAGCCGCTGACGGCCAGGCCGGATTTGACCACGGTGTCGGTAACATTCAGGTCTCCCGCAGCGTTGATATGGATGACCTGCGTGGTGCTCTGCTGAAGCGGGGAGGTGGCCTTGACCGTTTCCTTCGGCGGTTCAGTCTCCCGGACCGATTGTACCGGTTTGCTGCTTTCCCCGCCGGCGTCCAGGCCGCCCGACTTCCAAACCAGCGCAAAAATCCCTGCGCCGCACAGCACCAGCACAACCGCCGCCAGAATCAGCATCCGCTTCATGCGTTTGGCTTCCGCCTCCCGCTTTTTGCGCAGGGCTTCCCGTTTTTCACGGCGTTTATCCATTTCATCGTCATGAAGCGGCATGGTGTTCCCTCCTAACCGATCTTTTTGTTCCCCAGCTTCCGGCCCCTTCGAAGGGCAGGCGGATGTGGGATTTTCGGTATAACCGTCACTTTGCGGTTATTATACCGCAAATTTTCCCATAACACAAGAGGGCAGAATGTAAACGTTATTTGAATCCCCAGCCCTCGGGCAGCCGCTCCGTCAAAGCGCGGGTCTGCTCCGCGTTGCGGTGAATCTCCTCCTTCAGCGCCTCCAGCGAGGGGAATTTCCGCTCGGGCCGGAGAAACTGATACAGCTCCAGAATAATTTTTTTGCCATAGAGATCTCCCGCATAGTCCAGGATCCAAGGCTCTACGGTAATATCCTGTCCATCCACAGTGGGACGGGTCCCAATGTTGGTGACAGCGGGATAGGTCTTCCCTTCCACCAGGGCGCGGCAGGCGTAGACTCCGAATTTCGGCACCGCCAGCCCATCGGCCAGCCGAAGGTTTGCCGTCGGAATGCCCAGCCTGCGGCCCAGCCGGTGGCCATGGATGACCTGTCCGCTTAAAATATGGGGATGCCCCAGGAATTTCACCGCTGTGGCCATATCCCCCGTCTCGATCTGCCTGCGGATATAAGTGCTGGACACCCGGATGCCGCCGATGGCCTGCTCCGGGATAACAGCGCAGGGTAACCCCCTTCCGGCACAGAATCCGGCCAGCAGCGGCGCGTTTCCCTGGCCCATCCGGCCAAAGCGGAAATCCTCGCCGCAGACAAAACCGGCGGCGTCATGGCCATCCATCAGCATTTCCAGGAAATCCCGCCAGGGCATGGCCCGCATCCGGGCGTCAAAGGGCAGGGTTTCCACAACATCCATATGAAATTTCTCCCGCAGAAGCCATTCCCGGTCCTGCAGCGTTATGATCAGCCTGGGGGTATTTCCCAGCACCAGGGTATCCGGGTGGGAGGCAAAGGTCACCACCCCGGCCGCGCAGCCATGCTCCGCCGCCAGGCGGCGGCAGGCGGAAAGCAAGGCTCTATGGCCGATGTGCACCCCGTCGAAAAATCCCAGGGCATAAATTGTCTTGTTCATAGGTTCACCAAGTTGCTTTATAGAGTGAGACGTTAGGCGTTGATGTCATTCTGTGGGGGGAAACAGCCGCTCCACAATATAACAGCGCTTCTCTATACGTCAAAGAAGCTCTTTACAGTTGACATAACGCCGCTTTCCGTCTTTGCCAGCATTAAAAATTCCCCATCCCGGCCATAGGCGCGGTAGGTGCCGTCCGCAAGGTTGACGGAAAAGGAATTCCCGTTGCGGCAGCGTTTTTCCTGATTGGCGGTGAGGGTCACGGCGGGGTAATTGCGGAACATGGTGTCCACCCCGCGCAAATAGTCCCCCGGTTCCTGCGCATCCAGCAGCTTCTGAAGGGGGACGGCCTCTTCAATGGTATATTCCCCCGCCGTTACCCGCCGGAGGGAGGCCATGCAGCCGCCGCAGCCCAAGGCTTGGCCGATGTCTTTGCAAAGGGTGCGGATATAAGTACCCTTGGAGCAGCGCACCCGCAAACGGATGCCCTCTGACACAAGCCCCAGAAAAACCAGCTCATGGATGGTGACGGGACGGGGCCGGCGTTCCACCTCTTTCCCTTTCCGGGCCAGGTCACAGAGCTTCTGCCCGTTGACCTTCAACGCAGAGTACATGGGCGGAACCTGCATGATCTGCCCCCGGAAGGTTTCCAGAACGGCTTCCACCTGCTCCCGGGTGACATTCCAGGGCTGCTCCGTGAGCACCCGGCCCGTAATATCCTCGGTGTCGGTGGTCAGTCCAAGGCGGAGCACCGTCTCATAGGTTTTTTCCGCATGCTCAAAAAATTCCACGCCCCGGGTGGCCCGTCCCACGAATACCGGCAGCACGCCGGTGGCCATGGGGTCCAGCGTACCGCCGTGGCCGATCCGTCGGGTATTGAACACCCGGCGCAGCCGGGCGGTGACGTCCTGGCTGGTCCAGTCCTGGGGCTTGTCAACAATTACAATTCCATTCATAGTGTCCCAATTTCCTTCGGTGGCAGCCCTTCAAATGGCCGTACTGCTTTTTGCGCCATGCGTTCAGCATTTTGCGTTTGCGTATTCTTCCAGCATCGCCTTTTCCACCACTTGGGCCGCTTCGGCCAGAGGCCGTTTCAAGGACGCGCCTGCGGCGCCCTTATGTCCGCCGCCGCCAAATTTTACGGCGACCTTGGTGGCGTCAAAGCCGGGCACCGCCCGGACGGAAATTTTCACGTCACCGTCGGCAGTCTCCCGCAGGGTGGCCGCCATGCAGACCCCCGCCACAGACCGGGGGAAGGAGGAGATATTGTCCATATCGTCCTCGGTGACGCCGATTTCCGTTTCCATGCCGCGGGGAATGGCACACACCGCCATTTCCCCGTTTTGCAGCAGCCGCATATGGTCCACGATCCACGCCTGCATTTTCAGCCGCCCCAGGGTATTGGTCTCAAACAATTCCTGATTCAGTTCATAGGTCCTGGCTCCCGCCCGGACGCATTCCGCCGCCACGGCAAAGGTGTGGGCGGTGGTATTGGCATATCGGAAGCATCCCGTATCCGTGGACAGGCCCACATAGGCCGCTTCGGCGATGGGGCGGTCAGCCTTGACGCCCATCAGCGCCAGCACATCCCAGACCACCTCCGCGCAGGAGGCGCTGGCCGGGTCCACCAGCTCCAGATCGGTAAAGGAGGTGGCGGAGCCGTGATGGTCAATGCGCAGGGAAATTTTGCCCAGCAGATGGGAAAATCCGTTAGGGAGCATTCCGGGAGACGCCACATCCGTAGAAACAATCGTGTCCGCTTCCTCCGCTTCCTCCTTGGTCAGCCCCTCGTGGAGCCACTGAAACCGTGAAGATACCTCTTCATTGCGGAGCACATGGGCTGTTTTGCCCAGCTGACGCAGCCCCAGACACAGGGCGGCGGCGGAGCCGATGGTGTCGCCGTCGGGACGGCGGTGGGTCAGGATGCAAAAATGGTCATGCTCCAGCAGGAACCGGGCCGTTTCATTCCTCGTCAGTATCTTCATCGTGCTTTACCTCAAGGGAATTGATGAGCTTCAGCATTTTCGCGCCGTAGGTAATGGAGTCGTCCAAGGTCCAGACGATTTCCGGGCTGTAGCGCAGGCGCAGGTTGCCGCCCAGCTGGCGGCGCAGGAATCCCGCGGCGGATTTCAGCCCCGCCATGGCCTCCTTGGCCTTTTCCTCCTGGAGGAAGCTGACATAGACCTTGGCGTAGCGTAGGTCCGGGGTGGTTTCCACCCGGGTAATGGAGATCATCACGTCCTGCACACGGGGGTCCTTGACGGTGCGCAGCAGGGCGGACAATTCCTTCTGGATTTCTTCATTGATAATGGGGATTCGATTGGATGCCATACTAAAAGCCTCCTGTTTTGGGATAGGTTGACACGGCCAGCGCCGGTCACATTTGTGCATATTCCTGGCTGGTATAGAATTGGGTGGACTTCAGGAAGGCAGGAATCTCCTGCTCTATCCCATCCACCAGGATTTTCGCATGGTTTTTGGCGATTTCCAGCTGGTAAACAGAATGGTTCCAGGGCAGATCGCCGATGCAGCGCAGGCGGATTTTCAGCCTTTCGTCCAGCTTCGGAATATCGAACAGGGAAAGGAACCGCTTGCATCGGCCCCGGAAGGCTTTTGCCGGGTCCAGGCTGTCCAGCTTCTCATTGTGGAACGCAAAATCCACGCAGAACCAGCCGCCGTCCATATACAGCTCGGAGGTACAGAATTCTTCCACATATTCCCGGCTCTGGCTGGCCCGGGATATCCGGGAAAACTCCTCCAGCTCGTCGATAAAGGTCAGGAAGGAACACCTGTCGATCCGCCGAATCTTGAAGGCGTCGCTGGTATGCAGCGTAATGGATGAAAGGATTGCGGCTTTGCTGACATAGTTTACATAACCCTCCTTGTCCACATTGGCAGTGGGTTCTTTTATTTCCATCCTCAGATTTTGGAAGGCCCTTAAATTTTTCATCAGCAGGAACGCACTCATAATGCCGTGCTGGTAACTTTCAAAGTCATTGTACGTGCGTATCTGGGCATTGACCGGCGAGAACCATATGTTTTTCAGCTGGACATTCTTTTTCAGCAGCTGCACTTCCTCTTCCGTCAGGCGGTCCAGATGTTCGGCGTTGATGGCGATAAGGTTGCCGTCCTTTACTTCGAACAGCTTCCGGACGACCTTCTCCGTTCTGTCATCCTCCACGCTTATGGTCACATTCAGTTCCGTACTGAGTATCTTAAAAAAGGTGTCAATAAACGGCTGATTCAAATTCCCGTAACCGAAGTGGAAATCGCCAAAGGATTCCACAGAATAATAGGGCAGTATCCTGCGGATGCTTTTGTTGATCTTTTCGATCTTTTTCAGCGGATAGCCCAGATCATGGGTCAGCGCCGCGATACAGCGTATGGCGTCGGCATTCTCCGCCACACCCCGGATGCCCGCACAGGCCTGCGCCATTTTCTGCCCGCTCTCCGTGTCCGGACCAAGGAGCGCGGGCATGATCTCACCCATGGACTGCAGAAACGCGGACTCCTCTTTTTCGCTCTGGAACAAAACGGAGAAACTCTCCTTATGGGCCACATACTCCCCCAAGAAGTATACCCACAGGCAGTGAAGCGTATGGTCCCGGTAAAAGGAATCGGAGGCAAAAATTAATTCCTCGAATTCCACATATTCGTCAAAATAGGAGAATATCCGGTCATAGCCCTGCTTGTCCCGGTCCAGAGAGGACATGGCCGCTTCAAACAGAACCTTCCACAATTTTTTGACCACAACAATCCGCTCATTCATCCGCCGGGCGGCAAGCAGCTGCCCGATCATTTCCGAAATCTGCCGCTGTGTCTGCTCCTTACCTCTTAAAAAGGGAATCTGGCCGGCATTCATCCGCTCCAGGTAAAACCGCATTACCACATTTTCATCCACAAAATGCTCCATAATCTGCCTCTCCTTCTATGTTCCCGCAGGAAGTCTTTCCCGCTTCCGCAAACCAGCCGCGCCGCGTATGCGGTGCGGCTGGACTTGGATTACCGTTTCACTTCCTGCATGACGAAGCATTCAAAAATGTCGCCTTCCTTGATGTCGTTATACTTGACGACACTCATGCCGCACTCATAGCCTGCGCTCACTTCCTTGACCGCATCCTTGAAGCGCTGCAGGGAGCCGATCTCGCCCTCATGGATGACAATATTGTCCCGCAAAATCCGGACCTGGGCATCCCGGGTGACCTTGCCGTCCTTGACCATGCAGCCGGCAATGGTGCCGATGGCGGAAACCTTGTAGGTCATGCGCACTTCCGCGTGGCCGATGACCACTTCCTCATACTTGGGCGCCAGCATACCCTTCATAGCCGCTTCGATCTCGTCGATGGCGTCGTAAATGACCCGGTAGAAGCGCATATCCACATTGGCCCGCTGGCCGCTGGCCGCTGCGGCGGCATCAGGACGGACGTTGAAGCCCACGATGATGGCGCCGGAGGTGGAAGCCAGCAGAATGTCGCTTTCGTTGATGGCGCCGACAGCGGCGTGGATGACCCGGACACGGACCTCCTCGTTGGAGATCTTCTCCAAGGATGCCTTGACGGCCTCGGCGGAGCCTTGGACATCCGCCTTGACGATCAGCGCCAGCTCCTTCATCTCGCCTTCCTGCATCTTGGCGAACAGGTTGTCGAGGGTGACCTTCTGGTTCATCTTGGCCAGAGCGTCCTTCTGGGCCTGACGGCGCTGCTCTACCAGCTCCCGGGCCATGCGCTCGTCGGTAACGGCGTTGAATTCATCGCCGGGGGTGGGAACATCGGCCAGGCCGGTGATCTCCACGGGCACGGAGGGCCCGGCGGTTTTCACGGTGCGGCCCTTGTCATTGGTCATAACACGGACGCGGCCCACAGAGGTGCCGGCGATCACGACATCACCCTGCTTCAGGGTGCCGTTCTGCACCAGCAGGGTGGCCACGGGGCCACGGCTCTTGTCCAGCCGGGCCTCAATGACGGTGCCCTTTGCCCGGCGGTTGGGGTTGGCCTTCAGCTCCTGGACCTCGGCGGTCAGGATGACCATTTCCAGCAGCTCATCCAGGCCCTGGCCCGTCTTGGCGGAAATGGGACAGATGACAGTCTCGCCGCCCCATTCCTCGGGGATCAGGTCGTACTTGGTCAGCTGCTCCTTGATCTTATCGGGATTGGCAGTGGGCTTATCCATCTTGTTGATGGCAACGATGATGGGCACCTGGGCCGCCTTGGCGTGGTTGATGGACTCGATGGTCTGGGGCATGATGCCGTCGTCCGCCGCCACCACCAGAATGGCAATATCCGTGGACTTGGCGCCCCGGGCGCGCATGGAGGTAAAGGCCGCATGGCCAGGGGTATCCAGGAAGGTGACCATATTGCCGTTGACATCCACTGTATACGCGCCGATATGCTGGGTGATGCCGCCGGCTTCCCCTGCGGTGACGGAGGTTTTCCGAATGGCGTCCAGCAGGGAGGTCTTACCATGGTCAACATGGCCCATGACCACCACCACAGGCGCCCGGGTCTGAAGCTCTTCAGCGGTATCAACATGGTCGTCGATGATCTGCTCCTCAATGGTGACAGTGATCTCCTTTTCCACCTTGCAGCCCATTTCGGTGGCCACAAACTCAGCAGTGTCAAAGTCGATGGTCTGGTTGATGGCAGCCATAACGCCGTTCTTCATCAGGCACTTGATAACCTCTCCGGCAGTTTTTTTCATCCGGGAGGCCAGCTCGCCCACAGTGATCTCCTCGGGGATCTTCACAGTGACAGGAGCCTTCCGGGCCACCTCCATCTGCAGGCGGCGCATCTTCTCCTGCTCCTCATTGCGGCTCTTATTGCCCTTAAATTTATTGTCCTTCTTATTCTGCTGCTGGCCCTTCTTGCCGCCGATACGCTGCTTGCCGCCCTGGAACTTCTGGGCACGTTCGGAGATCAGGCTGTCCACCCGGTCGTCAAAACGGGCGGAATTGACCTGAACGGCGGAGGTATCCACCACCCGGCGCTCCCGCTTCCGCTCCGGCTCCTTGGGCTTCTCCGCCTTGGGGGGCTGAGCGGGCTGGTTCTGCTGCTGGGGACGGTTATGATTGGGCTGGCCCTGGGGACGGCCGTTCTGCTGGGGACGGCCCGCCTGCTGGGGCGCCGTCTTGGCCGGCTCCGCCTTTGGCTCTGCCTTGGGCGCGGCAGGCTTCACGGCAAAGACCTGTTCGATGGACTGGATCTGATTCTTCTGGGTCATGTAGTCGAACACCACATTCAGCTCCGCATCGGTAAGCACCTGGGTGTTGGACTTGGGCTTCTCATAAAACTTGCCAATGATCTCGGAGATTTCCTTGGGGGCCACGCCGAAATCGGCGGCGACCTCCTTTACGCGGTATTTAACAAAACTCATCTATAAACGCACCTCCAAAACTGGATCGTTGAGAGTGTAAACTTGCCAGCGGAACGGATGCACCTGACGCATTTTCCGCTTTCCATTTTCAACTCTTTGAACTACTTACTTCTTTCCCTTTCGCACGTTGCGCAAATGCGCCTTGGCTTCTGCCTGGCGTTTTTTGGCTTTTTCCGCCTTGGTGGTGAGGACCTCCAGCGTCTGCCTATATTGCTCGGGCTTTCCCAGGGCTTCCACCAGAGCCAGGGCCAGCCGCGGGTCCGTAATGGCCGCAACGGCCAGACTGGTCCGCCCGACGACAAAGCCCATTTCTTCCTTACCGGCGTCCAGCCGGATACATTGCTGGTCCGTCCCCGCCGCGAAGGATTTTGCCCGGCGCCAGGTATGGTCGGAGGCATCCGCCGCCACCAGGATCAGGTGGGCCTTCAGCGCCCGGGCGGCGGCGCCCACAGGCTCCTCGCCCAGTTCCGCCATGCCGCCCTTCCGGGCCAGCGCCAGATAATTCAGGGCTTTATTCATGGCTGCCCTCCATTTCCCGGGCAAGCCGGCCGTAAACCTCCTCCGGGATGGTCACTTCCAGGCTGCGGTCCAGCGCTTTCGAGCGAAGTGCCTTTTTCAGGCATTCAGGATTTGGGCAGATATAGGCGCCCCGGCCGGGGGCCTTGCCGCCAAAGTCCAGGCTGACACTGCCGTCGGTTCCCCGGACGACCCGGATCATTTCCCGCTTGGCCTTGCGCTCCCGGCAGCCCATGCACTGCCGCTGGGGGATTTTTTTCTGCATACGAACCACCTCACGTCATTGTGAGATATAAGATATAAGATAGGGAATATCCTATATCCTGTCTCTTCATTCTTCCTCGGTCTTTTCTTCCGCAGCTTCCACAGGCTCTGCCTGGGAGGCGGGCTTGATGTCGATCTTATAGCCGGTCAGGCGGGCGGCAAGCCGGGCGTTCTGACCCTCCTTGCCGATGGCCAGGGACAGCTGGTCGTCGGGAACAATGACCCGGCAGGCCTTCTGTCCGGGGATCAGGGAAACGGAGATGACATCGGCGGGGCTGAGGGCGGCCCGGACATATTCACAGGGGTCCTCACTCCAAACCACGATGTCGATCTTCTCACCGCCCAGCTCTTCCACAACGGCGCCGACACGGCCGCCCCGGGGGCCGACGCAGGCGCCCACGGGATCGATGCCCTCCATGGTGGCGCGGACGGCCATTTTGGAGCGGGACCCGGCTTCCCGGGCGATGTTGCGGACCTCCACCTGGCCCTCGGCGATTTCCGGAGTCTCCAGCTCGAACAGCCGGCGCACCAGGTTGGGATGGGTGCGGGAAACATGCACCAGGGGACCGCGGCCCATCTTATGGACTTCCAGCACATAGACCCGGATCAGGTCGCCTTCCGTGTGCTTCTCGCCGGGGATCTGCTCGCTGGCACGGAGCACCGCGTCGGAGGCGTCATTGCCCTGGCCGATACGGACGAACATGTCGCCGCTCGCCGGATCAATACGCAGAACGGTGCCGGTCAGCAGCTCCTGGGCCTTATTGGAATAGGCCTCATAGGCAACGCCCCGCTCGGCCTCGCGGATGCCCTGGATCACCACCTGCTTGGCAGTTTGTGCGGCAATACGGCCGAATTTCTGAATATCCACAGGAATGGAAACTGTGTCGCCAACCTGGACATTGGGGTCGATGCGGCGGGCGGCATCGATGTGGATTTCCAGCGCGGTATCCTCCAGCTCCTCAACAGCGGTCTTGACAATGTGCATGGACAGGCCCTTTTCGCTCAAGTCCACCACGACATTGTCCGCAGGTACATCCCGGCGGTCCTCCCGGTCCTTGCGGTATGCGTTGGTCAGCGCCTGCTTCAGGCGTTCCACCATGTAATCAACGGGGATGCCCTTGAGCTTTTCCAGCTCCCGCAGGGAAGCAAAAATCTCCGCACCAATGTCTACCTTGGGTGCCTCGGCCTGCTTCTTGGCTCTGGTATTTCTAGCCATTTTTCGATATCCTCCTATCAGAATTCCACACGAAGCCGCACCAGGGCGACCTCGGATTTTTCAAATGTGATGGTTTCCTTTCCCGCTTCCACGGTAATTTTCCCGTCCTCATAGTCTTTCAGGACGCAGGGAATCTCCTTCAGGCCGTTTCTGGGGCGGTACAGCTTTACCGTAACGGCGCTTCCCAGAAAACGCTGAAAATCACTGGGGCGCTTCAACGCCCGCTCCAGCCCGGCGGAACAGACTTCAAAGTGGTAGGAACCCTGGATGGGGTCCTTCTCGTCGAGAATGGGGTCAATGGCCCGGGAGATGGCCTCGCAGTCGTTGATGTCCACGCCGCCCTCCTTGTCCAGGTACAGCCGCAGAAAATATTCACTGCCTTCCCGGACGTATTCCACATCCCAAAGCTCGCAGCCGTGTTCCTCCACGATGGGTTTTGCAAAGCTTGCGACCAAGTCGGTTACTTTCATTCAAACATTCCTTTCCAAGTGTAAAAAAGCTAACAAGAAAGAGAGGCGCTTGCGCCTCTCTTTACCTACATACTACCTTATTACGGTAGTATTATACCACCGTTTGCGTGGTTTGGCAAGAGGGTTTTATCAGAAAATCGGGTATTTTTTGATAATTTTCTCCATTTCACCCGGTGATCCGGCGGAAAACAGGAGCAAATCCGAAAGTGGACGTCTTTCTTCACTCCCCTTCGGCCATATTTTCCCCCGCCTGGCGCTCCTGCATGCACAAAAGCCCCGGCTTTGTGTCTGTGAACAGAGCCGGGGCTTGTATTTCATTTTTCCGCAGGCGCTGCTTCGGCCTGCTTCTGCGCTTTGCTGCTGACAGCGTCCCAGTTGGCACGGCCGGTGCGCTTGGCCAGCGCCAGCAGCTCCTCCGCCAGTCCGTCCGTGACCTGGCCGGGTTTCAACCGCCAGCGCCAATTAAAGCCCACGGTTCCGGGCTTGTTCATCCGCGCTTCGTTGCCAAGCGCCAGATAATCCTGCATGGGAACGATGCAGTCCCTGGCAACGGAAGCCATGGTCAGGTTGATCAGGACCTGATACATCTGCGTGTCGGGCGTGTAATAGTCGCACAGGTAATCCCGAATCTGTTTTTTCGCGGCCCCGTCCAGCCCGGCATACCAACCTGCCACGGTTTCGTTGTCATGGGTGCCGGTATAGACCACGCAGTTGGCGCTATAGTTGTGGGGCCAGTAATCGTTGCTTCCGGCGGTATCGGCGGGGTCGACGGCAAACTGCAGCACCTTCATATTGGGAAAACCGCTGTCCCGGACCAGCCTGCGAACCCCCTCGGTCATAAGGCCCAAATCCTCCGCAATGATGCTGACGTCTCCCAACCGGTAGCGGATGGTGTCGAACAGCTCCATGCCGGGGCCCTTTTCCCAATGGCCGCCCTTGGCGGTGGCAGCGCCCTGGGGGATGGAGAAATATTCGTCAAACCCCCGGAAGTGGTCCACCCGCACCACATCATAGAGCTTAAAGCTGTGCCACATACGGCTGACCCACCACTCGTAGCCGGTGGCCCGGTGGTAATCCCAGCGGTACAGGGGATTTCCCCAGACCTGACCGTCGGCGGCAAAGGCATCCGGCGGGCACCCGGCAATGGCGGTGGGCCGGTTGCCCCCGTCCAGCTGGAACAGCTCCGGATGCGCCCAGACGTCGGCGCCATCCGGGGAAACATAGATGGGGATGTCTCCCACGATCCGGATATGCCTGGCGTTGGCGTAGGCCTTCAGTTTCGCCCACTGCCTGTCGAACTGGAACTGCATATATTTCTGGAATTCCACCTCGAAGTACAGCTCCCGGTTATAGTAGTCTACCGCGAAGCCCCAGTGCATCCGAATATCCTCGGGCCACTGCAGGAAGGGCACCCCGCCGAAGAAGTCCTTCAGCGCCATGAACAGGGCATAGTCATTGAGCCACCAGGCGTTTTCGCCGCAGAAGCGCTGATAATCTTTGTTTTCACTGATGCGGCTGCGCTCGTAGGCCTTATGCAAAAGGGTGTAACGGTTCTCATGGAGCTTGTCAAAATCCACTTTAGCGGGGTCCGTGCCAAAATCCACCGCACCGCACTCCCGCCGGGTCAAAACGCCCTCTTCGATCAGGGCTTCCAGGCTGATCATGTAGGGATTTCCGGCGAAGGCGGAATAGGCCTGATAGGGAGAATTATCCGAACCGCCGTGGGCCGTAGCCCCCAGGGGCAGAATCTGCCAATACCGCTGTCCGGCCTTTTCCAGCCAATCCACGAAGTCATAGGCCGCCTGGTCAAAGCAGCCGATGCCATATTTTGACGGCAGGCTGGTGACGGACAGCAGTACGCCTGCATAACGCTTCATCATGAAACACTCCTTGTCTGTTTTTGTTTTACGGGCATAAACCAACACGCCCAATGCCGAAACCCAAGGGCATTTGCTTAGGCTTCGGAAAGCTCAATCTTATAAAGTATAGCCTTTTTTCGGGAAATCGTCAATCACTGGAAAACCACATTTGGAAATTCAACATTATTGACAAAAAATGAGACTATAAATTATTACAAAATACTTCTTTTTGGGCATTTGTTCATCTGGCTTCCATTTGGATTTTGTTGAAATAATACAAATGCTCTGGCTTTTTTAGATACGCTCCAAATATCAGTATGACGCATACTTTCCAAGTGGAAGGAATGGGATTATTCGTCCAGCATCCGGTAACCCACGCCCAGCTCATTGGTGACATAGCGGTTGTCGCCAGGGCGGCAGCCCAGCTTTTTGCGGATATTGGCCATGTTTACCTGAAGCTTTTTGATGCTACCATCGTCCATACTGCCCCAAATGGCCCGGATGATGGCCGAATACGTCATAACCTTTCCTGTGTGCTGGGACAGAAACGCTAATATATTGTATTCCGTCTGGGTCAAGTGAACGCGGCTTCCCGCCACGCTGACCTGGCGGCGGTCGTAGTCGATCAGCAGGTCGTCTACGGCAAATTGACTGCTGGGCGCCGCGGCATGGACATTGTGCCGGTTGACGCGCAGGGCGGCCCGGACCCGGGCCAGCAGCTCCGCGGTGCCGAAGGGCTTTGTAATGTAATCGTTGGCACCCAGATCCAGGGCAGAGACTTTGTCGCTTTCATCCGTCCTGGCGGAGAGGACCAAAATGGGCACAGTGCTGCTCAGCCGGGCCTGGCGGATGAATTCCTCACCGTCCATATCCGGCAGACCCAGGTCCAGCACCACCAGGTCCGGCATGTGGGACGAAAACACCAATAGCCCCTGCCTGCACCGTTCGGCGGTCAAGACCTGGTAGCCGTTGGCCTCCAGGATGGCCTGGATGAAGCTGGCAATATTGTGGTCATCCTCTACAATAAGGATCTTATATTTGTTGTTCCCCATGATGCTCCTCCTCCATTTCCAGGGTAAAGCAGAATGCCGTACCGCCCTCCGGACGGTTTTCGGCGTGGATCTCGCCGCCGTGGGCCTTGATGATGGCGCTGCACACGGACAGGCCGATGCCCATGCTGCTGCGGCTGGTGTCCGTGGGGGCTTCGCTGTCTAAGCGGCCCGTGAACAGCTGCTCCATCCGCTCCACCGGAATACCGCAGCCGTCGTCCTCCACCCGGAAGACCGCCCGGTTTCCTTTGACCTGGACACGCAGCCATAGGTGCTGCATACCCTTTGCATGGAATACCGCGTTTTCCAGCAGGTTCATCAGCACCTGCTCGATCAGCATGGCGTCCATGGGGATGCTGACAAACTCCTCCGGGATCTCCGTCTGTACCGCCTGGTCCGGGTAGTGCTTATAAAATTTTACAAGAACCGCGTCGATCAGCTCTTCCAGCACCGTATCCCGCTTGGACAACGTCACCCTTCCCTCGCCGATATGGGTGACGGACAGCAGGTTTTCCACCATGCGCACCAGCCATTGGGCGTCGCTGCATACGTCCCCCAGCATTTTCAGGTGCTTCTCACGGGGGATTTCGTCGTAGCTTTCCATCATGGCGGAACAGGCGCCGTAGATGGAGGTCAGAGGCGTGCGCAGGTCGTGGGATACCGCCCGCAGGAGATTGCCCCGCATCCGCTCTTTTTCCGCCTCAGCCTTCATTTTCTCCTGGCGCTTGAGCTTGGTGGTCAGGGTACCCGTCAGGATGGCGACGATCAGCATCACCACGGCGGAGGAAATACACTCCGGGGAAATCAGGTCGAAGGCCCAATAGGGGTATGTAAAGGCGTAGTTCACCGCCAGCACACTGATCAGGGACGCCGCGATTCCCCAGAAATAGCCCTGGGTATGCCAGGACACCAGAAAGACCCCCAGCACGAAGATCATAGGGATCATCGTCCGGGTATTGAACTGCTCCAACAGCAGCAAATTCACGCCAAAGGCTCCCAACAGGGTCAGGAGCATGAAAATACCGTCTGTCAGCATATGCTTGTGTAATTTCATCGCGTTCACCTCATAGATTAATTATAACATCCTTTCTGCCTGAATGACACCCCCAGAATGTGCCAGGATTCGGCAGGCGGGTTAAGAAACGGCAAAGATTTTGCCCTTTCCATCCCCTTCGAGGATACGGAAATTCCCCCTAAAAATTTTAAGAACTCGGAAAATATTGCACAAATTCCGTTGTATTCATCCCATAAAAGTCGCATATACTCCGGTTTGAGAGGAGCAATTTCAAAGTGCGTTCCGCTATTTTTTAATGGTCATTTGACCATAATAAGTGATTTCATAATTTTATAAAGTTTGATTTCGGTAACAAAATATTGATTTTTCGAAATATCTGTCAAAATTATCCTGTTTTTGCAATTTAATTTGCTTTTCTTTGTTGTTTATATCCAAAAAATCCGCAATTTTGAAGGTTTCGTCAATTGACCGGCAGGCGTATTTCTGCTATGATATGTACATACCCAATCACAGGGAGCCGGAGAACCGATCCCCGGTTCCCACCCCAAAAAAGGAGGGAGGCAACAATATGAATTGGGCTGCAATTACCTGGCTTGCCCTGCTGGTGGTGTTCCTTGTGGCAGAGGCTGCGTGTCCCGTGCATCTGGTTTCCATTTGGTTTGCCGTGGGCGCTTTGGCCGCAATGATCATAAGCCTTCTGGGCGGGCCTGTCTGGCTTCAGACGGTTCTGTTTGTGCTTGTATCCGGTGTGCTGCTGGCACTGCTGTGGCCCCTGGTCCGCAAGTACATGACACCAAACCTAACGGCCACCAACGTGGATTCTGTCATCGGCTCCACCGGACTTGTCACCGCTGCCATCGACAATGTGGAGGCTGTGGGCCAGGTGAAGCTGGGCGCCATGGTCTGGACCGCCCGGAGCACTTCCGGTGATCCGATCCCTGAGGGCACCTGTATCCGGGTTGACCGCATCGAGGGCGTCAAGGTCTTCGTTTCTCCGGCAAAGGTCAACGCCAACGTCTAATACACCCATTGGAAAGAACAAAGGAAAACACATGATTATATGATATGGAGGTATCAATATGGGTTTTGTCATTTTAGCTGTTATTATCATTGCGTTTATTATCGTCATTTCCAACATCTCCGTTGTCCAGCAGTCCCGGGCTTATGTCATTGAGCGGCTGGGTGCGTTCCATCAGGTCTGGGGCGTGGGCCTGCATTTTAAGGTGCCCTTCATTGACCGCATTGCACGCCGGGTCAGCATGAAGGAGCAGGTTCTGGACTATCCTCCCCAGCCCGTCATTACCAAGGACAATGTCACCATGCAGATCGACACCGTGGTCTACTTCCAGATCACCGACCCCAAGCTGTACTGCTACGGTGTGGAGCAGCCCATGATGGCCATGGAGACCCTGACCGCGACTACCCTGCGTAACATCATTGGCGATCTGGAGCTGGATCAGACCCTGACCAGCCGCGATGTCATCAATACCAAGATGCGTGCCATCCTGGACGAGGCCACGGACCCCTGGGGCATCAAGGTCAACCGTGTGGAGCTGAAGAACATCCTGCCTCCTTCTGACATCCAGAACTCCATGGAGAAGCAGATGAAGGCCGAGCGGGAACGCCGGCAGGCCATTATCCAGGCCGAGGGCCAGAAGAAGTCCGCCATTCTGATCGCTGAAGGCGAAAAGGAATCCGCTATTTTGCGGGCTGACGCCGAGAAGCAGGCCGCCATTCTCCGGGCGGAGGCCGAAAAGCAGTCCGCCATCCTGCGGGCCGACGGCGAAGCCCAGGCCATCCTGGCCGTGCAGAAGGCCATGGCCGACTCCCTGGCGCTGCTGAACGAAAAGGCCCCCAACGACTCTGTGCTGAAGCTGAAGTCCATTGAGGCCATGCAGAAGATCGCCGACGGCAAGGCCACCAAGATCATCATTCCCAGCCAGATGCAGGGCTTGGTGGGCATGGTCAACGGCATTGTGGAAAGTGTGAAGGAATAATCATGGCAAAAACAGAAGACCGTTTTGTGAAAACATACTCCCAAGGTACGATAAACGTGACCGAGATCTGGGTGGATAAGCAGACGGGGATCAATTACCTGTTCCATGCCAGCGGGTATTCCGGCGGCTTGACCGTTCTGCTGAACCGGGACGGCACGCCTGTTGTCACCACGGTTTCCAAATATGACGCGTAATCCAGCGAAGCCCCCAGCCTTACGGCTGGGGGCTTCCATGCGGGAACCTATTTCATAGGAGAATCCTATGAGACGTCATTGGGTTATTTTATTTTCAAAATAACCCAATGGTATTGAATCTCATATTACTTCGTACCGAAGATCCGGTCGCCGGCATCGCCCAGTCCGGGGACAATGTAGGCGTGCTCGTTCAGCTTTTCATCCAGAGCTGCCAGATATATTTCCACATCGGGGTGGACCTTCTGCACCGCCTGAATGCCCTCGGGACAGCCGATAATGTTCATCATGATGATGTTCTTGCAGCCGTGCTGCTTCAGAAAATCGATAGCGGCCACGGCACTGCCACCGGTGGCCAGCATGGGATCCACTACGAAAACCACGCGGCTTTCAATGTCATCAGGCAGCTTGCAGTAGTATTCCACGGGTTTGTGGGTTTCGGGATCCCGGTACAGGCCGATATGGCCGATTTTGGCAGAGGGAATCAGCGCTACCATATTGTCCACCATTCCCAGGCCCGCGCGCAAAACGGGGACAATGGCCAGCTTCTTGCCGGAAAGCATACGGCATTGGGCAGTAGCCACAGGGGTCTCCACGGTGACCTCCTCGGTGGGCAGGCTCCGGGTCGCCTCATAGCACATCAGGCCGGCGATTTCGCCTACAAGCTCCCGGAATTCCTTGACGGGGGTCTCCTTGCTGCGCAGAATGGCCAGCTTGTGCTGAATGAGGGGATGATCGAGTACGTGTACAGTTGCCATATTCTATTTCTCTCCTTCATAAATTTAGACAAGACTATATTTAATCGAAAATGGGGCTATTTTTCCATTTTCAATTTTTCCATTCTTTCCCGCTCCGCCTGGCTCAGCCGCAGGTAGTTGGGGGTCAGGGCATTGCCGTCTCCCGGTTCTCCCGCGGCAATTTTCTTGGCCGCCAGAATGGCAACGCCGGCGGCGCGCTGGTGCATGCGGTGCTCCGGGGGCAGCACCAGCTTGGGAATCTGGACAGAAAGGGTCCGAAAGGCCAGCGCGCTGCCGTCGCCCACCAGGAAAACAGGCTCCGTCAGTTCCTTCAGTTCCCCGGCCAGGTCGGCCAGGGCAATGGCCCGGTCCTCCCGGAGGCGCTGAATATTGCCTTGGTTTACATAAAACAAAGAATTGTACACCTGGCTCCGCCGGGCATCCATACAGGGACAAACGTAGCCCTGATAGATCCCCAGGCTCTCCGCCATTGCCTCCAATGTGGACACGCCGTAGCAGGGAAGCTCCCCGCCCCAGGCGAAGCCCTTTGCCGCCGCCACACCGATGCGCACACCGGTGAAGGAGCCGGGGCCTTCCGCCACGGCAACGGCGGTAATGTCCCCAACGGTTTTGCCGCATTGCTTCAGCAGGTCCTCCGCCATGACAAGAAGGGTCTGGCTGTGGGTCAGCCCCGTATTCTGGTAGCTTTCCCCCAAAAGCCTTCCATCCTCCAGCAGCGCCACGGAGGCGGCCTTGGCGCTGGTTTCAAAGGCCAAGATCAGCAAGGAAGTCCCCTCCTTCGACAGTGATGCGCCGGGCGTCCGCGTCCAGCTTTTCAATGGTCACAAAAACCGCGTCCTCCATGGCGTCCGCCACGTTCTCGCTCCACTCCACCGCGCAGACGCCGCCCCGCTCCAGGTAGTCCTCCCAGCCGATGTCCCACAGGTCATCGGAAGAGGCCAGGCGGTACATATCAAAATGAAACAGGGGCAGCCGCCCGGTCAAATATTCATTGACGATGGTATAAGTGGGGCTGGTGACCATGTCGGAGCAGCCCAAGCCCCGGGCAAGGCCCCGGGTAAAGGCGGTTTTCCCCGCCCCCAGGCCGCCCCGGTAGGCCAGGATGGTACCGGGAGGCACTATTTTTCCAAGGGCCGCACCAATGGACTCTGTCTCACTGGGGGAATTGGTTAAAAATGTCATACTATGTCCTCATATGGAATATCACGCATGGGATTTATTGGGCATTTTTCAGCTTTTCCGCCTGGTCGGCAGTGGCCAGGGCGTTGATGATTTCGTCCAAATCGCCATCCATGATGGCGTCGATACGGTACAGCGTCAGATTCACCCGGTGGTCGGTGACCCGGCCCTGGGGGAAATTGTAGGTGCGGATACGCTCGTTGCGCATACCCGTGCCCACCTGGCTGCGGCGCATGCCGGTGACTTCGCTCTCTTTTTTCTCCTGTTCCATCTCGTAGAGCTTGCTTGCCAGCATCCGCATGCACTTTTCCCGGTTCTGCACCTGGCTGCGCTCCTCCTGGCAGGCGGCCACAAGGCCCGTGGGCTTGTGGATCAGCCGGACCGCGGAGGAGGTTTTGTTGACGTGCTGGCCACCGGCGCCGCTGGCCCGGTAGACCTGCATTTCAATGTCTGCGGGATTGATCTGCACGTCCACCTCTTCCATTTCCGGCAGCACCGCCACCGTGGCGGTGGAGGTGTGGACACGGCCCCCGGACTCGGTTTCCGGAACCCGCTGGACCCGGTGGACACCGGATTCATATTTCATCCGGGAATAGGCGCCCCGGCCCTGAATGACAAAATCCGCTTCCTTCACGCCGCCAAGTTCCGTCTCATTGTAGTTCATCAGCTCAACGCTCCAGCCCATCTTCGCGGCGTACATGGCGTACATGCGAAACAGGCTGTGGGCAAACAGGGCGCTTTCCTCGCCGCCGACGCCGCCCCGAATTTCCACAATGACACTTTTTTCGTCGTTGGGGTCCTTGGGCAGCAGCAAAATCCGAAGCTTTTCCTGCAGCGCTTCCTTCTGCGCCTTGGCCTGGGCATAGGTCTCCTGGCACAGGTCCTTCATTTCGGGATCGGCCATCAGCTCCTGGGCCTCGGCCATATCCGCTTCCGCCCGGCGGTACTGGCGGCAGCATTCCACGATGGGTTCCAGCTCATTTTTTTCCCGCAGCAGCTTCGCCGCCTTTTGGGGATCGGCGTAGAAATCCGGCTGTTCGGATTTGGCGCAAAGCTCCTCGTATTTATCGCAAATTGCCTGTAATTGATTCCGCATAACTTGCTCCCGAATTGAAAATAAACGGTTTTTTTCGACATTTTTCCAGACATAGTTCCCTTTTTCAAAGGGCATGTTAAAGACGCCGAAAGACATTCAAAACGCAGCTGGCCGTATCCGTCAGGCGCTCCGTCCGGCTTAGCCGCTCCGCGCCCTCTTTTCCGATGCGGTAGACATGGGGCGTCATGGAAAGCAGGTTCCGCACCTGGCGTCCCTCCACGGTAAAGGAAAACCGGATGGGAATGGATTTCACCCGTTCAAACCCGGGCAGCTCAGGCGCCGTATCCTTTTCCTTACCGATCAGCTGGTCGTAAATGATGGTTTTCAGCCCCAACAGATGGTCCTGCGCCGCCAAAACCTGGAAAAAGAAGCCGTTTTCCTTCAGCACACGGTGAAATTCTCCGGGCAGCGTCAGGGCGAACAGGCTGGTGAGCAGATCCGCGCCGCCATCCTCCACAGGGATCCGGGCGGCGGTGGCACAGAGCCACTGGCTCCCCTTGTATTTCGCGGCGGCACAGCGAACGGCTTCCTTGGAAATATCCATCCCGGTCACGCTCATGTGCAGGGCATCTCCCAGGCGGGAAGCGTAATAGCCTTCCCCGCAGCCCACGTCCAGCAGCTCCCCGGACAAGCCCCTTGCCGTATCGGCCAGTGTCTGGGCAATGGGGGCATAGTACCCTGCTTCCAGGAATTCCCGGCGGGCGAGCACCTGCTCCCGGGTGTCTCCGGGATGACGGGAATGCTTCTGCTCCACGGTCAACAGATTCACATAGCCCTGCCGCGCGATATCAAAGCTGTGATTCCGGGCACAGGCATAACGCATCTCCAGCCTATTCAGTTTCATTCCGCAAACAGGGCATGTCAAGTTCATATCGTAACACTCCATTTTTTAGTATACCCTATTTTTTTCAATCCGTCAAATGGTTTATGCAGTTAGGAGCCGATTCAAAAGGCAGCCGCCCCCACGGCTGATTTTTCACTCCTAGCTTCTAATTCCTAACTCCCAACTCATCAAAAGGAAGTGACTTTCATGCGGCGAATTCTGGCGCTTCTCCTGTCCGCCACCTTTCTCGTCCTGCCCGTCCGGGCCGCGGAGGGAACCAAATATGTGGCCTTGACCTTCGATGACGGCCCCTCGGGAAAATACACCCGCCAGCTTTTGGACGGACTGTACGACCGGGGCGTAAAGGCCACATTTCTGCTGTGCGGTTACCGGATCAAGGACTACCCGGATATCACCCAGCGCATCTTCGATGAAGGGCATGAAATCGGCTACCACGGCTACTCCCATAACAACATGAAGGAAATGAGCCGCCGCACCATTGCCGCCGAGATCGTGGACACCCAGGCCCTGCTGCCCGAGGGCTGCACACCTGTATTCCTCCGCCCACCCGGGGGCTGCTGCAGTGACGGAGTCCGCCAGGTAGCCGAGGCGAGGCAGCTTGCCATCCTCAACTGGTCGGTGGACCCCAGGGACTGGGCCACCCACGACACCGCCGCCATCGAAAAAGCAGTCCTGAAAAACATTAAGGACGGGGACATCGTGCTGCTGCACGATATGACAGCCAGCTCCGTCCGGGCAGCGCTGGACATTGTGGACACATTGCTGGAGGAGGATTTTGAGATCGTTACCGTATCGGAGCTGGCAAAGGTCCACAATGTGTCCATCCGGCCGGGGCAGGTATATACCAGCTTTCCCAAAAAGGAAGGAGCGGTCAAATAGTCCCTCCTCCCTGGGGACCACCAAAAAGGACGCAGCCTAGCGGCTGCGTCCTTACGTCATTATCCAATCTGGTTTTCAAAGGCGGTCATTTCGGTGGCCGCTTCCATTTCGTAGTAGGTCTGCAAAATCTTTTCCGCAATAGGCGGCAGCCAGTTGCCGTGGCCCACTTTCTCACCGAAAATCGCGACCACCAGATCCGGCTCCGTGTCCTCCACTCTGTGGGAGAAGCAGATAAACGCGCCGTGGTCAGAGCCGCCGGAGGCATGCTGGGCAGTACCGGTCTTGGCGTAAACGGTGACCTCATTCTTCAGGGGCCAAACGCCGTCCTCGTCGGCAATCTGGTCGGCAAAGCCGCCGAAATACTTCTGCGCCGTGCCGCCAGCCTCGGTGACGACCTTCCGCATTCCGGTAAAATACGTCTCGATGGTCTGGGGGGACATCTCTAACTGGTTGACAACCTGGGGCTCGTTTTCAAAAACCAAGGTGCGGTAATCAGACGAAACCACACGGCTGAGGAAGGTAGCCTTCATGCGGGTGCCCTTGTTGGCCAAAGTGGAAGCATAAACCGCCAGCTGCAAGGGGGAGAAGCGGTTTTCGCCCTGGCCGATGGCGCCCAGAATACGGTCGCCTGCTGCGAAGTTACCATCAATGCCGGAACCGTAGACTTCCCGTTTCCGCTCGGAGTTATTGCGGTAGCCGGTGTGCTCGATCAGCTCAATGCCGGTTGGTTCGCCAAGGCCCAGGGCCGCGGCAGTATCGTCCACCATTTGCTCCGTCATGCGGTCGCCAAGGGCATAGAAGAAGTAGTTGCAGGAGTAGGCCAGAGCCAAGGTCGCGTCAATGGTGCCGTGGGTGGCATGGTTGGTCGTCCAGAACAAGCAGGCGGGAGAGAAGCCCTCATGCTCGGTGTAAAGGCCCTTGTCCTCAATCGTTTCCCCATAAGCCAGAATCGGCTGCCCCAATTTTTCCGTATTGTTGGTATACACATTTTCCATGGCGGCGATCAGGGTACACATCTTATAGGTGGAGCCGGGGGCATAGGTGGCGCCGAAGGCCCGGTTGAACAGGGGCTTCAGGGGATCAGCGTTGATTTCCGCCCAGTCTTCATACATCGTGGACAGGTCATAGGTAGGGTAACTGGCGCAGGCCAGAATATCGCCGGTCTTGGGATCCATGACAACCACCGCCGCACCTTCCGCATCCAGTGCGTCGCCCGTCGTTGATGTATTCTGCTCAGGGTCAGTGAGCTTTTTCATGGTTGCCTCCAGGGCCTGCTCGGCGACCTCCTGGAGCTTGATATCAATGGTCGTCTCCACGTTGTTGCCGGCAACCGGCTCTCTGAGGACGGAATTTCCGTCGTCGTCCTTCTCTGTGACGTAATACTGCTTGGTGATGGCGCCGTCCTTGGAAACTTCGTCATAGCGCAGGCCGTCGATGCCGTGGAGGTAATCCTCAAAGGCCAGCTCGAAGCCGGATTTTCCCACCTGGGCATCCATGGAGTAGCCTGCTTTCTGATACTCTGCCCATTCGGACGTGTCCATGGCGCCAAGGTAGCCCAGAATATGGGCGGCGTACTTGGTATGGTATTCCCGGACGGTGGAGGATTCCACCATCAGGCCGGGGATGTTCAGCTCCAGCAGGGCGGACAGGTTCTCGTCGGACACGTCCTCCAGGAAGGTATAGGTTGGCAGGTAAGGGGGGATGCCGCGAAGGTCGAATTCGTAGCGGATGCCAATGACGGCCCGGGCATCCTCGTCAGACCATTCCTCGGGGATCTTATAACGCGAACGCATCTTCTCCATCAGCAGCGGCGCGCTGATGTCGGAATCCAGGCCGCGGTCCACCATGAACGACTGGAAATAGGTCTGCCAGGAAGTGTTGAACTCCGTCAGGGTGTAGGTAAAGGGGCGGCTTTGGGTAACGGGGAAATGGTCGTTGTATTCAATGCCCAGCTCCCTGCACTTCTGTACCAGGCGAAGCAGCGCCTCGTTGGTGCCTTCGTAGGACTTGATGACGTAATGGTTGAACACCAGGTCATAGGATGCGCGGTTACCCACCAGCACATTGCCGTTGCGGTCCAGGATATCCCCCCGGGCGGCACGGACGGTCGTAACGGTACCATAGGTCTGGGCGTTATCGGTGTTGCCGTTGGTTTCGATGATCTGCAGAACAAACAACCTGCCCGCAAAAAACATCAGAATAAATCCAAAAAATACCAAAAGCAGAATGGCCCGAAACCGGCTTATTCTTTCCATGTGTTTCCTCCTATCAGGCCGATCTTATAGATCAGGGAATAAAGCGGGATCATCACGATAATATTGATGACACCGGTCAGCGCGAACACGCCCACCCGGTCCCACCGGGTCAGGCCCAAAAACAGGCCCACAGCGTAAAGGCCCAGCTCATAGCCCATCTGTGCCAATCCCGCACACAGCACGATGGAGCTTCTGCTCCGGTTCCAATACATCTGCCGGAACAAATCCACCGCCACCCCAAGAAAGGTCAGCAATCCGATGGAATAGGCTCCCGGCGCGGTTCCCGTGAAGTAATACAGCGTGGACGCGATGAGCACGAATATGCTGCCCACCTCAGTGCCCTCTATGACGGTAATCAGCAGAATCACGCAGACTGCCAGTTCCGTCGTGGCACCAAAGAAGCTGACCCGGCTCATGATAACGTCCTGAACAACAACGGCCAGCACAATGGTCAGGCAGTACAGCCCCCATTTCAGCAGGCGCTGCCGCTGCTGAATGGTCAGCCGCAGGGTCTTGAACAGGGTGGCCCGTTTGGCGTCCGGCTTAAACTCCGAATATTTTTTTCTTCTCTTCTTAGCCATGGCGCGCCTCATCCCACTGGCTCTTCCGCCGTGGCCTGGGTGGGTGCCTCCGTGGGGGCTTCCGTAGGCGCAGCGGCAGTATCCGTGGTGGTGGTTTCGATCTCCGTGGTGTATTCCGTTATGATGAAAACCTGCTCCAGAGAGTTGATTTCCGCAGCCGGGTCCAGCAGGGCATACTTGGCAACGCCGGTATCCTCAAAGCCGGCGTCCACCACATAGCCCATGATCAGGCCCCGGGGGTACACCGTGGAGCCGGAGGTGACCACCTGGTCATTGTTGCGGATGATGGCGGCGGAGGGCAGATAGTTCATCTGCAGCAGGGTGTCATTGCCGCTGATATAGCCGCCCTTGACCATTCCGTTATAGCCGGAGGTGGAAATGGTGCCGGAAATCTCCAGGGTGGAGTCCAGCACGGTGGTGACCTCGGCATAGTTGACGCCCACCGCCGTCACCAGGCCCACCACCTCGCCGTTGGCGGTGACGACACACATATTCGCCTGGATGCCGGCATTGGTGCCCCGGTTGATGGTGAAGGTGTTCTCCCAGTCGGTGGAACTCCAGCCGATGATATAGGCATCCACCATCTTGTAGTCCTCATGGGTGGCCTTGAACCCAAGCGCTTCCCGCAGGCGCTCGTTTTCACGGGAAACGGAGTCGGCCTGACGGGCCACGTCCTCCATTTCCGCGATTCTTTGCTCCAGCACCTCGTTTTCCGCTTCCAGCGCCTCATAGCGGAACATATAGCTGTAATATTTCTCCGCCGTGGACGTCAGCGCGGTGCCCGCCGCCCGGAAGGGAGCCAGGGCGCCCTGCACCAGCAGGTCAGGGATGGTGGTGTTGGTAATGCCGCTGAGGATGGCAAGTCCTGCCGTCAGCAGCGCCGCGACCACCAAAATCACCTTTACCCGGGTCGTGAACAAGTTTCTCATAGCGTTTCCTCCATCACTTCCGGCGCCACCTCCCGGAGCATCTGCCCCAGCCGGCACACGGGAAGTCCCATTACATTATAATAGTCGCCCACCATTCTCTGGCAGAACAGCGCCGCGCCGCCCTGGATGCCGTAGGCTCCGGCCTTGTCCATCGGCTCGCCGCTGGCGACATATCTATCGATTTCCTTTTCGCTCAGGGGTCTGAAATGCAGGTCCGTGACCTCCGTCACGGTTTTGCCCGTTTCCCCCCGGAGGACGGTACAGCCCGTCATGACCTGATGGTCCCGGCCGGAAAGCAGGGCCAGCATGGCCTTGGCCTCCGCCGCGTCGTGGGGCTTGCCCAGGATTTTTCCTTCGCAGACCACAATGGTATCCGCGGCAATGACCACATCATCCTCCGTCCTCTGCACGGCCAGGGCCTTTCTCCGGCTGACCCGGGCCACCTCGTCATAGGGGGCGTTTTCCGGATCCATGGTTTCGTCAATGTCCGCCGCCCGAACCACAAAGGGAAGGCCGAACAGGCCCAGTAACTCCTTACGCCTGGGAGAGGCGGAGGCTAGAATCAGCTGCATAGTGGTTGTCCCTTTCGTAAATGCAAAATTCGTTTGTAGGGTTTGCCTTCCTGCAAATTACCGTCAAAATACTTGAAATTTTCCGCGTTATTCCACGCCACGCAGGTACAGCCCCCGGGTGCAGGCGCCGGGATCGAAGGGCTCGGGGTTCAGGTAGTCATCCAGCACCCGGTTCACTTCCCTGCTGTTTTCCGTGGTGAAATACAACCGCACCGCCCAAAGGCCCAGCTTGGCCAGGTCGTCCTGGCGGTCCAGCCAGCTGAGCTTCTTGCCGTTGAGCAGGACGCTTCTGCAGCTGTCGCCGTCCCGGATAATGGGGAATTCCGCGCCGGTTTTGTCGGTGAGCTTGGTGCTGCGCATATGGCAGGTGCATTCGCCGGTGCGGTTGCAGATCAGGCAGTGCTCGGTGATCATCAGCGGCAGGCGGCCATAGGCGATCAGCTCGGCATTCACCGCCTTGCTCATGTCCCGGATCTGGGGCAGGGTCATCTCAAAGCTGACCGTGGCGGACGTCAGCTCCAGAGAGCGCAGCACGTTCATGGAGCTGGAATTGTAGATATTCAGGCCAAAATCCCCGTGAATGCGCATTCCCGCATCCCGGACGGGCATCAGCAGGCCGATATTGCCCACCAGTGCATCCTTTACGCCCCAGTTCCGCAGGGTCGTCAGTCCCACGTTGATCTTGGGCAGCTCGCCGTCGTGGGCGATCCGGGGCAGTACCACCGCCAGCCGCCCCCGCTGCACCAGGCGCTGGGTCATGGCCGCGTCTCCCAGCAGAATGTGCATGGGGACATACAGCATGGCGGTTTCCAGATTCAGAAGCTCCGGGGTCAGCTGCTCCCGGCTGGTGACCTGGATGGTCAGTCCGGGCAGGCCGCTTGCCCCCTTGTATTCCGGCACAGCCTTCGGCTTGCGCACCGGCCGCTCCTCCCGCCGGGCCCGCAGGGCCGTCAGCTGGTTCAGAACATCCCGGCGCATGGCGTTGACGGCAGCGGCGGAAATGGTCAGGCCGGGGTCCACATGGGTGCGTACCTCCGCACAGCGGTAGGGGGTGCCTCCGGTTTTCGCCACCCGCTGGGCCAGGGCCGCCCCGGTCAGGGGCACGTTCCGCGCCAGCTCCGGCATGGGGCCTTCCACCCGGCACATCCGCCCCTCCGGGTCAAATACCGTCAGCGAGCTTCCGTCCACGGACACCACCGCCCGGAAAGCCAAGTCCACCAGCTGGGTCTCCCCCGCCTCATAGGACTGCCGTGCCGCCTGGAGGAACTGGGCGTCCTCTTTGGTCTCCTGGCGGACGCCGAACATTTTTTTATCTACACGGTTTGTATAGTAACCGTCCGTGAAGCCCTGGCGGTTGAAGGCGTTGTAAAGCGCCTCCACCATGGGCTTCGTCACGGTGCCCTCGTCCAGGGCCTTGCGGTAAACGGCGGTGACGGTGGCCACATATTCCGGCCGCTTCATACGGCCCTCCAGCTTCAGGGAAGTCACGCCCATCTCCTGCAGTTCCTGGAGGTAGGCGATCAGGCAGTTGTCCTTTAAGCTCAGGGGATATTTCTCCTCCCAATGGGTATAGCCGTAGCTCTGGCGGCAGGGCTGGGCGCAGCGGCCCCGGTTTCCGGAGCGGCCGCCGATCATGGCGGACATATAGCACTGGCCGGAATAGCACATGCACAGCGCGCCATGGCCGAAAACCTCAATCTCAATGGGGGAATTGGCGCAGATATACCGAATCTCCTCCCGGCTCAGCTCCCGGCTTAAGACCACCCGCTTCAGGCCCATGGCGGCGCACAGCTGGACGCCGGGCAGAGAGTGGACGGTCATCTGGGTGGAGCCGTGGATGGGAACATGGGGCGCGATCTGGCGGCAAAGCTGCACCACGCCCAGGTCCTGGAC
Organism: Eubacteriales bacterium; assembly: GCA_030533415.1. Taxonomy (GTDB): domain Bacteria; phylum Bacillota; class Clostridia; order Oscillospirales; family Oscillospiraceae; genus Faecousia. The sequence goes on along the minus strand of JAUNJE010000007.1, from coordinate 35,748 downwards.
GATAAAGGCATCCACATTGTTCAAAGCGGCATGGCGGATCAGCTCCGCCACTTCCTTCATCTCCCGGTCAGAAACCAGGGTGTTTACGGTCAGATGCACCTGGACACCCCGGATATGGCAGTATTTAATTGCCTCCACCAGGGTCTGGGGAGTAAAATTTTTCGCGCTCTGCCGGGCGTTGAAGCTGCCGCAGCCTAAGTAGACGGCGTTGGCTCCATTCTGCACCGCCGCGCGCAGGGCCTCCATAGAGCCGGCGGGCGCCAATAGTTCCAGCATAGTTCTCTCTCCATTCCAACTTGTCTGTATCGTTGGGTACACTCTCTCAGTTTATACTTGTGCGCATTATAGCACAACAAGCGGAAAACTTCCAGCCTTTCCGGTAGAATTCAAGAAAAATTAAAGCCTCGTTCAAAAAGATGGCAGGGATTGGCCCAAAAAGTGCCGATATTGACAACCCTTCCCGCCGGATATATAATGATGGTGCGATCCTGAAAGAAACGGGGAATGGATATGAAATATGTTTTCCTGAATGCGAACCTCCTGGATGGAAACCTGGACGAAAACCAAAGGATGCCGGTAAAAGGCCGCTCCGCCGTTTTTGTGGAAGGGGATACCATCACCGGCGTCTACACCGGCGAATGCCCGGATACCACCGGGTATACCGTAATCGACCTGGACGGGAAATACCTGATGCCCGGTCTGATCAACCTGCATGCCCATTTCGTACCGGCCATGCCCGTCCGCAAGCCCAAGCCCGGAAAAGAAGCGAAGCAGACCGATAACAAAGCGCTGAAACGGCTGCTAACGAGCCTGCCCTTTTCCGACGCGCTGATTGGTGCTATTATGAAGGGCGTCGCCAGGGACACAGTCGGCTCCGGCGTCACCACGGTGCGGACCGTAGGCGGTATTCTGGATGCCGACGCGAAGATCCGGGACCGGATCTTATCCGGCAAGGTCACCGGTCCACGTATGCTGGTGGCGAATACGGCCATCTCTGTTCCCGGCGGCCACATGGCCGGCCTGCTGGCCACAGAGGCCGTCACCCCGGAGGACGCCGCACGGGATGTCCGGGAGATCGCGCAGACAAAGCCGGACCTGATCAAGCTGATGATCACCGGCGGCGTTCTGGATGCCTCGGAAACGGGAGAACCCGGCGTGCTCAAAATGCCCCCGGAGCTTGTAAACGCCGCCTGCCGGGAGGCCCATGCCCTGGGGTTCCGGGTCGCCGCCCACACGGAAAGCCCGGAGGGTGTAAAAGTGGCCCTGGAAAACGGCGTGGATACCATCGAGCACGGCGCGAAGCCGGATGCCGAGATGCTCCGCCTGTTCCGGGAGCGGGGTGCGGCAGATATCTGCACATTGTCCCCGGCAATGCCCTATGTGTTTATGGACCCGGCGGACACCGGCCTGGGGGAACTGGGCAGGCACAACGGCACCATCGTATTCAACGGCATCGCCGAATGCGCCAGGGCCTGCCTGGAAAACGGCATTCCCGTGGGTCTCGGCACGGATGTGGGCTGTCCCTTCACCACGCCCTATGACATGTGGCGGGAGCTGGGGTATTTCGTAAAATTCTGCGGTGTTACCCCGGATTTTGCCCTCCATACGGCGACGAAGGTCAACGCGCAGATTCTGGGCCTTGGGGACGTGACGGGCACCATCGAACCGGGAAAATGCGCGGACCTGATCGTCTCCGGGAAAAATCCCCTGGAGGATTTTGAAAACCTGCGCGCCCTTTCCATGGTCTGCGCCCGGGGGCAGCTGATTCGGAATCCCAAGGTAAAGCGGGTCAAGAGCATTGACGATGCCATGGACGCGCTGAAGGGGAAATGGTGAGGCCCCAAGCCTTAACCAAAAATTAAGGAATAAATCGCATTTTTCGTTGCAAAGCAGGTTATTCTATGTTATAATGAATAAAAATTGTTTTTGGAGAGAACCATGTTAAAAAGATATCTGCTTTGCTTCCTGATTTCCATGGTCCCCCTGATCGAGCTGCGGGCGGGCGTTCCCTTCGCGGTGGGCTTAGGACTGGATTATTTCTCAGCGCTGATCGTGTGCGTGATCGGCAACATGCTGCCGGTGCCCATCATCTACCTTTTTGCCCGGGAAGTGCTGATCTGGGGCAGCACAAAAAAATACATCGGCAGATTTTTCACTCATTGCCTGGAAAAGGGAGAAAGAGGCGGGCAGAAGCTGAAGGCCAAGGCAGGCCAGGGGGGCCTGTTTGTGGCACTGATGCTCTTTGTGGGCATCCCCATTCCCGGTACCGGGGCCTGGACCGGCACCCTGGCGGCATCCTTCCTGGACATGGGGCTGAAATCCACCACCGCCGCCGTCTGCCTGGGTGTGCTTATCGCAGGCATCATCATGGGCGCTGTCAGCATGACGGGCGTACATGTATTCGGCCTGTAAACAATTCCAAACCTTTGATTCATCGGGAGGAAACACATATGTCTGACTGCTTATTCTGCAAAATTATCGCCGGGGAAATCCCCTCCGCCAAGGTTTACGAGGACGAAACCGTCTACGCCTTCCGGGACATTGCCCCCCAGGCACCCACCCACATTCTGGTAATCCCCAAGGCCCATATTGCCGGCTGCAACGGCGTCACCCCGGAAAACAGCGCCGTGGTCGCCCACATTTTTGAAGTCATTCCCGAAATCGCCAAGGCTGAAAACCTGGACGGCGGCTACCGCGTGGTCAGCAACTGCGGCGCCGATGCGGGGCAGACCGTGCCGCACCTGCACTTCCATATCCTGGGCGGCAGGCAGCTGGCATTGGAAATGGCGTAACTTTTTACATCTATTTGCGGGGGAAATGCTTGACATTTCTCCCGCTTTCGCTATAATAATCTCAGATCGCGCAGCAAATAAGTCTTCGGGGGGCCGGACGCATCCGGCTGAGATTGGGCTTTGTGGCTCTGACCCGTGAACCTGATACGGTTAGTACCGTCGTAGGGAAAGATGCACATATGGGATACCCGGTATCGCATTGCACCTGGACGGATTGCAATGCGGTACTTTTTATTTTGGGAGGTATCTTCCTATGCAAATCAAAACCAAGCGTCTGACGGAAAGCGCCATGCTGCTTGCCATGGCCATCGTCCTGGAGCTCGTGTCCAAGAGCTTCATCCCCGAAATGCCCTTCGGCGGTCAGGTAACTCTGGTGAGCATGCTCCCTGTGGTACTGATCTCCTACCGGCACGGAACAAAGTGGGGAATCGTCTCCGGCCTGTGCTACGCCCTGATCGAAATGGTCATCGGCGCCAAGACGGTGGCCGCTGCCTTCCAGCCGGGCTATTTCGGCGATGGCACCATGATCTTCAATGCCATCATCATGTGCCTGCTGGATTACATTCTGGCCTTCACGCTTCTGGGTCTGGGCGGCATTTTCCGAGATAAGATCAAAAATCCCGGTGTTTCCCTGCTGTGCGGCTCTCTTGTGGCCCTGGGCGCCCGGTATCTGGCCCACATTCTTTCCGGTTATATTCTGTTCTCCGGCTGGGCCGAATGGTTCTTCACCCAGGACGGCTTCCCCGCCTGGGGCGCCAGACTGGTGGAATCCCTGTCCCCCTCCCTTCTGGGCTGGGTATACTCCATCGTCTACAACGGTATGTATATGGTACCGGAAATCATCCTCACCGCCATTGCCGCCCTGCTGATCGCAAGGGTTCCCAAAATTGTAACCAAAGTCAGCTGATTTTCACCGTCCGGCTTCCCGCCGGGCGGTAATCTTTTCCCAAATCCCGCCAAAGTACAATTGACAGCCTCCTATCAAAATTGCTATAATGATACAGAGAAAGGGAGGGATCGCGATGGCAAGGGCCTATTGTCCCAGCTGCGGCAAGCGCTACAACGGAAAGCGGTGCAGCAACTGCTTATATGAAAACTTCACCGAGGAGATCGCCCACGGACTTCACACCCACGAAGGGGAGCCGCTGGTGATCAAGGCGCCTGCCCGGAAGCCAGTTCCGCGCAAGGACCCCTTTGACTGTGACAAAAAGACCCGGAAGCCGCCTGTCCGCCGGAAGGCAGCCGCCGTCGTCATTCCGCTGGTGATCATCGTGGTGCTGCTGGCGGCCCTCAACGGGTTGTTCCTCCTGGTTTCCAGGGCGGAACGTGTGTTTTCCGGCTTTGCCCCTGAGACCCAGACCGAGCCTGCCCTCCCCACCGGCGGCACAGTTCTGTATGACGCCGGCGGCATCCTAGTCATCGCGGATTGGCAGGATGGCCAGGAATACGGGGAAGGCATCCGCGTGGTGGTGCAAAACGGTACGGACAGGGATTTTACCCTCTCCTCCCGGGACATGATCGTCAACGGCTACGTTCTGCGGGATTCTCTGCTGTACTGCCGGGTCCAGCAGGGGCACACCGCCCAGTGCTGGCTCCGTCTGGACCAGGACGACCTCGACAATGCCGGAATTGAAACCGTTCAGACGCTTTCCCTAGCGCTGGCGGTTTACGATTCCGAGAGCTATGAAACTTTGGCGGAGACGGATTTCCTCCCGCTGTGCACCACCGGGGAACTTTCCCAGCCCGTTGATGACAGCGGCGTCCCGCTGTTCCAGCAGGACGGCATCCGGGTGGTCTACCGGGGCTATGTCCCCAGCGAATATGCCCCGGATACCCTCACGGATGGGACCCTGCAGTTTTTCCTGGAGAACAACACGGAGCAATATCTGAATTATTACACCACCGAATGCCAGGTCAATGGCCAGCGTGTCATGCTGAGCCTGTGGTGCGCCTTGCCGCCCCATACCCGGGCCGTAAGCAGCATGTACCTGTACGGCCTGGAAGAGCTGGAGCTTCTGTCCTGGGAGGACATCACGGAATTGACGCTCCAGCTGGAATTCTCTGAGCATAACGAATATGATTTGTTCCTCCAAACCGGCCCCCTTGCCCTTCCCCTGGGCGGAGAAATCCCGCAATAAGCGGCCGGGACATTGTTATGGGAAAATTTGTCATTCGCGCCGTGGATTCCGGCATCAAATTCGACCTATTGGCTGCCAACGGGCAGGCCATCCTGACCTCCGAGGTCTACCGCACCGCGGCGGCCTGCCGCAAAGGCATTGAAAGCGTCCGCAGAAACGCCCTCAGGGCCGGGATTGAGGATCAGACCCAGCCGGGGTTTCGCGCCTTGCCCCATCCCAAATTTGAGCTGTACCAGGACAAGAGCGGCGCGTTCCGCTTTCGCCTGAGGGCCCGCAACGGGGAAATCATCGCCGCTTCCGAAAGCTATACCGCCAAGGCCGGCTGTCTCGGCGGCATTGAAAGCGTAAAAAAGAACGCTTCCGAAGCGGAAATCCAAAAGCCGTAAAAAATGTGCCGTTCTTTCGGAACGGCACATATAAATCAGGTTTTTCTGACAAACTTCTCTTTACACCTTGGGCAGGTAATGGCAATCTTCCCCTTGCCCCTGGGGACCCGCACCATCTGGCGGCACTTGGGGCAGTCAAAGTAACGGTGCTGCCGGTCCTTCAGCCGGCCGAAGAATTGAAGGAACTTCCGGTTCTCCTGATAGCGCTTATAGGTATTCCGGGACAGGCTGCGGAAAATCGCCCAGATCATCAGGCCATAGCTGAGGACAAAGAAAACCATATTCAGCTTCGCAGACTGGCACCACACCGAAAGCAGGCTCGCAATCAGTCCCGCGCCCAGAATCACCATATTCAGCCGGTCCGTGCCATAGCGCCCCGCCATGAAGGTGCGAAGCCCCGCCGACAATTTTGAGAAAAACCGCTGAAACCATCCGCTGATTCCATTCATAGAAAATCACCTTTGCGTAGAGATATGCTTTTCTATATTATATTGCAAAAAACGCCGAATGCAACTGCCCCGGGGCAAAGTTAACGGATTGTTTAAGATTTCATTAAGCAGAAATTTCCAGCAGTTTTCCCTTGGCTATCGGCACAAAATATGTTATACTGTGTCGAAAGTACATCTTTTCAAAGGAGGCGAGGCAGTGGATACCACAGCTGAACGCGGCGAGCTGGCTCCGGAGGAATCGGAAGCCGCTACCGCAATACTGGACGAAGTCTATCCGGAACCCCCGAAATCCCCTGTCCCGCCCAAACGGGTGCGCCCGGAGCTGGTTATGGGGCTGATTGCCATTTTGTCTGCGGCGCTGCTGCTGTGCACAGTGGTGCTGTGCATCCCCTACTTTAACCCGGACGAGGACCCGGAGCTGCTGGCCCAAAGGCACAATTCCATCCAAAACACCGAGGCCGTGCCGGAAACCATTCTGGAACCTACCGTACCCGAAACGGAGCCGGAGAATCCCACCATCCCGCCAGACCGCAATCCCTACAACCGTTATGACTTTCAGTACAACCGCAACAATTTCCTCCTGCTGCAAAACCTGGACAGCTCGCCCGGCATTGACGTTTCCGCCTATCAGGGCAGCATAGACTGGAAGACCGTGGCGACCTCCGGCGTAGAGTTCGCCATCATCCGCCTGGGCTACCGGGGCTATGGCAGCGGAAAGCTGGTGGAGGATGACTATGCCAAGCGGAATCTGAACGGCGCCAGGGAAGCGGGCCTGAAGGTGGGCGCCTACTTCTTCTCCCAGGCACTGAACATCCAGGAGGCCGATGAGGAGATCGCGTTTATGCTGGAAATCCTGGGGGAATTCTATCTGGACATGCCCATCATCCTGGACTGGGAGATCCCCACCTCCGACGCCCGCACCGCAGGCATGGACGCCAGGACCCTGACGGATATCCAGCTGCACTTCTGCCAGGCGATGGAGGAGAAGGGCTACCAGCCCATGGTCTATTTCAACTGGCACCAATCGGAAAATCTGTACTACCTGAGTGAGCTGGAGGGCGCCCCCTTCTGGCTGGCCCTGTACCAGGACCGGATGACATACCCCTGGAAGGTGGAAATGTGGCAGTATTCGGACAAAGGCCGTGTCCCCGGAATCAGCGGCGACGTGGATTTGGATGTTTATATGCCTGATTAGCAATATGGCGGCGCTTACAGGATCGGAACATGACCCCGTAAACGTCGCCTGTTTTTCATTAAAACCTGAAAAAGCATAGTTTTTCCCATATATAAATAGATGAACAAACAATGTGAATCAAGAGTTGAAACAGTGAAAGCATTCTGAACGGCTGTCATCCTGAGGGTCGCCGCCAAAGGCGGCGGAGTCGAAGGATCTTCGCATTTGCTTTTTCTTGGTACATAACTTAAGTGCCAAGATCCTTCGACTCGCTCCGCTCGCTCAGGATGACAGCTGGTGTGTTTTCCCGCTTTTTCCAAACAATTTAACTCTTGATTCGCATAAACAATATAAAACATAAAGGAGGAATGCTATGCCGTTCGCTTTCGGGCCGACATTCTCCACACCTACCGCGGCCCCTTTGGCATCCAATACACCGTCTATAATATGATCTTTTACCCTTAAGGAGGGAATACACAATGTATGAATTGGTACAGGTTTCGGACAACAGCTACTACATCCAAAGTCCCGCGAAAATCGGCTTGGTCCGTTTGAACGACACAGAAGTCTGTCTGATCGACAGTGGCAACGACAAGGACGCCGGGCGGAAAATCCGCCAGATTCTGGACACAAACGGGTGGGCGCTGACGGCAATTTACAACACCCATTCCAACGCTGACCACATCGGCGGCAACAAATATTTGCAGGCGCAAACCGGCTGCAAAATTTACGCGCCGGGCATAGACTGCGGCTTTACCCGGCACCCCATTTTGGAGCCGTCGTTTCTGTACGGCGGGTATCCCTGCCGGGAGCTTCGGCACAAATTTCTGCTGGCACAGGAAAGCAATGCGGAGTACCTGACAAAAGAGGTTTTGCCGAAGGGCTTTGAAATCATTCCCCTGCCGGGTCATTTCTTTGATATGGTGGGCTTCCGGACACCGGACGATGTGGTCTACCTGGCCGACTGCCTGTCCAGCCGGGAAACACTGGATAAGTACCGAATCAGCTTTGCCTACGACATTGCCGCCTATCTGAAAACGCTGGAAATGGTAAAGGCCCTGAAGGCAAAAATGTTCGTTCCGGCCCATGCGGCGGCCACGGAGGATATCCGGGAATTGGCACAGTACAATATTGACACCGTGTGGGAAATCGCACAGACCATCGTTTCTTTCTGCGCGGAACCTCTGTGCTTCGAAGCGCTCCTGCAGAGGCTGTTTTCGGAGTACAACCTTACCATGAACTTTGAACAGTACGTTCTGGTTGGCAGCACAGTCCGCTCCTATCTTGCCTGGCTGAAGGATACGGGCCGGCTGACCGCCAGATTTGAAAACAACATGCTGCTCTGGGTGCAGAAAGAGGAATAACCGTCAACCGCGTTCTCCTTTGCGCGCAGTGATCCCGCAGGCTTCCAGTCCAATCCCCTGGGGTAGAAAAACCGGATTTTTTCCTTCGCCACCGATATTTCCATGCTGTTCGCCCTTCGCAGTTCCCCGTCCAGGTTGATGGCGTTGGGCTTGTCGCAGAGAATACGCAGAGAATCCGTCCGGAAATGGCGGACAAGCTGGGGCAGCTCTCTGTAGCGGCCGTTTTTGTACTTGCCAATGATGGCGGGAATCTGCATCCTGTCCACCTTTTTCACCAGCAGCACATCCAGCTTTCCGTCGGCGGGATCGGCTTCGGGCACGGGATTGAAGCCGCCGCCGTAAAACCGTCCGTTGCAGACGCAGATAAAGGTCTGTTCCCCGTCAATCCGCTCCCCGTTTACTTCCACGATGTAATGCTCCGAGATCTCCCTCACCACATTGACCAGGGTAGAGGCCACATAGGCCCGAAAGCCGCTGAGCAGGGGCAGACGCTTATAGCGGGCCACATCGGTGCCGATGCGGGCATCCAGGCCCACGGAGCAAACATTTACCGCAATGTCATCATTGCAGCGGATCAGGTCAAAGACAGCTTCCTCCGCGTCCAAAAGCCTTTCAAGGTCATAGAACGCCTTGGGGTCACTGAAAATCTTGACAAAATCATTGCCGCTGCCACCGGACAGGACGGAAACCGCCGCATTCTCCCAGCCCGCCGCGCCGGCCGCCACCTCGTTCAGGGTCCCGTCGCCGCCGCAGGCATAGATTCTGACAGCTTCCCCGGTCCGGGCCGCTTCCCCGGCCAGGCGCCTGCACTCCCCGGGCGCCTGGGACACCTCGATGCGGTAATTCAGTCCCCGGCTGCGGCAGGCCTCATGGATGGCGGCGGAATACATTGCGGTGCGGTCCCTGCTGCCCGCCGCGGGATTGATGATGAACAGATGCTTCATAGAATCCTCCCATTCCTGCGCCGCATAAAGGGCGGACCGCCCTCACACGCCGCGCTTCTTACCGCTTTCTTCCCGTATCGGTATACATATAATAGTCACACTTGATCATGCCGTTATACAACTTGCGCTTTTTCGTGGCACGCTTTCCAAAGTAGTGCTCAAATTCCGGCTCTGAAGTGATGATATACTTCTTCCAGCCGTCCGCATACTTCAGATGCCGTCCCAGGGCCGCATAAAGGCGCTGGGCGCTCTGCTGCTCCAGCATCCGCTGGCCGTAGGGCGGGTTGCAGATCAGGATGCCGCTGTCCGTGGGCAGGCTCATCTTGGTGGCGTCCCCGTCCTGAAATTTGATGATGTCCCCCACGCCGGCTTTCCGGGCATTGTCCATGGACAGGGATACGCATTTCGGGTCGTTATCGGAGCCGTGAATCCGGTAATCTCCCTTGAATTCTCTGTCCTTTGCTTCGGTGCGGACCTCCCCCCACACCTTGGGGTCCACCCAGGCAAACGCCTCTCCCGCAAAGCGGCGGTACATGCCGGGGGCCTTGTTCCGGGCGATGAGGGCGGCCTCAATGGGAATGGTGCCGGAGCCGCAGAAGGGATCCCACACATATTCCCGGCCCCGGTAACGGGTCAAAACCACCATGGCGGCGGCCAGCGTCTCCCGCAGGGGCGCGTCATTGCCGACAGCACGGTAGCCCCGCTTGTGCAGCCCCGGCCCGGAGGTATCCAGATACAGCTGCACCCGGTCATTCATAATGGAAAATTGCAGCTGGTACTTTGCCCCATTTTCCGGAAGCCAGGAGACGCCGTAGATTTCCCCCAGCCGCTTGGACGCTGCCTTCTTGACAATGGCCTGGCAGTCCGGGACGGACATAAGCTGGCTGTTCAGGCAGTGGCCCTTCACCGGGAACGCGCCGTCTTTGGGGATAAAGTCCTCCAGGTTGGCGCGGTAAACCCCCTGGAACAGCTCCTCGAAGGTCCTGGCAGGAAAATCCGCCAGGACGATCAGCACACGCTCGCCTGTGCGCAGGCAGATGTTGGCCTTCGCCATGGCCCTGGTGTCCCCGGAGAACAGCACCCGGCCATTCTCCACCCGGACATTTTCCAGTTCCAGGCGGCGCAGTTCCTCCCCCGCAATGCCCTCCAGGCCAAACAGGCAGGGCACAGAAAATTCGTAAGTTGACATAATTCCTCCAACTGCCGTAGAGTCACTGCCCCTACGGGATGATTTTTTTCGCCTTCAAATACCGTTCTTCCTCAGAAAATACACAGCCGCAGTATTTCTGCATATAGAACCCATGCTCCCGGGCAAAGGCCTGTCCCTCTTTGAAATACGGGCGGAAGTCCCGGTACAGGAAGGCCACACCGTATTCCAGGGCCGCCCGTTCCGCCACCTCCCGCATCAGCTCGTGCTTCTGATAGGGGCTGATGAACAGGGACGAGGTAAAGCTGTCAAAGCCTCCCTCCGCCGCCTGCCGGGCCGCCTCATACAGGCGCATTTCGTAGCACTTGACGCACCGGTTGGAAATGTCATCGGCCACCGCCCGGACAAAGGGCCGCAGGCCGTAGTCATTGCGCTCAATGATGGGCAGTTCGATCTCCGCGGCGTAATCCCGCAGGCAGTTGCGCCGGGCGCGGTACTCGGTAAAGGGATGGATATTGGGGTTATACCAGAAGCCCGTGACCTCGAAGCCGTCGGTGCGGAGAATCTCAATGGGACGGTTGGCACAGGGCGCGCAGCAGATATGGAGCAGGGTTTTCATGGGAAACCTCCTGAGTAAATGTTGAGAGTGATACGTAAGGAGTGAAAGGTTCCTACCTTTTATTCGGACGCCGTGGACCGCCCCTCCTCTGAACGGCAATAGTATATCATGGGAAAGCAGGCATTGCAAGAAACCACCTGGGAAGCCTCCCTGGTTTTTATCCGTACCGTTACAGCGGTTGTATTTCGCCTTTCACACCGTCCCTGTAAATTTCCGTGACAAGCACATTGCGTATCTGGTTGTGCAGGTTTTCTCCCGGGGCGTAGACCTTCACATAATTGGGGGCATGACCCGTGAAGAAACCGTCCTCTGCGTCCTCGAACAGGACGCTCAACCCCGTGCCGATAAGCTTTTCCCGGTAGGCCCTGCTCATTTCCTCCGCCACGGCGATGGCACTCCGGCTGCGCTGTTCCTTGGTGGCGTTGCCCAGCTGGCCCGGCATTTTGTCCGCCGGGGTGCCGGGGCGGCGGGAGTAGGGGAAAATGTGCATGTCCGCGAAAGCGCACTTGCGGATAAAAGCCAGGCTTTCGGCAAACTCCTCCTCCGTCTCGCCGGGGAACGCCACGATCATATCCGTGGTGACGGCACAGCCCGGAAAATAAGCGTTCAAAAGGCGCACACTTTCATAATACCGGGCGGTGTCATACCTGCGCTTCATCCGCTGCAGGACCGTGTCGCAGCCGGACTGCATGCTCAGGTGGAATTGGGGGCACAAATTGGGCAGCGCCGCCAGCCGGCCGCAAAATTCCTCCGTGACGATCCGCGGCTCCAAAGACCCCAGCCGTACCCGCAGATTCGGAACGGCTCTGCAAATTTCCTCCACCAGCAGCACAAGCCCCGGCTTGCCGGGAAGGTCGGCGCCCCAGCTGGCGATCTCAATGCCCGTCAGTACGATCTCCCGGTAGCCCCGGGCGGCCAATTCCCCCGCCTGCTCCACGGCCAGCTCCAGGGGCGCGGAGCGGATAGGGCCGCGGGTATAGGGGATGATGCAGTAAGTGCAGAAATTCACGCAGCCGTCCTGCACCTTCAGCATGGCACGGGTCCGTTCCTCCAGCCCTCCCGGAGGCAGGATCTCAAATTCCCGGCGGCGCAGGGCATTGTCCACGCTTTCCCGGTGAACTTTGCTTTCTGCGGCGGACAGCAGCATGTCCACAAATTCCTGCCGGTTTCCGCTGCCGCCGATGACGTCGATCCCCAGTTCCCGGACAGCTTCCGGAGCATGCTGGGAATAGCAGCCGCAGACGCCGATGACCGCTTCCGGATTCTCCCGGCGGCACCTTCTGATGACCGCGCGGTTTTTCTTGTCCGCCACCGCTGTGACGGAGCAGGTGTTGATGACATAGGCGTCACAGGGTTCGTCAAAATGCCCGATCTCATGGCCCAGGTCCAGGAGCAGGCGCTCCATGGCCTGGGTCTCGTATTGATTTGTTTTGCAGCCAAGGGTATAAAAAGCAAACTTCATTTGTCAAAACCACCAATAATTCAAGTGATAAATTGTGTTAATCGTCCAAACCGACAGTTGCATTTTCACAAAAAACTGCTATAATATTCTACATCTGAGTTTTGCGGATGCGTCGGAGATCCTGAGTTGTTCTCCCCATTATACACGAAAAAAATATTTTTGTACAGCTTCCGGGGGGACTTTTATGCGGGAATTTCGGATACGCCTTCGATCGGTTCGGGACGTTCAGGACTTTGTAGGCTTGGCTACCACTATGGCCTTCACCATTTCAGTGGAGGACAGCCACCACCGCGTCAACGGTAAAAGCTTCATGGAAATGTTCTGCTTGAATCTGTCCAATCCGCTGACCGTCTCCACAGAGTGCGGCGATGCTGAATTTGAAGTATTCCTTGCTGCCGCCCAGCGGTTTCTGGTCAATGAATGAATATGGCTCTTGTAGCACCGTCCTGGGAATACCCGGGGCGGGTTTTTTAATTCTGCGCTTCGTGCAGCAGCCCGAAACTCCCTGCTCCCGCATTGACTTTTTCACGCTCTCCATGTTATAATAAACCGCAACCGACAGGAGGATTTTTCTATGCAATTCTTGCTATATACCCTCTTCGTGGCCTTTATCGTGGCTGTGGATCAGCTAGTCAAATATCTGACCGTCACCTATATCGCCCTTCACACTCCGGTTTCCTTTCTTCCCGGACTGCTGCAGCTGACCTATGTGCAGAATACCGGCGCGGCCTTCTCCTCGTTTGAGGGACAGCAGTGGCTGTTTGCGTGCATTTTCGTGGCTTTTACTGGTATCATTCTGTTCGAATACTTCAAAAAACCTATGCACTTTACAAAATTTGAACGCTGGTGCATCGCGGCAATTTATGGCGGCGGCCTGGGCAATATGCTGGACCGGGTGCGTTACGGCTATGTGGTGGACATGATCGAGACCACTTTTATGGACTTCCCCGTTTTTAACGTAGCCGACTGCTTTATCACCTGCGGCTGCATCCTGATGATGGTTCACCTGTTTTTCTTCAACAAAGCTTTCTGGAAGGACAGCAGAAAAAAATGATTCTGATTGCAGATATTCCCGGGGAGCGGCTGGATGCCTTTCTGGCCCGAAGCGCGGCAAACCTAAGCCGCAGCGCCGCCCAACGGCTGATTGAGGAAGGGCTTGTGACCTGCAATGGCAAGCCCGCGAAAAAAAATGACCGGCTCAGCGTGGGCGACAGCATTGCCTACACCCTTCCCGAAGCAAAAGAGGTGGACATTGCGCCCACCCAAATGGCCCTGGATATCGCCTATGAGGACGATGACCTGCTGGTCATTAACAAGCCCAAGGGGCTAGTGGTGCATCCCGCCGCAGGCCACCAGGACGACACACTGGTCAACGGCCTGCTGTACGCCCTGGGGGACTCCTTAAGCGGCATTAACGGCGAACTGCGGCCCGGCATCGTCCACCGCATCGACAAGGACACCTCCGGCCTGCTGGCCGTAGCGAAAAACGACTATGCCCACGCCATGCTGGCCTCCCAGCTGAAGGACCACACCATGGCAAGGACCTATGAGGCCATTGTCTGCGGCTCCTTCCGGGAGGACAGCGGCACGGTGGACGCCCCCATTGGGCGGCATCCCACTGACCGCAAGAAAATGTGCGTCACCCAGCGCAATTCCAAGCCTGCCGTGACCCATTGGGAGGTCGTGCGGCGCTACCGGGGCTACACCCATATCCGCTGCCGTCTGGAAACCGGGCGAACCCACCAGATCCGGGTGCATATGGCCTATATTGGGCATCCGATCCTGGGCGACACGGTTTACGGACGGAAAAAGCCGGAATTGGGCCAGGACAGCCAGTGCCTTCACGCGGGCGCCCTGTGCTTCCGGCATCCCCGGGACGGGCGGCCCGTTATGGTGTTCGCGGAGCTGCCGCCCTACTTTCGGGAGGTTATCGCGAAACTGGAACGCATGAACTAACATTTACAACGCATAGAAAGGACCGCGCAGCCATGGCACTGTTTTCCGATGTTTTGCTGACAGTCGATTTTGACCGCACCCTGACCGCCCCGGATTCCTCTATTCCGGAGCGAAATCTGGAGGCCATCCGCTACTTTATGGATAACGGCGGTGTGTTTACCGTCAATACGGGGCGCAGCGTGCCCATGACCAAGGTTTTCCGGGACATAGTGCCGGTAAACGCTCCGCTGCTATTATACAACGGCTCCGCCGCTTACGACCTGGGAGAGCAGAAATTGAGTTTCTGCCACGAGATACCCCTCGACATGTGGGAAACCGTAGGGGAGTGCATGGATCTGTTTCCTGATCTGACGGTGGAGGTCCAGGGGGTGGATGCCCATTACCGCTTTACCGAAAATCCGGGCTGGGACGCCTTCTGCGACCACAACCAGTGTGCCCGGGGCTTTGCCCGGCCTGGCGACGATCTGGGGCCATTTCTGAAATTCTCCCTCTATGGAGAAATCCGGGATGTGACGGTGGCCAGCCTTTTTGACAGCACGCCCGAAGAGCGCCGCCGGATGGATGAGGCGGAACAGCTTCTGCGGCGCCGCTTTGGCCATGCCTGCGAGGTGTTCCGCGCCGCCACCCGGATCATTGACATCCACGCCAAGGGCGTATCCAAGGGCCGCTCCGCCCGGGAGCTGCAGCAGCGGTTGGGCCGAAAGCTTCTGGTCTGCATCGGCGACGCGGAAAACGACCTGCCCATGCTGCACAATACGGATTACGCCTACGTTCCCGCAGACGGAACCATTGCGGGGCAGTTTGAAAATGTATGCAAATGCGCCGACGGTGCCGTTGCGGAGGTTATTTACGAAAAAATCCCGGAGATTCTGCAAAAAGAAGCTTGACAGATTGGCGCTTTCATGGTAAAATTCTATGGCTGAATCAGCCAGAAGATGGGATTCGCGGGTGTAGTTCAATGGTAGAACACCAGCCTTCCAAGCTGGATACGCGGGTCCGATTCCCGTCACCCGCTCCATAGAAATGCGCCAGTAGCTCAGCTGGATAGAGCAACTGCCTTCTAAGCAGTAGGTCGGGGGTTCGAGTCCCTCCTGGCGTGCCATTCAGCTAAGAAAATATGGTGGATATGGCCTAGTTGGCTAAGGCGTCAGATTGTGGCTCTGAAGATCGTGGGTTCGAGTCCCATTATCCACCCCATAAAAAATAAGTCCTGGTAATTGCTACCAGGACTTATTTTCTGCTATTGTTGCCACTTTCCTGCATATTTTCTTCCAATAAAGCTTCGGGGTGGCTGGGCTACCTCACGATGGGCATCGTTTTCCTGTGCGGAATTGCGCTGATCCTCAGCTTTCCCATTTGGGCAGCCTTTGACCCACCCCCTGCAATATTCCCCAGCTGCGCAGTATCCTCCTACTAGCTGGTCTCGGGATTTACCATCTGTACTGGTATAAAAAACATGTCTGACGGGTGATTCCCCCGCAAATTTACCGAAATTCTCCCTTCAAGCTACAACTTCCCCTACATCTTGTGATTTTTCTCCAATTTCTCATCCCACATCTAGTGTTTCGACAGATTTTTCACTTCCCCCGTGCTATGATAGTCCCAAGCTGGTGGGGCGGAGACGAATGACCGCTGCCGTTGCATCATCTTCTCCGTTCCCACAGCCTCTCTCCAGAATCTTCGCCGCCAACTCCCCAGGCGGCGCGTCCGGAGTCAGATCAGACAGGCGCAGGGCATCCTCTCCGTCCACGCCGTCGCTGAGTAAAATCAGCACCTCCCCCCGACGCAGGGACAGCTTCTCCACCGCCTCCCGGGTCTCACTTACCGAGATCCCCGGCGGCGGGGTGGCTGTCCCGATTTTTTCTGCCCCGCTGCGGTACAGCACCCAGGAGGGCGCCGCCCCCCACTTGTAAATTGCCGCCGTACCTGTATCCAGGCGAATTTCCGCCAGATCCATTGTCACCGCCCCGGCACTGCCCCGGAGGGCCAGGATGCTGTTTATGGTGCGCAGGCCGTGCTCCGCCGGGAATCCAGCCGTCAGCATCTGCCGCAGAAGCACCGCCGCAGTGTGGCCCTCCTGAGCCGCACCCAGGCCGGTGCCCATACCGTCGCACAGGAGCACATAGTATTTGCACCCCGGCCCGGCAAAGGCCAGGCACTTGTCGCCGTTGGCCCGCTCCTTTCCCCGGGACCGGGCGGAGACCTCGATGCGAAAGCAGATTTCCGTCTGCTCCCCCCGCCGGGGCAGGCGGTCCGCCAGGGCACGCAGGTAATCCCCCAGAAAACGGTACTGCTGAACCAGCGCCGTCCGGTATTCCCGCTGCCTTCCCCGCTCCGCCTTCAGATAACGCAGCTGCTCCTGGGCACGCCGCAGCTCCGGGATCAGCCGCCCCGCCTTGCGGCAATCGGCATCCAACGGATTCTGGAGCAGGGCCACGGATAGATTCTCCTGCTCCTTGCAGGCCTTCCTTGCCGAACAGTTTGCACAGGCCCGCTCCCGGACCTTGTCCAGCAGCGCCGCCTCATCGATGGGCGGCGGCTCCATTTCCATAAACAGCTGCTGAGTGGAAGCCAGCACCTCCGCCCCCAGCTCCAAACGGACCTGGGCAATTCCCGTTTCTCCCCGGCGGTGAACGATTTCCGGCCTGGGGGGCAGAAAGGCGCCCAAAGCACCTCCTAAAACCAGTCCCGGCAGAGGTGTCAAATCCCACATGCCGCATACCGCCATGACCGCGAGATAGGCCGCTCCCGGCGCGGCATAATGCTGCCACTTCTTGTCAAAGGGCACCATCCGCACAAAATAGGCCAGGCACATCACCGCCGTCATGGGAATTTTGGTAATCTGGGCCAGGTCCAGCCCCAGGCCTGCCAGCGCCGCTGCGGGAAACGCGCTCCCCACCGCCAGGACCCCTGCCGCGATGTATCCCAGCCCCAAATAGGGGATGGGCGCCACCTGGGCCAGGGCCAGGACCGCCACACCTCCCACCAGCCAGTCGGTAATGGCATCCCTGCACCGAAAGGCCTGGGTAAACAGCACCCCTGTCAAAAATGTCAGGACGATGCGCAAAAAATAGATCGGCACCGGGGTTTTGTCCTTCAGAAATACCTGAAACACCAGTCCCGTCACCGCCGTCAGGAAGGCCGCGATGACGGGGATCATCAGCGGCTGGTCCTTTACCTCCTCCTTCCCGCCCAGAAGCAGTCCCAGCAAGCCACCCGCCGCAGACCAGACGATCCCCTGATTTCCCGCTTGACCCCAGAAGGTGGGATACCCCACCATCGCTCCCAGGGTCATAATGACCGCCCGCCAGCCCGACACCGTGCAGATCAGTCCCATTGCCAGAGGCTGGGGAAAATTCATGAGGCTGGCCGCGCTGAGCAGGAATCCGCTGCCGCCATAGGCCAGCACCATCCCTCCAGAGCGAATCCGCGGGTCCAGCATCATGCGCTGGGCTGACTTCCGCACCCGCCGCAGGTAGGTTTCCATGGACACCATCATTCGTACACCACTGCCTTTCCTTTGAGATAGGAAAATCCTATCACGCCGGAGAAAAATATTCCGTCGTAATCAGAATGGGCAGAAAGTTTCTTGCATACCGGCCTTGGCGGGTGTATAATATAGGAAATTGACGTTGCCACCCCTATGCCTCCGGCGGAAAGGAACCAAGCTTCATGGGCAGAGAATTCGAACTGAAATACAGGGCGGACAGCCAAAAAATCGCCGCAATTCGGGAAAAATTTCCCGGCTTTGCCTCCATCGAGATGCAGACCGCTTACTATGACACACCGGATGGCGCCCTTGGCCTGCGCCGCTGGACCCTGCGCCGGCGGCTGGAAAACGGGCGGTCCGTCTGCACCGTAAAAATCCCCCTGCCGGATGGCAGCCGGGGCGAGTGGGAAGCGGAATGCGGCTCCATCCTGGACGCCGTTCAGGAATTATGTAAACTCGGAGCGCCAAAAGGGTTGCTTGCCCTGACCCAATCCGGAATTTGCGAGGTCTGTGCCGCCCGGTTTACCCGGCTGGCGGCTACACTGGAGGTTTCCGGCTGCATCCTGGAGCTGGCGCTGGATCAGGGAAGCCTGTTGGGCGGCGGCAGGGAACTGCCCTTCGCCGAGGTGGAAGTGGAACTGAAACACGGCAGCGAAATCGTGGCCGTGGCCTTTGCGGAAAATCTGGCGAAGGAATTTAACCTGACCGCCGAGCCTGCCAGCAAGGCCCAGCGGGCCATGGCTTTGGCGCAAAAATAACCAAAGGCAGGAGAGAGAAAAAATGCCAAACCTAGAAACATTGTTTTCCCGGTATGACCGTCTGGTGCTCTTCGACACGGAGACCACGGGCCTGAATTACAGCCGGGATGAGATCATTGAATTTGCCGCAGTGGTGGTGGCGCAGGTGGAAGGCGTGCCCAAGGTCATTCAGGAATATGACGAGCTGATCGCCCTGTCTCCCGGGAACTTCGTACCCGCCAAAATCGAGCAGCTCACCGGCATTTCCACCCAGGACCTGCGGGAGCGGGGCCTTCCCAAGACCCGGGTCTGCCGGGATATCGCGGAAATGATCCAGGGAAACACCCTGCTGCTGGCCTATAATGCCCATTTCGACCTGAGCTTCCTGTTCTACATGCTTTTGCGGCACGGCGACCCCGCCATCCTCAAGGGCAAGGACAAGCTGGACCTGCTCACCGTCTACCGGGACCGCCACAGCTATCCCCACAAGCTGTGCAATGCCATTGCCCAGTATGGCCTTTCCGGCCGGGTGGTCAACTCCCACCGGGCAGTGGACGACGTTATCGCCACGGTGGCCGTCATGGAGGAAATGGAGAAGGAAAAGGGCGATTTGGAGCGTTATGTCAACCTCTTTGGCTATAACCCCAAGTACGGCATCGAGGGAAAGGCCATCGGCTCCGTAACCTACAAGCCCCAGCCCTACAATCCTCCGAAGCCGCTGTACGAACTCTGAGCGAAAAGATATACAGGATATTTTTTACATCTTTCTGCGTCTCATATCTTGTATCCATACATGGAGGTAATTTTATGCTAAATGAAAACGCCTACGCCCTGGGGGCCAACCGCTCCTGCATCCGGGATTTGTTTGAATATGGCTGCCAGCGGGCCGCTGTTGTTGGCAGGGAAAACGTCTATGATTATTCCCTGGGCAATCCCTCCATCCCCTCTCCCAAGGAGGTGGATCAGACCATCCGGGATATTCTCAGCGACACCGACTCCCTCCTTGTCCACGGCTACACCTCCGCCGTGGGAGATTACGCCACCCGGAAGGCCATTTCCGATGACCTGAATGCCCGTTACGGCGCCCATACCGTCCCGGAAGAATTTTTCATCGGCTGCGGCGCGGCGCCGGAGCTGGTTTCCGTTTTCCGGGCGTTGGCTGTCCCCGGCGGGGAGATCCTCACCATCGCCCCGTATTTCCCGGAGTACAAGCCCTTTGTGGAGGAAGCCGGATTGCGGTTCCGGGTGGTACCGCCGGATGTGCCCTCCTTCCAGATCGGCCTGGCGGCCGTGGAGGAGCGGATCACGCCCCACACCCAGGCGGTCCTGATCAATTCCCCCAACAACCCCTCCGGGGTGGTCTATACCCGGGAGACCCTGACAGCTTTGAGCGGCCTGCTGGTACGCAAGGCCGCGGAATACGGCCATCCCATTTACCTGATCTCTGACGAACCTTACCGGGAGCTGGCCTATGGCGTGGAAGTGCCCTTTGTTCCCCATATCTATCCCGACACCATTCTTTGTTATTCCTACTCCAAATCTCTATCCCTGCCCGGGGAACGGATCGGCTATGTCTATGTTCCCGGCGCCGCCGCGGACAGCCAGCGGCTCTACGCCGCCATTGCCGGAGCCGCCCGGGCCGGCGGCCACGTCTGCGCCCCGTCTTTGTGGCAAAAGGTCATTGCCCGGTGCGCCCACCTGCGGCCGGACCTCCAGAGCTATGACCGCAACCGCAAGGCACTGTATGAGGGGCTGACCGCTATGGGCTATGAGATGGCCAAGCCGGACGGTGCGTTCTATCTGTTCATCAAGGCCCCCGGGGGAGATGCCAATGCCTTCTCCCAGCGGGCCAAGGAAAAGGACCTGCTGGTAGTTCCCGGCGACGGTTTTGGCTGCCCCGGATATTTCCGCATCTGCTACTGCGTGAGCTTCGAGATGATTCAAAGAAGCCTGCCGGTGTTTGGGGAACTGATCAAGGGGGTTGCGGAAAAATAAAGGTCATCCGCGCTTTGCCATGATGCAGTTCCTTCTGTCCTTGCGTAAAACGCAAATTAGCGGCAAACCGGGATTGCGTGAAATGTTAATCTGCGTTGCTTGCCGCAACGGGCTTTCCTCCGTATAATGGCGGTGAAAGGAGGTCATCCCTCATGTTAAATGAAAACATCAAAGCAATCAGAAAATCCAAAGGACTTTCGCAAGAGGAACTTGCAGTCAAGTTGAATGTGGTGAGGCAGACGATATCAAAATGGGAACAAGGTTTGTCGGTTCCGGATGCTGATATGTTGATTTCCATATCAGAGGTATTTGAAACGCCTGTAAGCACACTGCTTGGAGAAACGGTGGCCGGGACGAAGGTTGATGACTTAAAAGCAATTTCTGAAAAACTCGAGGTCATAAACCTGCAGCTTGCGCATAGAAAGGCAGCGAAACAAAAAGCGGTCCATTGGCTTTTTATCTTCCTGTGCGCGGTTATCGTAGCAATTTTTGCGGTCCTAACCGTGTTAAGCAGTCCTTACTTGGGCTGGGATTACGGCGATCCCGAAACCGCAGTTTTTGGAGCCTTGCTCCACGCATTGGAGTGGCTGTTCGTTAGAATAGCGCCGTTTGCCCTGCTTGGAGCAATCGCCGGAATTTGCTTGACACGGAAGAAACTCTGAAACTCCCCATTTTTTGAGGAACCAGTTCGAAATTTCAGTTTGCGGAGGAAGACATATGAAGCAAACGCATCCATTAAAACAAATGGAAATTATAACCGATATTTCAAACTTTATATTTGTTTCTGATGCGCCGGAAACGGTTGATGCCATCTTTTTGCCCGGTGGCTCATACCCCGAACCGCCTGAATATGCGGCAGAGCTGTACCGCAAGAAATACGCGAAATGGCTTATTCCGTCAGGCGGCGTCAGTGTTAAGCGTGATAAATGGCCAGGCGTTCACGCAAAGGCGGACAGATATAACGGTGATTATCAGTCTGACTGCGAGTTCTTTACGGATGTGCTTATTCAAAACGGCGTGCCTGCTGATGCAATCATCGGAGAAAACCTGTCAGGGCATACCCGTGACAACGCATTTCTATCCCGAAAAGCCGTTGACGAAAAAGGGATAGAGATAAAAACCGCATTGATTGTTTGTAAAGCGTTTCATGCCCGGCGTTGCCTTATGCTTTATCAAATGGCCTTTCCTGATGCTGCAATAAAAGTCTGCCCGGTTCATTGTTTCAACATTACAAAAGAAAATTGGTACAAGAGTGAGCAAGGTATCGACCGTGTGCTTGGCGAGCTTGCCCGGTGCGGCAACCAGTTTGCCGGGGATATTAAAGCGTATTTGTTATGAGAAATTGAATTTGCCAAAAGGACAGCAAACCTTGTCTGGCCTGCGGGCGGTAAGAAAAAAATATCCGCACCCACCGGCTACAGTTCCGTCCGGTTTTGCGGTTCGGCAATCAAAGAGGGGCGGCAGCAAAAGAATGCTGCCGCCCCAGATATTTTTTGCTCTGTGCCAATGCTGTGGCTTTCAAACTAACTTTAACAATAGAAATCCCGAATCTTCTTGGCCCGGCTGGGATGTCTCAGTTTCCGGATGGCCTTGTTTTCGATCTGGCGGATGCGCTCCCGGGTGACGCCGAAGATCTGGCCCACTTCCTCCAGGGTATGGGTGCGGCCATCGTACATGCCGAACCGCATGCGCAGCACGTCGGCTTCCCGCTCGGTCAGGGTATCCAAAATTTCCTTCAGGGCCTCGGCCAGCAGGGCGTTGGAGGTGGCGTCTGCAGGGCCGGGGGTGCGCTCATCCTCCACGAAGGAGCCAATGGAGGTGTCTTCTTCGTCGCCCACAGGCGTGTCCAGGCTCAGGGTGTCGGCGGCGGTGCGGTTGGCCTCGATGATCTTTTCCACAGGCAGGTTCAGCTCTGCGGCGATCTCCTCCACAGTCGGTTCACGGCCCAGCTCCTGCACCAGCTTTCGGTTGCAGCGGGTGGCCTTGTTGATGACCTCCACCATATGCACCGGCACGCGGATGGTACGGGCTTGATCCGCGATGGCGCGGGTGATGGCCTGACGGATCCACCAGGTGGCATATGTAGAGAATTTGTTTCCCTTTGTCCAGTCAAATTTGTCAACCGCGCGGATCAGGCCTGTATTGCCCTCCTGGATCAAGTCCAGAATATGCAGGCCCCGGCCGGAATATTTCTTGGCAATGGAGACCACCAGACGCAGGTTAGCCTCCGTCAGCTTGTTCTTGGCCTCCTGGTCGCCCTCGGCCACCCGCTTGGCAAGCTCCACCTCTTCCTCAGCGGACAGGAGCTTTACCTGACCGATCTCCTTCAAATACATCCGGACGGGGTCGTCCAGGCTGTATTCCGCCGCCAGGTCAACGGGGTCCACCAGTTCCTCTTCATCCAGGCCGCTGAGGTCAATATCCCCCTCACCGTCCAGAACGGCGTCGTCAACCCCCAGGTCCAGTTCCAGGTCAGCCGTAACGATCTGGATGTTCATGGCGTCGAAGCGGTCATAAATTTCTTCTATTTTTTCGGGGGTCAGCTGCATTTTTTCCAGAAGGGCGTTCAGATCAGCGGCACGAATCATACCGTCCTTTTTTCCCTGGGTGATCAACGCCTGCAGGGCGGCCTGAACATCCTCTAAATTGGTTTTTGAACTTTTCTTCGGTGTGCTCATGGAAAGTCCCCTCTTTTTTCTATGTAAATATCTATAAAATTCTCATACTGTTAAACTATACCGCGTTTTTTTCATTATGACAAGAGGATTTTACAGAATTATTTCTTAATTTTATCTGTTTTTCGAAAAAAATTCTTTTCACGAGGACAGTTTTCCCCTGATTTTGCGAAAACATACGGTTTACTTTTTGGGAATAATTCGGTATAATTGGAAAAATGAATGTGTTTGCCCTTTGGACACCGCATTCTCCTCGCTATCTTCCCAAATTTGAGGTGCAACCCAAATGACCGACTTGCGTAACATCCGAAACTTTTCCATCATTGCCCATATTGACCACGGAAAATCCACTCTGGCCGACCGGCTGCTGGAGCAGTGCAACGCCATTGACCAGCGCATCCGGGCAGAGCAGCTCCTGGATTCCATGGAGCTGGAGCGGGAGCGGGGCATCACCATCAAGGCCACCGCCGTCCAGCTGAGCTACACCGCCGACAACGGCGAAACCTACGACCTGAACCTGATCGACACCCCGGGTCATGTGGACTTCAACTACGAGGTTTCCCGTTCCCTTGCCGCCTGCGAGGGCGCCGTGCTGGTGGTGGATGCCTCCCAGGGTGTGGAGGCCCAGACCCTGGCCAACACCTATCTGGCCATCGACGCCGGGCTGGAGGTCCTGCCCGTCATCAACAAAATCGACCTGCCCTCCGCCCGTCCCGCCGAGGTCAAGGCGGAGGTGGAGGACATCATCGGCATTCCCGCCGAAGATGCCCCCGAAATTTCCGCCAAAAACGGCATCAACATCCATTCCGTGCTGGAAATGATCGTCCGGGACATTCCTTCCCCCCAGGGGGACCGGAACGCCCCCCTGCAGGCGCTGATTTTTGACAGCCAATACGACTCCTACAGGGGCGTCATCGTCTACACCCGCGTCAAGCAGGGGACCGTAAAAGCCGGCATGGACATCAAAATGATGGCCACCGGCGCCGTTTACAAGGTGGTGGAAGTGGGTACCATGAGTCCCACGGGGCTGGTTCCCCAGGAAGCCTTGGGGGCCGGCGAGGTGGGCTACATCACCGCCTCCATCAAGACCGTGGCCGATACCCAGGTGGGCGACACCATTACAGGGGTAGAGCGTCCCGCTTCCGAGCCGCTGCCTGGCTACCGCCCGGTACAGCCCATGGTTTTCTCCGGCATCTATCCCGCTGACGGTGCCAAATACCAGGACCTCCGGGACGCCCTGGAAAAGCTGAAGCTGAACGACGCCTCCATGAGCTATGAGCTGGAAAGCTCCATTGCCCTGGGCTTTGGCTTCCGCTGCGGATTCCTGGGCCTGCTGCACATGGAGATCATCCAGGAGCGCCTGGAGCGGGAATACAATCTGGACCTGATCACCACCGCCCCCAACGTAGTCTACCGGGTGACGAAAACCAACGGAGAAACCATGCTGGTCTATACGCCGCTGGATTACCCGGACCCCATGGAAATCCAACTGGCAGAGGAGCCTTATGCCAAGGTCAACCTGATTGCTCCGCAGGAATATGTGGGCAATATTATGGACCTGTGCCAGCAGCGCCGGGGAGAATTCAAGGATATGGTGTATCTGGACGCCAACCGGGTGGAGCTGCACTATGAAATGCCCCTGAATGAGATCATTTACGATTTCTTCGACGCCCTGAAATCCCGCACCCGGGGTTACGGCTCTCTAGACTATGAGCTGATCGGCTACCGGCCCAGCAAGCTGGTGAAGCTGGATATCCTTCTCAACGGCGACATTGTGGACGCCCTGAGCTTTATCCTCTTTGCCGACAACGCCTATCCCCGCGCCCGGAAAATCTGTGAAAAGCTGAAAGAGAATATCCCCCGTGCCCAGTTTGAGATCCCCGTCCAGGCCGCCATCGGCGGCAAGATCATCGCCCGGGAGACCATCAAGGCCCTGCGCAAGGACGTGCTGGCCAAGTGCTACGGCGGCGATATCACCCGGAAAAAGAAGCTGCTGGAAAAGCAGAAGGAGGGCAAAAAGCGGATGCGTACCTTCGGCACGGTTTCCGTCCCCTCCGAAGCCTTTATGGCGGTCCTCAAGCTTGACGAAGATTAAGCATCCCGCGAAACCGCACGGTCCTTTGCTTTCTCTAATCCGCATTTATTTCCCCGGAGGTAAAATACTATGCCCATTCTGACCAAACGCCCCAACAAAACGCCCCTGGGACTCTATATCCATGTCCCCTTCTGCCGCAGCAAGTGCCAGTACTGCGACTTTTACTCCATGGCTACCAAGGATGACAAGCTTATCGATGGCTACCTGGATGCCGTATGCGACCACATCAAGGAGGCCGGTGAGCTGGCCCCCGGCTACAAGGTGGATTCCATATACTTCGGCGGCGGTACGCCCACTTTCTTCGGCGCCGACGGCATGGCCGTGATCCTGACCACCATCCGCCGGAACTTCGACGTGGACAACAACGCCGAAATCACCTTTGAGGCCAATCCCGATTCCGTTTCCGACCGGCTGCTGCACCGGCTCCGGGCCGAGGGCTTCAACCGGGTCAGCCTGGGGATCCAGTCCGATGACAATGATATGCTGAAAAAACTGGGCCGCCCCCATACCTATGACCAGGCTGTCACCGCCTACCAGCGCATCCGCAAGGCGGGCTTCCGCAATGTGTCCGTAGACCTGATGTACGGCCTGCCCGGCCAGGACCTCCAGGACTGGCAGGAGACCCTGGACAATGTGCTGCGGCTGCTGCCCGAGCATGTCAGCTGCTACGCCCTGAAAATAGAGGAGGGCACCCCCTTCTATGAATATAAGGAGATGCTGAACCTGCCCGACGACGAAACCCAGGCGGATATGTACCTGACCGCCGTGGAGGCCCTTCGGGGCCGGGGCTTCCGCCAGTACGAGATCTCCAACTTCTGCCGCAAGGGCCTGGTCTCCAAGCACAACATGAAATACTGGACCGGCGGGGAATACCTGGGCTTCGGCCCCAGCGCCAGCTCCGACTTTGCCGGCAAGCGCTTCACCCTGAAGCGGGACCTGCAATCCTATATCACCGCCATCCGGGACGGAGGCGACATCATGGAGGACCTGCAGGAGATTCCCATGCGGGAGCGGGCCGGGGAATACCTGATGCTGCGGCTGCGGACCAGCGTGGGCATCAGCGCCGCGGAATACGAAAAGATGTTCCTGCTGCCCTTTGCCCCCCTGGAGGAGGTGCTGGAAAAGCGCCGCCGTTTCTTCCACGCCACCCAGACCGACTCCGGCCGATGGGTGCTGACCCCCAAAGGGTATCTTGTCAGCAATGACATCATCACGGACCTTCTGCTTGCCCAGGACGGTTCCGAGCCGCTGAAACGGATTTGATGCGTTTTCCCGCCTTACCGTGCCACCGTTTACGAATGATAAAAATTCCGCCCGGCGAAGCTTCGCCGGGCGGAATTGTCATCCTGCCGGAAACAGTTCCTCCACCGTCCCGAACCGGTAGCCCTGCTCCTCCCATTTGGTCAGCAGCTCGTCCAGAATTTCCGCGTTGGTCTGGGACGTAGAATGCAGCAAAATCACTGCGCCGCTGTGGGTTCGGGGCAAAAGCTTGGCAAAGGCCTGCTCCGCCGTGGGTTGGGCGTCATTGTTCCAGTCCACATAGGCAAGGCTCCAGAAAACCGTCTTATAGCCCAGCTCCTGGGCCATTTTCAGATTTTCCTCGTTGTAAATGCCCTGGGGCGGGCGGTAGTATTTGGGCATTTCTTGTCCGGTGGTCTGCTTATACAGCGCTTCCAGATCCTGCAGCTCCTTGGCAAAGGCATCCTTTTCCGAGATTTTGCTCATGTCATAGTGATGCATGGTGTGGTTTCCCACAATATGGCCCTCTTCCACCATCCGGCGCACCAGATCGGCGTTTTTCTCAATGTAATTGCCCACCAGGAAAAAGGCGGCGCTTACCTCATGCTTTTTCAGGGTATCCAAAATTTTTTCCGTACAGCCGTTTTCATAGCCCGCGTCAAAGGTCAGGTAAAGCACCTTCTGGGTGGTATCCCCAATATAAGCGGCATCATAGCGCCGCAGCTGGTCCGCGCCCGCGTTGCCGATGGGGGCAACGCCCTCCTGGCGGAAGCTCAGCCCCCAGGCGCCGGTTTTGATGGCGCTTCCCGAAAACACACTGACCGCCACAGCCACCGCGGCCAAAACAGCCAAAAGAAGAATCCCAATATCCCGCTTCCTCATAAAAAATCCCCTCCCTATGGACAATCTATGCCCAAAGGAGGGGATTATTCCTTGTGGGAGAGTGAAGAGTGGAGAGTGAGGAGTTAGGAGTGAGAAGTGAGGAGTTGTAAGTTTAGAGTGGAGAGTGAAAAATTAAGAGAATGTTTTTTCAGATAACTGAGGATACGGATACATTTCCGAAACAGCACAACACTCTCTGACTTCTTCAGAGGATCACTGCGCAGCAAATCAACTCCTAACTCTTCACTCCTCACTCTCCACTCTAAACGCTTCACTCCTAACTGCATCACAGTCCGCCGTGCAGATACTTATAGTCCCAGTCCAGGTCGAACAGCTTATTGCCCCTCTCCATGGGGCAGCCGGTGTACAGGTCGTCCGCCAGCTCCCGCAGGACCTCCGCAGGCTCTAAGCACTCAATATAGAAATCAGGCAGGGCCTCTTCTCCCAGGCGGATCCCCAAAACCGCCCCCGCAATGGCGCCCACTGCGGCGCTGCGGCCGGAGTGGTTCACGGCGGCGATCATGGCGCTGTCAAAATCCCCTTTGCTGACCAGGCAGGCATAGACCGCCCCGGCCAGCACCTGGGCAGCGGTATCGCAGCCCAGCCGCTCCATGACCTCCACCTGGTTCAGCCCCGGTGATTCGGCATAGGTAATGGCGTGACGCACCAGGGTGGAAACCTCATAGGCCTGGCTGTACTGGTGACCAAACTGCTCCTTCATGGCCTCCACCGCTTCCAGCACCAGCTGCTTCAGGGGGGCATTCGGGGTGTCCAGCAGGCGGCTCATGAGGTGGGCCAGCACCGCGCCGGAAAGGAACGCCGTGGGACTGCCATGGGTCAGGGCCACAGCCTCCGCCCCCAGCCGGTCGATCTCCTGCTGGTCCATCCGGTCCTCGTCAAAAAACAGCCCCACACCAATCGCCGTGGTAATGCCGCTGGGGGAAGGGAAGTTGTTGACGGGGGTCTCCAGGGTACCCAGAGTCTCCCGGCTCAGGGTATCCAGCATCCGGGTATCCATACAGTGCCGGCGGCACAGCTCCGCTTTCCGCAGGAGCCAGCAATGGGTCCGCATAGGGCGGCCCCAGGGGCGCTGGGATACTGCCCATTCCCGGCTGCTCAATTCGATATATTTGATAAAGGGCGCCATTTTGCCCATCATCTGTCCCCGGGTCAGGCCAAAAAGCAGGCCGTTGCAGGTAAATGCCGCCAGCTGGGTGTAGGAGGTGACGTCGGCATAGCCGTTGACCAAATCATAGCCCAGCAGGCCATGGGGGCCGTAATCCTCCTGAATCTCCTGCCAGCTGCGGTTGTCCACGGTGTAGCCCATGGCGTCGCCCACCGCCATCCCCAGCAGGCACCCCCGATAGGACGATTGCTGTAAGGCCATGTCTGTCCCCTCCTTCCCAAGGTGTACAAAAATACCGGCCCGCGCCTTAGCGGGCAAAATATACTGCTTTCATTATAGCTTTCCCCAGGGGAAAAGGCAAGGAAAATATGCCCAGCAAGGGAAATTTGTTTACATAATATTGCCAAATTCTGCCAACGCTTTTTGCAGCTGTTCTTCCTTCAGGCCGGAGTAGTTCACCACCAGGCAGTGCCGGTCCTCATCGCTGTCATGGTAGTATTCGCTCAGGGCCTTTACCCGGATGCCCGCCTTTTCCAGCCGTCCGGTAAGCTCCCGGTCCGAAAGCCGCGTATCCGCCTTTAACAGGAAATGCAGCCCCGCGTCCTGCTCCAAAATCGTCAGCCGCTGGGAAACGGAACAGTTTTCCAGAAGGGAGATCACGGCATTGCGCCGGTTTTTATAGAATTTGCGCATTCTGTTGATGTGCTTTTCAAAATACCCACGGCTCAGGAACCTTGCCAGGGTGTACTGCTCAAAGCTGGGCACCGTACAGCTGTAAAAGCCCAGGTCCCGCTGAAACTGTTCCATCAGGCTTCGGGGAAGCACCATGTAGCTGATTCGGATGGAGGGGGCCAGGCTTTTGGAAAAGGTGTTCATGTAGATGACCCGGCCGCTTCCGTCCAGGGACTGCATGGCGGGCTTCGGATGGGCATCGAAGCGGAACTCACTGTCGTAGTCGTCCTCGATGATCCACTTATCCCCTCTGGCCCAATTCAGCAGTTCCATCCGGCGGCTGACAGGCGTGACCAGCCCTGTGGGGAAATGGTGGGAGGGTGAAAAATGGAGCACGTCGGCATTTTCCAGGCTGTCGGGGATGACACCCCGCCCGTCCATCGGCGCGCTGACGCAGCGGACGCCGCCGGCGGCATAGATCCTGCGGATCTTGTCATACCCAGGCTCCTCTACGGCGTAGATTTTTTCCCGGCCCAGGAGCTGGATCAGCAGGTTGTATAAAAAGTCCGTTCCCGCGCCGATGAGGATATTTTCCGGCTCCACGTGCATCCCCCGGAACCCGGCAAGGTGGTCCGCGATAGCCGCCCGAAGCTCCGGGATGCCCTGGTTCGGCAAGGGCAGCAGCAGCTTTTCCCCGTAGTCCAGCATGACCTCCCGCTGAAGGCGGCTCCATACGGAGAAGGGAAACTGCTCCGTGCCGTTGGCCGTCAGATCCAGCAGGCATTCCCGGGGCGGTTCCCCCTCCCGGGGCAAAACGCCGGGCTGGGACTGGGGGCGGTGCTCCACCTTCTCCACAAAATACCCCACTTTTTCCTGGGAGCGGATATAGCCCTCGGAAAGCAGCTGGTTGTAAGCGGCCTCCACGGTGATTTTGCTGACCTCCAAATTCTCGGCCAAAGCCCGCTTGGAGGGAAGCTTTTCACCGGGCTTTAAGGCACCGGAAAGGATATCCCCCCGAATGCAGCGGTACAGCGCCTCGTATAGGGGAACGCCCGGAGATTTTTTCAGCTCGTAGGTTAACATAACATCACCGCGGTTCTTTTTTCAGCTTTTCCAGAAGCTTCCCATACAGCCTCTCGCCCCAATCGAACAGCCCTTGTATGGTGAAGAACACCGTGGGCGTCATCAGCAGTAGGGTAAGCATGACCAGCTTGGTCTGGATGGTGCCCGCCCCCAGTTCAAAAACCTCACCCAGACAGGTAAACACAACAACCAGTCCCACCAGCATGGCTGTCCAGACGGCCTTCCGAAACAGGCCGAAGGGCTTACACACCTGAAACAGCACCATCATTCCCACCACCGCCAAAATCCCGGCGCAGACCGTGGCAATGGGATCGGCAGGCAGTTCGAAAACATCCATAAAAGCCTGACACACCAGCACCGCAAAAATGTTGGTAAGGCCTCCCGGGAAAGCCCGGCGCAGAACGCCCCGAAGGAAATGCCCCTTCACCCGGTCGTAGTTCGGCTCCATAGCCAGGAAGAAAGAGGGGATCCCGATGGTCAGGGCGGAGATCACCGTCAGGTGCATGGGCTGCAGCGGATAGGGCCAGCCGGTAAAGAGGGAAATGACGGACAGAAACAACGAGAAGATATTTTTGACCAGGAACAGGGTGGCCGCCCGCTGAATGTTGTTGATGACCCGGCGCCCCTCCGCCACGATGCCGGGCATAGCGGCAAAGTCGGATTCCAGCAGCACCAGGCTTGCCAACTGGCTGGCGGCCTGTGCTCCCGACGCCATGGCGATAGAGCAGTCGGACTGCTTCATGGCAAGCAAATCGTTAACGCCGTCGCCGGTCATGGCCACGGTATGCCCCTGGGCCTGAAGGGCCGCAACAAGCTTCCGCTTCTGTTCCGGGGTCACCCGCCCGAACACCACGGTTTCCCGCACCGCCTGGGCATAATCATCGTCGGTTTCCAAGGCCGTGGCATCGACATAGCTTTCCGCCCCCGGGATTCCCGCCCGGAGGGCGATCTGGCTGACCGTCCGGGGATCGTCGCCGGAAATGACCCGGACGGAGACGCCCTGCTCCGCGAAATAGGCGAAAGTATCCTTTGCCTGTTCCCGGATACGGCTGGCCAGGATCACCAGCGCCAAGGGCATTACCGCACTCTCGTCCAGCTCCCCAGGGATGGGGTCGCCATCGTAGGCCGCCACCAGCAGGACCCGGCTTCCCTTGGCGGTCCAGCTGTCGATATCCGTCCGGTATTCCCCGATGCGGCTGCCCAGAATAAATTCCGGCGCGCCCACCAGGAACGCCCCCTGATTTTCAAACACCGCCGCGCTCCACTTGGTATCCGGGGAGAAGGGGACACGCTTGGTCTCCACCCAGCCGCTGTCCTCACAAAACAGCTCCCCAATGGCACGGGCCGTGGCGTTGTCCGGCTCCACACCGCCGTACATGGCATTGAGCACAGCTTCCAGGTACTCCGGCCCATCCCCGGATAGGGGAACCAGGTTTTCCACCTCCATGTCCGGCTCGGTGATGGTACCGGTTTTGTCCACGCAGAGCACATCCACCCGCGCAAGGCTCTCAATGCAGTTCATATCCTGCACCAGGACCTTATTTTTGCTCAGCTTCAAAGCGGACGCCGCCATGGCAATGGAGGTCAGCAAATACAGCCCCTCGGGGATCATTCCCACCAGAGCCGCCACGGTGCCCTCCACACTGTCCCGCAGGCCCAACTGCAGCACAAAATACTCCTGATGGAACAAAATCAGCCCCACCGGCACCAGGGCAATGCCCACCACCAGGATCAGCCTGTCCAAAGAGCGCATCATTTCGGATTTCCGGGCCTTGGGATTCTGCTTCGCCTCCTGGGAAAGCCCGGCGGCGAAGGATTCCGCTCCCACCGCGGTCAGCTGCACCCGGCCCCGGCCCGCCAGAACGACGCTTCCAGACCGGATGCTGTCCCCTTCCTCCCTGGCAACGGCATCCGCCTCGCCGGTAATCAGGGATTCATCCAGCCACAGTTCTCCGCTGCGGACGATGCCATCGGCGCAGATGGTGTCTCCCTGGGCAAATTCGGCAATATCATCCCGGACGATCTGCTCCGGGGGAACCTCCTGGAGTTTCCCATCCCGGACAATCTTTACCGGCCGCTCCGCCACCAGCGTCAGCGCGTCCACCGCCCGCTTGGCCCGAATCTCCTGGATAATGCCAATGACGGTATTGATGGCCGCCACCAGCAGAAATCCCATGTTCATCACCGTGGAACGGCCGATGACCAGCATCACCGCCAAAATCACAAAAACCAGGTTGAAGAAGGTGAAGCAGTGGGTGAGAATGATTTCCTTTTCGGTTTTCCCGGTATTTTTTACAGTACCCGCCGCCGGGCGCTGGGCCGCCTGGTCAGAGGTCAGCCCTTCGTCGGGGTGGATGAATTGTTCCGGAATGGTATCTTTGTATTCCATGGAAGGGTGCCTCCTGTTTCTCTGTTCTGTCCGGTCCTTCGGCAAAGGTCACCGGGAGGGAAAGCCGTTTCTTCTGTCCCACAAAAGCAGCAGGCTCCCGTTTTTCACGGAAACCTCCGCCTCCCGGCCCGTAAAATGGTTGCTGGCGCCCAGCGGAAAACCGCTGGTCAGCACCGCATCCTCTAAAGCATAGTACAGTCCCCGTTCCGTCACGCCCCGGGCATCCGGTCCCATGCAGAAAACGGAAAGGATGCCCCTGCTTTCGGCAGGGAAAGCAACGGAGCCGTTTTTCACCACGGTAATGATCGTGTCCCTGCCAATGAGGTATCCAACGGCCCCGTGGTCGGAAAGAAATTGCAGCGTTTGAAAATTGGCAACCGTATGGTCCAGCCTCGGGCCATCCACGCTTCCGTAAAGCAGAAATTCTCGATAGCCCAGGGCAAGGCCCCGGCGGACAGCCAGCATGGAATCGGTATCGTCCTTTTCCACGGGAAAAACGTTGGCCCCCTCCGGGGTAAAGCCCAGAGAATCGAAATCCCCCAGGATCTCGTTAGGAACCACTCCCAGCTTTTCCGTATGGCGCAGACCGCCGTCCGCGGCAATGACAAAATCCTCCGCCGCCAGCGGCTGCACAAGGGCGTCGAACTCCGCCGAACAGAAAATGACACACTTTCCCATCTGTTTTCCTCCCGTATATGGATCACCTGTATCTTACCACATTCCGCCAGAAAGGAAAAGTAGGCATGACGTAAACAGTTTATGAATTTTCCCCGCCAGCGCCCCCCGCCCGAAGCTTGACAAGCACATTTTCTCTTGCTATCATGAACAAAAAAACAAGCGGAGGTCACAAAATGAAATACCGCATTGAACACGACTCCATGGGACAGGTCCAGGTGCCTGCCGACAGGTACTGGGGTGCCCAAACCCAGCGCAGTGTGGAGAATTTCCCCATCGGCGTGGGATTGGAGACCATGCCCCGGGAAATCATCCATGCCTTCGGCATCCTGAAAAAAGCCGCCGCCATGGCAAACCACGCCCTGCGGCCCGAAAAAATGACCGGGGAAAAAACGTCCGCCATCTGCGCCGCCTGTGACGAAGTGATTGACGGTACCCTGTCCGCCCATTTCCCCCTGGTGGTCTGGCAGACCGGCTCCGGCACCCAGTCCAACATGAACGCCAACGAGGTCATTGCCAACCGCGGCAACGAGCTTGCAGGCCAAAAGCTGCTGCACCCCAACGACGATATCAACATGTCCCAGTCCTCCAACGACACCTTTCCCACCGCCATGCACATTGCGGCGGTGTGCGCCATTGAGGACCGCGTCATCCCTGCCATTGACGTTCTGACCGCCGCCTTTGCAAGGCTGGAAAGAGAAAACGCCGGTATTGTCAAATCTGGCCGTACCCATCTCCAGGATGCCACACCCATCGCCTTTTCTCAGGAAATATCCGGCTGGCGCACCTCTCTTGTCCGGGACAAGGAGCTGTTGGAGCGCGCCCTGCCGGGGCTGAAGGAGCTGGCCCTGGGCGGCACCGCCGTAGGCACCGGGCTGAATGCGCCGAAGGGCTTCGACGCCGCCGTTGCCGCCGCCGTTTCCCAGCTGACGGGAAAGACCTTCGTCACCGCCCCCAATAAATTCCACGCCCTGACCTCCAAGGACGAACTGGTATTCGCCCACGGTGCCTTGAAGGCGCTGGCCTGTGACCTGATGAAGATCGCCAACGACATCCGCTGGCTGGCCTCCGGCCCCCGGCTGGGCCTTGGAGAGATCACCATTCCCGAAAATGAGCCAGGTTCCTCCATTATGCCCGGCAAGGTCAACCCCACCCAGTGTGAAGCCGTCACCATGGTGGCCGTACAGGTCATAGGCAACGACACCGCTGTAGGCCTTGCCGCCAGCCAGGGCAATTTCCAGCTGAATGTTTTCATGCCGGTGCTGATCTATAATTTCCTGCAATCCGCCCGGCTCCTCTCGGAAGCCATGCTGTCCTTCCACGACCACTGCGTCACCGGCATCCGGGCCAACCGGGAGAAGATGGAGGGGAACCTGCACAATTCCCTCATGCTGGTCACCGCGCTGAATCCCTACATCGGCTATGAAAACGCGGCAAAAACCGCGAAAAAAGCCTATCAGGAAAACATCTCTCTAAAAGAAGCCTGTGTCTGCCTGGGTTTTTTGACTGCCCAGCAGTTTGATGAGGTGTTCCACCCGGAGCAAATGGTCTGATACTATTCCTTTTTATAAAGAAGACACCGCCAGACGGCGCTGCCGTTTTCGTGATTTTTGAGATAGAAAATCACGAAAATACGCCCTTATGCCTCAAACAATGGCAGATTTTCCTTATCCGTTATCTGCCTGCTGTAAAACCCAAGAAACTCCTTTTTCTCCCAGCCCCTGCTGGCCCAGAACGATTTTCCCTGCTCATTGCGCTCCATGACATTCAGGCACACCCTGGTGATCCCTTCTTCTTTCAGCGCGTTCACCGCCGCTTCCACCAGGGCGGAAGCGATCCCCCGCCGCCTGTATTCCGGCGAAACCACCGTATGATAAATATACCCTCTCCTGCCATCATGTCCGCATAAAACCGCGCCGGTCAGCTTATCGTCTTCGTATGACACGAAGCTGGTCTTTGGATTTCTTTTTAGGAAAAGGGAAATTCCCTCTTGGGAGTCATCCAAACTGCGCAGTCCCATATTCGGTGTGCTTTTCCACAGCGAAAACAAGGCGGGATAATCCGCAATTGACATCACCTTTATCATAATTTCGCACCTTCCTCACGTTCCATTTATTCATGCGGAAATTGTAGCACATCCTCACCCAAATCACAATACCGGTCCATCTCCCCTTTACGGAAAAGGGCGGCATCCGCAAGGGATGCCGCCTCAGACTGTCGATAAACCCTCTGGCGCGGGAGCGCCCAAGGCTCCCTTGT
>JAUNJE010000037.1 GCA_030533415.1 Eubacteriales bacterium | reverse complement strand
ATTGTCCAAGGTGTTTCAATCGTCTTCGCGTTATTCAATTTACAAGGTACAGAGCTTTCGCCGCGCTCCCGTCTCCGTTCATCACGCAACTTTTATATTATACCGCAGCTTTTTCCATTTGTCAACAACTTTTTCAAGTTTTTTCCAAATTTCTTTAGCTTTGGCATTTTTAATGCCGCCCTCGCGGACAGCTTTGATATAATACCACCGCAAGCCGGATTTGTCAAGCATTTTATGCAAAAAATTTTGTTCTTTTTTATGGTTTTCAAACGCGGACATTTGCCTTTATTAAGCGGACAGTCTCTATTCCCGGCTGGATAAATTGCCGCTGATCTCCGTCAGGGCATCGCCTGCATCAATGCAGGATTCCTCCTTTACCGCCAGGTCTCCAAGACTGACCATGCCGCAGAGCTTTCCGTTCTCCATGACCGGAAGCCGGCGGATCTGCTCCCGGCCCATCAGCCCGGCCGCCAGTGTGGTATCCATATCCGGGCGGGCGGAGATAACGTTGGCTGTCATCACATCCCGGACCGTGGTCGCGGACGGCAAACGGTTGGACGCCAGACAGCGGGTGACAATATCCCGGTCGGTGACCAGGCCGCAGACCCGCCCGTCGCTGCCGCAGACCGGCAGGGCACCAATATTATAGTGGGCAAGGGTACGGGCCGCGACCGCCACGGATTCATCGGGGTGGATGCGGATAACGGGGTTGGTCATGACATCGCGTAATTTCATAGTGATCCCTCCTGGAAAAAGTATGGACAAAGGCAGTTGGAAATATACCCAAAATATAGTAAAATAGCATGTAAGGTTTCCGGTCCAAAACGGTATTTTATAAGTAAGGAGGGATGGGATATGGAGGACAGCAAAATCATACAGCTGCTTTTCGCCCGGGCAGAAAGCGCCATTGAAGCATTGGCGAAGAAATTCGGCCGGCGGCTGCACGCCACCGCCATGAATATTCTGGGTTCCTTTCGGGACGCGGAGGAGACCGTCAACGATACATATCTGGCGGTTTGGAACGCGGTCCCGCCAAAATGCCCTGACCCGCTGGCAGGCTTTGTCTATAAAACCGGGCGGAATCTGGCACTGAAACGGCTGCGCGGCAACACAGCCCGGAAGCGGAGCGGCTACGACCTGTCTCTTGACGAACTGGAAGGGTGCATTCCCGGCCCGGCACTGGAGGAAACCGTGGAGGCACAGGCCTTGGGACAGGCCATCGACAATTTTTTAAGCACCCTCAGCGGGGACAGCCGCAGTATTTTTCTGCGGCGGTACTGGTTTGGAGATTCCGCGAAAGAGATTGGCCGTTGCTTTGGCCTGACGGAAAACGCCGTCAATGTGCGCCTGAGCCGCATTCGGGTCCAACTGAGGGACTATCTGGTTAAGGAGGGTTACCATGAATGAAAAGCTATGCGACGCCCTGAGTCACATTCGGGATGCCTATATCGCCGAGGCCGCCGGGGCGAAGAAAAAGCGCCGCCCCCTGTGGCTGGGCGCTGTTGCCGCGGT
Organism: Eubacteriales bacterium; assembly: GCA_030533415.1. GTDB lineage: Bacteria > Bacillota > Clostridia > Oscillospirales > Oscillospiraceae > Faecousia. Next base: position 27,333 of record JAUNJE010000037.1, on the reverse strand, counting down.
ACTGGTCCTGGTCATCTGTTTCAACCTGGGCAGCATCCCCATGGCCATTTCGGCCAAGGCGGTAAGCACCCCCTCCAGTCCCCGGGTCACATCCAGGCCCCATTCCGGCGATTATCATGACCTCGATGCCTGGCGGGCCGCGCTGGACGAATGGAGCGCCCAAAGGGATACCCGATACACCACCGTGGAAGGCGCCGTAGAAACGCTTTCGGACTTTTTCGCGGCAAGCTCCCTGGCGTTTTTGTCAGACACGGGCAGCGCCAACCGGGTCTGGTCTCCCGTCAATGGCTGCATTGCCCTCGCCATGCTGGCGGAAACCACCGGTGGGGAGACCCGGCAGCAGATTTTGAACCTTTTGGGGGCCGGGAGCATGGACGCCCTGCGGGAACAGGTCAGTGCCATATGGGAAACCGTCTACCAGGATGACGGAAAGGAGATCAGTACGCTGGCCAATTCCCTGTGGCTGGATGGCAGCATAAGCTACAATCAGGAGGTCATGGACAACCTGTCCTACTACCACTATGCCTCGGTCTATCAGGGTGATTTCGGTACCCAAAAAACGGACAGGGCTTTGCAGACCTGGCTGAACAACAATACCGGCGGATTGCTGAAGGATTTTACCAGCAGCATCACCCTGCCCCCGGCCCCGGAAACAGTGCTGGTTCTTGCCTCCACGGTGCATTTCCAGTCCAAATGGAGCAACGAATTTTCCGCCAATCAAAATACGCAAGGCACCTTCCACGCCCCGGGCGGAGATATTCCCTGTACCTTCATGAACAAAAAAGAGTACCAAACGACCTATTACTGGGGCAGCAGCTTTGGGGCGGTATCCCTGGGTCTGAAAAATGGCAGCAGCATGTGGCTGATTCTTCCAGATGAGGGCAAAGCCATCGAGGATGTGCTTTCCAGCGGGGAATATCTGGAGATGGTGACAAATAACCATGACTACGGCACGGACAACAGCAAATACATGAAGGTCAACCTCTCCCTTCCCAAATTTGATGTCAGTTCCTCATCGGATTTGGCCCCCGTTCTGCAAAAGCTGGGAATTACCGACGTATTCGACACAGAAAAAGCGGATTTCTCTCCCTCCATAGACGCCTCCTTCCCGGTATTTCTCAGCAGTGTCAATCAGGCCGCCCGGGTGACGGTGGACGAGTCCGGCGTAAAAGCCGCCAGTTATATAGAACTGCCCGGTGCAGGCGCGGCGGCGCCGCCGGAGGAAATCATTGATTTCGTCCTCGACCGGCCGTTCCTGTTCGTGATTGCCAGCGGCGGACCGCTGCCTCTGTTTATGGGAGTGGTGAACACGCCCTAGGGGCTTCTCCGTCACAAAAATCCAAAAACTAGTTGACAAAAGCCACTATTTGATGTATGATTCAAATAGTGGCTTTTGGCTACTAATTTATGTCATGAGGCGGTGCGTATGGAAGATAAGCAGGAAACGGTTCGCCAGATCCGGGCCTTCAACCGGTTTTATACCGTACTTCTGGGCTTTCTGAACCGGGATTATTTTGGCTCCGGGTACTCCGTCACGGAGACCAGAATCCTTTTTGAATTAAAGCAGGGCGGGCAGATGAGCGCCAGTCAATTGATCGATATGCTGCATTTGGATAAGAGCTATATCAGCCGTCTGATCCGCAGCCTTGAGCAGAAGGCGCTTCTCACCAGGTACCCTTCCGAAAAAGACGGGCGGGCGCGTATTCTGGCGCTTACGCCGGCGGGGCAGGCGGAAGCGGATCGGTTGATCGAGATCACCAACAGCAAACTTTATGAGCTGGTGGCGCCGCTGAGCGGCGAGGCCTGCGACGGCTTATGCCAGGCAATGGATACCATCATCCGCAGCTTTGGCCATGCGGATTTATAGGAGGAGACCATGGAAACAAAGAAAAATATCTGCATTCGCGCCTACCGGCCTGGCGATCCCAGCCGGGTCTGCTATTTCTACTACAAGCTCTATGAGCAGCAATACCAGTTCAACGGCAGCGTGGAAAAATACTTTATCAAAGGAATGGGGGAGCTTTTCGACTGTCCGGGGAAAAGTCAGCTTTGGGTCGCCGAACAGGACGGGAAAATTGTCGGTTCCATCGCCATTGTCAGGAAGGGGCCGCGGGAAGCACAGCTCCGGTGGTTCGGCGTCAGCATGGAGGTGCAGGGCATGGGAATCGGAAACGCCCTGCTGAAGACCGCCATGGCGTTCTGCCGGGAGCAGGGGTATACGGATGTAATCCTGTGGACCATTGACATTCTGAAACCGGCAAGGCACCTTTACGGGAAGTTTGGATTTTCCCCCACCGAGACCAAGCCGAATGAAGAATGGGCCAGTTACGCTCTGCTGGAAGAAAAATGGGAGTATCACGCTTCTCCTGCGGCCATTCCGGGAAACGCAGGTCTACCGAAAACATAAAATCCCCTTGGCAAAACGGCACACATGCCGCATAGCAAAAGAGACATCGGTGCCGCAATTTCAGGTGGGATGGACAGGCCGATGTCTGTAATATGTGCCTTACCCCATACGGGCAGAAATTTACGGGCGGCAGCGAAACACGCTGCCGCCCGTTTTCGGTTGCGATTCGAAGCTTATTCCTTCACCAGCAGCTCCGCGATCTGGATGGCGTTGGTGGCCGCGCCCTTGCGCACCTGGTCGCCGCAGCACCACAGGCAAAGCCCGCAGTCATCCGTCAGATCGGGGCGGATGCGGCCCACAAAAACAATATCCTGATCGGAGGTGTCCAACGGCATAGGATACTGCTTGTTCTTCAGGTCGTCCACCAGCTTACAGCCGGGCGCCCTGGCAATGACGTCCCGGGCCTGCTCTACAGTGACAGGCACATCGAAATGGCAGGAGACGGAAATCGAGTGGCTGCGCACCACGGGGACCCGGACGCAGGTGCAGCTGACTTTCAGTTCCGGCAGGTGCATGATCTTGCGGCCCTCGTTCTGCATCTTCATTTCCTCGCTGGTATAGCCCTCGAACTGTTCGCCGCCGATCTGGGGAATCAGGTTGTAGGCGATTTGGTGAGAAAACACCTTCGGCGCATAGGTCCTGCCCTCCCGCAGGGCCTCCACCTCGTTCATCAGCTCAATGGGGCCGCCCGCTCCCGCGCCGGAAACGGCCTGGTATGTAGACGCAGTCATGGTTCTGATGGGCGCGATGGAATTCAGGGCGTTCACTGCGGTGACGGTGATGATGGTAGAGCAGTTGGGATTGGCGATGATGCCCTTGTGATGCTTCACATCTTCAGGATTGACCTCCGGGACGATCAGGGGGACATTCGGGTCAAGGCGGAAGGCAGAGGAGTTGTCGACAAAGACCGCGCCGGCCTTGACAATAGCGGGGGCAAACTTCTGGGCGATATCGTTCTCCGCCGCACCCAAAACGATGTCCACACCTTCAAAGGCGGCATCGCAGGCCTCCTGAATGGCCACATCTTCGCCCCGGAAAGCCACCGTCTTTCCCGCACTGCGGGCGGACGCCAGCGGAACCAGCTTTCCCACTGGGAAATCCCGCTCCTGCAAAACCTTAATCATTTCCTGTCCCACAGCGCCGGTGGCACCCAGAACAGCTACAGTATACATTTTCATAGAAGTTCCCTCCTGCTCTGAATTTATTTTGTAATAAAGCTGTTGTACAGCACCCGGATGGCTTCCTTAAAGTCCTTATTGTCCACACCGAAAATGATGTTCAGTTCATCTGGTCCCTGGTTGATCATGCGGATGTTGATGCCGCTTTCGCCCAGGGCCGCGAAAATCTTACCGGAAATACCGGGCCGGAAGGCCATTTTCCGGCCAACCGCAGCAACCACGGCGATCTGGTGGTGAACATCCAGGGTATCCGGCTCCGCCTCCTGCTGAATCTCCGCCATGATGGTGTACAGGTCCTTTTCAATGGCCCAGGTCGGAAGCACCACGGAAACATTGTCGATGCCATTGGGCACATAATCCACGGAAATATTGTGGCGCTCCAGAACCGTCAGCACCTTGCGCAGGACGCCCACCTGGTTGCTCATGCCCCGCTTGGACAGGGAGATGATGGAAAAATCCTTTTTGCCGGTAATGCCGGTGATAAAGCGGTCGGGATCGGTGTCGCCTTCGAACTCCGCCTGAATCATGGTGCCGGGAGCCTCCGGCTGGTTGGTGTTGCGGATGTTTACGGGGATGTTCTTCTCCCGGACGGGGAAAATGCTGTCCTCATGGAGCACCTGGGCACCGGAATAGCTCAGTTCCCGAAGCTCATCGTAGGTGACCTCCGGAATCGCCTGGGGATCATCCACAATTCTGGGGTCGGCCATGAGAATTCCGGAAACATCGGTCCAGTTCTCGTACACATCGGCATCCAGCGCCGCAGCAGCCAAAGCGCCGGTGATATCGCTGCCGCCCCGGGAAAAGGTATGGATACTCCCGTCGGGCATGGCGCCATAGAAGCCGGGGATAACGGCCCCATAGCCTATCAGCACCTGGTGGCGCAGAGCCTCGTAGGACGCCTCCTGGTTGACGGTACCGTCCAGATTGAATTTCACCCAATCCGCAGCGTCTACAAATTGGAAGCCCAAATATGCCGCCATCAGCTTGGCGGAGAAATATTCTCCCCGGCTGACCAGCTCCTCCTGGGTGACCTGCTTGGCATCGATGCGCTTTTTCAGCTCCTCCAACTCCGGCTCCAGCCGCAGATCCAGCCCCAGGTCATCCCGGATATCCAGATAACGGGAGGCAATCAGCTCAAAAATACCGGAACAGTCCACACCATACTGAATGTGGGCATGGCACAGGTACAGCAGGTCCGTGATCTTATGGTCCCCGCTGAAACGCTTGCCTGCCGCGGAAACCACCACAACCTTGCGCTCCCGGTCCGCCATCAGGATATCCCGGACCTTGCGGTACTGTCCGGCATCCGCCATGGAGGAGCCGCCGAATTTGACTACTTTCATTTTCTTCTTTCCTTCCTCGTATGGAAAAATCTTTGCTCACATTTGCCGGATCGCGGCAATGAATGCGTCAGGGTTTTCTTTCAGCCAAGCGTGCATCTCGGAAACGGGAACAGCCTTGGTCACGGCTGCATTTCCCCAGGTTTCTTCCACTCCGCCGGTCCAGCTGCCCCGGACATAATAAACCAATTCTTCGCTGTTGTCGGCAGCAGCCCTGGAGCCATAGGGAGCGTAAAAGCCCTTTCCCGCCAGCACATCCACCAAGTCCTGAACTACATTATATGCAGTGGGATACCGTCCTGCTCCCTGGCCATAGAAACTCATGCGTTCCGAGGTCTCGCCAAGGAACGTAATGAGGTTATAATTCATAGGAACTGCGGCTTCCGGCTCGCCCTCCTGCACCAGCGTGGGCTGGACATAAGCGCTGCAAACGCCATCCGCGCATTTGGCGGTGGATATCAGCTTGCACACCAGGCCGTGGGCCTTGAAATTCTCCACATCCTCCGCCCGGATATTGCGGATGCCCGCCACGGGGACCGTATTCCTATCCAACGTCACGCCGAAGGCAATATTCGCCGACAGAAGAAGCTTGTGCCAGGTGTCGATGCCGTCCACATCGGCGGAGGGATTCGCCTCCGCGTAGCCCAGCTTCTGGGCCTGCTTCAGCGCATCGTCATAGCTCATCCCCCTGCGGGTCATGTTATCCAAAATATAGTTGCAGGTGCCGTTCATAATGCCGCCCACCTGGCTGATCTTCTGCACCCGGCGGGAGCGCTCCAGCTCAGAAAGCCAGCCGATGCCGCCGCCCACGGCAGCCGTAGAGCGGAATTTGATGCCCTTGCTTTCTGCCAGGGGCAGCAGTTCGTCATAGAACGTACACACCAGCGCCTTGTTGGAGGTGACCACATTCTTGCCCGCCTCCATGGCGGCCCGGACAAACTCATAAGCAGGATGCAATCCTCCCATGGCCTCCACCACAGTGTCAATGGAGCTGTCAGTCAGGATCTCGTTAAAATCCTTGACAGCCTTCGCGTCGGGCAGGGCAATATCCTCCAGGCACAGCACCTTGGCCACCTGCATATCCGCTCTGGAAGCGGTGATCTCATATACGCCCCGGCCAACGACGCCGAATCCCAATAGTCCGATCTTCATAAAATTTCCTCCGTTATTTATGGGGGGCGGCACGCTCTGCGGAAAAACAGATGTGCCCATCCCGAAAACACTTGCATTTTTACGAAAAACAGTATATCATATACCTACTCAAATTGCAATTGCACCAAAAAGCCAATGATTTCTGCGGATTTCCCCGCTTTTTGTGCAATTGGCAAAGGCAACTCTGTTTTTCAGGAGGCAGTTATGTTATATCATTCCACCCGCAGTGAGAAAGCGTCCGTCGACAGCGCCCAAGCAGTGCTGGAGGGCCTGGCCCCCGACGGCGGCCTGTATATGCCCGCAGAGATCCCTTCATTTGACTGGCAGAACTGCCTGAATGGCAGCAGTCTGGACATGTCCGAAAAAATCCTGTCCGCCCTGCTCCCGGACATTCCCCATATGGAGCAGCTGGTGCACAGAGCCTACACGGGCAAATTTGAAACGGAAACTCTGACCCCCACCGTCCCCGCAGGGGATTTCCATATACTGGAGCTGTTCCGCGGCCCCACCTCTGCCTTCAAGGATGTAGCGCTTTCCATGCTGCCTCAGCTTCTGACTGCCGCCAAAAAGGCCAAGGGTGTCCAAGAGGACATTCTGATCCTCACCGCCACCTCCGGCGACACCGGCAAGGCCGCCCTGGAAGGCTTTCACGATGTGGAGGGGGTACGCATCTGCGTATTCTATCCCTATGGCGGCGTTTCCCAGGTGCAGCGCGCCCAGATGGTAACCCAGGAGGGCGGCAATGTGGCCGTCTGTGCCGTTTACGGCAATTTTGACGACGCCCAAACCGGAGTAAAGAACATTTTCGCCGCCTGCCAGGGCCGTGAGCTGCCCTTCCGCCTGTCCTCGGCCAACTCCATCAACATTGGCCGCCTGGCGCCTCAGATCATGTATTACTTCCGGGCCTACCGGGACCTGCTGGACGGTGGAAAAATCCGGCTTGGGGATCCGGTCAACTTCTCCGTTCCCACGGGCAACTTCGGCGACATTCTGGCAGGATATCTGGCCAAGCAGCTCGGCCTGCCTGTAGGCACCCTGATCTGCGCCTCCAACGCCAACAACGTACTGACCGACTTTATCCATACCGGCACCTACAACCGGATGCGTCCTCTGTTAAAGACCACCTCTCCCTCCATGGACATTCTGGTGTCCTCCAACTTAGAGCGGCTGCTGTACCTGCTCAGCGGCGACACCGAACTGGTAGCCGGGCTGATGAACCGGCTGAACAAAGAGGGCGCCTATACCATCCCCGATGCCCTGCTTGCTCAAATTCAGAAGGAATTCTGGGCCGCGTACTGCGACGACAGCCGCGCCCAGGAGGTCATGGGCCGGGTCTACCGGGAGTTTGGCTACCTGTGCGATCCCCACACCGCCTCCGGCTGGGCCGCCGCCGAGGACTATGTGGCCCAGACAGGCGACCGCCGTCCCATGGTGGTGCTGTCCACCGCCTCCCCCTACAAGTTCCCCGTGGCCGTCCTGACCGCCATCGGCGGCGATACCTCCGGCAGCGAGTTTGACCAGATGGCGCGGCTTTCCGCCATTACCGGCGTACCCATTCCAAAGAACCTGGCCGGCCTGCAGGGCAAGCCCGAACGCCACACCGGGGTCATTGAGAAGGACGCCATGCTGGACTATGTTTTGCATTTGTAATGCGAAACGCAAAATTGGGGTATCCGCTTGGCGGATGATTCAAATACGGCCTGGAGGGATGCCTATGTTTTGCACCCAGAATGCCGGTGTTCTCCGCTATATAAAACAGGATTGGAAAACCAGAATTTCATAAGGGGTTACTGCCCAATACAAGCAAAGGAGATTAGACAATGATTGCGCTTGTAGAACCCTGTGAAAAGTATCTGCAATCATACATTGAAGCTTACGATGCGTATAAGCAGAATGATGTGCAAACTTATGCTTTTGATGATGCCAGAGCTTATAACATCTTTGAAAAGTACGATAATTATAGGCATGAACGGAATTTGAAACCGAACAGAGTAGGTTCTGATTACTACTGGTTGGTTGACGAGGATAGAAACCGCTTTATTGGAGAAATCAGCATCCGTCATAGATTGACTGATGATCTCAAACGCTACGGTGGTCATATTGGGTACGGTGTTCGCCATTCTGAATGGAATAAAGGATACGGAACCTTAATGCTTCGGCTTGGATTGGAAAGAGCAAAACAGTTGGGAATAACCACGGTTTTAATTACCTGTGATGATGACAATCATGGTTCTGCAAAAGTAATGGAAAATAACGGGTTGATCTTACAAGACAAAATTTCCAATGTTGTGAACGGGCGTACAATAATCACCCGAAGATATACAAAGCAGCTATGAGTGAGGGCTTTGTACGGCCATGATAGAGTTGGACTTTCGCAATTCCGTCCAGGAAATCACCTGTCCCACATTCGTAATTTGCGGAGAGAAGGATATAAAAAAGCTGCCGCGGAATTGGCAGTCATTATAAAAATGCAGAATTTCAAGTGATCAACGGCTCTGGTCATGAAGTGAATATTGAAACGCCGGAAACGTTGGCAAGGATACTTTATGACTTTTACAGCTTAGAATGACAAATCAAGAATTTATAGAGGAATAATTTTATGAATATAAGTGTGGCACAGAAAGAAGATTTAAGTGTATTATGCCAATATGACAAACATATTGCAAAGGACGAATTGGTTTATTGTATTTCACGAAACAGAATTTACATAGCAAAGGAAAAAGGGAAATTTATTGGATGGCTAAGATATAATTTGTTTTGGGATAATACGCCTTTTTTGAACATGGTTTATATCCTGAATGATTATCGGCAGAAAGGCTTTGGTAAGCAGTTTGTTGATTATTGGGAAAAACAAATGAAACTGCTTGATTATGAATGTGTGATGACTTCCACAGCCTCTGACGAGTATGCACAGCACTTTTATCATAGACTGGGTTATCGAACCATAGGCGGTTTTATTTATCAATCCGATCCGTATGAAATGATTTTGATGAAAGAAATCTAAATTTCAATTTGGTCAAGCAAAGCCTTCCCAAAAGGGGATTGCTTTTGCGCGATCCATTTTCATTTGTCCCGAAGGGACATCCTTATTTATATTTATCCCCATAGGAGAAAGAAATCAATGAACCGTGTTACCATCCGCGTCCCCGCGACCACCGCCAACCTTGGCCCCGGCTTCGACGCCTTCGGCTGCGCTTTGAGCCTTTATACCGATGTGACCTTTGAGGAAACCGAGTCAGGGCTGGAAATCACCGGCTGTGATGAGGAATTCACCGGTCCGGACAATCTGGCCTACACCTCCTACTGCGCTGTACTGAATACCATGAGCGAAGAGGTGCAGGGCGTGAAAATTCACATCGACGCCCACATTCCTATCTGCCGGGGGCTCGGCTCCTCCGCCGCTCTGCTGGTGGCCGGGGCCATGGGTGCCAACATCCTCCGGGGCAGCAAGCTGTCCACCCAGGGCCTGCTGAACATCACCAACGCCATGGAGGGGCATCCGGACAATCTGGCCCCTGCCTTCTACGGCGGCCTTACCGCTTCCATGGTAGACAACGGCCTGCCGGTGTCCGTCAGCTTCCCCCTGCACCCGGACTGGGAATTTCTGGCCCTGGTTCCGGACTTCAACCTGGCCACATCTCTTGCCAGAAGCGTTCTTCCCGAGCAGATCAACCGTGCCGATGCCATTTATAACATTGCCCACGGTGCGCTGGTTCTGAAGGCTCTGGAGCTTGGCGACGAGAAGCTGCTGCGCAGCGCCATGCAGGACAAGCTTCACCAAAACTACCGGAAACGGCTGATTCCGGATTACGAAAAAATTGAGGCCCTGGTGCGCACCACCGGCGCGGCCTTCTGCCTCAGCGGCGCAGGCCCCACCCTGCTGTGCATCACCCAGGACGAAAAGCTGGAACAGAAGCTGGCAAAAAAGCTGGACAGCATAACGGAAAAGCACTGGCAGCTGCTGCCCCTGCATGTCGATTTCCACGGCGCCCACGTTCTTGCGGCGGAATGAAAAGCGCAGAACGCAAAACAGTTACATAACCATACCCCTGCTTATGTGGACATGACGGTGCGGAAATTTTCCGCGCCGTTTTTTGCTGGGATGATGCCTATTTCCAGAATATCCGTATTCAGTCATTTTGTATCGATATAAAAAGCTTTTTTAGAAAGTTTTTGTCTATATTGACAAATCGGGGTGGACAAACCGGGAAAAATGCGTTATCATAAATAGTGGATAATGCGGTATACTCCGCGAAATTTGAAAGAGGTGAAGTAATATGGCGTTTTCTTTTTTCGGAGGGGTCCATCCCAAAGAAAATAAGTGGTACGCTTGCGACAAGGAGACTCAGGAATTTCCCGAACCTGATATCGTCGTGATCCCCATGTCCCAGCATATCGGCGCCCCCTGCAAGCCCCTCGTTAAGAAGGGCGACCTGGTCACCGTTGGTCAGAAGATCGGCGACAACCAGGGCCTGTGTGTCCCGGTGCACGCTTCCGTTTCCGGCAAGGTCAAGGCCGTGGAAATGCGGGCCCACACCAGCGGCACCACCGTCATGAGCGTGGTGATCGAAAATGACCATCTCGATACCCTTTGCGGGGACATCAAGCCCCGTACCCAGGAGGAAGTCGACGCGCTTTCCAGCGAAGAGCTGATCGACATCATCCATGAGGGCGGTATCGTTGGTATGGGCGGCGCCACATTCCCCACCCATGTCAAGCTCTCCGGCGGCATCGGCAAGGTAGACACCGTCATCGTCAATGCCGGCGAATGTGAGCCTTACATCACGGCTGACGACCGCCTTTGCCGGGAAGAGCCGGCAAAACTGATCTCCGGCCTGAAAATCGTCATGAGGATCCTGGGGCTGAAAGAGGGCCACATCGGCATTGAGGACAACAAGCCCGAGGCCGTCAAGGCCCTGCGGGCCAATCTGGCGGCGTCCGACAGCATTACCGTGGATGTGCTGCCCGCCAAGTACCCCCAGGGCGCGGAAAAGCAGCTGATCTACGCCATCACCGGCCGGGAGGTCCCCTCCGGCGGTCTGCCTGCCGCGGTGGGCTGCGCGGTATTCAACGCCGCCACCTGCAAGGCCATCCATGATGTGGTTTACGATGGCATGCCTCTGATCAAGCGGATCGTCACCGTTTCCGGCGACATCCTGATGGAGCCGAAGAACCTGCTGGTTCCCATCGGCACCTCCTTCAATGACCTGATCGACGCCTGCGGACACTCCGAGTACCCCTATAAGGTCCTCTCCGGCGGCCCCATGATGGGCGCGGCCCAGTATGACCTGAGCGTTCCCACCATCAAAGGCGTCAACGCGGTCACCGTCCTGGGCAAGAAGAACGAGTACGCGGTAGAGGACTCCCGCTGCCTGCGCTGCGGCAAGTGCATCGACGCCTGCCCCATGAAGCTGATGCCCGTGCTGATGTATAAGGCCCTGCAGTCCAACGACGTAGAAGAGATGAAATCGGTCAATATGATGGACTGCATCGAATGCGGCAGCTGTGCCTACACCTGCCCCGCAAGCGTCCCCCTGGTGCTGGGCTTCCGCGTAGGCAAGCAGATTATCCGCAACGCCGCCGCCAAGGCAAAAGCAAAGGTTTAAGGAGGTGGAGATCCCATGGCACAACAGATGAAATATTTTTATGAGCTGACGATTTCCAGCTCTCCCCATGTACATTCCCCCGTTACCACCCAGACCATCATGCGGGATGTGCTCATCGCACTGGCCCCCGCGCTGGTTGGTTCCATCTATTTCTTTGGCTTCCGGGCGCTGCTGGTAACCCTGGTAAGCGTGGCCGCCTGCGTCTTTTTCGAGTGGGGCTACTGCAAGATCACCGGGATGCACTGCAAGGTCTATGACCTGTCCGCCTGCGTCACCGGTGTGCTGCTGGCCTTTGTCTGCCCCGTCACCATTCCCTATTGGACCATCATTCTGGGCGCGCTCTTTGCCATCGCCCTGGTCAAGATGCTTTTCGGCGGCCTGGGCCGCAACATCGTCAATCCCGCCCTGGCGGGCCGTGCCTTTATGTTCAGCTGGCCCGTGCTCATGAGCAACTGGGTGAAGGTCGGCTTTGAAAATGCCGCCGGGCTGGTCTCCACCGCCGACGCCGTCACCGCCGCGACCCCCATGGGAAGCATGCACCAGGGGCTGATGCCCGAGGCCTCCATCCTGGACCTCTTCCTGGGCAATGTGGGCGGCTGCCTGGGCGAGACCTCCGCGCTGCTGCTGCTCATCGGTTTCGTATACCTGCTGTACCGCAAGGTCATCACCCCCCGGATTCCCGTGGCCTTCATCGGCACGGTGGCCGTTTTGAGTTTCCTGTTCCCCCAGGGCAATGACCGCATCGCCTGGATGGCTGCCCAGGTCTTTGGCGGCGGCCTGATGCTGGGTGCCATTTTCATGGCGACTGACTATGTTACCTCCCCCGTTACCAAGCTGGGTCAGATCATCTACGGCATTGGCTGCGGTGTCCTGACCATCCTGATCCGCTATTTCGGCGGTTACAGCGAGGGCGTTTCCTATGCCATCCTGGTCATGAACGTCTGCGTTGTCCTGCTGGATAGAATCGGCCGTCCTGTGAAGTTCGGCGCACCCAAAAAGGAGGCGGCGAAGTAATGAAAACCGAATCGAATGTAAAATATGTACTGCGGCTGGCGCTGACGCTGCTGCTCATCACCTCCGTGGTCGCCATTGCGCTGGCCGGTGTGAACTCAATTACCGCGCCGAAGATCGCCGCGCTGAACGCCCAGAAAACCCAGGAGGCCATTGAGGCCGTCCTTCCCGGCGGCGGCGAGGAGGTTGCCTTCACCGACGATACCGGCCTGGTTACCACTGTCTACCAGGGGAACGCCGGTTATGCCGTCCAGGTAGTCCCTTCCGGCTTTAACGGCGGGATCACCATGATGGTGGGTATCGATCAGAGCGGCACCGTCCTGGGCATCTCCATCATCTCCAACAGCGAAACCGCCGGCCTGGGCGCTGTGGCCGCGGCCAACACCTCCGCCGGCGAAGCCTTCCGGGGACAGTTTGTAGGCACCAGCGGCTCCGTTGCCGTCTCCAAGGACGGCGGGCAGCTGGACGCCATCACCGGCGCCACCATTACATCCCGGGCGGTCTGCACCGGTGTCAACGCCGCGCTGGCCTGCGTGGCCAACATGGGTTAAGGAGGTACTTCGCATGAATTTCAAGAAGCAATTTAACGAGGGCCTGCTGACCAAGAACCCGGTTACCGTTCAGCTGCTGGGTATGTGCTCGACACTGGCCATCACCACCAGCCTGTTCAACGGCATCGGCATGGGCCTGGCGGTCACCATCATTTTGATCTGCTCCAATGTGCTGATTTCCGCCCTGCGGAATTTCATCCCCTCTCAGATTCGAATTGCCGCTTACATCACCATCATTGCCGGCTTCGTCACCGTGGTTGACCTGGTGCTGCAGGCCTTCATTCCCGCCCTGTCCGAGAGCCTGGGTGTGTTCATCCCGTTGATCGTGGTCAACTGCATCATCCTGGGCCGGGCCGAGGCCTTCGCCTCCAAAAACGGCGTCCTGGCCTCCGCCGTAGACGGCCTGTGCCAGGGAATCGGCTATACCGTGGCGCTGGTCATCGTATGCGTCATCCGGGAACTGCTCGGCTCCGGCACCTTCGGCGGCGGCCTTCTCAACGGCGGCGAGGGCATCCGCATCATTCCCGCCCAGTATCCCGCCATGCAGATGGTCATGCCCGTGGGCGGCTTCCTGGTCCTGGGCTTCGTCATCGCCGGCTCCCAGTGGCTGATGAAGCATCTGGAGAAGAAGAATAAGAAGAAGGAGGCTGCCAAGGTATGAAAGCGATTTTGGGTATTATCATCAGCGCGCTGCTGAGCGAGAACTTCATTCTGGTGAAGTTCTACGGCATCTGTCCCTTCATGGGCGTCTCCAAGAAGATCGACACCGCCCTGGGCATGGGCATGGCCGTTACCTTCGTCATGGCCCTGGCCTCTGCCGCCTGCTACGCCATCAACCTGGTGCTGGTGGCGCTGAACCTGACATATATGCAGACGGTGGTCTTTATCCTGGCCATCGCCTCCATCGTGCAGGTGGTGGAAATGTTCCTGAAAAAGGCTGTCCCCGCCCTGTATAAGGCGCTGGGCGTGTTCCTGCCCCTGATCACCACCAACTGCGCCGTTCTGGGTGTGGTGCTGGTCAACGTACAGGAGGGCTACAACTTCCTGTTCAGCGTTGTCAACGGCGCGGCCGGCGGCCTGGGCTTTACCCTGGCCATCGTCCTGTTTGCCTCCATCCGGGAGCGGGTCAACAAGACCGATTGCCCCGAGTGCTTCAAGGGCTTCCCCATTGCGCTGATCTCCGCTGGCCTGCTGGCTCTGGCTTTTATGGGCTTCTCCGGCCTGAGCATTTTCTAAGGAGGGCGAAAGAATGGAAATTTTGATTGCTGTTGCAATTTTGGGCGGCCTGGGCCTGATTTTCGGCCTGGTTCTCGCCGCCGCCTCCAAGGTCTTTTATGTAGAGACCGATCCCCGGCTGGAAAAGCTGAACGAGTGCCTGCCCGGCGCCAACTGCGGCGGCTGCGGCTATGCCGGCTGCGGCGGCTACGCGGAAGCCGTTCTGAACGGCGAAGCAGAAATCGGCAAGTGTGCCTCCGGCGGCAACGAGTGCGCCCAGGCCATGGCGGCCATTATGGGCGTCAAGGCGGAGGCCGTCACCCGCAAGGTGGCTCTGGTTCGCTGCTCCGGCGAGAAGATCTACGACAAGGACGGCAACCTGACCAAGGGCGCCAAGATCAAGGCCAATTACGAGGGCTTCAAGGACTGTATGGCGGCCTCCAAGGTCGGCGGCAACGGTCCTCTGTCCTGCAAATTTGGCTGCCTGGGCTACGGCTCCTGCACCAAGGCCTGTAAATACGGCGCCATCCAGGTGGTCAACGGTGTTGCCCGGGTGGACGAAGACCTGTGCGTCGGCTGTATGGCCTGCGCCGCTGTCTGCCCCCGCCAGCTGATCGTGCCTGTAGAGCCAAACCGGAATGTGGTCATCGCCTGCGCCTCCCTGGCAAAGGGTGCTGTCACCACCCGGGGCTGCACCACCGGCTGTATCGGCTGCGGCCTGTGTAAGAAGATCTGTCCCCAGGGTGCCATTACCGTGGAGCAGAATCTGGCCCGGATCGACTACACCAAGTGTGACAACTGCGGCCTGTGCGCCACCGTCTGCCCCAAGAAGCTAATCAAGGACTCCAAGGTGGAAACCCTGGGCGATCCCGTGGTCCAGTCCCGCAACGGCCCCGCCATCTGATTTTATACGGATTCTCAATAAAAAGTCCATTGCGTTATTTTATTTCCAAAATAACCAAAATAACGCAATGGACCGTGGCAAAGGCGATGCCTTCTTGTTGAACGGATCCCATCAGGAAATCGTATTATTTACCGCACCCCCTCCCAAACTGCAGTGCCCCAGATTGTGCTGTCCGCACGATCCGGAGCACTGCAAAACGGGAGGGGGCTTTGCGTTAAAAAAAGTTTGTGACAAATCCGCCTCCTCAAGTGTCTAATATATGAGGCCTCAGAAAGCAGAAAACAGAAAGGAGATGCTCAGGTGCAGAATGTGGAGACGCTTTTTTGCGAATACCGTGACGATGTCTATCGTCTGGCGCTGAGCTATACCAGGAACGTACAGGAAGCGGAGGACGTATGTCAGACGGTATTTCTAAAGCTGATGGAACAGCAGCACATTGCCCCGGGCAAAGAACGGGCATGGCTCATGCAGGTAACGGCCAACGAATGCCGCAACCTGCTCCGGTCCAGCTGGTGGCGCAAAACCACGGAGCTGGATGCGTCGATTGCAGTCCCGCCGCCCCAATACAGCGGTGTGTTTCAGGCGGTCATGGGGCTAAAGCCCAAATACCGGGTGGTTGTCTACCTGCACTATTATGAGTGCTGTACCACCGGAGAAATTGCCCAAATGCTAAAAGTCAGCCGCAGTGTGGTTACCACCCGTCTGAACCGGGCCCGGCAAACGCTGAAGGAACAGCTCAAGGAGGTAACTGTATGAAAGAGCAGGTAAGGGATATGTACGACCAGATCACAATGCCGGAAAATACCAAATACAAAATCCACCAGGCCATGGCATCAAAGGCCGCGGGACAGCCGGTACGGAAAGCCTTCTCCGTCAGACGTCCCGCAGCGGCGGCGGCAGCATTTTTGACCGTGGTCCTGCTCGCCGGAGCCACCTTAAATACCGAGGTTCGGGCGGCGGTCAATGAATTCGTGAAACGGTATGTATTTAACGGTGGTCTGACGGTGATTGAGCAGCGGGAGGACGGCGTAAGCGGCATATCCCACGGAAGCAGCATCCATCTGTATGTGGAAGTTCGGGAGGACGGGCGCCTGTATTTCATAGCCAATGGAGAAAATACTGATATTACCGATATGACCTCCATGGAGGAGCCGTATATCCACACTTACACGGATGCGGATGACATCGAACACCTTCTGATCGTCGGCGGAACGCCCGAAAACTTCGGCATTTCCGAATTTTACCGGGAAAGTGGGGATTCTCAGGAGGGCTGGCAGGGTTGGATCGGCGGCTCCAGCGAAAACTGCATGGATACCCAGACCGGAAACGCCTACCCCTGGCTGGCAAAAGCCTGGGAGGAGCTGAATATCCCCTGGCCACTGCCGGGAGGCAACGGATAAAAGCCGAGCGGGTACTTTACGTACCCGCTCCGATTTTCTTTATTTAGTGGTTTGCACCTTCTCAATTTCTTGGGCAAACCTATGTCATCCCATAAATGGCTTGCAATCTAATTTTACTTACCGCAACAACTCCTCCCGTCTTAGGTAATACCGCTAACTTTATAATATTAGCCGTTTGAGATGGATTTTTTATAGGATAAAAAGATAAAAAGTTTATAACCAACACTAAATATTATAATTGTGTTTTCGCAACCCAGTCTTTCCAGCGGGGATCTGCTTTTATTTCTTTTTCCACGTTGTCATAATTGGGACTGCACCAAAACGGCCAATCATCAGGTAATTCTTTCGCGATATTTCTGTAATCACCCAATTTACATCTCACAAAGGAAACAAGCGGCGCTGTGAAATAATGTTCCTCACCGTCCAATAATTTTTCCAAAGCTCTCGCGTGATACAGCGCTTTGTCAAGCGATGCAAAAGCCTCATCGTGATAACCACGTTCCCATTGCACTCTTGAAAGATACAGGTAGAGACGAATCAAATCACCGTTGTACTCCCCAAAATTACCGTCGTCACATACCAGGCAGAATAGTTCAATTGCACCTTTTATTTTCTTAATTGGCATGTCGCTTTCATAATTGTGGTTGTTTGCCATGAGACCGTAAACCAATTGCTCGGCAAAATTCCTTGCCGTTTTCAAAAGAAAATCGCCGATATACCTTGCTGCTTCTTTGCCATCACTCGCCGAGGCAAGCATAATTTCTTTGCAGTTTTTCAGTTCGGGCATCCGCTCGGCATAAGAAATAGCTTTTGCGGTTTCTCCAAGGTTTCTGTAGAGCAGCACAAGTATTGATATGGCTTTTGTGATAATAACATTATCCTTTGCGGTCCCGGCAAGATTCTCGCATATTTTAATGGATTCGGCCCAGTATCCGTTCTTTTTATGCACATCATAATTATGCTGAATATATCCTTCGCTATCGTAACATAGCCACTCTTTATGCCTTCTCCAGCCTGCTTCGAGCAACGTATCAGCAAGTGCGATGAGCAGTTTCTCATTCTGCGGATATTCCGCAAGCCCTTCACGCAGAATAGTAAGACACTCGTCAACCCATTCATCATCACTGCGAGCTTTTATATTATAGCTTGCTACCGTAGCGATGATTTCGTCGATTTTTCTTTCGTGGTTATTTGTATGTCCAAAAAGTTCATCAATGGAAACGCCAAAATAGTTTGCTATAGATGGAAGAATTTCCACATCAGGATAACTGCCGCCGGATTCCCACCGAGATACTGCTTGCGAAGTAACTCCGAGCGCTTCTGCAAGCGCTTCTTGCGTGCGTCCGTCACGGCGGCGAAGTTCCCGTATTTTTGTTCCCAAATTAAGTTGCACACGAACTCCTCCTCAAAAATGTTTTACACCGGTGTGCTAATACGATAACAAAAAAACCCAAGAATAACAATTATCAAATAGTTGTTTCAAACTCAACCAATGATTGTTTTTTACCGCGTTATACCCTGTCCACTGACGGGAGACAACGGATAAAAATGGAGCGGGTACCTAAGTACCCGCTCCGATTTTCTTTATTGGGAGGTTTGCAGTTCCTCAATTCCCTGAGCAATGGGACAATTGGACTGATAGATGCAGCTGCCATAGCAGCAGTCCACCTCGGACAGCTCCCCATCCTCCACAACCACTTCCACCATGCGGCTGCTGTCCAGCTGGCGGCAGTATCCGGATAGGAATTTTTCAATCTCCATAAGATGGGTCCTCCGTGATGCAGCAGCCCCTGGGGCCGATGGTCAGCCAGTCGGGGGCTACGATTTGCAGATGATAGCCAAAGACCAGTCTGCTGGAGGGGATCTCCCAGACGTCTGCGCTGCGGTTGCAATAGATGCGGTAGGTCTTGCCCCGGTAGCTGCGGGTGAAGCCCACATGCTTGTCAGCGGCCTCAAAGAACCGGATATCCCCCAGGCGAAGGGCCTCATGCTGCCGTCGGAGCTGCCCCAACCGTTTGAAGTGGTTCACAAAGTCCATATCCTCCCGTCCCCAGGGATAGGGGCGGCGGTTAAAGGGGTCCCGGTATCCCTCCATGCAGGCCTCGTCACCGTAGTACAGGCTGGGACTGCCGGGAAGGGTATATTGCAGGAAGGAAGCCATCATCAGCCTGTCCCGGGCTACGTCATATTGGTTTCGGGACAGGCGGCGCTTCGCCTTCTCCTCCCGGCTGCCGTCAAAGTCATCCACCAGAGCCGTCAAAAGGCGGGGGGTGTCATGGGTGCCCAGCGGATTCATGTTGCAGGCGACCACCTCCTGCGGATAGTTCTCCACGATGGTCATAACGGTGTCCTTCAGCCCCTTGCCGCCGTCAAAGCCCCGGACATAGTTGATAATGGCGGTGCGGAAGGGATAATTCATGACGGAATCCAGCTCGCCGCCGGTAAAGTAGGCGCGGCGCTTGCCGTAAGCGGTTTTGTTGGAGGCGTCCTCCCAGACTTCCCCCAGCAGGAGCGCTTCGGGGTTGATCTGCTTGATGCGGGCGCGCAGCAGCTGAATAAACTCGTCGGGCAGTTCGTCAGCCACATCCAAGCGGAAGCCATCCGCCCCCAGCCGCAGCCAATGGGCCACCACGCTGTCCTCATCTGTAATGATATATTGGATAAAAGCCGGGTCCATCTTATTGACGGTGGGCAGGGTGTCAAAATTCCACCAGGAGTTATAGGAAGTGGGCCAATGATAGAAGGTATACCAGCTGTAGTAGGGAGATTCCTTGGAATTGTATGCCCCCACGGAATCGAATGCCCCCTCCCGGTTAAAATACGGGCTGTTGGAGCCGGTATGGGAATACACCCCGTCCAGAATGACCCGGATGCCCCGCGCGTGAGCGGCACGGCACATTTCGGAGAAATCCGCTTCCGTGCCCAGCATGGGATCGGGCACCTTATAGTCTCCGGTGTCGTAGCGGTGGCTGGAGAAGCTCTTGGAAATGGGATTCAGATAGAGAATGGTGGTGCCAAGACCGGCAATATAATCCATCTTCTCCGTGATCCCCTTGAAATTGCCGCCGTAGAAGTCATTGTTCAGCACGATCCCTTCGGCGGTGGGCTTCCAATCCACCTCCTCATACCAGGATTTGTGGACGGTGTACGGCTCCAGCTTGCCGGTGAGGTCGCATTCCCCGGACTTGCAGAACCGGTCGGGGAACACCTGGTAAATGGTGGCGCCCTTTGCCCAATCGGGAGTCTTGAAACCGGCGGGTATACAGCTCAGCTGCCACAAATCTCCGGCCTCCATATTGGTGTCGTCCCCCTGCTTGAACAGGCGGAAGCCGCCGTCCGGGGTGTCGATGTAGAAATAATAGAAATAAAGTCCCGTACAGGGAATGCAGAACTGGCCCCCAAAAATTTCGTAGGCGCCTTTCCGCTGCTGTAACGTCAAATTGATATTCTGGGCATTGCTGCCGCCGTCATAGTTCAGAATACAGGTCACCCGGGTGGCCTGGACTGTGGCGGGGATGTGGATGTGCAGGGTACAGGGCTGATTCGGAACCAGGGTTCCAAAGGGGGTTTTGTACATTGCTTGCTTGCTGTCGTAGAGGATTCTCATGGCAGTCTCCTGAATTGTAGTCTTTGGATTTTCCAAGAGCAATTATAACCTATTTTCAACGAAAAGGGAAGAGGGAAATATACAATATATGGTAATTTTGTATAGCGTTTTCGATAAACTACGGCATATCTCATCCAAAACGCCGAAAAACCGCTCGGAAACTCCGAGCGGTTTTCGGTCAAATTACGGTTTTGCTTCGCCGCTTACCAGGAAAGCATGTTCTGGAACAGCTCCATATAACGGGCAGCGGGAACATCCCAGCTGAAATCGGTTTCCATCCCGCGCTTCTGCAAGGCACGGAAGCCTTCCCGGTTATTGTTGTACAGGCTCAGGCAGCGCTTCAGGGAAGCATAGAAGTCATCGGCGTTGTAGCTCTGGAAGGTGAAGCCAAGGCCGCCCTCGCCATTCTCGTCGGCGGGAGGTACAGTGTCCTTCAGCCCGCCGGTGGCGTGGACAACGGGGACGGTGCCGTAACGCATAGCGTTCATCTGGCTCAGGCCGCAGGGCTCGGACTTGGAGGGCATCAGGTAGATGTCGCCGCCAGCGTAGATCCGGGCAGCTAAGCCCAGATTGAAGGTGATTTTCGCGGAAACCTGCTCGGGGAACTGGTTGGCCAGGTCCTTGAAGAAGCTCTCGTACTGGGCTTCGCCGGTGCCCAAAATCAGCAGCTGGGCATCCTCCTCCCACATCAGGCGGCGGGCGATATAGCACAGCAGATCCAGGCCCTTGTGGCCGGCCAGACGGGTGACCATGACCATCAAAGGCACATCGGGCTTCACAGGCAGGCCCACTTCCTCCTGCAGGGCGGCTTTTACCTTGGCCTTGCCCTCCACGAAAGTCTCGCTGTTGTAATGCGCGGGCAGTGCCTTGTCGGTTTCGGGGTTGAAGGTGTTTACGTCGATGCCGTTGGTGATGCCGGTGAGCTTCCAGGAGTTGCTGGCCAGGATGCCGTCCAGGCCATGGGCATAGTAAGGATACATCAGCTCCCGGGCGTAGGTCTCGGAGACGGTGGTAACCAGGTCGGCGGTCTCAATGGCGCCCTTCATGACGTTGACGGAGTTGTTCATGTCCAGTGTGCCGCGGTACTCCCAGGGCAGGCCCAGCATATCATCGAAGAAGCTGGCGTTGGCCCAGCCCTGATACTCGATGTTATGGATGGTATACATGCAGCGGGTCTTGGGGAATTGGCCGTAGTAGACAGCCTTCAAATAGGTAGGGATCAGGGCAGTCTGCCAGTCGTTGCACTGGATCACATCGGGGATATACTGCAGGGCTGCCATGGCGTCCAGGCAGGCCCGGGAGAAATAGGCGAAACGCTCGCCGTCGTCCATGTCGCCGTAGATGGCGCCGGAGCGGCCGCCGAAATAATACTCGTTGTCCAGGAAATAGACCTGCACACCATCGGTGCGGTTCGTCAGCCGCATAACGCCGCAGTACTGCTGGCGCCAGCCCAGCTGCACCCGGAATTCCGCCACCCGCTCCGTGGGATAGGCGGCATTGGACTTGATCTTGCTGTAGTAGGGCAGGAACAGGGCTACCTCGTTACCCTCGATTCGGGCCAGCGCGGCAGGCAGGGCCTCCATAACATCGCCCAGGCCGCCGGACTTGGCATAGGGAGCGCCTTCAGAGGCGCAGACAGCAATTCTCATACGGTTTCCCCCCGCTTGACAATAACAGGGCTTTGCTTGGTGCCGATCAGCTTGGCGCCCGGGGTGACGGTGACATTCTTGTCCAGAATCACATATTTCAGCTCGGCGCCCTCACCGACGACAGAGTCGTTCATGATGACGCAGTTCTGTACCTCGGCGTCCTTGCCCACGGTGACCTGCCGGAACAGAACGGAGTTCCCCACTTTGCCCTCCAGCATACAGCCGTCGGCAGCCAGGCAGTTCTCCACATCACAGGACTCACCGTAGTAGGTGGGAACCCGGTCGCGGACCTTGGTGTAAACGGGATGGTTGCCATGGAACACATCATGGCGGATGTCCTTGCGGATCAGGGACAAGGAGTTGTAGAAATACTCTTCCACGGACTCGTTGAACATGGCAACACCGTCAAACTCATAGATATTGACGGAGACCTTGCCCCGCTGCCAGCCGCCCATGACCAGGTCGCGGTCCATGTGGAACTTGTCCCGGGCGATCATTTCCTTGGTCTGCTGGATCAGCCACTTTTTGTCCAGGACGAAAATGTCCATGGAAGCCACATAGTCGGAGGGCGCGACATAGTCAACCACCATGTCGGTCACTTCGCCGTTCTCATCCAGCTTCAGGGCCAGGTCCAGTTTCTTCTTGCCGTTGGCAATGCCGGATTTGGTGACCACGGTGACATCCTTGCCGCTTTCCACGTGCTTGTTCAAAATGTCGATCAGGTCCACATTGGACAAAACGGCGGAGTCGATCATGACCACCAGCTCGTCGTCAGCGCCGTATTCCAGGAAGTCCATGGCGTGGCGCAGGGATTCCAGCTTGCCGCGGTAGGTGTCGGTAGCAGACTGGGCGTAAGGCGTCAGGAATTCCAGGCCGCCCTCTTCCAGCTCCAGGCCCCATTCCTCACCGTCGCCGATGTGGTTCATCAGAGACTGGTAGTTGTGGCGGGAGATGATGCCCACGTGGCGGACACCGGCGCAGCTTAGGTTGGACAGTGCGAAGTCCACCTGGCGGTAACGGCCGCCGAAGGGCAGGGAAGCCATGGTGCGCTTGTTGGTCAGCTCACCGATGCTGGCATCGTTGGCAAAAATAATACCCATTACGTTCATTGCGGAATCCTCCTCTTACAGCATGTCACCGGGCCGCAGCACGGTGTTGGCTTCTACGACAGCGCCCTTGGAAGTGACGCTGATGCTCTTCTTTTCGTCGGGGGCAAAGGCACCGCCCACGACGGCATTCTTGCCCACCTTGGAGTCCTCTCCCAGGATGGCATTGCGGACAATGGCGCCGGCTTCAATGACACTGCCGGGCATCACAACGGAATCCTCTACCAAAGCGCCCTCGCCAATGGTGCAGCCGGTGGAGATGATGGAGTGCTTCACGGTGCCGTAAACCTCAGAGCCTTCCGCCACGAAGGCGTTGACGATCTTGGCTTTTTCGTCGATGTAGGAGGAGGGCAGGGCAGAGTTACGGGCCGCGATCTTAAAGCGCTCGTCGCCCCGCAGGTCGAAGGCAGGCTCCTTGCCCAGCAGTTCCATGTTGGCCTCCCACAGGGAGTCGATGGTTCCCACGTCTTTCCAGTAGCCTTCAAAGGGATACGCCATCATCTTATGTCCGGCGTTCAGTAGGTTGGGGATGATGTTCTTGCCGAAGTCATTGGAGGACTTGGGATCCTCTTCATCCGCCAGCAGGGCGTCCCGCAGCACCTTCCAGTTGAAGCAGTAGATGCCCATGGAAGCGTTGGTGGACTTGGGAACGGGGGGCTTTTCCTCAAACTCATAGATGGAGTTATCGGGGTTGGTGTTCAGGATGCCGAAACGGGAGGCCTCCTCCAGGGGGACATTGCGCACGGCGATGGTGCAGGAGGCGTTGTGCTTTTCGTGATAGCTGACCATGGCGGCGTAGTCCATTTTATAGATGTGGTCGCCGGACAGGATCACCACATAGTCCGGATCAAAGCGGTCCACGAAGTCGATGTTCTGGTAGATGGCGTTGGCAGTGCCCTTGTACCAGCCGGACTTCTTGTCATGGCGCTCGTAGGGGGGCAGCACCTGTGCGCAGCTGTGCGTCTTGTTCAGGCCCCAGGGCTGGCCGTTTCCGATGTACTCATTCAGCTCCAGGGGCTGATACTGGGTCAGGATGCCGACGGTGTCAATGCCGGAATTGACGCAGTTGGACAGGGGGAAATCAATAATGCGGTACTTACCGCCGAAGGGAACGGCAGGCTTGGCGGTCTTCTCCGTCAGAACCTTGAGACGGCTGCCCTGGCCACCGGCCAGCAGCATGGCGATTACGCGTTTTTTCTGAAAATACATGGTCACAGCTCCTTATATAAATTGATGGATGCCATACAGACTGAAAAATGGGCGCAATTAGGCACATTTTTCCACACTGATAACATATCATATTTTTGACCGTTAGGAAAGGGACAAATTATCTAAAATATCAGAAAACTTTTCTGTATTTTGCACAATTGACAGCCATGGCAGAGGAAACGCGCTGGGACTTTTCACAATTTCCAGCCGTTTTTCCATCCAAACCAGCCCCAGCCAGCGGCCCAGCTTGAAGCCACAGTCGGGAAATTCCGCCCGCTGGCAGTATCCCATTTTTTCGTGAAACCGCAGCGACGCCCGGTTTTCCGCACAGACCAGGGCATAGAGTACGTGATAGCCCTGTTTTTTTAGGATAATTTCCAGCGCATCGTAAAGCGCCTTCGCAATGCCCCGCCCCTGGGCACTGGGACGCAGGTATACGGTGGGTTCCGCGCACCAGGCATAGGCGGCCCGGGTGTAAGGCGGGCTGGCATAGGCATAACCCAAAATCACGCCATCCTCTTCCCATACCAACCACGGGAAACGGGCTGTAATGCTCCGGAAGCGCTGCAGGAATTCCTCCCGGCAGGGTACGTCATATTCAAATGTAGCGGTGGAAGTCAGGACATAGGGCGCGTAAATTTCCAGAATGGCGGGGATATCCGCCTCCGTAGCGGTCCGTATCATAAGCATACCTCCCTGTGGGAATTTTCCATATTTTTTCCCGCTCCGCATTTATTTTACGCGCCAAAACCTGTGCCGTCAAGGTTGACATTTTTCGGAAATCCGGGTAAAATAACCTTGCCGATTTTACAAAAAAAGGAGGGAACACCATGGACGCTGGAGGAAGCGGCAATATACCCGGTCGAAGTAGCACAAGGCCTGCTGTCCTGGTGGGCCTATAGCTTGTTTTACCGTGTATGATTGCCTCTTGATTTTTACATAAATGAAGGAGGAGAATCATGGCAGAGCGTTTTGAAATCGTAGAAAAAGCCCTTCTGGCAATGCTGGAGGACAAGAAGTATTCCACGCTCCGGGATATCCTGGTGACCATGAATCCCAGTGACGTGGCAGGCCTGTTCCGGGGCCTGGAGGAAAAGCAGATCCCGCTGATGTTCCGGCTGCTGCCCAAAGAGCAGGCGGCGGAAACCTTCGTGGAGATGGAACCGGACGACCAGGAGCTGCTGATCCGGGGCTTTTCGGACAATGAGCTGAAAGAAGTCCTGGATGAATTATATGTGGACGACGCGGCGGACATTGTCGAAGAGATGCCCGCCAATGTGGTCAAGCGCATTCTGCGCCACGCCGATCCGGAGATGCGCAGCTCCATCAACCAGATCCTGCGCTATCCCGAAAATTCCGCCGGCTCCATTATGACCACGGAATATGTGTCCCTGCGGCCCCATATGACAGTGGAGGAGGCCATCCTGCGCATCCGCCGCCAGGGCGTTGACAAGGAGACCATCTATACCTGCTATGTAACGGAAAAGGACCGGAAGCTGATCGGCCTTGTCACCGTCAAGGACCTGCTCCTTGCGGAAGACGATGAAATGAAGATCGAGGACATCATGCTGAAAAACCTGATCTTCGTCACCACCCGGACCGACCAGGAAGAGGTCGCCCGGATGTTCAGCAAGTATAATTTCCTGGCCCTGCCGGTGGTGGACGGGGAGCACCGGATGGTGGGCATCGTCACCTTCGACGACGCCATGGACGTCATGGAAGATGAGGCCACCGAGGATATGGAAATTATGGCGGCTATGACGCCCTCGGAAAAAAGCTACCTGAAAAGCACGCCCATCGACCTGTTCAAGCACCGCATTCCCTGGCTGATGCTGCTGATGGTGTCGGCCACCTTCACGGGCATGATCATCACCTCTTTTGAGGATGCCCTGAGCATGCTTCCGGCGCTGACCGCCTTTATCCCCATGCTGATGGACACCGGCGGCAACTGCGGCTCCCAGTCCTCGGTGACGGTCATCCGCGCCCTGAGCCTGGACGAACTGCGGTTCGGGGATCTGTTCAAGGTCATGTGGAAGGAGATCCGCACGGCGGTGCTCTGCGGCATTGCGCTGGCCTCCGTCTGTTTTTTGAAGGTCCTGCTGGTGGACCGCCTGCTGATGGGCAATGAGAGCATCAATGTGACGGTGAACGGCGTCGTCTGCCTGACGCTGTGCGTCACGGTCGTCATCGCCAAGTTTGTAGGCTGCTCCCTGCCGCTGCTTGCAAAGAAGCTGGGCTTTGATCCCGCGGTCATGGCCAGTCCCTTCATCACGACTATCGTGGATGCCCTGTCCCTATTGGTGTATTTCCTGTTCGCCAAGCTGCTTCTGGGTGTTTGACCCAAAACCATAATGCCGCCGCTTCCTCCCGAAGCGGCGGCATTTTTATTATGAACGATTATCGGCTTTACTTAACATCCCCGTCTTGCAGCGCACCCAAGCCTCCCTTTATTATAGCAAAATCTATAACAAAATCGGGCAGCCTTTGCACGGGGGCCCTAGGCCTTCCCGCACCAGCGCAATCCATGTTCCCGGCTGATTTGTTCGTCCTTGACAGGCAGCTGCGGCGAGGCGGCGGGGGTTTCCAAAGGGGGCGCGTTTGCACCTAGCGCCCCTTTGGTCGGCTTCTTTCCGTCCCTTTCTTGCCGAAACAAGAAAGGGACACCCCCCGTCTTTTTGAGAAGATAACAAAACCGTACAATCTCCCGAATTTCAGCGCACCAGAGCCTCCCTTGTGCAAAGGGAGGTGGCACGGCGCAAGCCGTGACGGAGGGATTGTGCGGTAATGTCTTACCATTTCGCATGAATTCCGACGAATTCCTACACCTCTACCGCAACAATCCCTCAGTCAAAAATCATAGATTTTTGACAGCTTGCTGCGGCAAGCCCGGTCGCGGCTCTGACAGTCCACCGGACTGTCATTCACTACCGCGACTGCGCTTCGCTTACCCTTTGCACAAGGGAGCCTTAGGCGCTTCCGCGCCAGTACATGATGCTAA
>JAUNJE010000068.1 GCA_030533415.1 Eubacteriales bacterium | reverse complement strand
TGCTGTCGCCCCGCCAGTAGGCGCCGCAGGTGGTGGTCAGCTTGAAGCCGTTGTGCTTGACCCGGCCGGTGTGGTCCAGGTGGGGGCCGGCGCACAGGTCGGTAAACTCACCCTGGGTGTAGAAGGAGATGACGGCATCCTCGGGCAGATCGTTGATCAGCTCCACCTTATAAGGCTCGTTCTTCTCTTCCATATAGCGAATCGCCTCGGCCCGGGGCTTTTCGCTGCGCTCCAGGCGGTAGCGCTCCTTGCAGATCTTCTTCATTTCCGCCTCGATTTTGGTCAGATGCTCGGGGGTGAAGGAGAAGGGGGCGTCAAAGTCGTAGTACCAGCCCTCGTCGATGGCGGGGCCGATGGCCAGCTGTACCTCCGGCCACAGCCGCTTCACGGCCTGGGCCATGATGTGGGAGCAGGTGTGCCAGTAGGTCTTGCGGTACTCGGGATTGTCAAAGGTGTACAGATTTTCGTTTTCCATAAAATACCTCCAAAGGGATGGATATAAGATTTGAGACGATAGGATACAAGATATCTTGGAAAATACCGCCTATCTTATATCTTCTGTTTCGGGGAAGGTATAAAAAATACCCACCCCCTGACGGATCAGGGGTGGGATACAAACTGTATTCCACGGTTCCACCCTGGTTACGGCGAAAGGCCGTCACTCATTGACGCGGTAACGGGCGTGCCCGGCAGGCTATTTCCAACCTGCGGCTCGGAAGTGGTGACGCTTACGGCAGGGGTACGGAAGCCTTTCAGCCAAATGGCTTCCTCTCTGGGAATCTTACCGCCAGCGCATGTCTTCGTCTCAGCCTTTGCTAGAAAAAATTTAGCACATTTTTTTTAGAAAGTCAATCCCCGGAAGGAGAAAAAGCTGTGTCGAAGAGAGCGGAAGCGGGTCGAAAACCGGGGGCAGGACAGGCATAACCCGATGGTAACCGATTTTTACAAGAGGTTACATAATCCGACAATTTATGTAAACAAATGTAACTTTTTGACACAAGATATCGCAAAATCAGACGGCTTGCGACCAATATCTTGTATCTGAGTTTACATAATTTATGCATAAAAATTATGTAAAAAGTTGACGAAATTAGGTAAAAACAAAGAAAAGCTTGACTTTTTGAGAATATTTGATATAATAAGGCCATCCAAAACATACAGACATGCAAATTGTAATCTTTTGAAACTATTTGATTCTGCGTGATACTTTTGTAACTTTTTCAACGGGAGGTATCCACCATGAGGAGATCTAAGACCGGCAGTGTAAAGCCCGGCATTTGGCTCGTCCGCTTTGGAGCGGCGGTGTTAATGATGGCCTTTGCGCTTGCGCTGCTGTCTCAGAGGGCCTTTGCCAAAACTTATGTTATTACAGACGGAGACCGGGTCGTTACATACACCACCTTCGCAACAGACCCTGCGGAAGTTTTGGGGCAGGCGGGATTACACCTGCGGGAGCATGATACCTATACCACAGAAGCTGTGGAGGGCGCGGAAGCCATCACCATCCGCCGCGCCCAGAGCGTCACCATCGAATACCATGGGCAGACCACGCAGACCACCAGTTCCGGCGAGACAGCAGGGGAGTTGCTGTCCCGGCTGAATCTGGATGTGTCAGGAGAGGACGTGGTCTCCCATGGTATGGATGATATCACCTATGACGGTATGGTGCTGCGGGTGGACCGCATCGTGACGGTCCAGGAGACCTACACCAGCACCGTGCCCCATCAGGTGAGTTACTGCAACGACGCCTCCGTTCCCGTGGGCATGGAGGAAGTCCTGGTTGAAGGCGTGGACGGCGAGCTGCTGCGTACCGCGGAGGTGACCTACGTCAACGGCGTGGAAATGAGCCGGCAGATCCTCAGTGAAACGCAGACCCAAGCGCCTGTGACGGAAATCATCGGCACCGGCACCGGGGAGGATATCACTGCGGTGGATCCTGACGCTATGCCCGTCATCGGCGACGGCTACATAATCCTGCCCACTGGTGAGGTGCTGACCTATACCGACACGGCCACCATCCGGGCCACGGCTTACACCCACACCGATGCGGGCTGCGACTTCGTCACGGCCACGGGTACCACGGTCCACCGGGGCACCGTGGCGGTAGACCCCCGCTATATTCCCTACGGCACCCGGATGTTCATCGTGTCCAATGACGGGAGCTATGTCTATGGCATTTCCGTTGCCGAGGACTGCGGCGGCGACATCAAGGGCGACCGGATGGACCTGTATTTCCCCACCTATGATGAGTGTATCCAGTTCGGCAGACGGGTTTGTACGTTGTATTTCCTGGGATGAAGAGCGTTTGGAAAGTGGGGAGTGAAAAGTTAGGAGTTAGGAGTGGTAACGTTGGGGAGGATGTTGTCATGTTCTGGATTTTTGCTGTATTTTTCACACGATAGTCTTTTATAATTGTTGCAAAACCGCCTTTCTTCTGCTATGATTGTGGGAAGAAAGGCGGAATTTTTATATGGTGAATGTCTGCGATATTCAGGTTATGAAGCCCCTCCTTGCAGAGCATGGCTTTCATTTTTCCAAGGCAAAGGGGCAGAATTTTCTGATCGCGCCCTGGGTGCCCCAGTCCATTGCGGAGCAGTCCGGGGTGGACGGGATGGCGGGGGTGCTGGAGATCGGCCCCGGTGTCGGTCCGCTGACCCAGCAGCTTGCCCTGCGGGCGGGGAAGGTCTGCGCAGTGGAGGTGGACGAACGGCTGAAGCCCATTTTGGCCGTCACTGTCGGGGAATTTGGCAATGTGGAAATCCTTTGGCAGGATGTGCTGAAGCTGGATATCCCCGCTCTGGTGAAAGAAAAATTTCCGGGACTGCGCCCCATGGCCTGCGCCAACCTTCCGTATTATATCACATCTCCGATTCTAACGGCGCTTTTGGAAGCGGAGTGCTTTGACTGCGTCACCGTTATGGTGCAGAAGGAGGTGGCCCAGCGCATTGCTGCCGCGCCCGGCACGGCGGATTACAGCGCATTTACCATATTCTGCCAGTATTACGCGGAGCCGGAGCTGCTTTTTGAGGTGCCCGCCCATTGCTTTCTGCCCCAGCCCAAGGTGACGTCGGCGGTGGTATCCCTGCATGTGCGCAGGGAGTGCCCGTGGGAGATACTGGATGAGGACGTGTTTTTCCGCACGGTCCGGGCCAGTTTCGCCATGCGGCGCAAAAAGCTGAGCAACGGCCTGGCTTCCGGCTTCCCGGAGTTGGGGAAGGCCGGCGCAGCGGAGGTGATCGCGGCGGCGGGCTTTGCGCCGAATGTGCGGGGGGAGACGCTGAGCATACCGGAATTTGCCAGAATCGCAAATGAGATCCTTCGCCGCCGGGGAAACGCAATATGAAAGGGGAAACGCAATATGAAAGTGGAACTGAGAGAAAGAACGGAAGAGCACGTCCGCATTTATTTTGAAAAAACCAGGGACGCTGCGGTTTGCGCCATGCTGCCCCAGGCCGCTGCCACGGTGGAGCAGGCGGTGGAGGATTACCGCAGAACCCGGCTTCCCGGTGCTGCCAGTTATGGCCGTACCATTTACGTTGACGGCGCCTATGTAGGCGACATCTGGTGCTACTGCATTGACCGGAGGGAAACGCCCAACGCCATGCTCAGCTACTGCCTGTTTGAAAAGGCGCTCTGGGGCAGGGGAATCACCACCTTGGCGGTGAAGCGGTTTCTTGCGGATACCGTTCCCCGGTATGGGCTGAAAACCGTAGGGGCTTTCTCCTATTGCGCGAATGGTGCCTCGCTGCGGGTCCTGGAGAAAAACGGTTTCGCAAGGGTGGAGACCTTTGTGGAAGACGGCGTGGAGTCGGCCTATTACCAGAAAGACACGGAGGACATGCTATGATGGAATTTCTGTTCCTGGACCTGGATGACACCATCCTGGATTTTCACAAAGCGGAACGGATTGCCATTTCGAAAACCGTCCGGGATTTTGGCATTGAGCCTACCGGGGAAGTTTTGGCGCTTTACCACCGCATCAACAAGACGCACTGGGAGATGCTGGAGCGGGGAGAACTGACCAGAGCGGAGGTGCTGCTGAATCGGTTTGCCGTCCTGTTCCGGGAGCTGGGTAAAGAGGCGGATGCCGCGGCCTGCGCCAGGGCATACGAGAAAAACCTTTCCGTGGGCCACTATTTTCTTCCGGGAGCGGAGGAGGCGGTGGCGTCTCTGAGCAAAAAGTACCGGCTTTTCCTGGCCAGCAACGGCACCGCCTCGGTGCAGAAGGGGCGGCTGACCAGCGCCAACCTGTACCGCTTTTTTGAACAGGTCTTTATATCCCAGGAGCTGGGATACAATAAGCCCTCCAAGGCCTATTTTGATGCCTGCTTTGCCCGAATACCGGGGTTTGACCCCGAGAAAGCCGTTATGGTGGGAGACAGCCTGACTTCGGATATTTTAGGCGGAAAAAACGCCGGGATTGCCACGGTTTGGGTCAATCCCGGGCATGCGCCCTGCGGCGGAATCCGTCCCGATTATGAAATTGAAGCCCTTCACCAGCTGGAGGCATTGTTGGAGACACTGTAAGATACGGCAAATATTAGGAAGGAGAAACAATATGGCGGAATATGAACTGGTGCATGAGATCAAAAACCTTTGCCGCAACAACCAGATGCGGGATGTTTTCTTTGAAGAAGTGGAATGCGATGACCCGGAAGCCTATCTCCGGCAGCGGCTGAAGGGGAAACAGATCGAACTGACCGCCGAAGAGGGAGCGGACGGCGCTGTGACCTTCCATGTGACCTGCGACGGTTTGATTCAGAAATTTGTATTTACCAGAATATAAATCTTCCGGTGGATTTTTTGTAATTTTACGTAATTTGTGGGTTGAATTTGCGGCGCATATGTGATACGATATCATTGTATCGATATGGGCGCAGTGCGCCCAAACGATCTTATCAGCATCGTTCCAAACGGAATTTTAGGGGGTAATAAATGCACGTCTGTTAAGGAAATTTTCGACCAGCGCAGCACACTCTCTTCCTGGGTGCTTCCCTCGAGCCGGATGGAGGCAGCTTGACCATCACCGCCATTTCCGGCGCTGACGGTTTTCGCCTGCATTCCTGATAAAAAAGCGGTCTTTCGACAAAAACAGCGTCAGCCCCGCAGGTGGGCGCAAGGGCGGCAAAAGCGTTGATGCCAGCCTTTCGGTATCCTGCAATCGCGATTTTTCTAAAGGAGTTTTTACTATGGCTACACCCCATACCATTGCAGTTGCCGGTAAGGGCGGCGTGGGCAAAACCACCACCTGCGGCATGCTCATCGATTACCTGTGCAAGGAACGCCGTGGCCCCGTTCTGGTGGTTGACGCGGACGCGAACAGCAACCTCAATGAGGTTCTGGGCGTGGAAGTGGAGACCTCTTTGGGACAGATCCGGGAGGAAATGGCCCAGGCAGAGCTGAAGGGCACCATCCCCAAGGGAATGACCAAGGCGGATTACGCGGAATACAAGTTCAATTCCGCCCTGATCGAGGACGACGATTTTGACATGCTGGTTATGGGCCGTACCCAGGGCAAGGGCTGCTATTGCTATGTCAATGGCGTGCTGAAGGCCCAGGTGGACAAGTATGCCAAGAATTATTCCTACATTGTCATGGACAATGAAGCGGGGCTGGAGCATGTGGCCCGGGGCACCCTGCCCCATGTGGATACCATGCTGCTGATCTCCGACTGCTCCCGCCGGGGCATCCAGGCGGTGGCCCGGATTGCCGAGATGATCGGGCAAATGCAGCTGAATCCCGGCCAAATGGGCCTGATCGTCAACCGTGCGCCGGGGGGCGTACTGGACGACGGCATCAGGGCCGAGATCGAGAAGCATGGCCTGAAGCTTTTTGGGGTTCTGCCCCACGATGACGCGGTTTACCGCTGCGACTGCGAAGGCGCGCCCTCCGCAAAACTTCCCGACAGCGATTCCATGAAGGTCGCTCTGCGGGACATCATGCAGTCCATCGGACTGTAAAATCTGTCAAAAATGAAAATTGAAGGCTGAAAATTGGAAACAATTTTCCTTTTCGGCTCAAACAATTTTCCATTTTCAATTATCAATTCAAAAAAACAAGGGGGACAATTAACTATGGCTTTCACTCCCAAGACGGCTCCATTTAGCGGCAAGATCAATGCCGTTACCCTGGGCACCGGTGACAAGGCAATCGTCATCGGCGGTCAGAATGTGATGCCGT
>JAUNJE010000036.1 GCA_030533415.1 Eubacteriales bacterium | reverse complement strand
ACTGCCGCCATGCCGCCGCAGCTTTGGGCAATGGTATCAGAAAGTTCCCGGAGGGCATTGCTGTCCAGGCCGTCCTCGAAATGCAAAATGTCTCCCTTGCCGGAATAAAGCGCAGCGATGCCGGCGAAAATCCGCCGCTGCAGGGTGCCGATGATGTATTTTTGCTCTCCCAATATGGTGTTCATCCGCTCCGCCGCGGCGCCGGTTTCCGTGATTTTGGCGGAAAACGCCTGGGAAACCAATTTATTCTGTCCATAGGCCCCGTTCAGGATCTCCAGCGCCTGCTTTCCGCAGGCCATTTCCATCCGGGTGCCGCCCCGGAAGCCCATGACGGAGAACAGCTTGATAAGGCCGATTTCTCCCGTGGCCTGCACATGGGTGCCGCAGCAGGCGCAGCGGTCGAAGCCGGGAATCTCCACAATGCGGACGGGCCAGGGCAGCGCCCGTTTCGTGCGGTAGACCACATGGGGAAGCTCCTCGGGGGAGGGATACCAGCAGCGGACCGGGAGGTTTTGCCACACCGCGCCGTTGGCCTCGGCTTCGATGGCGGGCAGGTCTTGGGCCGGGATGACACCGTCAAAGTCGATGGTAATGACATCCGCGCCCATGTGAAAGCCTGTGTTGTGATAGCCGTAGCGGCGGTTTACGATGCCGGAGACGATATGCTCCCCGGAATGCTGTTGCATCCGCAGAAACCGGGCACCGTAATCGATCCGCCCCTCCACGGCGGTGCCGGGGGCTAAGGGCTTTTCGCACAGGTGGACCACCGTTTCTCCCCGCTCCCGGGTATCCAGAACACGGACGCCGCCCAAATACCCGGTGTCCCCGGCTTGTCCGCCGCCTTCGGGGTAGAAGGCCGTGACATCCAGCACAATTTCATAGCCCTGATCCACTTCCTCACAGGACAGAACTTCGGCGCTGAATTGGGAAATGTGGGAGTCTTCATAGTATAATTTCCGTGTCTGCATGGTAAACTACCTCGTTTGCGCAAATATTTTTCCCGGCTTGCGGTTTTGCCCATTATAGCATACCGCTTCTGGCATTGCAATGTCCGGGAGTTTACATAATCTTGCACAAAACTTTTCAGAAAAAGCACTAGTCATTTGTCCTTTTTTGTTGTAGAATATACAAAAATGAAAATGAGGTGAATTGCATGCCCGCCAGTTATGCCCATTACCGTTTCGGTAAGCTTCTTATCCCGGAACTCCCTACCGATGTGCGCCAGTGTGTCCACCGCTTCCGCCGGCTTTACGACATGGGGCTTCAAGGTCCGGACTTTTTCTTCTATTACAATCCCCTTATGAAAACCAGCGTCGGAAGCCTGGGAGGACAGTTTCACAGCCAGACCGGGCAGGAATTTTTTACCCGGGCCTGCGGCCAGGTAAGCTCCGAGGCTGCCCGGGCCTATCTGTACGGCCTGCTGGGGCATTACTGCCTGGATTCCGCCTGTCATCCCTTTGTGGAGAGCAAGGTTGCCAGCGGCGAGGCGGGGCATGTGGCCCTGGAATCGGAATTTGACCGGTATCTGATGGAAAAGGACGGCCTGGTGCCGCCCCACACCCAGGATATCAGCCCCCATATCAAGCTGACCCGGGGCGAGTGCGTCACCGTGGCAGGCTTCTATCCGCCCGCGACGCCCGCGAATGTCAACCAAAGCGTCCATTTCATGGCTTTTGCCCTCCGGTTCCTCAGCGGCAAGAACCGCAAGCGGGTGCGCCGCCTGCTGAACCGGATCAAGCCCAGCCTGTGTGACAGCCTGATCCCGGAGCGGCCTGTGGAAGCCTTTGCCCGGATGGACAGTGAGCTGCTGGCCCGCTATAACCGGGCACTGAAGCACTATCTTCTGCTGCTGGAGCAGCTGACAGCCCATATGCGCACCGGGGAACCTCTGGGTGAGGATTTTGAAGTAACCTTCGGCTGATGCCGTAATCAAAAAATTCTGGAGGGCAATTCATGAAAGAAAAATTCAAACTCACGGCTTTGGAACGCAGCTGGATACTCTATGACATCGGCAACTCCGCTTTTATCCTGATGGTATCCACCCTGATTCCCATTTTCTTCAATTCCCTGGCAGGCTCCGCCGGGGTCAACGAGGACCTGTACTTAAGCTACTGGGGCTATGCCGGCTCCATCGCCACCATTCTCGTGGCTATCATCGGCCCCATCTGCGGCACTCTGGCCGACCGAAACTTCAAGAAGCGTATTTTCCTGCTCTGCGCCGCCGTGGGTGTCGCTGGCTGCGCCCTGCTGGGCTTCGCCCCAAACTGGCTTGCCTTCCTCGCCATTTTTGTGATCGCCAAGGTGGGCTATTCCGCCAGCCTGGTGTTCTATGATTCCATGCTCCCCGAAATCACCGTGGACAGCCGTATGGATACTGTCTCCACCATGGGCTACGCCTACGGCTACATCGGCTCCGTGATCCCCTTCATCCTCTGCCTGGTCCTGGTGCTGATGCCCGGCACCTTCGGCCTGACCCAGGGCAGCGCCATGGTCATTGCCTTCCTGATCACCGCCCTGTGGTGGACCGGCTGCACCATTCCCCTGCTCCGGGGCTACCGTCAGACCGCCTTTGTGGAAGCATCCGGCAGCCCCCTAAAGGACACCTTCCGCCAGCTGGGGAGGACCTTCCGGGATGCCAAAAAGGAAAAGCACATTTTCCTGTACCTCATCGCCTTTTTCTTCTTCATTGACGGCGTTTATACCATCATCGACATGGCCACCGCCTACGGCGCCGCCCTGGGGCTGGACACCACGGGACTGCTGCTGGCATTGCTTCTGACCCAGTTTGTGGCGTTCCCCTGCTCCATCCTGTTCGGGCGGCTGTCGGCAAAGTATGACGCGGGCCTGCTGATCAAGATCAGCATCTGCGCCTATACCGGCATCACCCTGTTTGCCGTTTTCCTGATGGCGCAATGGCAGTTCTGGGTGCTGGCCGTGCTGGTGGGAATGTTCCAGGGCGGCATCCAGGCCCTCAGCCGTAGCTACCTGGGTAAGATCATCCCCGCCGAGCGCAGCGGTGAATTCTACGGCCTGATGGATATCTGCGGCAAGGGCGCGTCCTTTGTGGGCATGACCCTGGTGTCCGTCATCAGCCAGCTGACGGCGGGCGTCACTTTGAACGTTTTCGGCATGGAGCTGCAAAACGAAAACATTGCCGTATCCGCGCTGATTTTGCTGTTTGCCATCGGCTTCGCGGTATTCTGCAAGGCGGACAAACTGAATAAACAGCGGGTAGGACTGAAATAAGAAGTCTTACCATCCCCCGCAGGGAGGCCCCGGCGGGGGATGACAATTCTGTATGTATTTATGAACAACCGCTTTTCTGCCGGGGAAACGGAGGGGATGGATAATGGAGGAAATAACCTTATTTTACGCAACCACCAACAAAGCCAAGCTGCATAACATGTATTATAGACTGCGAAACCATCCGGTCAAAATCCTCTGCCCGGATGACCTGAACATTCATATCGGTGTTGACGAAAATGGAAAAACCGCCGTCGAAAACGCCCTGCTCAAGGCCTCCGCATACTTTCAGGCCGTGAAGATGCCAACCATCGCGGGGGATTCGGGCATGAATATCCAGGGACTCCCGCAGGAGGAACAGCCGGGCTTATATGTCAGACGGGTAAACGGAAAAATCCTGACAGATGACGAGATGATCGATTATTATTCCGGCCTTGCGGGCCGGGCGGGCAAAGATTGTATCCTGAATTATTTCACGGGCATCGCGCTCATAACCGGGAAAGGGACGTTCACGAAGGTGCTGAAGGAAGTCCCGCTGCGGTTGTCTCCCGTTCCAAACACGAACAGGAAACACAGGGGAAATCCGCTGGATGTCATTTCTCTGCTGGAGGACGGGCGGTATTTTAACGACCTTTCCGATGAAGAACGGACGGCCCTGGATGAAGCCGGGGAAGCGGAATTTACAAATTGGATCGTAAGCAATTTATTTTAATACTGTTTCTTTATAAAAATGAATATAAAGAAACAGTATGACAGACAAAATAAGCATCCGCAGGAACTGGCCTGCGGATGCTTTTCTATCGTTGCCCGTGGGATGGGACGTTTCACTTTTTCTTGGGATGCTTTTTCTTTTTCCAGACCAGAAGGCATACCAGCGCGATGACCAGCACAGCCCCCGCTCCCGCCACGTAGATGTGCCAGGAGGTATTGGCCTCTGTCTGCACCAGCGCAATGGCATCGGCGCTGCCGTCCAGGCCGAAGACCAGATAGCTGCCATCCACAGTGTGCGCCACCGTATGCCAGCTTCCGTCGATGCCCCGCACCAGAACGGACACAAGCTCCGCATCGCAGTTTTCGGGCAGCTGCCAGCGGGCCACGGTCAGGTTCTCCGTTTCCGATACCGCCACGCGCCAGGCTTCCAGCAGGGTTTCCTTCTCGCCCAGCTTAGGCGCCGCATCCAGTTCGGACAGTTTGACCGTGGCATCCGCCGTAAAGTCTCCCTGCACCAGCAGCACCGGAAGGCCGTTTTCCCGAACCTCATCGCTCTGCAAGGTGGCGCTGTAAGCGGTGTATTTGGCCTCGAAGGTCAGGTTGAAGATAATGTTGGAAAGGTCCGCTTCTTCCAGACCCTCCCATTCCCCTACGAAGCCCTCCTTTTCCGGAAGCGCGGGGATCAGGGTTTCCGCCAGCTTTCCGCCGGAAGCGACGGTGATTTGCCGGTAGGTTCCATCGCCAAAGAGGAACATCACCATCACGTTCTGGAACAGGGAGGGAAGGTCCTCCAAAGCGAGGAATTCCGGCTCGGTCAGCGGCTGGGCAAGGCCGTCATAGCTGATACCGTCAATGCCGCCGAAGTCTTTGGAAACGGTGAGATAGAAGTTGCCGGCCACCGGCGTCTCCTCATCGGTATTGCCGTCCTCCCGGATGCCGAGAACGGCGCCCATTCCTTCGGTTCCGTTCAGCTCTACCATACTGCGGCAGTCCGTGGCAATGACGGCGCTGCCAGCAATGCCGCCCACATAGCTGTCACCGGAAAGGGTGCATTTGACGCTGCTTTGCCGGATATAACCGGTGCTCTGCCCGGAGATGCCACCTACATAGTCGGCTTCTTCAGCGTCCAGATCGCCTGTGTTCCGGCTGTTTTTCACCAGGCCAAGAACCTGCCAGCCAACGATGCCGCCTGCGTTTCGCTTGCTTGCCGTGACCGTGGCGCTGTTTTCACAGTTCAAAATGACGGCGCGCAGCTCGCTCTGGAAATTCAGGGAGTTTTCCCCTTCGATCTTCCAGTCGTCCTCCGGGTCCAGATCATTTTCCATGGACATGGCGCCGGTAATGCCGCCTATGTTCAAGTCGCCCAGCACGGTGCCGCTGTTTGCGCAATTCTCCACCTTGCCGGTCAGGTCCGCTTCCGTGTCCGCGTCCGAAACATCGGTGATGCTGCCGCCCAGGGTCTCCGATACATTGCCCAGGGTGGCGCTCATGGCGTTGATTTGATTTTGCAGGGCGTAGAGGTTATTGGACAGGGTCCCAATGGCGCTTTGGGTGGTGGACTGCATTCCCTGCAGGGTCTGGCCCATGCCGGACAGGCTGCTGCTTAAGTTGTTCCGGGCCGCCTGGATGCTGTCCAGGTCGGGAAGCTGCGGGTCGTCCCGGTCGGGGAGCAGCATACCCACGGCATCCTTGGCATCCTGAACCTGCTCCTGCAGCGTGCCCACCTGCCCATAGATCGCCTCTGCCGTGCCCTGGACATTGGCGGCGGTCTTATTGGCAATGCCGCTCATGGTTTTCAGCTGGCCCTGCAAAATTTGCAGGGCATCCTCGTCGTATTCCACCAGCGCCGTCGGCTCCATCTGGCCAACGATGCCGCCGACCTCTTTCCGGCCCAGGACCTGGCCCCGGTTTTCACAGTCCAGGATATAGCCGGACTGGGTTCCCGCGATACCGCCGATGTTGTAGCCCATGTGCTGGTAGCCCACGCTGCCGTAATTCACACAATCCCGGATGACGCCGCTGCTGTTGCCGGCAATACCGCCGATGTCCGTTACGGTATTGATGGACTCGGAATTCAGCAGGCTTTCCATGGTGACGTCGGACAGCTTCACACTGCTTTCCTGGGGGGTGCTGTTGATTGCGGCGTTGTTGTTGCTGCCGCGGATGACGCCGTTATTCTTTCCCACGACGCCGCCGACGAAGTGGTTGCCGCAGATGCTGCCCGTTACACGGCCATCCGCAATGATGCCGCTGACCGTATTGACGCCCGCCAGGCCGCCGACGTTGTCGCCGCCGGAGACGGTGCCCTCAAAACTGCAGTTTTCGATTCTGCCCGCGTTGCTGCCGGCAATGCCGCCCACCTCGCTCCGGCTTCCTCCGGGGGCGACGGTGCCGCAAATGTGCAGGTCCCGGACAACGGCGGTATCCGTCAGGTACCGGAAAAAGCCCTGGGCGGAACCGTCCGCCGTCAGCTCCAATCCGGAGATGGTGTGGCCGTTGCCTTCAAAGGTGCCGCTGAAGGAGGGGATCCCCGCGAAATCCACACCGCCTAGATCAAGATCCGCTTCCAGAGAGACCACCAAATTGCGGCTGTAGCTGTCCAGACGGCATTTTTCCGCGAAGGTAAGGAGCCGTCCCACGGTGGAAATGCTCAATCTGGCCGGCGCCGCTTCCTCCGTTTCCGCCGCATAGGCGGGGACTGCGGCAGTCAGCAGAAGGCAGAGGCAAAGAAGCGTGCTGAGAATCCGTTTACGCATTTTCCGTACCTCCTTTATTGGTGATTTGACCGTCCGTGGATACGGACGCGTTCAATTGGCCGTGGAGGATGCCGTCGAAATCGGCGTCCACAATGCCGGAAACATAGCCCCGGACATGGCCCTGCACCAATATGGTACCGGTAGCAGCCCTGGCTTTTGGCTCAATGCCTTTCATCTTAAAACTGGTACGGTTGATAATAGAATCTCCCAGCACCAGGAATGCAGGCAGAATAAACAGGACAAGGATAATGGAAATAATAGTACCCCTGCCCAGGCACAAACCCATAATGGATACCACCGGCTGGGCAGACAGGTTTCCAATCAGCAAGCCGGAGGAAGCCATGATGGTGCCGGAGGTGAACACCGTCGGGAATGCCGTGTTCAAGGCATGGACAATGGCTTCTTTATGGGGCATATAGGCCTTCAGCTCCTGATAATGGCTGGAGATCACGATGGCATAATCGATATTCGCGCCCATCTGGATGGCCTGAACGATCAAATATCCCAGGAAATACAGCGGCTGGTTCATCAACTTGGGGAAAGAGAAATTGATCCAGATACTACCCTGAATGACTACGATCAGCAGCACGGGCAGTCCCGCCGACTGGAAGGTGAACAGCAGCACCACGATCACGAAAAACGCGGACAGAATGGAGATCATCAGATTGTCCTTGACGAAAGAGGAGGAAAGGTCCCGGGAGCTGGTGGAGTCGCCTACCACATAGTAGTCCCCAGCATAGTATTTGCCGATGATCTCCCGGATCTCATCAAGGAACGCAAATGTCTCGTCACTTTCTCCGGGAAGGTTCAGGTAAACCACCATTCGGCTGTAAGTATCATTTTGCAGCTGGGCCTGGGCGCTTTCCAGCTGGGAAAACAGTTCGTCGATCATTTCCTGATCCTCGCCGGAAAGACCGATGTTGTGGGACTGCATCTGGTCCTTCAGGAAAAGGAACATATCGAACAGCGGGACTTCGTACTCCTCTATCCCACTGAGAATCGCGCCGTATTGCGCATCCTCCGCCGCGTAAATGCTGTAAAGCAGTTGAATGACCTCGTAGTCCATACCCACCAGCTCTGAAAACTCACGGGGATTCAGTGTGTCCGTCAGCGTGTAGCCGTCCATGGCCTCAATACCGGAAAGGCCCATCGTGCTCTTGACCTCCGGGCACGCTTCCAGATCCTTCAGCAGCTGGCTCTCCGCTTCATAGTTGCCGCTGGGGATAATCAGCGCCACCATATTGCTGGTACCAAAGGTTTCTTTGATTTTGAAATAGGCATTTTGCCGTTCCGACATTTTTGCCGTCTTCAGATCCATATAGCTGTAAGCAAAGGGACATTGGTTGGAAAGCCAGAACGCCCCCACCAGCACCAAAACAAACAGCGGCGGCACAATTCGCCGGGTCTTTACCGCAAATTTGCCCACCAAAGTGATATTGGGCAGCAGTTTCGTGTGCCGGGTCCGGTCAATCAGGGGACAGAACAGTACCAGCAGTCCGGGCATCAGCGTAAACACGGACAGCATACTCAGCAGGATGGCTTTGATCAGCACGACCGCCATATCCAGACCGATGGCAAACTCCATGAAGCCCAGAGCTGCCAGGCCGCTGATGGTGGTCATGGAGGAAGCGCTGATTTCCGGGATGGCCTTGCTCAGCGCCGTAATGGCTGCCTGCCTCGCGTCCTTTGTCTCATGCTCATCAGAGAACCGGTGGCAGAGGATAATGGCATAGTCAATGGCCAGCGCCAGCTGCAGCACCACTGCGATGGAGTTGGAAATAAAGCTGATTTTTCCACACAGAAAGTTGGTGCCCATATTCAGCAGCGCCGCCGCGCCGAAGGTCAGCAGCAGCACCGGC
Source organism: Eubacteriales bacterium (assembly GCA_030533415.1). Taxonomy (GTDB): domain Bacteria; phylum Bacillota; class Clostridia; order Oscillospirales; family Oscillospiraceae; genus Faecousia. Next base: position 22,095 of record JAUNJE010000036.1, on the reverse strand, counting down.
ACCTCCATGTAAGCCCGGGAGGTCAGCACCAGCACGGCGATGATGATGAATACCGACACTACCAGGATGGTATTCATTTCCTCCTCCAGCAGCGCGTTTTCGTCATAGCCCACCTGGCTGTAAACATACAGGTCATACCCGTCCAGCATCTCCCGAATGGCATTCATGGCCTGTAAGCTGCTTTCGTCATCGGCCTCTCCCTTGAAGCTGACGTCGTACAGGGCGGAGGCGTCCTTATAATGGTCCTCAGAATCGTCAAAGGTGACCATATCCACGCCCTCGATTTCCTCGATCTTGCCGCGGATATCCTGGGCCGTTTCATAGGTGATATTTGACACCATCACACTGGCAGTTCCACATGTGAGAAAATTCTCATTCATCGCCACAATGCCCTGGCGGGTCTCCGTATCCTCGGGCAGGTAGGTAGTCACGTCATTCTCCACCGCCACCCAGTTCATGGAGAAGATGCAGAAAATAAACGCGAAAATATACAGCAGAAAAAACAGATTCCGCTTATCCACAATGAAGGTGGCAAGCTTCTCAAAAAAACTGCCGGATTTTTTCTCGCTCATAGGCGCCTCCTAAATTTTACAAAATCGCTCAAATTCATAAAATCAAACAGGTATTGATTTTTGAAGCCGCATCTATTATAATGGAATTCGGAATGCAGGGCAAGCGTCAATATGTTAATAAATTGTCAATTTTGTACAGGCCAGCTGTATTTGTTCTCTTTTCCGGGAGGAGGAAGCTATGGCAAAAGCAGAATACCGCAGCGCGATTCGCTCGCGAAGGCTGATCAACACGGCTCTGGCCGATCTATTGCAGGAAAAACCCCTGGACAAAATCACCGTCACCGATGTGGTAAACCGGGCAGAGATCAACCGGGGGACCTTCTATGCCCATTATACGGATATTCCTGATGTTATCAACCATCTGATCCAGCAGACGTTCTCCAACCTCCGGGAAGCGCTGTCCGCGCCGTGCCAGCCTTTGGCGGATGTACCGAAGGTGTTTTTGTTCCGAATTCAGAAAATTCTGGAAGAGGACCTGGACTTTTATAGGAAAATCATGAATTCCAGCGCTTCCCTGCTGATGCAGGAGCAGCTGGTAAACATTGTGCTGGACTATCTGTTCCAGCGGGAAGAATCCTTCGGCTTTGGCGATCATGAGCAGTTCCTGTTAACCATGCGCTTCTGCGCGGGAGGACTTTCCAACCTGTACCGGGACTGGTTTGCCGGAAAGCTTTCTTTTTCCCTGGACGAGCTGACCCGCCGGGCGGAAAACCTGCTGAGCAGCATCATGGCAGGGCTTAGCGTCTCCCAGGGGTAGCGAAAAATTGTCCATAGCCGCGCAAGGCGCGGCTTTCCGAAAAAAATTGCAGGGCGGAGAAAATTCTCCGCCCTGCATTTGGTATTGCGGGATGAAAGCACAGGCGCAGGCGATATGATATTTTGTATCAGAAGCCAAAGTAACGTTTTGCGTTGTTGGAGGAAATGTCCTGCACCAGCTTGCCCAGAGTTTCCATGTCATCGGGATACTCGCCGTTTTCCACCCAAGTGCCGATAAGATTGCACATAATGCGGCGGAAATACTCGTGGCGGGTGTAGCTCAGGAAGGACCGGGAGTCGGTCAGCATGCCGATGAAGTTGCCCAGCAGGCCCAGGTTGGCCAGGGAGGTCATCTGCTCGATCATGCCGGTCTTGGTGTCGTTGAACCACCAGCCGGAGCCGTGCTGAATCTTACCGGGAACCTCGGGACCCTGGAAAGCGCCCAGGAAGGTGCCCAGCTGCGCGTTGTCCCCGGGGTTCAGGGAGTACAGGATGGTCTTGGGCAGGGCGTTTTCCTCGTACAGCTTGCTCATAAACTTGGTCAGAGCTTCGCCGGAATCGGTGATGGCGATGCAGTCAAAGCCGGTATCGGCGCCCAGCTTTTTATACATGGCGGCGTTGGTGTTGCGCAGGCAGGAGAAGTGAATCTGCATCACCAGTCCCCGCTTGGCGTATTCCCGGGCGCAGTGCAGCAGCAGGGCGGTCATGTAGGCATCGGCCTCCCGCTTGGTCACGGTTTCGCCGGCCATGGCCTTGCGGAAGATGGTGGTCAGCTCCTCGTCGGTGGCCTCCACATAGGGGACATAGTCCAGACCGTGGTCGGAGGCCCGGCAGCCGTGGTCGGCAAAATAGGCGATCCGCTCGGTCAGGGCCTTCCTGACACAGTTGATGCACTTGAATTCGCTGCCTACCACCTGTTCCAGCTGGTGGATGTAGGGCACGAAGGTCTCCTTGTGGATGTTCACGGCCTTGTCGGGGCGGAAGGAGGGACAGACCTTGGTCTCCATGGTGGGGTCGGCCGCCAGCTTGGCATGCCATTCCAGGGAGTCGATGGGGTCGTCAGTGGTGCCGACCATAAAGACGTTGGACTGCTTGATCAGGCCCCGGGTGGTCATGGTGGGATCGTTGCGCAGCTTGTCGTTGGCCAGGTTCCAGACCTCCTCGGCGGTCTCGCCGTTCAGGATGCCGTGGTAGCCGAAGTAGCGCTGCAGCTCCAGATGGCACCAGTGGTACATGGGGTTGCCGATGCACTTGGGCAGGGCTTCCGCAAACTTCTGGAACTTCTCACGGTCAGGCGCGTCGCCGGTGATGTATTTTTCCTCTACGCCGTTGGAACGCATTACGCGCCACTTGTAGTGGTCGCCGCCCAGCCAGACCTGGGTAATGTTCTCAAAACGGCGGTCCTCCCAGATCTCCTGGGGATTGATATGGCAGTGGTAGTCCAGGATGGGCATCTGGGCCGCGTAATCGTGATAAAGGACCTTCGCGGTCTCGTTGGACAGCAGGAAGTCCTTATCCATAAACTGCTTCATGGGAATTACCCTCTTTCGTAAATATTTGAATCACAGGCAAGGCTGCGAATCATAGTAAGTATATTATACAAGATATGTGCTGAAATGCAATTGCTTTTTGTGAATTTTTTTAGAAATGCGGCCCGATGCCAAGGCAGCGGGCCGCAAAAGCGCGGTATCAGAACCAGTCGCCATAGCCCAGCTCGATCAGATGATCGCGGCTGTCGCGCAGGCAGTCAAAGGGGTCACGGCCGTAGGAGTCATCCTGCTCGATCAGGAAGTACTCCGCGCCGCCGGCAAGACCGGCCTCGATGCAGGCCTTCAGAGGCAGGTTGCCCTGGCCCAGCTCGGCGAACTGCACCGGCTCGGAGAAGAAGGCGGCGGCGAAGGCCTTCATGTCAAAGCCCTTGGTCATGTCGGGCATGTTGACATTGGCAATCCGGTAGTCCTTCAGGTGCAGCAGACGGACAGAGCCGGCGTACTTCTTGATGAACTCTACGGGGTTCTCACCGCCGCGGTGGATCCAGTGGGTGTCCAGCTCGAAACCAATGTGGGGGGCGTTCTCCCGGATGATGTCCAGCAGGTACTTGCCGTTAACCTTCATGAATTCGATATGATGGTTGTGGTAGTACAGGTCGATGCCGTCCTCCTTCAGCTTCAGGGCGTACTCCTCCGCCTGCTTGGCGAAGTCCACGCACTTGTCGAAATTGCCGATGGCGTTCATGGGCATCATGCCGATGCGGAACATGTCGCATTCCAGGGTGCGGGCGTCGTCCAGCATCTTCTTGTAGTCGTCGGGGTTGGACAGGTATTCGCCGGGCTGGCCGGGGAACATGGGCGCCACGGAAGCGGTCAGGGAGGAGACGTTGAAATTCAGTTCCTCAACGGCCCGGCGGAAGCCGGCCACGTTCTCCTTGGTCATGGGGACCTGGGAAATCTCCGCGCAGTGATAGCCGATCTCCACCAGCTTGCTCATAGCCGAAAATGGCTCAAAGCTGGGCATTTTCGCCGGGGCGATGGTGGACATCTGAACACCGATCAAACCTTTTTTGCTCATGGGAATACACTCCTTTTTCATATTAAAATTCAGATAACGTCAAGCAGCTTATCTTCCTTGGCGGACCGGAAGATGGTCTCCATCAGGCGGATGACCATAACGGCGTCCCTGACGTGGATGTAATCGTCGGAGCCGGACTCCACCGCCTTGCGGAACCGCTCGATCATGCGGGCGTGGGAAGCGCCATAGTAGAACTTGATCCCCTCTAAGACAGGGGCCTTGGCGATGACCTCCCGGCTGGAATCGGGGTGGATCTGGTACAGGGTGCTGTCCTCAATGTGGAACACGCCCTTTTCCATGGCCACCCGGATCTGGACGGACTCATTGGTCCAGTTGTTGTTGGTGGCGAAGAACAGCCCCCGGGCGCCGTTGGCAAACTCCATCCGGGCGACCACATCGCCCTCCACCTCAATGCCGTAGTCATTGGTCTGGCCCACAATGGCGTGGATTTTGCTGACCTCACCGCCCAGGTAGTACATCAGGTCCAGGGTATGCAGGGACTGGTTGATCATGGAGCCGCCGCCGGCATATTCCCAGGTGCCCCGCCAGGGCTTCACGGAATAGTATTCGGGGGTGCGGTACCAGGGCACGAAGCCCCGGATGCCGGTGACCTTGCCGTACTCGCCGGACCGGATGATTTTGACCAGCTCCTCGGTGGTCTCGTTCATGCGGTTTTGCAGGCAGATGCCGATTTTGACCTCGGGATGCGCTGCTTCCAGCGCGGCAAATTCCAGCGCCTGGGCCACATTCAGGGCGACGGGCTTCTCGCAGAACACGTTGACCCCCATCTCCACCAGTTCCTTGGTGACGGGGTAGTGCAGGTAGTGGGGCAGGCAGACATGGACAACATCGGGTCTGATCTGCGCTACCATCTTCTTATAATCCGTATAGAAGGGCGTACCCTCGGGGACTCTGGACTTCAGTTCTTCCTTCAAATCACAGGCGGCAGCCAGCTGGATCTCCGGGTTGCTGAGAATGCCGTCCAGGTGCACGAAGGAAATATCGCCCAGGCCGATAATCGCGGCTCTAATCATGTCGAATTCTCCTTATCGCCGAAGCCGCGGCGGCGGAACCGCCGCAGTTTCAGAATTCCGTTGGTCATCAGTCGCGGACGGGGAACTTGCCCTCGGCGGCGATGAGCTTGTTCAGCTCCGCGTTGTACTCGGCCTCGTCGCAGGGCAGGGGGACGGTCTTGCCGGTCCAGGCGGACAGCTGGGAGGCGTTGGCCAGGCGCACGCCCATAATGCCGTCGGCGCCGGGGGCCAGCAGGGGGGAGCCGGTCAGAATATGCAGGGCAAAGTTCTCCATAACGGTGCCGTGCTGGAAGCCCCAGCCGTCGGTATTTTCAAACTCTTCCACCTCGTACAGGCCGCCGCCGCCATTGCTGCGGGTCAGCATAGCCAGCTCCATCATGCTGATGTTTTCGTTCATGTAATCCTCGTCCACCCGCTTGCCATCCTTGGCCATGCGGTAGACGGTAGCCTTGGCGGAATTCTCCACCACGATCTTGCCGCCGTCCAGGTCGATTTCCAGGCGGTCGGTGCCGATGGCATCATGGGTGCAGGTGATGAAGCAGCCGGTGGCGCCGTTGGCGTACTCGGTCAGGATGGTAACGTCGTTCTCAACGGCGATGTCGCGGTGGCAGCCGTTGATGTTCTTGGAGGTGACCTTGGTGGGAACGCCGCAGATCCACTGCCACAGGTCCAGCTGGTGGGGAGCCTGGTTGACCAGGACACCGCCGCCTTCGCCGCCCCAGGTGGCGCGCCAGGCAGACTGGCGGTAATAGGAGTCGGGACGCCACCAGGTGTTGATGATCCAGTTGGAGCGGCGGATCTGACCCAGCTCGCCGGATTCCACGATCTGCTTGATCTTCTGGTAGAGCTTGTTGGTTCTCTGGTTGAACATGATGCCGAAGGCCACCTCGGGATGGGCCTTGGAGCAGTCGATCATCTTCTGAACGTCGGAGGCACGGACGCCGGCGGGCTTTTCGCCGATGACGTTCATGCCGTGTTCCATGGCGTAAATAGCCATTTCATGGTGCAGGTAGTGGGGCACCGTGGTGATCACCGCATCGCAGTTGCCGGAGGCGATCATGTCCCGGTAATCCTCGTAAACGGGGATCTCAGGATACTTTGCCTTGGCGCTTTCCCGCTTGGCGGGGTCGATATCGCAGATAGCGCCCAGCGCACAGTGCGGGGGCTGGGGAGCGGCGGGAAAACCGGGGAAGGCGGAGGTGCCGGTCAGGATATTGCAGTAAGAACTGCCCTGGGTGCCGAAGCCGATGATACCATAGCGAATTTTCTTGTCCATGTTGCATTCTCCTTACTAAAGTATACTAAGTTTATGGTTCCTTGGGAGCCTTGCTTATGCGGTTAAATGGTCTTTAAGATTTCTATCAGGGCGTTGTACTGCATGGCGTAGCCCTCGGCGCCGTTTCTGGCGGAGCTTTTGGCGAAATGTTTGACCGCTTCTTCGTCGGCCTCCAGGGCCTTGAAGGTGTCGAAGAGCACCAGGTGGGGTTCCAGGGTCAGGAAGCCCTCATAGCCGTCTTCCCGGATGATCTTTTTCAGAAGCGCAGGAATCTTGCCGTCGCCGGTGCCACACAGCACGTTTTCATTGCTGCCCACCACGGCGTCCTTGATATGGATATAAACCACATGCTCTTTCAGCATTTCCCAGCATTCGGCGGTATCCTCACCGCACTGGACGAAATTGGCGAAGTCGAAGGCAGCCTTGAAATGGGGACTTGCCAGCCGGTCCAGGATGACCTTGCAGCGGCGGCCGGTGTCGCCGTAGATGTCCTTCTCGTTCTCGTGGATCAGGATGACGCCGTATTTTTCCGCGACCTTCGCAAAGCCGGCCAGCTTTTCTAGCACCTGGCCGGTATAATCGTCGGGGTTTTCACCCTTGGGCATCCAGAAGCTGAACATGCGGATGTATTTGCAGTCCACCAGGCCGCAGATCCGGCACAGAGTATCCAGCTGCTGAAGCTGAACCGCGTAGGCTTTTTCATCCGCGATACCGATTTTGCCGATGGGGCTGCCCAGGGAGGAAACCCTGACGCCTGCCGCGTTCAGCCGGGGCAGAATACGCTCCTGGAATTCCTCCACGGAATAGTCGGCAATTCCCTTGCCGTCAGCGGCCCGGAGGCAGATGTGGTCCATGCCCAGCTCCCGGACGACCTTCAGCTGCACGTCCAACTGCGGGTCGATCTCATCGGCAAAGCCGGAAATGATGATTTTGTCCGTCATTGAATCGTTCTCCTTTTCTTCGGTTTTTACAAAATGTCGGCTGCGTTTTTATGCAGATTGTACAAAATGTTAAGGATTGCTTGCAATAAAAGCCTTTTTTTGTTTATATCTACCATGATATCACACTTTTTTGCAAACTTCATTGTAAATATTGCTTGACATATTGTAAAAATTGCCATATACTTACGGAGAGGAAAAACGCACCTGAGAGAAAGGACACCGGCATGGCATCCAGGACACAGCGCTTTGATAGCCGCCAGCATATGCGGCGCAATACCTATGAGATTTTCCGCTACAAGGACCCCTACCTAAAGGAGGTGGCCCTGCACCACCACGATTTTTATGAAATCTATTTTTTCCTGTCGGGCAACGTCCAGTACAACATCGAAAGCCACAGCTATCTGCTGACCCCTGGGGATATTCTGCTCATCAGCCCCATGGAGCTGCACCAGCCCATATTCGGAAAGGAACAGCGCAGCTATGAGCGCATCGTACTGTGGATCAACAAATCCTTTCTGGAGAGCCTCAGTCCCCCGGGAGAGAATCTTTCTGCCTGCTTTGACACCGCCGCGCCGGGCCATACCAACCTGCTGCGGCCGGAGGAGTATGTGCGGCATCTTCTGACCTACCAGCTGGAGCAGCTGATGCTGGAATTGGATTCCGGGGAATATTGCAGCGACTATTGCGCCCTGAGCTATTTGGTTCAGGTACTGATCCTGCTGAACCGGCAGGCAAAGCGGCAGAACAAGGTGGCGGAGGCCAAGGCCGCCTCGGATTCGGTGGTGTACCGGACCCTCAGCTACATCAATGCGCACTACAGTGAGGACCTGTCCCTGGATTTTCTGGCGAACCAGTTCTTTATCAGCAAATACCACCTGTCCCGGGAATTTGGCCGGCTGGTGGGCACATCGGTGCACCGCTATATCATCCAGAAGCGGCTGGTCATGGCCAAGCAGATGATGCGGGAGGGCCGGTCCTCTACAGAGGTCTACCAGCGCTGCGGATTTGGGGACTACTCCAATTTCTACCGGGCCTTCAAGGCGGAGTACCAGATCAGCCCCAGGGAATTCACGGCCCAGCTGAAACAGGCGGCGCTGCACAGCGGCGGACTGCCCCGGCGCATCCGGGGGCAGATGGAAAAAGAATAATTTCGGGGAGGGGCGCTCATGAAAACGCGGCCCTCCCCGAAACTGCAATATGCAAAATCAGCATAAGCTATGTATTTGTATTTTTTAAGTATGAAAGGATATATCCCATTGCTGCCCGGAATTGCGCTTTATGAAAGCCATGCCCCGCTTTTTCCAGAATGACCAAATCAGACGCGGGATTTTGGGACGCGTCGATGGCTTTCCTGGCATACGAGAGATCGACGATTTGATCGTCTGTGCCATGGATAATCAGCATTGGCGCTGTTATCTTCTGGATTTCGCCGTAAATATCAATTCCGATGGCGGAACGGGGGTATTGGGGAGAAAACCGGAAGGGCCGGCTTGTAAAGGTCTCCTCAATGTGCTCCGGGTCAAATTGAATCATCAGCATTTTGCCGTCCCTGGCATTGTCCGGAATGCACAGCGCCGGATAAAGCAATACCAGCTTGCTGACACGGTCCTGATATTCTGCGGCAACCAAGCAGGAAACGAAGCCTCCCTGGCTGGCTCCCAGCAAAATAAGGCCTTTCATATCCACATAGTTTAATGTTTCCACATAAGCGATGACCGCCTTCAGGTCCTCTTTTTCCGTATCGATGGACATATCCCGGAATTTTCCGTCACTTTTTCCAAGCATTGCGCCGCCGCAGAAATCATAGGTAAAAACCACATAGCCTTCCTGCGCCAAAGCCCGCGCATACTTTTCCATGATTCTTTGATTCGAGAGGAAAGCATGGCTCATAATCACGGGTATTTTATTATTCTCCCCGCACTTATACGCAAAGCCTCTGACTGTGAATTGGCCCCGGGTGCAGGAAAAGGCTCTTTTTGCAATGTTCATAATCTTTCTCCCTTTTCCTATCATGTGGTCCCGGATAGCATAACTGCGGCGGACCGCTTATGGCAGTCCGCCGCGGTGGTTACCGTATTTTGATGCCGTTCAATACCGCTTCCGCCAGTGTGTCCCCGTGATAGCGCAGGGTCAGAAGGAAAAACGGCGCGTCCTGCCACAGAAGGTCCAGGAAAATCTGGTCCCCCTCCCACTTGGGAAGCCGGTCCAGGAATTCCCGGCTGACCCATTGCAGATCACCTTCGCTGCACTCTGTCAGTTCCCCTTCAAAGCCGTCGGCGGTGAACAGGTACATGTATTCCCCTTCACAGCAGTCATTTAAGAAGGTCACGATCCCCCGGCAGCGCCAGGAGGTCAGGGTAAGGCCTGTCTCTTCCTTCGTTTCCCGCAGCAGGCATTCATCGGGGCTTTCCTCCAATTCAAACTTGCCGCCGATTCCGATCCACTTATCCTTGTTGATGTCGTTTTTCTTCTTTACCCGGTGGAGCATCAGCACATCGTTTCCCCGGGTGATATAACACAAAGTGGAATTATGCATCTTTTTTCCTCTGCATCAGGCGGATGGCATGGTGCAGGTTTTCCACCATGATCTCCCCGTGTCCGTCCTCCTTTTCCCCGTCCAGGGTCCAGGGCATTTCAGGGTCAGCGTAAATCTTTACGCTTCTGGCGCTGCGGAAGGTGATCATTTCGCAGTTGTATTTCTGACTCTGCACCGCCTGGATGCAGTCGGCGATCTCCGCCAGATTTTGGGCAGACCGGACCAGCAGAATTTCAAACAGGCCGTCCGCCATGTCCACATGCTTAGGGTCCAGGGTCAGGATGCCGCCGATGGAGGTAGAGTTGCAGATGGCGCCGAAGAGGAAGTCGTCCTCCACCACCTGGTCGTCGATCTCCATGCGGATGTGCTCCTTACGGATCTGGGAAAGCTCCGAAATACCTCCCAGAACATAGGCAGTATGGCCCAGGGCATTCTTGATGTTTTGAGGTACCACATAACTGGACTTGGTAAAGGCGCCGAAGGAGGCCACATAGGAAAAATACCGGTCGCCGAATCTGCCCACATCATAGGTTACAGGCTCCCCCTCCACAATGTCCCGGGCGGCCTGGACCACGTTGCCGGAAAGGGACAGGCTGGAAGCAAAATCGTTGGTGGTTCCCGCGGGAATATAGCCGATGGGCGTTTCCGCGCCGGCGCGGAGCAGCCCGGTAATGGTCTCATTCAGTGTGCCGTCGCCGCCGCAGCACACAACCAGGTCCACATCCCGGCCCCACCGCTGGGCAGCCGTTACCGCGTCGCCCCGGCCGGTGGTCATGTGGATGTTGACCTCATACCCCGCTTGTGAAAATTCCAGCAGAATATCGGACAGGGATCTGTTTGCCCGCTTCTGCCCGGCGCAGGGATTCATAATAAAGAGCATTTTTTTCACGCAAACCGCCTCTTAATCCTTAGTATCCTATATTATACCATCTTCAAAGAAATCCGCAAGTTGTTTTCGTCAATTTCCTGAAAGCAAGCGGAAAATTTACGGTTTCTTCACATTCGGATAGCGGTTGCATTTGCCGCAGGGAAGTGCTATAGTAGGGGAAGAAAATGCCCTATTTTGTAGTGTAAGGACTGATAATATGCTGGAGCTTCTCCTTATTTTAATTCTGCTTTTCCTGCTCGCAGTCCGCTGCCGCCGGGGCCACGCGGGCTGGAAGGACCTGGAGGGCTGGGCCTATGCCCACCGGGGCCTCCATGGAGATGGCGTCCCCGAAAACAGTATGGCCGCCTTCCGGGCCGCCCTGGCGCATGGCTACGGTGTGGAGCTGGATGTCCATCTGCTGAAAGACGGCAATCTGGCGGTGATCCACGATTCCCTGCTGAACCGCACAACAGGGCAGGCCGGCTGCGTGGAGGACCTAACCACGGAGGAGCTGCAAAACTACCATTTGGAGGGGACCGGGGAGACCATTCCCGAATTTATGGACGTGCTGACCCTGTTTCATGGAAAGGCACCCCTGATTGTGGAGCTGAAGCCCACGGACGGAAACCACGCCGCCCTGACCGAAGCCGCCTGCAAAATGCTGGAAACCTATCCCGGCGTTTTCTGCATGGAGTCCTTTGACCCCCGGTGCCTGGTCTGGCTGAAGCGGAACCGTCCCGACATCATTCGGGGACAGCTGTCGGAGAACTATTTCCGAACCCGCAGCGATCTGCCCGACATCCTGAAATTTGTGCTGACCCACAATCTGGCCAATTTCCTGACGGTACCGGATTTTATTGCCTATAACTATGCTCACCGGAAGGACACCCCCAGCATCCGGATCTGTCTGGGGCTTTGGAAGGCCCGTGGCGTCAGCTGGACCTTGAGAAGCCGGGAGGAATACGACACTGCCGTCAAAGAAGGCTGGCTGCCCATTTTTGAGGGCTTTCAGCCGTAAATCCTTTTCCAAATAGAAGCAAGGCGGGGACATGTCCCCGCCCTCAGACTGTCGATAAACCCTCTGGCGCGGGAGCGCCCAAGGCTCCCTTGTGCAAAGGGAGCTGTCACGCGAACAGCGTGACTGAGGGATTGTCGCGGTAAAATGTTTCCTTTTCGCCGAAGTCCAATGCGAATTCGTAACATTCAGCTGCACAATCCCTCCGAGGCGGCTTACGCCGCCCCACCTCCCTTTGCACAAGGGAGGCTTTGGTGCAATGCAAATTGGTAAACTTCTACGTTTGAACTTACTTTTTCGACACTCTGAGGGCGGGGACATGGCCCCGCCCTGAAACGCTTTGTAAGTACACTAATATTTCAAAAAACGCCGCAGCTTCTCTTCCGCCCGCTTCAGGGTGCGGCTCACCGTGCTTTTGTTCACGCCCCGTTCCCGGGCGATCTGGGTCACGGTCTGCTTTTGAAAATAATGGGCCATCAGCGTTTCCCGCTGGGCCTGGGTCAGTTCCTCCCGGATCACCCGCTGCACCCGCTTTAGCTGCACTTCCTTGGGCAGACGGGGGCCGAGATAACCCTCATAGAGTATATTTTTCACTGCGGTAATACCCCCTTTCATAATACCGGGCGGTCAGCTCCGCAAGCTCGTTCATCTGGGTCAGCATGGGCGTCAGCTCCCCAATGCGGCGCTTGAGATGCCAGATCTCCTCCGGGTCCTCCGCCGCTGCCAATTTTTGCCGCAGTTCCCTGAGGCGCAGGCGCAGGGGAACGGCAGCCGCTTCATAGCATAGGCTCAACTCTGCCAGTGTCATAGGCCCCTCCTTTCACAGCGGATGCAGATGCAGCCGGGACCGTAGCACTCGCCGCCGCAGACCGGACAGAAGCAGGCGGGCAGGGCGGCCTGGGGATCGATAAAAAGTGTGGATTCAAACATTGGGCATCAACCTTTCCTCGTTTTCTGCCCCAAGCATACCACATTGCCGGCCTTCCGTCAGTCGGACGGTGTTCGGCAAAATTTTCCCGCCATTTCTGCTATACTGATGCCAGTTTCCTCTTCCCATTTTCCCGGGATTCGGTTATGATATCGGAAAAGGAGAGGATATCATGGATGACCTGTTTTATATGGACGAAGCGCTGAAGCTTGCGAAGGAAGCATTCGACGCCGGGGAGGTCCCCGTGGGATGCGTCATTGTCCGGGGGGACGAAATCGTAGGCCGGGGGCGCAACCGCCGGGAGGGGGACAAGTCTGCCCTGGCCCATGCGGAAATCGAAGCCATTTCCGAGGCCTGCCGCCGCCTGGGGGGCTGGCGGCTGTGGGAATGTACGCTGTACGTCACCTTAGAGCCTTGCCCCATGTGTGCCGGAGCCATCCTCAACGCCCGGATTCCCCGGGTGGTCTACGGCGCCGGCGACAAAAAATGCGGCGCGGTCCGTTCGGTTTGCAGCCTGTTTGACATGCGCTTTAACCACCATCCGCAGGTGGAATTTGGCGTTCGGGAGGCCGAATGCGGCGCGCTGCTGACGGAATTTTTCCAAAAGCTCCGCATAGAGCTTCGTTCCCGGCCCAAATGGAAAGACAAATCCGTTTGCAGTGAGAGTGAAGAGGGGAGAGCGGAGAGTGAGGAGTGAGAAGTTAGGAGTGAGGAATTGCGCTTAGTCTGCCAGGCGGTGCTTGCTGTAAATATTTCCTTCTCTTCACTCTCAACTCTCAACTCTTCACTTTTAACTCCTCACTCCTCACTCCTAATTCCTCACTTTTCATGAAACTTTTAACTTCCAAAAAAGGGGGCAGGGTATTGGACCAGCAGCATCGCGCCCGCCGGGTGGGCTTTGCGGCCATCCTTTGCGCGCTTGTGTTCCGTTTCTTTTCCTCAGGCGCGCCGGTGAAGGTCGTTTCCTGGCTGACACAACCGAATACCGCCGCCTTCCTGACATATTTAGAAACCGGACGTGACGTCCGGTTTTCGCCGTATTCTGAGGCGTTTTCGCCGAATTTCATGGAATCTCCGGCGCCTGCGATCCCGGAAGCTACCGAAGCGCCCCTTCCGTCCTTTTCCGATCCGGAAATCGTCGATGTGTACTATGCCAGCACAAAAAAGCCCGATATCGGGGCGCTTTTGGAAAAACCTTTGGAGTGGAATTTGCTGGGGGACGAGCCAAGCGTCCTGATCCTGCACACCCATTCCACGGAAAGCTACACCAAAAATGGGGAAACCTACCAGGAAACTGCCTCCTGGCGTACTCTGGACGAAAATTACAACATGCTCTCCATCGGACAGCGGGTGCTGGAGCTTTTGGCGCAGAACGGCATTACTGCCATCCAGGACCGGGAGCTTCACGACTATCCCTCCTACAACGGCTCCTACACCGATGCCCGGAAATCCATTCAGGCGTACCTTGAGGAATACCCCACCATTCAAATGGTGCTGGATCTCCACCGGGATGCCGTGGAGAGTGGGGGAGGGCAGCTGCGCACGCTGGCCAGTGTCGATGGACAGGCCTCCGCCCAGCTTATGCTGGTGCTGGGGGCAAACCACGACCAATACGAAGAGAACCTGAGCCTTGCCCTAAAGCTCCATGCCCAATTGGAGACCCAGACCCCCGGCATCACCCGGCCTTTGCAGCTCAGGGCCTCCCGGTTTAACCAGGACCTGTGCAGCGGCGGACTGCTCATTGAGGTCGGCGCGGCCGGAAATAGCCATGCCGAAGCCATGCTGGCCGCGGAGCAGCTGGCAAAGGCCATCGTAGCCTTGGCCCGGGGAACGGCACAGCAGTGAGGAGCTGTCCCGCTGCTACATGTTTCCTGCAAGCGTTGTCGTCCTGGGCAAGCGGCCCAGGATGACAAATATTGAGAATATCCGCATCATCTCACTCCCAACGCCCCACGTTCAACTCCTAACTCAAAAAAGGTTCCACCAGACCAGGTTATGGGCCTCTCCCACCGCTGACACCTTCCGGGCCAGGGAGCCGCAGGAGGCGGCAAAGTCCGTTGCTTCCCGGGTAATGCTGTAAACCTCCAGCTCCGCGAAACCGGCGTCGATTTCCTCCATGGGGCTGTGGTCAGCAAAGCAGCCCCGAAAATGTGCCCATTTTTTCCAATCCGTTCCGGCTCCGGAAGCCAGGGACGCCGCCCTGTCCCAATCTCCGGCCAGGGCGTAGTCTGCCGCGTCTTCCAGCTTCTGGGCAATGGGGTCGTGAATGCGGTCCATCCCCCAGGTCACCAGCAGGGAAGCGGCCAGCAGCACCACCAGCATGGCAAGCCCAATCCAGCTCCGCTTCATACGCCGAACTCCTTTCCCAGCCAGAATACCTTATCCGACGCGTCAACGGTGAGCAGCAGCGTATCCTTTGGGTGGGCGCTGTGTTCCCGCAGGACCTGCTTGAGCCAGCGTTCGTCCTTTCCGGCCCGCTTCAGGTTTTCCAGGGACAGGTAGCCGTCCTCGATGATGGTCACCGGCAGAAACTGGTGCTTTGGATGGATTCCCGCGTCCTTGGCGCTGGCGGGCCGCTCCTTGGGGTAGGGGAAAACGGAAAGGTTTCCGTCCGTCTCCAAAATGGCATACTGCACCGTGCAGATGTCCAGCACATCCTTTTCCCGCAGATGCCCTGTCAGTTCATCCAGCGTTACCCTGGTGCGGCGCAGATTCTCCTGCACGATTTTTCCGTTGTCGATGAGGATCACCGGCTTGCCGCACAGAAACCGGCGGAACACCACACTGCGCAGGATCAGCCCCGACAGCACCAGCTCAGTCCCCAGCACCGTCAGGATGGGGACAAGGCCGGAATACAGCGGAATGGCGCCATCCTGCATGGGGATGGAGGCCAGGTTTGCCAGCAGCATGGTCACCACGAATTCCGCCGGCTCCATTTCCCCGATCTGCCGCTTTCCCATCAGGCGGACGCAGAAAATCAGTACCACATACAGAAATATGGTACGCAAATAAGATAATATCAAAAAATCACCTCTGGCTAGATTTCCCAGAGGCGATGGATTTATACTGCCGCAAAGGCGGCATGCAAAAACCGCAGCCAAACGGCCGCGGTTTTTGCAACAAGAAAAGAGGAGAGGAAAAAATGAAAAAGATGAGAATCAAAGGAAGAAGTTTTTGTATCGTTTGATATTATTGTACCGGCAAGATGTTAAAGAAAAAAGTGGGAAAATATTAAGTTCGTATGAAGTTCTGTGACTAAAATTCATTTTCACCAGAGAGAAATTTTCGAAATTTGAGAAATTATTATTGACTTTCGATAATTACTATGGTAAACTCTCCCTACATGGAGGTGTTTGCATGAATACAAAGCTGTCTGCGAAAATCACACGCTGGTGCAGCCGTTTTCTGGCTGTGCTGATCTGTCTGCTGGTATTTGCCATGCCCGCTCTGCTGAACTGGTATCAGCGGCTCCGGTCCCTGGGGCCTTGGGGCGCGGCGGCGATCCTTGCGGGCTTTTACTGCTGCGTACCTGTGGTGCTGTATGCGCTGTTTTGCATTGACCGGCTGATCGGAAATATTTTGGCAGAGCAGGTGTTTATTTTGAACAATGTCCGCTTCATCCGCCGCATCCGCTGGTGCTGTGCGGGGGTGAGCCTGATCTGCCTGCCCGCATCCTTTTTCTATCCCCCTCTGTGCTTCCTGGCGGTTATTATGGCGTTTCTGGCCCTGGTGGTCAGCGTGGTCAAAAACGTCATGGCCGCCGCCGTGGAGATCCGGGAAGAAAACGACCTGACGGTATGAGGTGGCCCATGGCGATTATTGTAAATCTGGACATGATGCTGGCCAAACGGAAAATGACCTCCCTGGAGCTGGCAAACCGGGTGGGGATCACCCCCGCGAACCTGTCTATCCTGAAAACCGGCAAGGCCAAGGCCGTGCGCATGAGCACCATGGACGCCATTTGCCGGGAGCTGCAATGCCAGCCGGGGGATTTGTTTGAGTTCGTGGAGGACGACGATCCCTGGAAGCGGTGATCATGGAAAGGGGGAGAATATCCGTGAGAAAAATCAGCAGATTCCTGCTTATCTTTCTCCTTTTGCTGCTGTGCGGCTGCGGGGGGAAGCAGACGCTCCCCTCCGTGCAGACGGTGGAGAGGGACGGATATATGGCGATCCTTTGGGAGGACAGGACCTATGTCCCCTTCTGCGTGGTTTCAAAGGCGGACTGCGGAGCGCCGGTGGGCTGTATTGATGGAAATACGGAGGATATTGTCAGTGTGTACAAGGACTATCCGCCCGAGGCGTGGATTGCCAACTATCTGACGGTGGACGGCGGCGCAATTTTGTACAAGGAGGAACGGGTCACCGTCATTCCGGAGGGTCTGGAACCGGAATATGTGTGGAATCCGCAATAGGAACAAACGAAAGGAGCGATTCAAATGGACGGACAAAATGATATGTTTCCCCGGCCCCTGCCGGTGCGCCGTTATCCTGCCGGAAAACGGGAGCTGCGTTTCGGGGCGGCTCTGCTGGTTTGCAGCGTGTTTCTGTGGAACGGCATTCTCTACGGCGGCTTTAACCTGGGCTTTGCCATAGGCAGCCTGGCCACCATCGGCTGCTCCGTTTGGTATCTTCTGGCCGGAGGCTGCCGCTTTGACCGGTACAGCGGCTCTCTGCTGGTGTTCAGCGGCATCATCGCCGCCGGATTTGCCCGGTCCTCCGACAGCTTTGTCAAATTTGTAATGCTGCTGTTTCTGCTGTTTGCGGTGAATGAAAGTTTCTGCCTTGCCGCCGGGCAGAACCGCCGCAGTCCCGGCGGCATCGGCTCGGTGCTGGACGCGCCAAGAACCTTCTTCGTTGTGGGCATGGGCAGCATGGGCGCCTCTCTCCGGGGACTGAACGACGCCCGGAAAAACGCGGAAGCCTCCGGGAAAAAAGGAGGCGCAGCGGTACTGGGCCTGGCCATTGCCCTGCCGGTGGCGGCGGTTATGACCGTCCTTCTGATGCGTGCGGATGCCGCCTTCGAGGGGCTGATGGACCTACTGCCGGATATGGACTGGTCAGAGCCGTTTTGTTCCCTGGTCATGGGCATCTTGGCCGGGTGGGTCCTGTACGCCAGGGGGTCGGGGCTGAAGTACGCCGAAAAAAGGCCGTCCGGGGAAAGCCGCTTTCACGGCATGAATCCCGTCACCGTAAATATCCTTCTTTCCGCTGCGGGCCTGGTCTACTGCGTGTACCTGCTGAGCCAGCTGGCTTATCTCGGCGGCGGATTTTCGGGAATCCTTCCCGAAGGATATACCCTTGCCCAGTATGCCCGCCGGGGCTTTTTTGAAATGGCCTGGCTCAGCGCGATCAACCTGGGGCTGATGTGCTTTGCCATGGGGTTGGTGGAGAAGAGGGAAAATGCGCCCCGGCTGACCCGGCTGCTCTGCCTGGTGCTTGGCATCGTGACCTTGTTCCTCATTGCCACAGCCAGTGCAAAAATGCTGCTCTACATCGGCAGCTACGGCCTGACCCGGCTGCGGGTGCTGACCGAGGTGATCATGGTCTGGCTGGCAGTCACCGCCGTGTTGGTATCCGTGTGGCTGTTTCGGCCCGCGTTCCCCTACATGAAAGCGGTGGTCATAGCCGCCCTGGTGCTGGGAACGCTGGTTTTCTGGGTGGATGTGGACACCCAGGTGGCCCGGTACAACGTGCGCGCCTATCAGGACGGCCGCCTGGAGGAGATCGACATGGCCCATCTGGGAAATCTGAGCTACGGGGCAGTACCCTATCTCGAGGAGTTGGCCGGCGACGGAAATCCGGATGTGGCCCAGCAGGCTAGGGACATTCTCTCATGGAAATGCGCCGAAGTGGAGGAGTTCCGGGACTGGAACTACAGCAAAGCCGCCTCTGACAGGGTCCTGACGAACTATCCGGCGGAGAGAGAGCAGGCAGAGATTCTGCCTGATACCAACAGCAGGTAGGGAGGACCTCCCATGTATAATGCATTGAGCTTTGCACTAGGCCTGCTTGCCCTGGGCTTGGGAATTGCCGCCATCTGTAAAAACGGCTGCCTCTGGTACGTACTTTTCAGTCTGACCGCTTGCAGCGTTTCGCTGGCCGGGCAGCTTTTGGAAGTTCAGCGCCGGGTGGCCTTAAGCGACTGGGCAGCGCTGATGGATACTATAGACGCAGTAGTTCACGACGCTATTTTGCTGCTGGCCATAACTACTGCACTGGACCTCGCCGCAGTACTGGGGGGGACACCTTCACGGAAAAACAAATGCATAAGAATCCCCCGGCAGATTGCTCTGCCGGGGGATTTGGGATATTATGCGCTGAATTACAGCTGGGGACCGGCCTTCACCAGGGCCTTGCCGGCGTCGTTGCCGGTGTACTTGACGAAGTTCTTCACGAACCGGGAAGCCAGATCCTGTGCCTTGGTCTCCCACTCGGAGGCGTCGGCGTAGGTATCCCGGGGGTCCAGAATGGCGGGATTCACGCCGGGCAGAGAGGTGGGGACCTCCAGGTCGAACATGGGAATCTTCTTGGTCTCGGCCTTCAGGATGTCGCCGGACAGGATGGCGTCGATGATGCCGCGGGTGTCCTTGATGGTGATACGCTTGCCGGTGCCGTTCCAGCCGGTGTTGACCAGGTAGGCCTTGGCGCCGTTGGCCTCCATCTTCTTGACCAGCTCCTCGCCGTACTTGGTGGGATGCAGCTCCAGGAAGGCTTGGCCGAAGCAGGCGGAGAAGGTGGGGGTGGGCTCGGTGATGCCGCGCTCGGTACCGGCCAGCTTTGCGGTGAAGCCGGACAGGAAGTAGTACTGGGTCTGCTCGGGAGTCAGGATGGACACGGGGGGCAGAACGCCGAAAGCGTCGGCGGACAGGAAAATCACGTTCTTGGCCGCGGGAGCGGAGGAAACGGGACGGACGATGTTCTGGATGTGGTTGATGGGGTAGGACACACGGGTGTTCTCGGTGACGGACTTGTCAGCGAAGTCGATCTTGCCGTCCGCATCCAGGGTGACGTTCTCCAGCAGGGCATTGCGCTTGATGGCGTTGTAGATGTCAGGCTCGGAGTCCTTGTCCAGGTTGATGACCTTGGCGTAGCAGCCGCCCTCGAAGTTGAACACGCCGTTGTCGTCCCAGCCGTGCTCGTCGTCGCCGATCAGCAGACGCTTGGGATCGGTGGACAGGGTGGTCTTGCCGGTGCCGGACAGGCCGAAGAAGATGGCGGTGTTCTCGCCGTTCATGTCGGTGTTGGCGGAGCAGTGCATGGAAGCGATCCCCTTCAGCGGCAGATAGTAGTTCATCATGGAGAACATGCCCTTCTTCATCTCGCCGCCGTACCAGGTGTTCAGGATGACCTGCTCACGGGAGGTGATGTTGAAGGCAACACAGGTGCTGGAGTTCAGGCCCAGCTCCTTGTAGTTCTCGACCTGTGCCTTGGAGGCGTTGTAGACCACGAAATCAGGCTCGAAGTTTTCCAGCTCTTCCTCGGAAGGCGCGATGAACATGTTCTTGATGAAGTGAGCCTGCCATGCGACCTCCACGATGAAGCGGACGCTCATCCGGGTGTCGACGTTGGCACCGCAGAAAGCATCCACGACGTACAGCTTCTTATTGGACAACTCCTTCATAGCCAGGTCCTTGACGGTAGCCCAGACTTCCTCGCTCATGGGATGGTTGTCGTTGGCAAACTCCTTGGAGGTCCACCACACGGTATCCTTGGAGTTCTCGTCCATAACGATGTACTTGTCTTTGGGGGAACGGCCGGTGTAGACGCCGGTCATAACGTTGACTGCACCCAGCTCGCTGACCTGACCCTTTTCGTAGCCTTCCAGGGTGGGGTCCATCTCGGCCTCAAACAGCGCCTCATAGGAGGGGTTGTGGACGATCTCAGTGGTGCCGGTGATGCCATGCTTACGCAAATCGATCTGTGCCATAATACTTATAACCTCTTTCATTAAAAGTAATTACTGCATAAAAACCAGGTTTCCTCAATTTTTCAATTTGGTGTCCCACAGTTTGCAATTCTATATTACACTATCGATAAATAAAAATCAATATAGAAACTGAAAATTTTTTGTGAAGCGGCGGGGATTCCCCGGGTATGCCGGTTTCCAGAGGGCAGAAATTTTACCAGCCAAAGTGGGATGCCAACCCGCTATTTGCGTTTTTGCCCAGTAAAGATGCACCAAAGAAAACGATATTTTTATACCGAGAAGAGGAAAAAA
Source organism: Eubacteriales bacterium (assembly GCA_030533415.1). Lineage (GTDB taxonomy): Bacteria > Bacillota > Clostridia > Oscillospirales > Oscillospiraceae > Faecousia. Next base: position 1,381 of record JAUNJE010000036.1, on the reverse strand, counting down.
CCTATTTACATTTATACCCCGATATGTTAATATGTATTTGGTGAAGGTTGGGGCTTCTTCGGGAATTTCTCCGAAAATTCTTTGATAAGCGCCATCTGCCGGAACGTTTTTTATCTTTTTCACTTATTTTATTTTTAACCAGCTGCGGGCTTTTTCCTGCTGTTGGCTTAAAATATCAGGATGGGTCAAAAGTTTTTGCCATGCCGTTTACCCGGCCGCGGCAAGGGTTTTGACGTGTCCACTCTAAATCCAATCTACGGAGGTTACTACAAAATGGCTCAAAAAGTTCAGTTTGTGGAGACTGTGCTGCGTGACGCGAACCAGTCTCTGATCGCAACCCGGCTGCCCTTCGATAAGTTCGCTCCCATGCTGGAGACCATCGACAAGGTCGGCTACTACGCCATCGAGTGCTGGGGCGGCGCCACGTTCGACGTCTGCCTGCGTTACCTGAACGAAGACCCCTGGGAGCGCCTGCGCAAGATCCGTGCAGCTGCCCCCAACACCAAGCTGCAGATGCTGCTGCGCGGTCAGAACGTTCTGGGTTACTCCCACTATCCCGATGACTTTGTCAAGCTGTTCGTCAAGAAGGCTGTGGAGAACGGCATTGACATCATCCGTATCTTCGACGCGCTGAACGACACCAACAACCTGAAGGTCGCTATGGAGGCCACCGTCAACGCGGGCGCCATTGCGTCCGGCACCATCTCCTACACCACCTCTCCCGTGCATACCCATAAAAAGTATGTCGAGATGGTCAAGGAGCTGAAGGCCATGGGCGCTTCCACCATCTGCATTAAGGATATGGCCGGCATCATGGGTCCCCAGGAGGCCTACGACCTGGTTTCCGCCATCAAGGACGCCACCCCCGACCTGCCCATCGACCTGCACACCCACTCTACCACCGGTCTGGCCTTCATGACCTACCTGAAGGCAGTGGAAGCCGGCGTGGATATCATCGACACCGCCATCTCCCCCTTCTCCGGCGGCACCTCCCAGCCCGCTACCGAGACCCTGGCTTACGCGCTGCGCCAGCTGGGCTACGAGGTCGATTTGGACGATGCCTGCACCAAGAAGATGGCCGACTACTTCAAGGGTGTCCGCGATGAGTTCATTAAGGACGGCACTTTGATGCCCAAGTCCATGGCCACCGACACCCAGTGTCTGACCTACCAGATCCCCGGCGGCATGCTCTCCAACCTGCTGAGCCAGCTGAAGCAGGTCAACGCTCTGGACCGCTTCGACGAGGTCCTGGTGGAGACGCCCAAGGTCCGCGCGGATATGGGTTATCCTCCCCTGGTCACCCCCACCTCCCAGATGGTCGGCGTTCAGGCTGTCCGCAACGTGCTGGACGGCAAGCGCTACAAGTCCGTCTCCAAGGAGA
>JAUNJE010000035.1 GCA_030533415.1 Eubacteriales bacterium | reverse complement strand
TCCGGATCTGATCCAGGACGAAGGCCAGGCTGGAGATAGGTGCCAGGAAGGTACCCAGAACAGATGCGACCAGGGCATTCTTGCTGGGCAGCTCACCGAAGCCGTTCAGCTGGTCAGCGGACAGCACGGAGCCTTCCACAATGCCACCCTTGATGGCGATCTTACAGGTCTTGTTCTTCTTGGCAAACTCGCAGACGATGCGGGCAGGGGCGATGGGGTCGCCGGTGGTGGAAGCCATGGCGGTGGTACCGTTCAGAACCTCAGAGAAATCGTAGCCAGCCTTCTTAGTGGCGAAATTGGTCAGGGTGTTCTTCACAACGGAGTACTCGACACCGGCTTCACGGAACTGCTTACGCAGCTCGGTATCCTGAGCGACAGTGATTCCCTTGTAGTCAACAAAGACCACGGAAGAAGCGTCCTGGATCTTGCCGGTCAGGGACTCAACGACTGCCTTCTTGCTCTCAAGAACCTTAGCGTTGGGCATAATTTTCACCTCCGAAAATAAAAAGTGTCTTCCTGCCAGAAGACAGAAAGACACGCAGAAAAATCTTATTCAGCGCACCTCGGCAGGACTTACGCCTTGCGGCACCTGCTGTCTTTGGCAACTCAAATATAATAACAGGGAAGTACGCATTTGTCAAGCGTTATTTTTAGAAAACTTTCAAAACGGATAAAACGGCTTCGAATGCCATCAGCGGCGGAATGACCACCATCTCCAAAAACGCCAGAAATTCCTCTTTCGGCGTCTGCTCCGGCCCGGCCAGCTTCTTTTTGACTGCCACGAGCCAAACGACTGGACAAAGCAGCCCAAAAGACACAAACAGAACCGCCAGGATCAAAGTCAATTCAGGATAAAAATGGGTAAATACCACCCCTTGGGGGAATACCCACCGCACAATATCCAATGCAATCCTGCAAAGCAGAAGAAGTAAAGTTATGGAAGCACGCCGTTCGTAAACCCAGCGTATGATTTTCGGGAAAAACATAGTTGATACCTCTTATTAGGTTGTGTATGGTGGTAGTTTACCATATGCTAAAAAAATTTTCAATCCGTCGGGAAAAAATCTAGGTGTAATTTATTCTGCGGTGTAAATTGATGTTACCCTACACCCCCGGCAGAGCGGGCGTCGTTTCACAGCCCGCTGTCAGCAGGGCGATACGCAGAATAGACTCTCGACGGTTATGAAATGAGGTACCTATCAAGTGCGCGCCGGGAGAGGTTCCTAGGAGAGGGCGGCTTTGGCGCGCGGGAGCGCGACTCTCAGCGCCGCTCCTAGGCCGGCTTCTTTGGTTACTTTCTTGTTCGGCGACAAGAAAGTAACACCTTCGTTGGCTGCTGCACCAATGGCTGTGCGCAGCAGCCAATCAATGCAGATTAAGACTACTACAAAATCCTGCTTCCGTCACGGGATTCCCACCGCCCTTTGGACGGCGACAGCTCCCCTTTCGCGAAAGGGGAGCCTTTTTCCACGTCTTACTGCGATGCGTTTATGCTGTGGAAATGCGATTAATTAAAGTGTAGGAAGGGGAATATCTTATAGGATTCTTAATTATTAAGGGATGTCATGTCCATGGATTTCGATGAAATGCCCTTTGATTTCTCCACATGCATGGGTCATTACAAATTCTTTCCGTTTTTCCGGGGGAATGCCCTTTGCAAGTTCTCCATAAGTATTACCAAGTGGAACGTCATTGGGGGTGTCTTCAGGAAGATGATACCACCCAAAGCCAAATTCATCCAGTATTGCCTTGCTATCGCCTTGTGCCCATTGGATAGAGATTGGCTCATGTTTCATGAAGAAGTCTTGCATAGTGGATATGAGACCGGGATATTGCTTCATGGAATAGGCAACTTTGAGGGCGAAACGATTCTCATCCTGCTGAAATTCCACCAATTCAATTTCGTATTGTTTTTGAATCAAAACTTTCATTTGCAGTTTATCCTTTTTCGCCTCATTTAACAATTCGGAAAATAAAATGTTATCAAATGGGGTGCATTCGGTTCTTTATTTCAACTTACTTCTTGGGTAAATACTAATTAGTAAGTAAATGATATACTTGCGTTTTCTTTCAGCAAACAGGTTCATCCAACCTCGTTACAAGCCATATAACTATGGCTACAGGGAATCCGACATATCCCATAATATTCCCAACTGCCGATTCACGGAAAAAATAGCCACATAAAATAAAGGCCAACGCAATCAGATTTCCACCCCAGGCGAAGATGGGCTTCCACTTTTTCCCGGACCGCAGCAAACTGGGCATATAATATGATGTCCACAGGACTAGGATACCCACATTAGTGACAGTGCGGCCAACTGGATTGCCGTTGAACAAACTCAGATATAAGCCTAAAACTGTAATAGCCAGTCCTACAAAGAACGCAATCCACCAAATTCGGTTCTTCCAACTTTCCATTTTCATCACTCTCCTTAAATTTGGTTATGTACCTGGTATGAGAAATGTGCCCTATTACCTTGGACCAATGAAACACAAGGGAGTGGCTGTGGTACCGTCATCATAGACCTGGATGTAGATACCTGTACCATTATAGTCCTATCATTGCATATTAAAAATGATTTGTCAACATTGTCTTACTGCGATGTATCTATGCTACTGTGCTGTGGTTTATAAAAACGCAGGGAAGGCGAAATATGTCCTCTAACCTACATTATAAAGCATGTATCCGGTAGAAAGCGTTGGTTTGCCTACATTTCGGATATATACCCAGTAGTCGCCGCCGGGAAGGTTATGGAAAGTATTTTTCCCGCTAATGTTTCCTCCGGATTTCACCTTGTAATGGCCAATCCCTTCCTCAGGATCGTAGAAGCCAATGTGAAGATCATTGGTTTCGGGCACCCAAACACATACATCTACGTCCAGTACCGCGTTTTCTCCATCCGCGATAAAATAGGTTTCCATATTTGTCCAAACACCATTTTGTGTACAGCCCGCAAATTCCAGTCTGCGATAGGCATTGGCCGATCTACCTACGGAAACTTCGGTAATAGGGACAATAGTTATTTCATCAATCGATATTTCTTCGGTTAAAATCATAGAATCGTCGTCAAAATTGGAATTTTTTTCTGCATCGGCCGATTTGCCTGCGGAAACTTCGGTAAGAGGAACAACAGTAATTTCATCAATCGATATTTTCTCGGTTAAAACCGTAGAATCGTCATCAAAGTTGAAAGTTATTTCGGAAGCGTACGCGTAACCGCATAAGGAAAGGATTAGTACGAGAACGATGGAAAAGCCTAAGATTTTTTTCATAAATATCACCGCATCTTTCTATTATACTTTGTTTACTATTGGAATATAGGGACTTGTTCGTGTATAAGTGTATACTTTCCCATCGGTATCAGTCCTTTCCTATTGATATTTTATATTATTGCATATCCAGAAGCTTATGTCAATATTTATTTTTGTAAAAAAAGTATTGAAATTCAAAAGATATTATGATATATAATAATTAATCACAGAAATGGAGGTCAAATATGGCTGGGGACAGCACTCAAAACAGCTTTCGCCGGGGGATTATGTCATTGGTGCTTCTGACATTGCTGAAACAGGAGGACATGTACGGCTATCAGCTGGTGCAGGAAACAGCGCGGCAAAGCGGCGGCAGGATCATCACCCAGGAGGGGTCGCTATATCCGGTACTGTATAAGCTGGTGGATCAGGGGCTGATCTCTGACCGGAGGGTGCAGGTGGGCAAGCGCATGACCCGGGTTTACTATCACCTGGAACCGGCCGGCGAGCAGCGGCAGAAGGAGCTTGTACGGGAGTACGAGGAAATTACGCAGGGGATTTCTCAAATCATAAAAGGGAGTGGTTACCATGAGGATGCGAAATAGGGCGGCACGGCGCTATCTCCGGGAGGTACGGAGCTGGCTGCCCTGCTCCAGAAAGCTGAAACGGGGTATCCTGGAGAAAATCGGCAGTACCATTACGGAATACCTTGCAGAAAAGCCAGGAGCGGACTATGATAAGTTATTGGCCAGATTTGGCACGCCCCAGCAGATTGCCGCGTCCTACGTAGACGAAATGGAAACCGGGGAGCTGCTTCGGGATTTGCGGATAAAGCGAAGAATTGTTTATTGCGTAGCGATTACAGCTGCTATCATTGTGTTGCTATGGGCAAGCGTTGTAACGCGAGCATATCTGCGTCATGTTGAAAATGTGAAAGGATATTACATAGACGAAGTTGGTGTTATTCAAGAAATAATAGAAAATGAATAATAAAATGTGAAGGAGGATAAAGGAATGAAGCGAATTCTATGTTTTGCCGTGTTGCTGGCAGTCATCTTTCCGATAATTTCAATAGGCTGCATGGCAAAGGAAGAGAATGAGGAAACCGTTGTGGGATATTTCGATGATGGCAGTTATATGACAGAAATGATTGAAATAAATGGTGTACGTGCCACTGGAACAATTACAGGCACGAAAACGAGAACATATTACGGAAGCAGTGGAACAACAAAGTGGCAAGCTATATTGACAGGAAAGTTCAGTTACAATGGAACAAGTGCAACGTGTACATCTGCCAGTATAGATGTAACAATTTATGATTCTGCATGGTATGTTATTTCGAAATCCGCCAGTAGAAGCGGAAATACCGCATATGGAACTGCGACATTAGGGGAAAAGGTGCTCGGAGTAACGGTAAGCGAAGTCCCTGTAAATCTCACCCTTTCCTGTGATGCCAACGGCAACCTCAGTTAATCCATAATGCCGGAAAAGCAAAACCCCGGATGCAAAACGCATCCGGGGTAATGTATCGCCTGAATTACAGGTACTTGGCGGTAGAGACCTTGACGCCGGGGCCCATGGTGGAGGCCACGGTGCAGGACTTGATATACTGGCCCTTGGCGGCGGCGGGCTTGGCCTTCACGATAGCCTTGACCAGGGTGTCCATGTTCTCAGCCAGCTTCTCGGTGCCGAAGGACACCTTGCCGATGGGGCAGTGGATGATGTTGGTCTTGTCCAGACGGTACTCGACCTTACCGGCTTTGATCTCCTTGACGGCAGCGCCCACGTTGGGGGTCACGGTGCCGGCCTTGGGGGAGGGCATCAGGCCCTTGGGGCCCAGAACCTTACCAAGACGGCCCACAATGCCCATCATGTCGGGGGAAGCGACGACCACGTCGAACTCAAACCAGTTCTCCTTGGTGATCTTCTCCACCAGCTCCATGCCGCCGACATAGTCGGCGCCGGCAGCCTTGGCGTCCTCGACCTTGGCATCCTTGGCGAAAACCAGAACCCGGCGGGTCTTGCCGGTGCCGTTGGGCAGAACCACGGCGCCGCGAACCTGCTGGTCGGCGTGACGGGAGTCAACGCCAAGCTTGATGTGCAGCTCGACGGTCTCGTCGAACTTGGCGGAAGCGCCCTTCACAACCAGATCCAGGGCTTCGTTGGGGTCATACTGTGTGGAGCGGTCGATCAGCTTCGCGCTCTCCTGATATTTTTTGCCTCTAAACAATTTAATTTTCCTCCTTATCGTGGTGATGCGGAAAAATCCTCCCACATTTCCGGGTCTAACCTGCCCGGACCGGTAACTATCAATCGACGACGGTAACGCCCATGGAGCGGCAGGTACCGGCAACCTGGCTTTCCGCTGCCTCCAGAGTGGGGCAGTTCAGGTCAGGCATCTTGGTCTTGGCGATCTCAGCGATCTGAGCCTTGGTGATGGTGCCGACCTTGGTCTTGTTGGGGACGCCGGAGCCCTTCTCCAGACCGATGGCCTTCATGATCAGCATGGGGGTCGGAGGAGTCTTGGTGATGAAGGTGAAGCTGCGGTCAGCGTAAACAGTGATGACGACGGGGATCTTATAGCCCTCCATGTCCTTGGTGCGGGCGTTGAACTCCTTGATGAAAGCCGCGATGTTCACGCCGTGCTGACCCAGAGCGGGGCCGACAGGGGGAGAAGCAGTTGCCTTAGCGGCGTTGATCTGCAGTTTGATAATGCCAGTGACTTTCTGTGCCATAATAAGCACCTCCTGAATAAAATGTGGTAATATGCGTTAGCCGCATGTTTTGCGGGGCTTGCGCCCCTCCCACGTTCCGATCGAAAAATCGATCCGATGCGTTTATTGGGATACGACCTCCACTTGGTCAAGCTCAAACTCGACGGAGGTCTCACGGCCAAACATGGAAACCACCACATTGACCGTATTCTGATCGATATCGACACTTTCCACAGTGCCGGTGAAGGAGCTAAGCGGGCCGTCCAGAATGCGGACGGTATCGCCCACGCTGTAGTTGACGATGATCTCCTTCTTCTCCACACCCATTGCATAGACCTCATCTTCGGTCAAGGGGGTGGGATCGTTGCTGGAAGTGCCGACGAAGCCGGTCACTCCCCGGATATTCCGGATAACATGCCAGGTATCATCGCTGTAGACCATTTTCACCAGCACATAGCCGGGGTAGACCTTGCGGTCGTAGGTCTTGCTGGCGCCGGTTTCGGTGATTTCCGTGACGGTTTCCAAGGGAATGGAAACGGCCAGGATCTGATCGTGCAGCTGACGGGATTCCACCGTCTTTTCGATGGTAGCCTTTACGGTGTTTTCATAACCGGAGTAGGTATGCACTACATACCATTTTGCAGTTTCCGCCATGACGCAGTACCTTAGTGGAACGCGCTGATGAGAGCGTCAATGCCGACCTGTGCGACGAAGTCGAACAGCCAGATAAAGACGCCGACCACAACGACACAGCCGACGACGATGGCGGCATTTTTCAGAACCTGCTGGTAAGTGGGCCAAACGACCTTCTTCAGCTCGCTGCGCAGCTCGCGGAAGTACTTGCGGACCTTGCCCCAGGTTCTCTTAAACCAGTTTTCCTTTTTGACTTCAGCCATGATTGAAAGACCCTCCTTACTTGGTCTCGTTGTGAACGGTGTGCTTTCTGCAGAATCTGCAGTACTTCTTCATTTCGAGACGGTCGGGGTCGTTCTTCTTGTTCTTCATGGTGTTGTAGTTTCTCTGCTTGCACTCAGAGCATCTCAAAGTGACTTTCACGCGCATAACGGCACCTCCTTAAATATTGCCTCCCTGTATCACCCCGGCTAGAAAAGAATTTAGGAAGCGGGCAACTACATTTCCCGCCCGGAGCTGAAAAAGGCGCACAAAAAAAGCCCTTTTCACAGGTGAAATCATTCTATCACAGGGGTAGGGCAAAGTCAATCATTTTTTTCTTTATTTTTTGGTGATTTTGTAGTATGATAGGGGCAAATGGAAAAGGAGAGACGGAAAATGAAAATCATGGGAATCGATTACGGCGACGCCCGGACGGGGGTTGCCATCTCTGATCTGATGTGTACGCTGGTAGGCTCTGCTACCGTGGTCCCCAGCCGCAACACGGAGAAAGCCATTGCCGGCATCGTCCGCCTGGCGGAGGAAAACCAGGTTGGGGAGATCGTGGTTGGCCTGCCCAAGAATATGGACGGCACCGAAGGCCCCCGGGCGCAGCTGTGCCGGGAATTTGCGGAAAAGCTGAGGCAGGCCACAGGCCTGCCGGTTACCATGTGGGATGAGCGCCGCACCACCGTGGAAGCCCACAATATCCTCTCCCAGCACAATTACCACGGGAAAAAGCGGAAGGATACGGTGGATGCCGTGGCCGCGTCCCTGATTCTGGAGGGGTATCTGGCTTTCAAAAAGCGCTGAGGAAGCCGCGGAGCAGCTCTTCCGTTAATTTTTCTTGACATATTCGCTGTTTTCCTCTACTATTACATGTTAAAGAACGATTTACGCCAAGTGCTGAGCAAATGTGAAAGGAACATACAGATGGATGAGAAAAAGATTTCCCCTGTCTATCGGGTCATCAAATGGCTGGTTTGGCTGTTCTACCCCAAAATAGAGGTCGTGGGGGAGGAAAACCTTCCGCAGGAGGAAGCGGTCATCGTTGGAAACCATACGCAAATGAATGGACCCATTGCCTGTGAGCTGTACTGTCCGGGAAAGCACTATACCTGGTGCGCCGGGCAAATGATGCACTTGAAGGAAGTGCCGGCCTATGCCTATCAGGATTTTTGGTCCCGTAAGCCCAAGGGCGTCCGGTGGTTCTATAAGCTGCTGTCGTATCTCATTGCGCCGCTGTCCGTGTGTATTTTTAACAATGCCGACACCATTGGTGTCTATCATGACACCAGGATCCTTTCGACGTTCAAAACCACGGTGGCCAGACTCCAGGAAGGCGCCCGGGTCGTCATATTTCCGGAGCATGATGTGCCCCACAACCACATCCTCTGTGAATTTCAGGACAAGTTCATTGACATTGCAAAGCTCTACTATAAGCGGACGAAAAAGGAGCTTGCCTTTGTCCCGCTGTATATTGCCCCAGCGCTGAGGAAGATGTATCTTGGCAAGCCCATCCGCTTCTGCGCCGCAAATCCCATGGAGGAAGAGCGCAGGCGGATTTGTGAATACCTGATGAAGGAAATTACGGAAATTGCCTGCTCCCTTCCGGAGCACAGGGTGGTTCCCTATAACAATATTCCCAAGCGGGAATATCCGACCAATCTTTCCAAGGAGGAAACGCATGAAAAAACCGGTGGTTGATTACAGCGGGTTTCGGCTGTCCAAGATCAATGACCCGCGATTTTCGCACCTGAAGCTGCTGTCGGGCTGGATAGGATACTTTATTCTCTATGTTCTGACAGAGAACCTGATACCCGCCGAGATTTGTTATCCGGTCCACTGCAGGCTGGACGATGTGATCCCATTTTGTGAATGGTTCATCATCCCTTATGTACTGTGGTATTTGCTGATCGTAGGCTCGCTGCTGTATTTTCTTCTGTACAATGTCGAAAATTTCAAGAACCTGCAAAAGTATATCATCATCACCCAGGTCGTGGCGATGGCAGTTTACATCCTCTTTCCCAACCGGCAGGACCTTCGTCCGGAGGTGTTCCCCAGGGATAATCTTCTGACCCGGCTGGTGGGGCTGATCTACTCCCTGGACACCAATACGGGTGTGTGCCCTTCGCTGCATGTGGCGTATTCGATCGGGATCGCTTCCACCTGGATGCGGGAAAAAAGCGTGACAAAACCATGGAAGGCGCTGATTGTGGCCCTGGCCGCGCTGATCTGTATATCCGTTGCGTTTGTAAAGCAGCATTCTGTTGTGGACATTTTCGCCGCTGTCCCGGTGTGCCTGCTGGCAGAGTGGCTTGTATTTTATAGACATAAGAGAAAAGGAGCGAAAGAAAATGGGTAAGATATGGGGAGACAGAAAAGACGGCACTTTGCTGAGGAACATTGATTCCATGCACTACATCATGCCGCTGATGTATCCCAACCGCTGTGACAATGAGGCCTGTATGAACATCCGGGTCGATCTGACCAGGGCAGAGGAATACTTGGCGAAGAAAAACGCCGGTGATCCCGCTTACAAATACAACCTGTTTCAGCTTGTCGTGACGGCGGTGCTGAAAACCATCACCCTAAGGCCTGAGATGAACCGCTTTATTGTCAACGGCAATATGTACCAGCGCAACGAGATAACCGCCGCGTTTACGGTAAAGAAGGTCTTTTCCGACAACGGCGGGGAAGCGTTGGCCCGGATCTATGCAAAGGGCAGCGACACCATCGATACCATCCACGAGGAAATCTACCGCCAGGTATCCTTCTGCCGTAGTGACAGCAAGGACGCGTCCACCGCCAGTATGGATATGCTCCAGAAAATCCCCGGCAAGCATCTGATCGGCTTTGCTGCCCGGTTCTTGGACCGCCATGGCTGGATGCCCCAGTCTGTCATTGCCACAGACCCCTATTATTGCTCTGCGGTCCTGACCAATCTGGGAAGCTTGAAGCTGGATGCGGGCTATCACCACATGACCAACTGGGGCACCAATTCTGTGTTCTGCGCCATTGGCCTGATCAAGAAACGCCCGTACTATGATGACGATGGCAATATGACCATGCGGCAAAGCGTGAATTTGAGTCTGACCATCGACGAGCGGATCGCCGACGGCTATTACTATTCCAAAACCATTCATCTCCTGAAGCACCTTTTGGAAAACCCGGAGCTTCTGGAGCTGCCTTTGGACGAAAAGGTGGAGTGCTGATACGATGGAAGCAATTACTGTGAAAACCCCCTGGAAAGCGCATTTGGGCGACGTTCCCATGCACCTGGACTATTTTCAGGGCACGATGTTTGAAGCGGTGGAAGCCATTGCCCGGAAATATCCCGACGGTGTCGCCTTTGATTTCATGGGACGGTCCACTACATACCGGGAGCTTGTCCGGGAAACCGAAACCTGTGCCAAGGCGCTGAAAACATTGGGGATCCGGGAAGGGGACAAGGTCACCATCGCTATGCCCAACTGTCCCCAGGCGATTTACATGTTCTATGCGGTCAATCTGGTGGGCGGGATTGCCAGCATGATTCACCCGCTTTCCGCAGAAAAGGAGATCGAATTTTATCTGAAGGATTCCGGTGCGGTTGCGGCCATTACCCTGGATCAATTCTATGGCAAGTTTGCGGCCATCCGGGAAAATACCGGCATTTCCAATCTGATCATCACCTCCATCCAGGACGCCCTTTCTCCTGCTATGAAGGTCGGCTATGCCCTGACCGAGGGAAGGAAGATCCCCAAGCTGCCGGAGGACGCGCCGGTGATCCGCTGGAGGGAATTCAGGGCGCTGCATAAGTGCGGGCACAATTTCCGTATCCGCCGCAAGGCAAATGACCCCGCCGTCATTCTCTACTCCGGCGGCACCACCGGAACGTCTAAGGGCATTGTGCTGACCAATCTGAATTTCAATGCCCTGGGCCAGCAGGTCATTGCGGCAAATCCCATGTTCCGCCCCGGTGACAAGATGCTCTCCGCCATGCCCATCTTCCATGGCTTCGGCCTGGGCGTCTGTATCCACACGATGCTGAGCCAGGGGGGACGGTGCATTCTGGTGCCCCGGTTTACGCCGAAGAGCTATGCCAAGGACCTGGTCAAAAACCGCTGCAATTTCATTGCTGGTGTTCCCACCCTCTATGAGGCGCTGCTGCGGCTGAACGACATGGATGGGGCGGACCTGAGTTGTCTAAAAGGCGTATTCTCCGGCGGCGACTCTCTGTCCGTGGAGCTGAAAAAGAAGCTGGATAAATTCCTGTATGACCATAAGGCGACCATTCAGGTGCGGGAAGGGTACGGAACGACCGAAACCGTCACAGCCTGCTGCCTGACGCCTGCCCACATGTACAAGGAAGGATCTATCGGCCTGCCATTCCCGGATACTTACATCAAAATCGTAAAACCCGGAACGGATGAGGAGCTTCCTTATGGGGAGCAGGGCGAGATTGTCTTGGCAGGCCCCACGGTGATGAAAGAATATATGGGACATCCCGAAGAAACGGCGCAGACCCTTCGCACGCACAGCGATGGTCTGACCTGGGTATACACCGGGGATTTGGGCACTATGGACAATCAGGGATTTATTTACTTCAAGGGCAGGGCCAAGCGGATGATTGTGACCTCTGGCTACAATGTGTATCCTGCCCAGCTGGAAAACATCCTGGATGCCCATAAACTTGTGCAGATGAGTTGTGTCATCGGTGTTCCGGATTCCTATAAAATGCAGAAGGTCAAGGCCTTTGTGAAACTGGTCCCCGGGGTGAAGCCCAACGAGGAGACGAAGCAAATTCTCATGGAATACTGCCGCAAGCACATCGCCAAGTATGCTATGCCCTATGACATTGCCTTCAAAGAAGATATGCCCAAAACATTGGTCGGCAAGGTCGCCTACCGTGTTTTGGAGGAAGAGGAACTGAACGCCCTCAAAGTAAAGCGCTGACCCAAAGGCCCTCCCGCATCCGAAGAACGCGGGAGGGCCTGAACGCTCATTTTGTGGAGCCGGTTCTGGGCCGGTAGAGTAACTCCCGCAGGCCGGTGAGGATCAGCAGCCCGCCGAAGAGTTTTTTCAGAAGCTCCAGATCCAGGTGTGTCCCGATCCAGGAGCCTACCGCTGCCGCAATACATCCCGCAAGGATGGCGGGCAGGATGTTTTTCAGCTTTACGGCCCCCTGCTTCCAACGAAACAGGCAGGCCACTGAGGCCGCCGGAAGAAAAAACAGCAGATTGATGCCCCGGGCGGTGCCGTGATCCATACCCAGCACCATGGTCAGCCACAGAATCAGCAGGCTTCCGCCGCCGATTCCCAACCCGGAAAGATAGCCCAGCACGGTGCCGACAAGCAGGGCCACCGGCCAACTTTCTAGCATAGATACCGATAGCCTCCCCATAAGATCAAAATTCCCAGTCCCCGGTGAAGCCATTTCACCGGGATGTTTTTCCCCCATTTTCCCGCGAGGAAACCGCCGGCGGTGCTGCCGAGAAGATAGGGGATGGACTGCTGCCAGGCCACCGTCCCGGTCAACGCGGTGGCGGTCAGGGATACGATGCAGATTGGCAGGATAATGGAGATGGAGGAGGGGAATACCTCTTCTTCCTCCATATCGGTCAGCAGGGTCAGCAGCGGCACCAAAACCATCCCGCCTCCGGCACCAAATAATCCGGTCACCGCTCCTGCGCCTAGCCCTGCCAGAAGGGAACCAATGTACTTTTCTTTGCGCAAAAAATCACCCCCTAAGGGAGTTTGTCCCCAGGAGGCAATTTTATACTGATAATGCGAATCAAGAGTTAAATTGTTTGGAAAAAACGGGAAAACACACCAGTTGTCATCCTGAGCGCGTTCGAAGAGGAGGGCCGTTACCCATGGGCATATGAAATAGAAATACCTTTTCTCTTACCCTGTGTATTGGTAAGCGGAGTGGGAAACCTTTTCCCGGCTGATCAGTTCGCCGGTTTGCCTGTCGTATTTGCACATATAAACGTTGGCATAACTCTGATGTTCATCGTGGCCATAGGTGCTCTCCAGTTCAATATAGTAGTCCTTCTCCTCTGTACCCAGCAGTTGAATTCGCAGCTGGCTCTCTGCCAGCTCTGCTGTAATCATAATTGGGAAATGGGTACTGTTGCGAAACTGAAAATCTGGCCCACCCCAGCTGACGGCCGCATCCTGTCCAGGGGGTGTGTAGGTCACTTCAATTCCGTGATTGACTCTTTCCACAATTTCCAGCTCCGCGGTAAGGGCACAGACATACAGCACAGAAGAGCCTTGACAAACACCGCCTCCGGCACTTCGGCTTTCCGAAAATCCGGTAAAAGATTCTCCATAAAGAAAGCCCCGCTCCACCGTGCGTTCACCCACAGCGTCGTTATAGGAAAAAACTTCTCCAGGCTGGATTACAATACCATCCAGAAAATCACATACCAGTCCAAGATTGGTTACAATATTCAGCCTGTCGGAATGGCCGGAATTATAGGCCCCCAGCACATCCTGGAAGTAAACATCATCCCCCAGAACTTCCGGCGCGATGATCTCCATAGGGATGGAAACAGTCTGCCCATATTCGGCGCTGCTTACCAGTTCTTTTGCTTTCTCTAAATCAAAGACATAGCCATAAACTGCAGACAGGCGCTCGTAGGTCTGCAGATCCAACGACGCATCCAGAGGCTCCGTACAGATTTCCAGATAAATAGCCTCCAAATCTGGCTCCTCTGGCAGAATACTCGGGAGGACTTCTTCAATTTCCACCAGCAGTCTGCCCTCCTGGTAGGCTTCCATTACCTTGGCGTATACTTCCTCCAAATTCAGTTTCACCTCGGGGGTACCCATGGTCAGCAAAAGGGTTTGGCAGGGCGCGGTTTCCTGGTAGGTTTCTTCTTCCAGGCCGGGCTGTTGGCCTTCCAGTTCGTATTGGCAGGCAGAGTAGTCCGTGTCATATTTTTCCGCATACGCCTGTAAGGCGGCATAAACGGCGTCCTCATTCAGCCGCAGATAGGGGTGCAGGTTGACGGCATAACCCTCTGTCTGAGAGGATTCATAAGCGGCCTGCCTTTCTTCCTGGGAACCGCTGCGGCCATAGGCAAAGGCCGCCTTGACCGCCTCCCCAATCAAAAGTGTTGCCTCCGTGTCTTTCGGGGACAGGTAAAGTGTTTCCTCCGGCAGAGCGATTACCATATCCCGGCAAGGCGGTCTGCTGTGTCCTGTAAGGCTTTTCTGGCTTCGTAGCGGGTCATGCCCCCTACTGCGACATTGGCGATGGTTACATTGGGCAGGATTTTGTTGCTGTATGGGTCCAAAGCAATTCGTATTGCGAAGAAAACTGCGCCACTGGCAAAAATAACTGCCAGTAGGCAAAGGATGCGAATTCGGGAAGAAGCGGGGGTTTTCTCTCTTTCTTTCATTTTGTCGTTTCCTCTCCGGTGCTTGCTCAAAATTTCTTATAATTAAAGCGGCTCACGAATGTACTCGTGAGCCGCTTTGCCGTTAGTTGGAGCTGAGGACCAGATCCATGCGAATATACTTGGTACTGCCCTCGGTAACGGTCGTGGCTTCAACAGTTTCGTTGTACCATTCGGTCAGGTCTGCACTGCGCAGCTCATTTTCGATCAGGTAGTTACGGTAGGTATACTCGGAATCGCCGGAGTAGTACATCACGTGATAGCCGTACTCCGATTCAATGATTCCGGTGTCGCCGGCCTTGTGATCGTCCAAAGCCCAGTTTTTAAAGTTTGTAACATAATTGGAGGCAGGAGAGATGTTCTCGTACAGCCCGCCGGTAGTGCCGTCTCCATCATCGGATTTGGTATTGGCAAGCTCCGCGAAGGAATCTTCTGTGGCCTCACCGGCCTTCCACTCAGCAAGAATTTCTTCGGCCTCCGTCTTTGCGGCGGCCTTCTCCTCGTCGGAGTAGGTGGTAGTGCCGGTGGTTTCATCGGTGGTGCCGCCCTCGAAGGCAACCAGGATGTGCCGGACGTTGGACAGGGGGAAGGTGTTGTCATTGGTGCTGGTGTAGTAGACAACGTAGTAGCCGTTTACGGTGACGGTTTCATTGCCATTTTCATCGGTAGAGGTGGAGGTGCTGGCAAAATACGCCTTGTCACCTTCCTTGCGGCTTTCGTCGGCCAGCCAGTCTGCGTAAATGCTGTTGACGGAGGAGTACAGGGTGTCCACATTGCCGGTACTGGCGGCTTCGGTTTCGGCGTTGATGGGCAGGGCCGCAATGGCGGCGTCCAGATCGGCAACGGAGGTAATTTCCCCCGCGGTCAGAGCCTTGGCAGCCTCCTCTGCGGCAGTTACGGAAGCGGCCTTTTCCTCGTCGGAGTAGGTGGTTGTACCGTTTTCATCGGTGGTACCGCCCTCCAGGAACTTGGAGGCGGACAGATAATAATAGTTGAAGGTGTAGGAGGAGTAGGCGTTGTAGTTCTCCGCGTCAACGGCCCGCAGGTCGGCTTCCTCATAGGTCAGGTCTGCGGCGTACTTGGAATAATAGGCATTGGCCAGCGTGTTCCGCATGGAGTATTCCAGGAAGCTTTCCTCTGTAGCGCCGTTGCCGTACATGGCCTTCAGATAGGTGCTGGTATCGGAATAGCCGTACAAGGTGGCATAGAGCTTGATGGTGGAAAGGGAGTTCTCGACGCTGGCGGTTTGCTCCTCAGACAGGGAAAAACCTGCGGCTTCGGCGGCGTCGGCCATGGCATAGACAGACTTGGCGTTTTCCTTGGCGGCGTCCAGAAAGTCGTCTGCCCAGGTGCGGCCGGTAGAGGCGTCCACTACCTGCTCATTCAGGGGCGTGGCGGTGTCCAGGCCGAAAAAGGCCGCGTAGCTGCCGTTCTGGGAGTAGAAATTGTTTACGGCATCGATGTAGAAATAATTCAGCTCAGCGTTGCTGATTTTGTGGCTTCCGACGGTGAGGGCGGTGGTGTTTTTCTCACGGATACCACTGTTCGTAATGGTCTGGTTGACGCCGACCGCAATGGCGACCACCAGCAGCAGCGCCATAACGGCGACGAAAGCGGTGGTGTAAAGACTCATTCTTCTGGCTTCCTTCTGAGCGGCCTGCTGCTTTTCGGTCAGCTTGGCAGTCTCCTGCTCTTTGCGAAGCTTCTTCTTGCTGGATGCACTCATGTGATCATATCCTCTCATTTGTCCTTGTGGTGGCCTGTGCATAAAAAGATACATAGACCAAGGTATTATAACCGATTTGCGCGGTTCTTGCAAGGGGCAATCTGCCAAAGAACCCGGAAAATCGAGAAAATTTACAGAATTGTAACGCCCGGGGAACCAAAACAGCAGCCCCGCGCCTGGTAGGCGGGACTGCCGTGGATAGGGAGGAAAAACATACGAGTTAAAAAGATTGAAAACCTTTTATAGCACCGCAGGTGCGATAAGAACGGTATGGGACGGCTTTTGTGGCGATTCGCCACAAACCGGAAGCGCCGTTAGGCGGTTCCTTCTTCCTAAAACCGTTAGGTTTTAGGAAGAAGCAGTATCAGGACAACGCTTTCGTCAGATCGGCAATGTACTGTGTCTGCTGCTTTTTTAAGTATGCCCCGACAAAGGGCTTCAGCAGCAGCTTTTTCGCGGTAACGTCTTCCGTGAAATCGATTTGGGTTTCCCCACCGTCCCGGGTGAAGATACCGGTCCAATGGCCCTGCATATTGCCGTTTTCCATGTCGAATTCCCAGCGTTTATAGGGTTCGGACGCGGTGATGGTGAAGGTGGTAGCATATCCATCCTTGGTGTATTCCACGAACTGCCTTTCGTTCAGCACCTCGATTTTGCTCAGGTCGCTTCTCCAGGCGTAATCCGTCAGGGATGTGACGGTGTTCCATACCTTTTCAACGCTGCACGGGAAAAGGACTTTCCTGTTTACAATGGCCATGGGATATGCCTCCTTCATTAATAATAGTAAAAACATGGGGAGCATAAAGCTCCCCATGCACCCCGCTTTAGCCGTACCGCATCCAATTATGACCTGCACGAAAAGGCAGGTGGGATGCCGCTCCCAACCATTACTGCTCCCAGCGTCCACCCCACGTCGGAGCGGGGGCGGGAGGTCTGCAAACAGGCAGGGAAATCTAACGTCCCAATTCAAAAATGTGGGTCCAAAAGGACACGCTACGCACCAAGCAGGAAGGTTGAATCATTCTTCCTCTTCTTCCTCGTAAAGGGAATCCATAATGAGATCGTATACGGCCTGCAATTCTTCCTCGTCCTCGACCGCGCACAAGATCGGCTCTCCATCTTCCTCTGCGGACTTGAGGATGCTGACCTCCAATTCCAAGGCATCTTGGCTTTCTGACGCCGGAATGACAGCCATATAGGTACTGCCATTATATTCCAGCGTGCTCAGCACCTCAAGCTCATATTCGGTGCCATCCTCATCTTCAATGGTGAGGAAGTCAGAACCAAACTGATCCATTCGCCTATGCCTCCGATCTCTTGCATGGGTCTATTCTACAGCCAGCGCGCCGCAAAATCAAGAGGGAATATTGTACAGAATCTTAACCATAATTTTATGACAGATAATCTTCTAATAATTGCTGCAGGTCCCGTTCGTTGCGCACGACAATGCCCTTCTCCAGGGCCTGCTGGTCATCCGGGGGCAGGGAAGCTACTTGATAGGGGAAGATCTGCTTTGGTTCCTCTTTGCCTCCGTCGAACAGGGCCACATACCCCTTCCACGTACCCAATACGACATACAACAGCAGCATGACGGACAACAGTTTCTTTGCGTTCATCGTTTCAGCGCCTCCTTTTGCTGCTATTGTTTCCCAGATTTTAATCTTTATTAATAATTTGGGGCTTTCGTTTTGAGATTGGGTATGCTATAATTATACAACTGGTGCCATGCCATTATGACATCCGTTTGATTTTGTGCGACCACGCAGCCCCATGGGCTGAGGTTTTGGAGGTTACCCCTATGGCAAATGAAAAAAATCCAAGAAGGAGAAATAAGAAGCCCCGGCAGGAGTGGAATCCCCATTGGCTGCTGAAGCTGGTTTATATGGCAGTGTCCCTGGTGTTTTCCGTGGTCAAGGTTGCCATCGGCGCGGCGGCCACGGTGCTGCTGATCGTGCTGATCTGCGGCGCGGTGTTTGTGGGCACCCTGGGAGACTATTTGCAGGAAGACATCCTGACAGAGGCGGCTGACTGGTCACTGGACGATTACGTTCTGGAGGAGACTTCCTTTATTTATTATGTGGATTCCAACGGAGATATTCAGCAGCTGCAGCAAATTTATACCACCACCGACCGCCAGTGGGCCAATATTGAGGATATTCCCCAGGCCCTGATCGATGCGGCGGTGGCCATCGAGGATAAGCGCTTCTACGAGCACCAGGGTGTGGACTGGATCACCACGGTAAAGGCCTGCCTGAATATGTTCTTTGGCGGTGACGACCAGTTTGGCGGTTCCACCATCACCCAGCAGCTGGTAAAAAACTCCACCGGCGACAAGAGCGTCACCGTGCAGCGTAAGGTCATGGAAATCTTCCGGGCCCAGATCTGTGAGCGGGACTACGACAAGGACGTGATCATGGAGCAGTACCTGAACAGAATTTATCTGGGCAAGGGCTGCTATGGTGTGAAAAGCGCGGCGGCGGAGTATTTCGGCAAGGAATTGCAGAGCCTGACTGTTGCCGAGTGCGCCAGCCTGATCAGCATTACCAACAACCCCTCTCTGTTTAACCCCTATTCCGACAATGTCTTCGAGTATAAGGGGGAGGAGCGGGACGGCGCGGGCCGTAACCGTTACCGTCAGCTCAATGTACTGAGTGAGATGCACACGCAAGGCTACTTGACGGATGAAGAATACGAAGAGGCCGTTGCGCAGGAGATGGTTTTCAAGGAAGGCATTGCCGATGAGGACCGCTGGACCGTCTGCGATAACTGCGGCTATGAGGGTACCCGCAGCAACTTTATAGAGGAGGGCAATTCCTATTACTGCCCCATCTGCGGCAGCCTGACCTCCGTTACCACCAATGCTTCCCAGCACATCTATTCCTGGTTCGTGGATGCGGTCATCATGGACTTTGCCTCCTATCTTGCTGAGCAGGACGGTAAAGTCTGGGAGGATCTTGCCAAAGAGGACCAGGACCTGTATCTGGAGCGTATCCAGAAGGGCGGCTATCACATCTACACCACTTTGGATATGGACGTCCAACGGCAGGTGGATGAGATATATCAGAATCTGGACAATATCCCGTCGACCAACAGCGCCCAGCAGCTTCAGTCGGCCATTGTGGTAATTGACAACCGCACCGGCGACGTGGTCGCCCTTTCCGGCGGCGTGGGAGAGAAGACTACCTTCCTGAGCTACCACCGTGCGACCCAGGCAAAGCTCCAGACGGGGTCCTCCATGAAGCCCATTGCGGTGTATGCGCCTGCCTTTGAATCCGGCAAGGTGACGCCCGCCACGGTGATAAAGGATATGCCCTTTATGTATAACAATGGCAGTCCCTGGCCCAAAAACGACAACCGCGTGTACCGGTATTCCCGGACGGTCTATCAGGGGATTGTATCCTCTGTCAATGCGATCTCCGTCAACACGCTGAACCTCATTGGCGCTGAGTACGGATACAGTTTTGCAAAATACAACTTTGGCCTGAATCACCTGGTAGAAGCCTATACCGCTTCCAACGGCGAGGTCAAATCCGATGTGGGACTTGCGCCTCTGGGCCTGGGTGCCCTGACGGTGGGTGCTACGGTCCAGGAGATGGCCGCAGCCTATGGGACTTTTGCCAATGACGGAACATGGCGGGAGCCGCGGCTTTACACCAAGGTCTACAACAGCAGCGGCCAGCTGGTGGTGGACAACACCCAGGATTCCAGGAAGATCCTCAGCGAAAAGACGGTCAACTATATGAATTACTGCCTGTACAACGCGGCCAACAACGGTACCGGCGGCGCGGCCATCTTCGCGGGACAGTATATCGCCGGTAAGACCGGCACCACCTCATCCAACCGTGACCGCTGGTTCTGCGGCTATACCACCCACTATACAGCGGCTGTCTGGGTAGGCTATGACCAGCCGGAGCAGATTTACCTTGGAACCAACCCCGCCGCCCAGCTGTGGCGGAAGGTCATGCAGCCGATCCATCAGGGCTTGCCTGCGGAGGGACTGTACAACGGCAATGCGTTCCACAGCGTAAATGTCTGTCTGGATTCCGGCAAGCTGGCCACTGCCGCCTGCTACAATGATCCCCGGGGCAGCCGGGTGGTCACTGCCAATGTTTATAGCGGCGACGAGCCCAGCGGCACCTGTGACAAGCATGTCCAGGTGGAATACTGCATTACCGGCGGCGGTGTGGCCACGGACTATTGCTCGCTGTTTGGTGATGCCGAGATCGGCACCCGTTCCCTGGTGAGGCTGACCCAGGCTGAGGTGGACGAGATCCGGGCGGCTGTCGGCTCCGGGCTGGATGGCATGTACACTTCGGATGGCTATGTCTATTTTGAGGACGGAAGCTGGCACGGATTTTACGGCAATGCCAATGATGGAATTGACGCGCCCTATATTGTCTGTCCCCTGCACAACGCATCTACCTGGATGGAATTTGAGCAGAGCCAAATACCGGATGACAATCTGGATGGGGATGGTTTCCACGATGACTGGGGCGGCAATTCCGGCGACGACGGCCTTTGGGGCTGATGACACGGGTATGGAAGAGAGAAGGAGGAAGCCCAATGCTTTGGATTTCCGATGAATGGAAAGAGTACGAGGTTCTGGATGCCACTGAGGGCGAGCGTCTGGAGCGCTGGGGAGAGCATATCCTGGTGCGGCCTGACCCTCAGGTGATCTGGAACGCCCCCCGCAGCGCCCCGGAATGGAAGCGCTATGATGCCCGGTACGTCCGCTCCAACACCGGCGGCGGACACTGGACGGAGCACAATCTCCCGGAGCGCTGGCAGATCCGCTACAAGGATTACCTGACTTTCAATGTCAAGCCCATGAATTTCAAACACACCGGTGTTTTTCCGGAGCAGGCGGCCAACTGGGATTTCATCCGGGAGAAGGTGGCCGGTGCGGGCCGCCCGGTCCGGGTGCTGAACCTGTTCGCCTATTCCGGGGGCGCGACCCTTGCGGCCGCCGCCGGAGGCGCGGAGGTATTCCATGTGGATGCCTCCAAGGGCATGGTGGCCTGGGCCAAGGAAAACGCGGCGGCTTCCGGCCTGTCCAGCGCCCCTATCCACTGGATGGTGGACGACTGTGCCAAGTTCATCCAGCGGGAGATCCGCCGGGGACGGCGTTATGACGGGATCATCATGGACCCGCCCAGCTACGGCCGGGGACCGGGCGGCGAGATCTGGAAGATGGAGACAAGCTTCTATCCGTTCCTGGAGGAAGTGGTCAAGGTGCTGTCGGAGGATCCGCTGTTCGTCATCATCAATTCGTACACCACGGGCCTGGCGCCCTCGGCCGTTGCCTATGCCTCAGACCTGGTCTTTACCTCCCGGTACGGCGGCAAAACCGCTGCCGGAGAACTGGGACTGATGGTGAGGGAATCCGGCCTGATGCTGCCCTGCGGGGCTACCGGCCGGTGGACGCCGTAGGGAAATGGAAAATGGAAAGTGGAAAAGGGAAAATTGAGGTATTTTGCCGAAGGCAAAATGATTTTCAAATCCGTGGTAACGGTGAGCCGAAGCGGTTGGTTTGCTGCGCTACGTTATTGAGTGCTGGGATGACAGAAATTTCCACTCACACGAACTAGGCCTTGTTTGAAAATTAGTCAACACGCCCAAACAGCGGGCCTTTTTTCGCTGTGCTGCACCATTTTTCCTTGAAATACACCAAGTATTCCCGCGTCAAAATGGCTTGCCCATCAAAAAAATCCCTCGCTGTTGGGCATATTGCCTATTTTCAAACAAGGCCTAATTTTCAACTTTCCATTTTCAATTTTCAATTTACTCAATGGGGGGAGACAATTTGCGTGAGATTATTTCGGTAGAGCACCTGGCGTATACCTATCCGGGAATGGAGGATACGCCCGGTGTTACCGTGTTTGAAGATATGAATCTGAAGGTGGAGGAGGGCAGCTTTGTCGCCATTTTGGGCAGCAACGGCTGCGGAAAATCCACCCTTGCCAAGCATTTTAACTCCATTTTGCTGCCCAGCGGAGGGCGGGTGCTGGTAAACGGCATCGATACCGCCAATGAGGAACGGATCATGGCGGTCCGCCGCAGTGTGGGCATGGTTTTTCAGAACCCCGACAACCAAATCGTCGCCAACGTGGTGGAGGAGGATGTGGCTTTCGGGCCGGAAAACCTTGGGGTATCCAGCCCCGAGATCCGCCGCCGGGTGGATCAGGCGCTGAAGCAGGTCGGTATGTACGAATACCGGGAACATGCGCCCCACCTTCTGTCCGGCGGACAGAAGCAGCGGATCGCCATCGCGGGGGTCATTGCCATGGAGCCGAAATGTATTGTTCTGGACGAGCCCACCGCCATGCTGGACCCCAGAGGCCGCCGGGAGGTTATGGAGACCGTTGGACGGCTGAACCGGGAGAAGGGCATTACCGTGGTGCTCATCACCCATCATATGGATGAAGCGGCGAAATGCCAGCGTGTGGTGGTTTTACATGAGGGGAAGGTGGCCGCCGACGGTACGCCTCAGGAGGTTTTCTCCCAGGTGGAGCTGCTCCACAGCATTGGCCTGGCGGCCCCTGAGACGGTGGAACTGTGCTGGGAGCTGAATCAGCAGGGCTTCCGTCTGCCCCTGGATAAGCTGGACCCAATTGAATGCGCGCAGGCACTTTACGATGCGGTAAAGGCCTGACCCGCCGGGAGGAATTTCATTGGAACCCATTCTTGAGATAAAGAACCTGAATTATATATACAGTGCCGGCACACCCTTTGAACATAAGGCGCTGGACAACATCTCCTTCCGGGTCCACCGGGGAGAGTTCATCGGCATCATCGGACACACCGGTTCCGGCAAGTCCACCCTGATGCAGCAGCTGAACGGCCTGCTAAAGCCCACCTCCGGCACGGTGCTGCTGGACGGACAGGACATCTGGTCAGATAAGAAGCTGACCCGCCAGGCCCGTTTCCGGGTGGGCCTGGTGTTCCAGTACCCGGAGTACCAGCTTTTTGAAGAGACGGTCTATAAGGACATCGCCTTCGGCCCGAAGAACATGGGCCTGCCGGCGGAGGAGATCGACCGCCGTGTCCGGGAAGCCGCGGGCTTTGTGGGGCTGACCCAGGCACAGCTGGATGCCTCCCCCTTTGACCTTTCCGGCGGACAGAAGCGCCGGGTCGCCATTGCCGGCGTCATCGCCATGGAACCGGAGGTGCTGATCCTGGACGAGCCTACCGCAGGCCTGGACCCCATCGGCCGGGCCGGGATTTTGGGCAATATCGAGGCCTACCGCAAGGCGAAAAACGCCACGATTATGATGGTTTCCCACTCCATGGAGGATGTGGCCCGTCTGACGGACCGGCTGCTTGTGCTGAACGGCTCCAAGCTTGCCATGGACGGTACCCCTGCCGAGGTATTTACCCATGCCGAAGAGTTGGTGAATATGGGTCTGAGCATCCCGCAGGTGACCCAGGTGTTTTTGCAGCTGCGGAAATTGGGATTGGACGTGGAGAATGTCTACACCCTTGACCAGGCCGTTGCCGCGCTGAAAAGCTTAAAGGGAGGTGCCGGAAATGCTTAAAGATATCACCCTCGGCCAGTTTTTCCCCGGCAATTCCCTGATCCACCGTTTGGATCCCAGAACCAAGCTGATCATGCTGATCGTCTATATTGTGGCGTTGTTTTTGGCCCAGAGCTGGGTCACCTATGCCCTGATGTTCGTCTTTTTGGCTGCGGTCATCTATATTTCCACCATCCCCCTGAAATCCATCGTCCGGGGCATGAAGCCGCTGGTCATGATTTTGGTGTTTACGGGCGTTTTGAACCTGTTTTTTACCCAGGAGGGCAGGGTGCTGGTGGATTTCTGGATCATCACCATCACCACCGGCGGCATTTCCCGGGCGGCTATGATGATGGCCCGGATCCTGATGCTGATTACCTGCACCTTCCTGCTGACCTATACCACTTCGCCCATTGCCCTGACGGACGGACTGGAATCGCTGATGAATCCTTTGAAGAAAATCAAGGTCCCCGTCCATGAGCTGTCTATGATGATGTGCATCGCCCTGCGCTTTATCCCCACCCTGATCGAGGAGACGGATAAGATCATGTCTGCCCAAAAGGCCAGAGGCGCCGATTTTGAAACCGGCTCCCTGATGGACCGGGCCAAGGCCCTGATTCCCATTCTGGTGCCGCTGTTTATCAGCGCGTTCCGCCGGGCGGATGAGCTGGCCACCGCCATGGAGTGCCGCTGCTACCAGGGCGGCGAGGGCAGAACCAAAATGAAGCAGCTGCACTACCACCGGCCGGATTTTGCCGCCTTTGGCTCCGGCGCGCTGCTGATTGCTGCCGTGGTGGTGCTGGGCCGCTTCGGCCTGTGAGGGAAATTATGCGAAATATTGCCCTGCAATTGACATATCTTGGTACTGACTATCATGGTTGGCAGGTTCAGAAAAACCTGCCAACTGTTGCTGAAACCATGGAAAAAGCCGCCGCCATGGTGGTGGGCCATCCGGTGCATATGACCGGCTGCGGCCGCACCGACGCGGGGGTCCACGCAAGGGTGTATGTGGCGAATTTCCGCACGTCATCCACAATCCCGGTGGAGCGGCTGCCCTATGCGCTGAACACCCATCTGCCCTGCGACATCGTGGTGACGAAGGCCTTCCAGGTGCATGAAAATTTCAACGCCATCGGCTCCTGCGCCCGGAAGGAATATACCTATCAAATCTACAATTCCCGCTTGAAAGACCCCTTCTATGTCAACCGGGCCTGGTTTTATCCCAGGCACCTGGATGAAAGCATCATGCAGGCCGCGGCGTCCCAGTTTGTGGGCACCCATGATTTCGCAGCGGTCAGAAGCGTGGGCACCGATGTGAAATCCACCGTCCGCACCGTATATTATTACAATGTGGAGCGGCGGGGCAACGTGCTTTTCCTGAAGGTCTGCGCCAACGGCTTCCTGTACAATATGGCCCGGGCCATGGCAGGCACCGTGGTCTATGCGGCGGAGGGCAAAATCAAACCGGAGGAGATCGGCCGCATCCTGGAATCCGGCAACCGCACTGCCGCCGGCCCCACGGTTCCGGCAGGGGGATTGTACATGACCAGACTGTGGTATGACGATGGCATCGCCAAATTCGAGTGCGGCAGCGGTTGGCCGGAATAATGTTCAAAGTTTGTTTTCCCTTTTTCCTTTGGAATGTGCTATACTGCACCCCAAAGGAACAAATCCTTGTAAAAAGGAGTGAAAGAAATGCAGCCCAAAATGTGCAGCAAATGCAAGAAAAACATTGCCGTGGTATTCATCACGAAAATCGAAAACGGCGTTTCCCTGAATGAGGGCTACTGCCTGAAATGCGCCCGCAGCCTGGGGATTCCCCAAATCGACCAGGCCGTGAAGCAGATGGGAATCTCGGAAGAGGACCTGGACCTGCTCAGCGACGAAATGAGCAGCATGTTCGGCCAGCGCGACAGCAGCGAGGATCACGACGATGACGAAATCGACAGCCAGACGGCCACCTTCCCCCTGCTGAACCAGCTGTTTGGCGGCGCCAACAATCTGCCTGCCCAGCCGCCCCGCCCGTCCAGAAAGGAAGAGCCGCCCCAGGATGAGGGAAAGAAGAAAAACAAGAAGCACAAATTCCTGGACAGCTACTGTATGGACCTGACCGGCAGGGCCAGGGAAGGAAAGCTGGATCAGGTCATCGGCCGGGATGTGGAGACCGAGCGGGTGATTCAGATTCTGAACCGCCGCCAGAAGAACAATCCCTGCCTGATCGGTGAGCCTGGCGTTGGCAAGACCGCCATCGCGGAGGGCCTGGCCCAGCGCATCGCCGCCGGGGAGGTGCCCTACAAGCTCCGGGACAAGGAGGTTTTCCTCCTGGACCTGACTGCCCTGGTGGCAGGCACCCAGTTCCGGGGCCAGTTTGAAAGCCGCATGAAAAGCCTGATCGGTGAGATCAAGGAGTGCGGCAACATCATCCTGGTCATCGACGAAGTCCACAATCTGGTGGGGGCGGGGGATGCGGAAGGCTCCATGAACGCTGCCAATATCTTAAAGCCCGCCCTGTCCCGGGGAGAGATTCAGGTCATCGGCGCCACCACCTTCAGTGAGTACCGGAAATATATCGAGAAGGATGCCGCCCTGGAGCGCCGCTTCCAGCCCGTGTCCGTTGCCGAGCCTACCATTGCCGAGGCCAGCCAGATCATGCAGGGCATTGCCAAGGCCTATGCCGAATTCCATAGCGTGGAGATTTCCCCGGAAATCGCCCACCAGTGCGTCATTTTGTCCGAGCGGTATATTACGGACCGGTTCCTGCCCGATAAGGCTATTGACCTGCTGGATGAAGCCTGCTCCGATGTGAATTTGCAGTGCAAGGAGATTTCCCAGCTGGCGGAGCTGAAGAAGGAGCGGGACGATTACGAGCTGGAGCTTCGGATGCTGAACGAGGATACCGAGAACCAGAATTATGAGCGCCTGGCGTTCCTGCGGACCAAATTGATGCAGCTGGCCTCGAAGATCGAGGAATTGGAAAAGCTGCCCAAGCCCGCCGTGACCATGGAGAACCTGGCCCGCATCATCGAGCTGTGGACGAAAATTCCCGCCTCCAAGATCAAGGCCCAGGAATACGAGCAGATCAAGGGCCTGTCCGCCCGGCTGAAAACCCACATCGTGGGCCAGGACGAAGCCGTGGAGGCGGTGTCCCGGGCCATCCGCCGGAACCGTGTGGGCATTTCCCCCAAGAAGCGTCCGGTTTCCTTTATTTTCGTTGGCCCCACCGGCGTGGGCAAAACCGAATTGGTTAAGCAGCTTGCGGATGACCTGTTTGACAGTGTAGACAGCCTGATCCGCCTGGATATGTCCGAGTACATGGAGAAGCACACCGTTTCCAAGCTCATCGGTTCACCTCCCGGCTATGTGGGCTATGACGAGGCGGGGCAGCTGACGGAGAAGATCCGCCGCAGGCCCTATTCCGTGGTTCTTTTTGATGAGATCGAGAAGGCCCATCCCGACGTGCTGAACGTTCTTTTGCAGGTGCTGGACGACGGGCGCATTACCGACGCCCAGGGCCGGGTGGTGAACTTTGAGAACACCATCATCGTCATGACCTCCAATGCCGGCTCCGAGGGCCGTGTAGGGGGCTTGGGCTTCGGACGGACGGAGAACGATATGGTGAAGGAAAAAACCATGAAGGCCCTCCGGGAGTTCCTGCGCCCCGAGTTTTTGAACCGGGTGGATGAAATCATAACCTTCAACCACCTGACGGAGGAAAATTTCCTGGGCATTGCGGACATTATGCTTGCGGAGCTGCGGGACAGCCTGGCCCTGCGGGGCCTGACCCTGACCTGGGAGGACAGCATCCGCGCCCTGCTGGTGAAAAAGGCCTATTCCACCGTTTACGGCGCCCGGAATCTGCGCCGCACCATCCAGCGGGAGCTGGAGGACCCCATTTCCGAGGCCATCATCGACAGCTTTGAGCGTCCCATTTCCGCCATTCATCTGCGGGTGGAAAACGACGCCGTCAAACTGGATATCACCTAAGTTCTTCAAAAGGCCGCGCCTCAAATGGTAGCACCAGATAAGAAAACATTGAAGAAGTCAGTAAAATCAATGTTTTTCATGGTGCAAACACGGTGCGAAGTCGAAACAATCAAATACTGACAGGCTCAAAGGGCGTTGATATGCAAATATCAGCGCCCTTTTCCTGTTTTCACGCCATAGGCAACCGTCCCATGGCGTTTTTTCATACCCGCACCTGTCCCTGTCTCAAAACTGTATCACTTAGGGTGCGAAAGCCTCTGCTTTTCCCTCTCAGACTGCTGCAAGCAGGCGGGCGTGGATGTTTTCCTATGGAACACATCCGAGAGGCAAAACGGAGGCTTTTTTCATCGAAATCAACACTTTTATCTTCACAGGAAGGAGGTATCGAAGATGGCAGTTTTCCGTATTGAAAAGACCCGTGATTACACGGTCATGTCAAACCATCATCTGCGGGATATGTCCCTGTCGCTGAAAGCAAAGGGGCTTCTTTCCCTCATGTTGTCCCTGCCGGAGAACTGGGACTACACCATGAAGGGGCTTTCCCGTATCTGCAAGGACGGTATCGACAGTATCAGTGGCGGCATCCGGGAGCTGGAGGAACACGGCTATCTGATCCGTGAGCGCGTCAGAGGCGCAAACGGTCAGCTCGGCTCGATTGAGTACACCATTTTGGAGCAGCCTAAAGAGCCAACGCCTGCACAGGAAAAACCTATACGGGAAAATCCCGTACAGGCAAACCCAACATTGGTCACGCCTGTTCAGGAAGAACCCGCCCAATTAAATAAAGATAGATCAAGTAACGAACCATCAAGAACTGATTTATCAAGTACGGAGATATCAAATCCTATCCAATCAAATCCCCCTACCCCCGCAGGGGCAAGGATGGGAACGGATCGGATGGGAGCCAGAGAATGTTATCGTGAAGTGATTTTGGACAACATCGAGTACAGCTATCTGGTGCAGGACAGCCATATCGACCGTGAGCAGCTTGACGAGATCGTTGACCTGATCGTGGATACCGTATGTTCTGCCCGCAAAGTCATCCGCATTGCCGGAGACGATTATCCGGCGGAGGTGGTAAAGTCCCGGTTTATGAAGCTGGACAGCTCCCATGTTCAGTATGTCATGGACTGCATGAAGGACAACACCACCTATGTCCGCAATATCAAGAAATACCTTCTGGCGGCGCTGTATAACGCCCCGACCACCATCAACAGCTACTATTCTTCCCTGGTGCAGCACGATATGTACGGGGACGGGCAAAGGGGGCGAGGCTAAATGCAGGAGGAAGTAACGCGGGGTACCGTAACGCTCATTGTTGACGGAGCCAAGCTAAGCGAGCAGGTCTTTGAAAAGGCCGTCAAAAAGTTTCTGGAGGAAATCCAGAAAAGCCAGAAGCCCAAAATCTACCGCGGCAGGCAGAGCCTTAAACAGCTTGCCAGCCAGAACGCCGGTCTTGCCAATATCGAGATCAGTGACAAGAATATCAAGGCCTTCTCCCGTGTGGCGAAGAAATACCATGTGGATTTTGCCTTGAAGAAAGACACCTCCGCAGAGCAGCCCCGTTACCTGGTCTTTTTCAAAAGCCGGGACGCGGATGCCATCACAGCGGCATTTCAGGAGTTTGCCAGCCGGAAAATGAGCCGTGAGGAAAAGCCATCCATCCGGGAGCGGCTGACCCAGGCGAAGGAACAGGCGGCGGAGAAAGTGGAACACCGCACCATTGACCGGGAGAAAGTAAAGGTCAAAGATCGGAGCGTGCAGAGATGAACATGAAAAAACTGTTTTTGTTGAATCTCCCGCATCTTCTGTTCGTGTATCCCTTCGATAAGCTGGCACAGGCTTTCCGGCTTGCGCCCGGTGCTGACCTTTCCGGCAAGCTGCTCTCCATTGGGGACGGCTTCACGGCGGCGTTTTCCTCCCCGTGGCTCAGTTTCCATCCCACGGACCTGCTGATCGGCATAGCCGGTGCGGTGATCCTTCGCATGGCGGTCTACCTGAAAGGCAAGAACGCTAAGAAGTATCGCCACGGGATCGAGTATGGTTCTGCCCGGTGGGGTACGGCGGCAGATATCGCTCCCTACATGGACAAGGACTTTTTCCAAAACATCCCCATGACGCAGACGGAACGGATCACGATGGCGAGCCGCCCCAAGCAGCCGAAGTATGCCAGAAATAAAAACATTCTGGTGATCGGCGGTTCCGGCAGCGGCAAGACGCGGTTCTTCTGTAAGCCGTCGCTGCTGCAAGCTCATTCGTCCTATGTCTGCACTGATCCGAAAGGAACCTTGCTGCCGGAGATCGGCGCTTTCCTGGAACGGAAGAAATACCGTATCAAGTGCCTCAACCTGATAAACTTCCGAAAATCCATGAAATACAATCCGCTGGCTTATATCCGATCAGAGAAAGATATCTTAAAGCTGGTGAACGCCCTGATTATGAACACGAAGGGCGAAGGCGAAAAATCTTCGGAAGATTTCTGGGTCAAAGCAGAACGCCTCTATTATTCCGCACTGATCGGCTACATCTGGTATGAGGCCACGGAGGAAGAAAAGAACTTCATCACACTTCTGGACCTTATCAATGCCAGTGAAGCCAGAGAGGATGACGAAACTTATCAAAGCCCGGTGGACCTGCTCTTTTCTCAGTTGGAGGAACGGGAGCCGGACCACTTTGCCGTCAAGCAGTACCGCAAATTCAAGATGGCGGCGGGCAAGACCTTAAAATCCATCCTCATTTCCTGCGGTGCCCGGCTTGCTCCCTTCGATATCAAGGAGCTGCGGGACCTGATGGAATATGACGAACTGGA
This sequence comes from Eubacteriales bacterium, assembly GCA_030533415.1. Lineage (GTDB taxonomy): Bacteria > Bacillota > Clostridia > Oscillospirales > Oscillospiraceae > Faecousia. The sequence goes on along the minus strand of JAUNJE010000035.1, from coordinate 825 downwards.
ACTGGATACCCTGGGCGACCAAAAGACGGCGCTGTTTGTGATCCTGTCAGATACGGACAGCACTTTCAATTTCGTGGCCGCCCTCATGTATAGTCAGCTTTTCAATCTGCTCTGCGACAAGGCGGATGACTTCTACGGCGGACGGCTGCCTGTCCATGTCCGTCTGATTCTGGACGAGTTTGCCAACATCGGCCAGATACCGAACTTCGATAAGCTGATCGCCACCATCCGAAGCCGTGAGATATCGGCTTCTATTATTTTGCAGTCGCAGAGCCAGTTAAAGACCATCTACAAGGATGCGGCGGATACCATCGTCGGTAACTGTGACAGCACCTTGTTTTTGGGAGGCAAGGAGAAATCCACCCTAAAGGAAATTTCGGAGCTGCTGGGGAAAGAGACCATTGATCTCTATAACCAGTCCGAAAACCGGGGCAGCCAGGTTTCCCACGGCCTCAGTTATCAGAAATTAGGAAAGGAGTTGATGACCCAGGACGAATTGGCAGTAATGGACGGCGGCAAGTGTATTTTCATGCTGCGGGGCGTGCGCCCGTTCCTTTCGGACAAGTACGACCTCACCCGGCATCCGAATTACCGATACACGGCCGACGCCGACCCTAAAAATGTCTTTGACATGGAACGGTACATGAAGAAGCAGCGTGCCGTGGTAAAGCCCACGGACACCTTCGATGTGTACGAGATTGACGCAACTACTTAAAACCAAAATCAAAAACATTTTTTAGGAGGATTATTTTATGGAATTTTTCAACAGTGCAGTTGGTGTTTTGCAGACTCTCGTAGTGGCCCTGGGCGCAGGTCTTGGTATCT
>JAUNJE010000034.1 GCA_030533415.1 Eubacteriales bacterium | reverse complement strand
CTGCCCACCACGGCGCCGTTGAGGGAAACCTCCACATCGAACTGCTTGTCGTGATCCGGGCCGGACTGGCCCACCAGGGCATAGGACAGCACCTGGTTTTTCTTCTGCTGCACCAGCTCCTGAAGCTGGGTCTTATAATCCGCATTGTGGAGCTTGCTCACGGGGACCTCCACCAGGATGAACTGCTGCACAAATTTCAGCGCCGCGTCCACCCCGCCGTCCAGGAAGCAGGCGGCAATGACGGACTCCACGGCGTCCGCCAGGATGGAATCCCGGCTGCGGCCGCCGCCCTGCTCTTCGCCATGGCCAAGAAGAAGATGCTCCCCCAGGCCGATGCGGTTGGCCGCCGCCGCCAAGGTCTTTTCGCAGACCATGTCCGCCCGCATCCGGGTCAGCTCCCCCTCCGGGCGGTTGGGGAAATTGCGGAATAAGTATTCTGCCACCAGCATTCCCAGAATGCTGTCCCCCAAAAATTCCAGCCGCTCGTTGCTCAGCAGGCTGTTATGCCAGCGCTCGTTGGCATAGGAGGAATGGGTCAGGGCATTCTGCAGCAGGGAGAGGTTTCGGAACCGGTAGCCGATGGCTACCTCCAGGTCTTTAATCATGGACACGCTCCTTCATGGCTGCCAGGTTCTGTTCCAGCTGGGCCGTAAAATTCCCCTCAGCGGCAGTCATCGCCTGCTTTACGGCATTGCGGAAAGCCAGGGCGTCGGAAGAACCGTGGGCCTTGATCACGGGCTTCTGGATCCCCAGGAACTGGGTGCCGCCGATCTCCCGGTAGTCCAGCACCTTCATCAGGTCTCCGACACCGGATTTGCACAGCAGGTACCCCAGCTTGCAGAAAATATTCTTCTTAAACATCCGCTTGAGCATACTGCCCATAAACATGGCGGTCCCTTCAATGGACTTGAGCAGCACATTGCCGCTGAACCCGTCGCAGACCACCACGTCCACCTCGCCCATGGGCACGGCACGGGCCTCCACATTCCCGGTAAAGTTCAGGAATCCCTGCTCCCCGGCGTCCTTCAAAAGGGCATAGGCCTCCCGCTGGAGCTGGGTGCCCTTGCCTTCCTCCGTTCCGATATTCAGCAGGCCGACTCTGGGATTTTCCACACCAAGCACGTTCTTGGCATAGGCGGAGCCAACCATGCCGAATTGCAGCAGAAATTCCGGCGTGCACTCGGCATTGGCGCCGCAGTCACAGATAATGACTTTGCCCCCGGTTTTGGTGGGCATGGAAGGCGCCATGGCGGCCCGGCGGATGCCCCGGACCCGCTTGACAAGCAGCGTCGCCCCCGTCAGGAGCGCGCCGGTAGAGCCTGCGGAAACGAAGGCATCGCCCTTCCCTTCTGCCAGCATTTTCAGTCCCACGATCATGGAGGAGTTCTTCCGCTTGTGGATTACGGAGCCGGGATCATCATGCATATCCACCACGTCGTCGGCATTGGCGATTTCCATACCGGAGGGCAGGTTGTCAATGTTGTGCTTCTTCATTACCTCCAGGATCTCTTCCCCCCGGCCCACCAGGGTGATTTCCGCACCGTAGGCCTTGGCCGCGTCAATGGCGCCCAATACGGGAGCCTCCGGGGCCAGATCGCCGCCCATGGCGTCAAGAATGATCTTCAACTGCTCCACCTCTTTCTTTATTAGATCCCCCTTGCCACCAGGGCATCCACCGTTTCCAGGGAACGCCGGGCGATGGCAAGATTTTTTTCCGCTTTTTTCCGAATCCGCTGTTCCAGCGGCTGAATGATGCTGAAATTGATGTTCATGGGCTGGAAGTTCTCAACGCTTCCGTCGCTGATGTACCGTCCCAGGGCGCCGATGGCCGTGACCGCAGGAAAATCCGGCGGTTCCCGGCCCTGCATTTTGGCGGCCATGGCCACTGCTGCCAGATAGCCGGAGGCTGTAGACTCCACATAGCCCTCCACGCCGGTCATCTGCCCGGCAAAGGCCACCATGGGATCCCGGCGGTCGGCGTAAAACCTGTCTAAAAGCTTTGGGCTTTGCAGGAAGGTATTGCGGTGCATGACGCCATAGCGGACAAACTCGGCATTGCGCAGGGCGGGGATCATGGAAAACACCCGCTTCTGCTCCCCGAATTTCAGATGGGTCTGGAAGCCCACCAGATTGTAGACGCTTCCCGCCGCGTTATCCTGCCGCAGCTGGACCACGGCATAAGGCTCCCGTCCGGTTTTGGGATCGGTAAGCCCCACGGGCTTTAAGGGGCCATAGCGCAATGTCTCAAAGCCCCGGCGGGCCATGACCTCCACGGGCATGCAGCCTTCAAAGACATTTTTGTCCTCAAAGCCATGGATCTCCGCTTCCTCCGCAGTGGTCAATTCCCTTACAAAGGCTTCATACTGCTCCTTATCCAGGGCGCAGTTGATGTAGTCCGGGGTGCCCCGGTCATAGCGGGACTGCCACCAGGCCAGGTCCATATCCACGGATTCCGCCGTCACCAGCGGAGCGGCGGCGTCAAAAAAGTGGAGGTATCCGGTTTCCCCGAAGTACTTGCGGATGGATTCGGACAGGGCGTCCGAGGTCAGCGGTCCGGTGGCAATGATCACCGGGCCTTCCGGCACCTCCGTCACCTCTTCGGATACCACCGTAATATTGGGGTGGCTTCGAATTTTTTCGGTGACCAGCCGGGAAAACCCGCCCCGGTCTACCGCCAGACAGCCGCCGGCCTCCACCCGGGTATCCTCCGCGCACTGGAGAATCAGGCTCCCGCAGCGGCGCAGCTCCTCTTTCAGCAGCCCCACCGCGTTTTCCAGCCGGTCCCCCCGCAGGGAGTTGGAGCACACCAGTTCGGCAAAGTCGGGACTGTGATGGGCAGGACTCATTTTCTTCGGCTTCATCTCGTAAAGCGAAACCGCAATGCCCCGGTTTGCCAGCTGCCAGGCCGCTTCCGAACCGGCAAGGCCCGCGCCGACCACTTTTACGTTCATGCTCAGACCTCCCCGGACTTTCCGCTGCCGTTTTTCTTCGCCGCAGGCTTCTTTGCCGCGGTTTTCTTTGCCGGCGCCTTTTTCGCCGCGGTTTTCTTCGCGGCTGTCTTTTTTGCCGGTTTTTCCTCCGGCGTTTCCCCTTCGGCTGCCGTTTTCTTTTTATAATAGCCCCGTTGATCCTCAGGGAGGAAGTTGACACAGTTTTCGTTGATGCAGAAGGGCTTCATCCGGCCCTTGCCGGACTTTTTGAACATGGTCTGGCCGCACTCGGGGCAATCCTCCGCCGTGGGGACATCCCAACTCATGAAGCCGCACTCCGCGCCCTTTTCGCAGGCATAATAGGCATAGCCCTTCTTGGACTTGCGCTTCAGCATACCGCTGCCGCACTTGGGACAGCGGCCGGGCATATGTTCCATCAGAGGCTTGGTATTTCTGCATTCCGGGAAGCCGGGACAGGCCAGGAACTTACCGAAGCGCCCCATTTTAATGACCATCTTCCGTCCACACAGCTCACAGACCTCGTCGGTCTCCTCCTCCGGCACCTTCAGGTGAACGCCCTCCAGGGCTTCCTCCGCATTGCGAAGCTCCTTGCTGAAATCCTGGTAAAATTCCGCCAGCAGCGTCTTCCAATGCTGCTGCCCCGACTCCACGGCATCCAGGCGGTTTTCCATATTGGCCGTAAATTCCACATCGATGATATCGTTGAACCGCTCCATCATCAGACCCGTCACGATCTCCCCCAGAGGCGTCGGGGCCAAGCGCTTATCCTGCTTGACGACATACTCCCGGTCCTCGATGGTGGATATGGTGGAGGCGTAGGTGGAAGGACGTCCAACCCCCTTTTCCTCCATAGCCTTGACCAGGGTAGCCTCGGTGTACCGGGCGGGAGGCTGGGTAAAATGCTGCTCCTTGTCCATTTTTGTGGGGACCGCCTTCTCCCCCACTGCCAGATCCGGCAGCGGAGAACCCATGGCCTCCCCCTCGTCGTCACGGCCTTCCTCATAGACGGCAATAAAGCCGGGAAAGCGCATGCTCTGGTGGCTGGAGCGGAACACATGCCCCGCGCACTCGGTGTCGATGGACACGGTGTCATACACGGCACTCGCCATCTGGGTAGCCAGGAACCGGCTCCAGATCAGCTTATACAGCTTATACTGGTCCGGCGTCAGGCTGCCCCGGACCCGCTCCGGTTCCAGCTCCACATGGGAGGGGCGGATGGCCTCGTGGGCATCCTGGGCACCGGATTTGGTCTTGAACACATGGAATTTCCCATAATAATAGGATTGTCCGTAACGGTTTGTGATGAAACGGGCCGCCTCCGCCATGGCCTCGTCGGAAAGCCGCAGGGAGTCGGTACGCATATAAGTGATCAGGCCCGTGGTGCCTTCCCCTTCCACGTCCACGCCCTCATACAGCTGCTGGGCGATCATCATGGTTTTCTTGGGCGTAAAGCCCAGCTTCCGGGACGCCTCCTGCTGCAAGGTGGAGGTGGTGAAGGGCGGCGCGGAGGAGCGCTTCTTCTCCGCCTTCTTTACATTGGTAACGGTAAACTCCCTGCCGGTAATGTCGTTTATTACCGCCTGGGTCTGTTCCTCGTTTTCCAGTTCCCGCTTTTTCTCCTCCCCCCAGTAGTGGGCCAGGAAGGAGCCGGGCTTGCCCTGACGGTTCAGATTGACATCCAGCGTCCAGTATTCCCTGGGCTGAAAGGCGCGGATCTCATTTTCCCGGTCCACCACCAGGCGGGTCGCCACGCTCTGGACCCGGCCCGCGGACAGCCCCCGGCGGACCTTCTTCCACAGCAGCGGGGACAGCTGGTAGCCCACAATGCGGTCCAGGATCCGCCGGGCCTGCTGGGCATCCACCAGACAATAGTCGATGTCCCGGGGGTGCTGGATGGATTCTCTGACCACCTTCTGGGTGATCTCATTGAAGGTGACCCGCTGGGCCTTTTCATCGGGAAGCCCCAGCAGCTCCTTTAAGTGCCAGGAGATGGCCTCTCCCTCCCGGTCCGGGTCGGTTGCGAGATATACGGTATCCGCCTGGGCGGCGGCAGTTTTCAGCTCCTTGATCAGGGCCTCTTTTCCCCGGACGGGGATATACTGGGGAGTAAAATCGTGCTCCAGATCCACGCCCATTTTGCTTTTGGGCAGGTCCCGCAGGTGGCCCATACTGGCCTTGACGGTATAATCCGGCCCCAGATAGCGGCCGATGGTTTTTGCTTTGGAGGGCGACTCCACGATCACAAGATTACTAGGTTTGCCCATGTATGATTGTTCTCCGTTTCGTTACTTTAAGGTAATGCGTTTCCCGGGCAGCCGCCGCAGGATGCCCTTCAGTTCCAGCATGGTCAAGGCTGCCAGCAGCTTGCCGGTGGTCAGGCCCGTCTCGGCGATCACGTCGTCCACCAGCCGCTCCCCATCTTTCAGGGCGGCTGCGACGGACCGTTCATCCCCGGACAGGGACTGCAAAATGTCATTTATGTCACTATAAGGCTCGGGATGCTCCTTGTCAATGACTTTTTTGTCTAAATCTTTCTTAAGATTTTGTTTTTTCCCCAGCTGCCGGGGCTTTTGCGCCACCTTTGGCAGGGGTTTTTCCGCTTCCTGCGCCGCTTTGTCCACCTCATCCGGGTATGCCGACTGGCGAAGCGGGCGGTCATCCTTTCGAATTTTATCCGGGTACAGGGCTTCGTATTCACTCAAAATATCCCAGCCGGAGGATACCATGATGGCGCCGTCCCGCAGCAGGCGGTTGCTGCCCACAAAACTGGGCTGGTCGATATTTCCCGGCACCACGAACACATCCCGTCCCTGCTCCGCCGCCAGCCGGGCGGTAATGAGGGCGCCGCTTTTTTCCGGCGCTTCCACCACCAGCACCCCATTGCTCAGGCCGCTGATGATGCGGTTGCGCTTGGGAAAACTCCATTTTGTTGGCTGCGTCCCCGGCGGAAACTCGCTCATGATGCAGCCATACTGCTCCACATCCCGGAATAACGCCCGGTTGGACAGCGGATATACAATATCCGCGCCGCAGCCCAAAACGCCCACTGTCGTTTGTCCGGCGGTCAACGCGCCGCTCATGGCCATGCCGTCGATGCCATAGGCCATGCCCGACACCACAATGCCGCCACAGCGGCCGATCTGATAGCCCAGACGCTTGGCGGTGGTCATACCGTAAGCCGAGGCCTTCCGGGTGCCCACCACGGCGATGACGGGCAGGGCATCGAAGTCGGGAAGCTGTCCTTTATAATAGAGGACCATTGGCGGGTCGGCAATGTTTTTCAGCCGCGCGGGATAGGCCGCGTCCCGGTAGGTCAGGACATGGAGCCTTTCCCGTCCGCAGGCCTCCAAAATCTCCTCTGCGGGAACCAGATTCTTGTCCTTCAGGGATTCCCGGGCTTCTTCACTCAGGCCTTCGATCCGGTCAAAGGCGCCGCTGTCCGCGAAGAAAACATCCTCAGGGTCGGGAAAATGCCGCATGAGTGCCACCTTCGCCCGGTCATTCAGCCCCGGACGGTGGGCCAGCCAAATCCAATGTGCCAGCATTTTGCTTCCCCCCTATCGTCAGACAATTATCGTTTCATCTGCCACATGACAATGGCAGCGGCTACGGCGGCGTTGAGGGATTCACAGCGGGGATTCATAGGGATGATCAGCTCCATACCGGCGCTGTCCAGAATCTCCTTACGGACCCCCTGCCCCTCACTGCCGATGACCACCGCCATTTTCCGCAGATCCGCCTGGCGCAGATCCTTCGCGCGGCTGCTCAACGCCGTTACTCCCACGGCAATGCCCGCCCCGGCACAGGCGGCCTTCACCTCTTCCCAGCCAGCCTGCACCACACCGGTGCGGAATACCGCCCCCATGCTGGCGCGGACGACCTTATGGCTGTAGGGGTCGGCGCAGCCCTCCAGCAGCGCCACCGGAACCTCCAGGGCATCGGCGGTGCGCAAAATCGTTCCCAAATTCCCCGGGTCCTGAATACCGTCCAGCAGGAGCATCCCCTGCCGGGGGACAAAGGCCTTCCTTTCGGGAAGCCTGCAGAGGAACAAGGCCCCCTGGGGGCTTTCCATAGGAGAAAGGGACGCCATCACATCCCCGGGCACCCGGATCACGTGCACTCCGTCCGGCACCGGGGCCTCCACGCCGTCGGACAAAATCACCGTATCAAGTCCCGGATAATACCGCACGGCCTCCTGCAAAAGCTTGGTTCCGTCGGCGGCAAAGAGCCCCGCCTCCTCCCGGGCCTTTTTGGAGGACAGGAGCTTTTTCACCTGCTGCAAAAGGGGATTTTTCCGGGAGGTAATTCTCTGCTCCGTCACAGCTTCTGCACTGCCTCCAGGGCATAGTTATCGCCCAGCACCACCATAATATCCCCTTCTTTGATCTGATAGTCCGCAGACGGGGAGACATTGGTGGTCTTTCCGTTTTCCACCGCAATGATGTTCACGCCCAGCTTGGCCCGGACATTCAGCTCCCGCAGGTTTTTCCCGATCCAGGACTTCGGGGCGGGGACCTCCAGAATGCCGTAGTCCGCAGACAGCTCGATGTAATCGAGGACATTGTGGCTGTGCAGGCTCCGGCCCAACCGCTGGGCGTGCTCCTGCTCCGGGATCACCACCCGGTTCACTCCCAGCTTTTCCAACACCCGGCGGTGGGTCTCGTCATGGGCCTTGCAGACGATATAAGGAACCCCCAGCTCCTGCAAATTCATGGTAACCAGCACCGAGGCCCCCAGGTTGTCCCCAATGGCGATCACGGCGCAGTCAAAATTCCGCACCCCCAGGGAGCGCAGCACTTCCTTGTCCTGGGCATCTCCCACCACCGCGTGGGTAACGTCATTGGCCAGCTGCTGCACCAGGTCACTGCGGATGTCCATGGCCAGCACCTCCGCTCCCAGCAGGCACAGCTGCCGGGCCAGCGCCGAACCGAAGCGCCCCAAACCGATCACAAGATACGTTTTCATGTTGATTCTCCTATCCAATCAGCAAATTGGTCTGCGCATAGCGGAACCGCTCCTCCACCCGGTCTCCCGTCAGGAAGCCCAGGCTGATGGTCAGCACCCCCACACGGCCAAAGTACATATAAAGTATGATTAAAATCTGGGCGGGAATGCTTAAGCTTCCCGTCGCCCCAGCCGTCAGCCCCACCGTAGCCAGAGCGGACACCGCTTCATACAGGGCGTCGGTAAAGCCAATGGGCGAAGTGGCGCTGATGAAGATGCCCCCCAGCACCGCGAGAAACACCATGATAAAGGCAATGGTCATGGCGTCCAGCACCTGCTCCTGGGGAATGGTCCGCTTGAATACGCAGACGCTGCTGCGGCCCCTGGCCCGGGTGGCAATGAACAAAACCAGCACAATAAAGGTCACGGTTTTTAAGCCGCCGGCGGTGGAACCGGAGGAGCCGCCGATCAGCATCAGCACCACGGACAGGGCCTTACCCCCCTCCGTCAGCAGGGCCTGGTCGATGGCCGCAAACCCCGCCGTGCGCAGAGTTATGGACTGAAACAGGCCATTAAGAAGCTTTTCTCCGGTGGACATATTGCCCAAAGTGCCGGGGTTATTCCATTCCAGCACGCAAACCAGCACCCAGCCCAGCACAAGCAGCGCCAGGGTGGTCACCAGCACCAGCCGGGTATACACACTGAATTTCCGGAAGCTCCGCCTGCTGGCCACCTCCTCCCAGACCAGGAAGCCCAGGCCGCCCACGACCACCAGCGCCCCCAGGGTCAGCAGCACCACCGGATCGGACTGGAACTCCAACAGGCTGGCGCCGGGGGTGATGGAACCGAAAATATCAAAGCCTGCGTTGCAGAATGCGGAAATGGAATGGAAAACACCCCAGCGCAAAGCTTTCCAGAAGCCGTACTCCGGCCAGAAACGCACAGTCAAAATCATTGCGCCGACAGCCTCAATGCTGAAGCTTCCCACCAGCACCGTCTGCTGCAGCCGCACCACGCCGTCGATTTCATTCAGGCTCAGGGCCTGTGCCATGACAAGGCGCTGCTTCAGGCCGATACGCTTGCGCAGAAAAAACACGAACAGCGTCGCCGCGGACATAAAGCCCAGCCCGCCGATTTGAATCAAACTGATAATCACGATTTGTCCAAAGCCGCTCCACTGGCTCCAGGTGTCATACAGCACCAGCCCTGTGACGCAGGTCGCGGAGGTCGCCGTAAACAGCGCCGGGCGAAAGCCGCAGGAGATGCCGCTGCGGGACGCGGCGGGCAGGGACAGGAGGCAGGCCCCCAGCAGAATGATGGCCGCAAAGGTCAGCGCTATGATTTTGGTGGCGCTCAGGGCTTTGGGGCGTTTTCTCATCCAAAAGGCAAACAGCCTTGCACGCAGTGACATGATCTGGCTCCTTTCCGGCGGATAAACTTTTCCATAATACGTATACCTTATTATAGCAACTTTGCCTGCTTTTTCAAGCATCATTTTGCCGCCGCCGAATCCCGCCGCAGTGCACAAAATATTTTGTTTTTCTTTACATTTTTTTGCGGCTATGATATGATAAAAAGAAATTTTGAAAGGGTGATTCCATGGCTTATACGGAAAGCTGGTCCGGCAAGATCAACCGGAAGCTCATCAAAAAGCTGCACATCATCGACGTGGCCGCAGGCCGGGAAAAGGCGGACCTGGTGCTGAAAAACGCGACCTTCGTCAACGTCTTTTCCGGGGAACTGGATACCTGCGACATTGCCGTTGCCGAGGGTCTGATTGTGGGTCTCGGCACCTATGCGGGGCTGGAGGAAGTGGATATGACCGGGAAAATCGTCTGCCCCGGCTTCATTGACGCCCACATCCATCTGGAATCCAGCCTGGTCTGCCCCTCTGAGTTTGCCAAGGCGGTGGTCTGCCACGGCACCACCACCGTCATCACCGATCCCCACGAGATCACCAACGTTATGGGAACCGACGGCATCGACTACATGATCGCCGCCACGGAAGGACTGCCCGTGGACGTGCGGTTCATGATCCCCTCCTGCGTTCCCGCCTCCCCCATGGACGAAAGCGGCGCGAACCTGGACTACCGGGACATCGACAGCTTCTTCGACCACCCACGGGTGCAGGGCCTGGCGGAAATGATGAATTTTCCCGGCATTATTTCGGCGGACAACGCCACCGTGGCCAAGATCGTGGCCTCCCAGGCCCATCACAAGAAGATCGACGGCCACGCCCCCGGCCTGAAGGGCAACGACCTCAACGCCTATATTGCCGCCGGCGTCTATTCCGATCACGAGTGCGCCGATATGGAGGACGCCATGGCAAAGCTGAAGCTGGGCCAGTTCATCATGATCCGGGAGGGCACCGCCGCAAAGAACCTGGAGGCCCTGGTCCCCCTCATCAAATCCGAAAAGCTTTTCCAGCGCTGCATGTTCTGCACCGACGACAAGCACCCCAGCGACCTGCTGGAAAAGGGCCACATCGACTATATCTGCCGGGAGGCCGTCCGCATGGGAGCCGATCCCATCCGAACCGTCCAGGTGGCCTGCCTTCACGCTGCCCGGTACTTCCTGCTGAACAACCGGGGCGCCATCGCTCCCGGATATCTGGCGGACTTTGCTGTCGTGGAGGATCTGAAGGATTTCCATGTGGTCACCGTGTACAAGAAGGGCCAGCGGGTCTATGACGGCGGCACCGTCGCCGGCTTCCCTCTGCCCCGGATCCCGGAGCATCTGGAAAAGCGCGCCCACGACACCTTCCACCTTCCGGTGCTCACCGCCGCGGAATTTGCCAACTCCCGCCTTAGAGGCGTCATCGGCATGGTGCCGGGGCAGATCGTCACCACCGACGCGGGCTATGCCGGGCAGGTTGACCTGGAGGCGGACATTCTGAAAATGGCCGTGATCGAGCGCCACAAAAATACCCGCCACATCGGCATCGGCTATCTGAAAGGCTACGGGCTGAAAACCGGCGCCATAGCCACCTCCGTGGCTCACGACAGCCACAACATCATCTGTGTAGGCGCCAATGACAGTGACATGGCCTTTGCCGCCAACCGCACCGCCCAAAACCATGGCGGCATCGTGGTGGTGAATAACGGGCAGGTGCTGGCAGAGCTTCCATTGGAAATTGCCGGCCTCATGAGCGGCAAGCCCCTGCGGGAGGTCAATAGCCTGCTGGAAAACGCCAAGGAAGCAGCCTACACCCTGGGCGTCGGGAAGGACATTGACCCCTTCATGACCCTGTCCTTCATGAGCCTGCCGGTGATCCCCACCCTGCGGCTGACCACCCGGGGCGTCATCGATGTGAATACCCAGCAGTATATTTGATCCTGCGAAAAAACTCTGCCATCCCGCTGGTGCGGGATGGCAGAGCTATTTTTTAGGGTTCTCCATGGGAATTTTCGTTTTCCAACTCCTGCAGCAGTTCCTCCGCCAGCTTCCGGTTTTCCTCCGCCTTATCGACACCCTCGGTGCTTTCCTTGCTGAAAATGATCCGCAGGGTCAGGATGATCAGCTTGATGTCCAGCAGCAGGGAGTAATTCTCGATATACATCAAATCCAGGCGGAGCTTGTCATAGGCGCTGGTGTTGTATTTGCCGTAGATCTGGGCATATCCCGTCAGGCCGCCGCGCACCTTCAGCCGGTAGGCAAATTCGGGGATTTCCTTGCAGTATTCATCGGCGATGACCTTTCTCTCTGGCCGGGGACCGACGATGCTCATATCGCCCTTGAGGATATTCAGGATCTGTGGCAGCTCGTCCAAGCGGGCGGCACGGATCACCCTGCCCACTTTGGTGATCCGGGGATCCCGTTCGGTGGCCAGCACCGCTCCCGCGTACTTCTCCGCGTCCACGATCATGCTGCGGAACTTCAGGATCTCAAACTCCCGGCCGTTCCGGGTCAGGCGCTTCTGCTTATAGAATACCGGGCCGCCGTCCTCCAGCTTGATGGCCGCCGCCACCACCAGCATCACAGGCGCCGCCACGATCATGGCCACGGCGCACAGCAGGATATCCATGGCCCGCTTGGCGACCCGCTGGGCAGGCGTCAGGCCGGTGCCCTTCACCAGCAGCAGCGGTGTGTCGAAAAGGTTGTTGTTCTTCGCCCCCCGGATCATGATGTCCGTCAGCTTCGGCGCCACATAGGTCCGGACACGGTAGCGGTAGCAGAATTTCAGAATATCATTGCGGATCTCCGCCGGTACGTCCGTCAGGATCACCGCGTCATGCTTGGGTATTTCCCGGCAGACGGCGTCGAAGCCCTCGTCAACGTTGATCAGCTTGCTGATATTATACTTGTCCCGGCGGGAATCCATCTTGATTTTCAGTCCCACGCCCCGCTTGTGTCCATAGATCAGCAGCATGTCATGGGGGGCATACAGCTTATGGTACAGCCGGGTGTAGGCGTAGACCAGCAGGACGGATACCACGATCTCCATGACGAACAGCAGCAGGATCGGCGACACGGACAGCATACTGTTGGCGATCAGGCACAGCTGAAAATAGGTGATAAAATTCACCAGAAACAGCGAAATGATCTGGCCGATGATCAGGTCCATCAGGTGCAGCTGGCCGAACATGGTGCAGTCGGCGTTCATGAAAAACACATAAAGCAGCAGGGCGTAAACACCCATGAGCACATATTTGCCCTTGTAGGCAAAATAGGACAGGGCATACCCCTGCTTCCAGACGAAGTAATATAAAAGCGTTAAAATCAGCACTTCCAGCAGCGTTTCCGCCACCCGGACAAAGCCCTTGGTATCCTCATACGCGCCGCGGCTCAGTTTTTTCATTTTCTCTGTACACATCCTTTGTTTACCAAAATCTCAGGACATATTTTATCAATATTACCACAATTACGCGCATAATGCAAGAGCGGAAACCATTCCTTTCCGATTTCCGGGAAGGCTAAAAGAAATTTAAGATTTCCGCCCTTGAAACGGCGGCCGTTTCCAGGTAAAATAATCCCAACTGAAGCAAAGCTGGTGAAGCGCATGTACCGTATTTTTATTGTCGAGGATGACCGGGGCATCGCCGGGGCCATCCAAGCCCAGGCCCGGACTTGGGAGCTGGAGACCCGGTGCGTCCGGGATTTCCGCAAGGTCATGGAAGAATTTTCGGACTTTCAGCCCCATCTCGTCCTGATGGACATTACTCTGCCCTTTTTTAACGGCTACCACTGGTGCAGCCGGATCCGGCAGGTATCCAAGGTGCCCATTATTTTCATTTCCTCCGCCTCGGACAATATGAACATCATCATGGCCATGAACATGGGCGCCGATGATTTTATCGCCAAGCCCTTTGACGGCAGCGTACTGATGGCGAAGGTCAATGCCCTGCTGCGCAGGAGCTACGACTTTACCGGAGCCATGCCAGTGCTGCAGCACCGGGGCGCCCTGCTGAACACCGCCGACAATACCTTGTCCTATCAGGGACAGGATATCCCCCTGAGCAAGAACGAATACCGCATTCTGCTGACCCTGCTGGAAAGCAAGGGCCGCGTGGTCAGCCGGGAGAAGCTGATGGAAAAGCTGTGGCAGACCGACAGCTTTGTGGACGAAAATACCCTGACCGTCAATGTGAGCCGCCTGCGCAGGAAGCTGGACAGCGCCGGACTGGCCGGCTTTATCGAAACCAAACCCGGTGTGGGCTACATCATCAAGTGAGGATGCCATGAAACAATTCTTTTCCTACCTGAAGTCGCGTTGGAGGACCGCCGCCCTGTTCTTTCTGTTCGCGCTGATCCAAATGATGGTTTCCATTCTGTACCAGCTGCCTATTGCCCCAACGCTTTATGCCGTAAGCCTGTGTATGGTCATCGGTTTGGCTGCCCTTATTTGGGATTACTGCCAGGTATCCCGGTGGCACAGGATCCTTTCCCGAATCCAAACCGCCGCCGACGCCATGCTCTGCCCCCTTCCGGACCCGGAGGGCATTTTGGACGCGGACTACCAGCAGGTCATCCGCCTGCTATGCCAGGAGCAGCGCGGCCGGGCCCAGGACATGAACCGGAAATACCAGGACATGACCGATTACTACACCATCTGGGCCCATCAGATCAAAACCCCCATCGCCTCCATGAAGCTGCACCTGCAAAATGAGGACACGCCCCTTTCCCGGCAGCTGTCCTCCGACCTGATGCGCATTGAGCAGTATGTGGAAATGGTGCTGATGTTCCTGCGCCTGGATTCCGACACCACGGACTATGTGATCCGCCAGTGCGACCTGGATACCGTTCTGCGCCAGTGCGTCCGCAAATTCGCCGGGGAATTCATCGACCGGAAGCTGAAGCTCGTCTATACGCCAACGGAAGCAGCCGTCATCACCGACGAAAAATGGCTGTCCTTCGTGGTGGAGCAGGTGCTCTCCAACGCCCTGAAATACACCCCAAGCGGCAGCATCCACATCTACCTGGAAGCGCCGAAAACCCTGTGCATCCGGGATACCGGCATCGGCATCGCCCCGGAGGACCTGCCCCGGATTTTCGAGAAGGGCTACACAGGCTGCAACGGCCGCAGCGATAAAACGGCCAGCGGCATCGGATTATACCTGTGCCGGCGAATCTGCCGCAACCTTCACCACTCCATCTCCGCCGTGTCCGTCCCCGGCCAGGGGACCACCATCCGCATCGGCCTGAACCAACAGGCGCTGGAAGTTGAGTGAAGAGTTAGGAGTGGGGAGTTAGGAGTTGATAAAGTTAAGAGTGAAAAGTGAAGAGTGGAGAGTGAAAAGTTGAGGATGTCCTGCGTGGCAAAAAAGTATATCACAAACAGGCAATGCGGGCCGGTGCTTTTCTACTACATCCCACTCATAACTCTTCACTCTCCACTCTTCACTTTTCACTCTTAACTTTATCAACTCCTCACTCCTAACTGTATATCTGTTTCTTACAAAAATGTAAGGACCTGCAGGGGAATTGTAAGCCGATCACAAGGCGGGCAAGTCCCCTTTTGTGCTATAATCCCTGCAGAAATTCCAAAGGAGGATTTTTGTATGAGCGTTTTGGACGTGACGGGCCTGCAGAAGGTCTATACCACCCGCTTCGGCGGGAATAAGGTGGAGGCGCTGAAAAATGTGAACTTCACTGTAGAAGATGGAGAATATGTGGCCATCATGGGTGAATCCGGTTCCGGCAAGACGACCCTTTTGAACATTCTGGCCGCTCTGGACAAGCCCACCGCCGGGCGGGTGGTGCTGGACGGGAAGGACCTGTCCCTGGTTCGGGAGAGCCAGATTGCCGCTTTCCGCCGGGATAACCTGGGGTTCGTATTCCAGGAATTCAACCTGCTGGACACCTTCACCCTGGAGGACAACATCTACCTGCCCCTGGTGCTGGCGGGCAAATCCCACAAGGAAATGCAGCACCGCATAAAGCCCATCGCCTTCCAGCTGGGCATCCACGACCTGCTGAAAAAGTACCCCTATGAGGTTTCCGGCGGCCAAAAACAGCGGGCCGCCGTGGCCCGGGCCATCATCACCGACCCGAAGCTGGTGCTGGCCGACGAGCCTACCGGCGCCCTGGACTCCAAGGCAACCGACGAGCTGCTGGCCCTGTTCAGCCAAATCAACGCCGACGGCCGCACCATTCTGATGGTCACCCACTCCGTCAAGGCGGCCAGCCACGCTTCCCGGGTGCTCTTTATCAAGGACGGCGAGGTGTTCCACCAGATTTACCGGGGCGGAAGCTCC
Organism: Eubacteriales bacterium; assembly: GCA_030533415.1. Classification (GTDB taxonomy): domain Bacteria; phylum Bacillota; class Clostridia; order Oscillospirales; family Oscillospiraceae; genus Faecousia. The sequence continues at coordinate 16,208 of JAUNJE010000034.1, read as the reverse complement.
GACGAGCAGCTGTACCAGAAGATTTCGGATACGCTGACCATGCTGGCGACAGGCGGTGACCGGGCATGAAAATGGGATTCTATCCGAAGCTGGCCTGGGACGGCATCCGCAAAAACAAGCGGCTGTACCTGCCCTATATTCTCACCTGCGTCGGCATGGTGATGATGTGCTACATCGTGTTTTTCCTCACCGTTTCGCCTGTGATGGACACGCTTCCCGGGGGCAACGCCATCCGCACCATGCTGGACCTGGGCGGCCAGGTACTGGTTTTCTTTGCGGCACTGTTTCTATTTTACACCAATTCTTTCCTGATGCGCCGCAGGAAAAAGGAATTCGGCCTGTACAATATCCTAGGTATGGGCAAGTGGAGCATCGGGAAAATCCTGTTCTGGGAATCGGTGCTTATTGCCGCCATTGCTCTTATTTCCGGCATTTTCGCCGGGGTTCTCCTGTCCAAGCTGTTTGAGCTGGGGCTGGTGAATTTGATGAACGGAAGCGTCAGCTATGACTTTTCCATTTCCACGGCGGGAATGGGCAGAACCGCCATGATCTTCGGTGTGATTTTTGCGCTGCTGTTCCTGAACGGCCTGCGGCAGGTCTCCCTGAGCAATCCCATTGCTCTGCTCCGCAGTGAAAATACCGGAGAAAAACCGCCGAAGGCCAACTGGCTGCTTGGACTGGCGGGTTTGGCAATTCTGGGGGCCGCCTACTATCTGGCCGTCACCATTGAAGATCCCCTAACAGCAATCCTGGTCTTTTTCGTTGCCGTTGCCATGGTCATCGCCGCAACGTATTTGTTGTTCATTACGGGTTCCGTGGCACTTTGCAGGCTTCTGCAAAAAAATGAAGCATATTATTACAAGCCTAACCACTTTGTCAGCATATCCTCCATGGCTTACCGCATGAAGCGCAACGGTGCGGGCCTGGCCTCCATCTGCATTTTGCTGACCATGGTACTGGTGATGCTCAGTTCCACCGCGGCGTTGTATGTAGGAAAAGAGGCAAGTCTCAAATCCCGGTATCACAGGGAAATCACCCTGGATGTCATTTTGGAGAACACCGCTCAGACCACCCCCGATACCCTTTCCCCCTTCCGGGAGAAGGTCGGCAAAATCGCGAATCAAGGCGGCGCGGAGCTGGCCAATGTCTACGACTACCGTTCCGTTGCCATTTCCGGGGCCTTTGAAAACGGCGTTTTCAACGACTTTTCAAATGAGCAGTTCGTAAACGCAAATCCGACAAACCTGTTCCTCATTCCCATAGAGGACTATAACCAGGTCATGGGGCAGTCCGTTACCTTAGCGGAAAATGAGGTGCTTGTGTTCCCCTTCCGTACTGACTATTCCTACGGGACTTTTCAAATTTCCGGCGGCCCGGAATACACTGTCAAAGGCATCACCGGGGACTGGATCGGCCATGGTGACGGCATCATATCCATAACTCCTACCCTTTATGTCTTTGTGCCGGAGCTGAGGTCTGCCGCCGAAGCCCTGGACCCGGACAGAATCGCCATCCGATGGAGTTACGGCTTTGACCTGAATGTGGAATCCCCTCAGCAGATTTCCATCTATCGGGCGCTGAAAGCCGTGGATTGGACAGCGGAAAATCCCAACGGCGGATTTTTTAAGATCAGCGTGGATAGCCAGGCTGCAAACCGCGCCGATTTTTACGGTCTTTACGGAGGCCTGTTCTATTTGGGTATCATTCTGAGTATTGTATTCCTGGCGGCGGCTGTGCTGATCATCTACTACAAGCAGATCTCCGAGGGCTACGAGGACCAGGGCCGCTTCGGGATTATGCAGAAGGTGGGCATGACCCAAAAGGACATCCGCAAATCCATCAATTCCCAGATGCTCACGGTGTTTTTCCTGCCCCTGGTCACCGCCGGCCTGCACCTGTGCTTTGCCTTCCCCCTGGTGCGGAAGCTGCTGCTTCTGTTCAACCTGACGAACACGGGAATCCTCATTGCCACCACGGCGGTGTGCTTCATCCTCTTCGGCGTGTTCTACGCGCTGGTCTACAAGCTCACCTCCAACGCCTATTTCTCCATCGTCAGCGGCGCAAAGGAGGATTAAATGAAAGGACTTTCCTGGATTTGCGTAGTCCTGTGCGCGGCGCTGCTGCTCACAGGCTGCCAGTGGGACGGCATCTCCACCGAAGAACTGCTGGAGGATTTTGACGGTTTCCTCGAACAGCTGAGCCAGTCCCAACTCACCAAAGACACGGCGCTGATCGGCGTACAGACCTACGGCGAGGACGCTTATGCCGGCGGCTACTTCGCCGACTGCGTCCGCCAAACCGGGCGGGATGTGATTTTCGGCGGCGCCTCCATTCAGGAACGGTTTCTGCACTGTTACGGCTCCATCACCACCGAATCCGGGGAAGCCACGGTCCGCATCCGGTTAAACGGCAAGGTGATTTTCCCGGAAACCGGCGCAGACGGGAAATTCGACACAGAGCTTCACCTGGAGCCGGGCGAAAACTACATCATGGTGGATTACGACCATTTTTCAGGCAATGTGGAGATGACTTGTGAATATGCAGAAGGATAATACACCCGTAACCTACCGTCCCAAGCCAAAGCCCTGGCAGCGCATCCGCTCATCGCTGTGCACCGGCATTCTGATCCTCACGCTTGTGATTGCCGGGCTTCTGGCCATTCCCGCCTGCCTGTTCATCGGCCTGATCGGCTTCATCTGGAGCACGGCGGATAAGCTGGTAAAAGCCCTGGAGCACTGAGGCATCCGGCGCGTCAATACATTGGGAATCCATAATATTCCTTTCAATAAAGCAATAATCCGAACCCATCTCCCATGGAGAACGGGTTCGGATTATTCTTCTTTGAAAGTAGTGACCTACTTTAATACAAAATGCACACCCTACCGACCTTTCGTGTAAAGGTTCAAAGGGTGTGCATTTTTACATTTTTTCTTTCTGCTCATTTTTCCACTGCAAGAGAAGCGAGGCTGCCTTATCGCGTGTAGCAGGATTTACGCAGAAGTTCAGAAAATCAACGACGGCCTGCTCCGGTGTTAGGCCATACGGCTTTAGGACTTTTTCGACTTCCGTCAATAGGTCGCTGTCGACCTCGACCATAATGGTTACAAGGTTATCGCTCAAAATCAATCCTCCTCGCTGGTTTTACTACACAGTTCTTCCATGCGCCCACGCTCACCGTCCGGGTAGAGGATTCCAAAACAGTTCCAATAATCCTCCCAGCCGATTAGAACCAGTGAATTTCCAGTAACGGAACGAATCACAAACGGTCCTTCACCTGAATCAATTCGCTGGAGGATCATTTCAAAGTCTTTTTCCAATTCTCCCTGTGTGATCGATGGAAACGCAGATAAATTCCAATCAGTCTTCGGCATAAATGTCAAACGCATCTCCAATCCGGCGTAGGCGCTCAGCCAAATGCAAACAGAGTCTCCTGAGCGAATCTGCATCATACCTTTTAATGACTGCGTTTTGCTCGTTAACGGTCAAATCAGAGAAACATAGATTTTTGAACACTCCGTCACGCTCATTCCGAAAATATACGCCATCAAGGCCCCGTTCCGCAGGATAATCATTCGGATTGTCCATTATCGATGTCTCCCTTCTTCAGTTTTATCGCATTAAGCGGCTGCCAGATGCAGTGAGGTAACAGTTGCTCCAGCACATCTTTTTCATCAGGGAGATGCATAAAGTCAATAACATCTTCGCCGGGGAAGTAGCTGTGGCAGTAAGCGGGAAAGACACCGGATGGTACGATGCCAATCTTTTCTTCTCCGAGGAAACGAGCCTTCAGTAGTTCCGCTTGGTAAATACAAACCGGAATGCCTGCTCGGTGTAAGGCAAGAAAGAACAGTGCTGCTTCAGCACATCTGGTCCAGGCGGAACCTGCCACCTGCAAATACCACCCATGTACATCTTCACGAACATATAAATCAATGTGCGTGGAATTACCACCACGGCAGACCTCCCACGGATGTCCGCCAAACCGCTGCCTATCATGGAACCACGCATCAAAGGCAGTCGGACTGTCCGGCTCGATTTCGCTTAAACCGTCATCTCTGCCATCCGCATACCGCTTGTAAAGTGCCGCTGCCGGTGCATCTGTCCCTTCATAGCCGCAGGCACGATAGCCAAGTGCGCAGAAGGAGTAGAAATCATTGGCGGTGATCTGGGGCAGCCGCTCATCATCACTAAGGCTGCTTTTCGCATATTTCAGGAACTCGTTCAGATCCGCATCGGTCAGATTTCCTATAAGCTGTTTTCTGAGTTCAGGGATTACCTCCCATTCATACTTTCGTAGCACAGTACCGACACGATGCTGTACAGGCAGTTCCTGTTTGATGCGAAAATTATATGTCCCGGCTTTCAGTTCGGAAAGCATATCTTTTACACCGTCTACAAGCCATTGAGCGAACTCAGAAATATCGTGCTCCTCGCTTTTGGGTTTTCGAGAATCAAGCTCAATTACAAACTTATGGCGCACAAAAACAGCGCGATAATCAATCTCGGCATCGAAGATAGCGTAAACATCGAACCATTCCACAGCATTCGGGTATTCGGCCTTCCAGCACTGTTCAAACTCCTCATAGCTGTCTACAGTGCCGTCTTCCAGCCATTCCTCGCAATTACCGAAGTCCTCAATCGTTCCACGATCCGCCTTAAGCCAGAAACTCCATCCACGGTTCTCATTCGGCTCTATTTCTTCCAGCAGTGTAAACAGTTCACCCAGTAATGCGTTGGTTTTGGCATCGTAGGAATAACTACAGTCAGACTGCTGGTATCCGACCCGACCGAGCCAATCAATATATCGCTGGATCTGTGGTGCTTTGAATTTTGATAGCATTTTTAAGTTCATCTCCTAACTGCTCGTGAATCCGTAAAACCTTAAATACAACAGCGTTCCCCGGCTCAGAATATACGCCCATCAGAGGGCAATTCATCTGTCCATCCAGTCCATTTGCCGCCAGCAGTGTGTGGACAAAACTTTTGCTGTGGACGGTAAATTCCACCTTGTTGCTTTCAAATAACCGTTCCGGCACCTTAAATGACATATATTCTTTTTCTTCGCCGGGCTGAATCGCCAGGGATGACATATCCTCATTTACCTTAATGCAGATGAATGGCGGGAACTCCAGCGCACGAATTACATCCTTCCCGATGTAGATGCGGTTGCGAGGACCCTTTATCGTGATGCGTAAGTTGAGTGGTTTTTGTGGTTTACTCATTGGCATCACCGCCTATTCCATTCAGCATGGCATCTTCTTGGCTCTGGTCGGATTCATATTCTCCGAGCGGTTCAAAGAAGCTCATCTGCTGCCTTGCAAGGTAATCCCGATAGGTCTTGCCGATCCGTTCCTTATATTCGTCCGGGTAGTACTTGATCTGTCGCTTTTTGACCTCGCCGGTTTTCTTGTCCACATATTCTTCCGGAGTTGTAAACAGAATCGCCTCGGATAAATCAAAGACCAGCACCAGCCCGCGTTCCGAATTGGAAACACGCCCCATGACCTTGTAGCGGCACTTTTCATCCCAATTCATGAATTTGAACACCTTGGATACATATTCGTCCGAGGTAATGGTCTTGTTGACCCAGACGCCTTTTTTATTTTTTCTTGCCCATTCCACGGATTCGCTTTCTTCTTCACCACAGGTAACAACTGCGATACGCTTCTTAGGGACGCTGGTGAAGGGCAAGATATATTTTACACCATCAAACAGTCGAATACTAGCCATATTGAAGGTCATCTGCCGATGCTTGAATGTAACGGCCGGTTTGTTCAGCATCGAAAATTGTGTGCGAGGAGGCAATTCGTATTCGTCCAAATTCTCGTAACTCAATTCACTTTGCTGCTCTAACCGCGCCTGAATGAGCTGGCGTATCAGTTCCTGCTCTTTGGCAGTATAGCCCTGACTTTTATCATTTTTCGTATCCATCATTTCGACCTCCCTTCATCACAGTATTTGGAGCAGATGCTCCACTTCATCTTCAATTTGAGATCGATCAGGAATCTGCCCAATCAATGGATTCAAGACCGCAGTTCCATCAATGCATAAGTCCTGCGGCGTCAGCGTCTCAAACAGCCGATTTCTACGTTGCCGTAGCTCGTAGTTGATGCCAACATTTTTCCCGCCCCATGCTTCCGGGTATGCCACCAGAGCGGCAGGGTCTTCAGAAACAGATCCATCAGATTCCGTCTTGTAGGGAATATACTGCACATCAGATGCTTCCTGACTTTCCGCAAGTTTCTCCCGTTCCTTTTTGGGGAGCAGAATTTGTGGCTCATCCAGAAAGAAAAACATGAACTGATGGTCTTCGCGCTCCCGGCCGATGCCACGGAAACGGAAGCGATACTGCGGCAGCCAGTCCATTTTTTCATAAACGGCCGCTGTGAATGCACGGGAAACAACCATTGAAACCGGTTCGCCGTTGTCCTTATCCAGTGCAATCGCATTCGGGGTATCTGCATTACAGCCGCGAACCACGATCATCTGAAAGATCGGGTGATACAAAATCTCTATATGCGTATGCTTTGAAAAGCGTGAACGGCAGGATCTGCTAAATTTAATCGCTTTTCCGGAAAGCGTCAGCGTCGGCGTATTTCTGTTCATGAAGTAGACGCCGGGAGGAGCCTCGTAACTGTGAAAAGTCAAAGAATCAACATTTCCGTGCTCTGTACCATGTAAAAGCCCGGCTTCGTGCAGGAGTTCCGTATATTCGTCCTCGCTGTAAGCATCAGAGCAAATACGAAGAAGCGTCTCGTTGTTCATCCCGCTCCAAAACGGCCAGACGCTGATAAATCCCTTCAATGCGCCGCGATGAATTACAGTGAGATCATGTACACCGTCCTTCAGCACACGACCGCTGGCCGCCACCATGTGAGCCGCCTTTGCAATTTCAAAGGTTACGATGCCTTCGTGGTGCTCCGGGTCATAGGCAGAGTCACGGGTGTTATTGTTTTTGGTGACCTTTTTAGACTTGTGGTCAATTACGATGCTTTTCCTTGCCTCAAGATGTCCCCATCGGCGTTCGTTCATCATAATATTTTTGACCATTGCCGCATTCCAGTGTGTATTTCCTTTAAGCGTAGGGCGACCCCGTTCCGTCAGGATTTCAGCGATTTCGCTCAGCGAGTAGCCGATCACATACGCAAGGAAGATAAAACGCACGGTTTCAGCTTCACTCTCTACAATAATCAGCTGTCCGTCCTCGGTATGACGATAACCGAGCAGATCCAATACCGGATACTGCCCCGTGCTGATGCGCTGGTCGTAGGAGAGAATCATTCGGCGGCTTTTGTTGGCAGATTCCCAATCTGCCAGCATGGCGTGAATTTGCAATTGGTCTTCGCTTCGAGGATCCAAAGTGTAGATATTTTCGGTCTCAAAGTAGATACCGACCGGGTGAGACGGATTCTTGGTCTTGAGAAGCTGCACCTGCTCAAGGCATTCTGAGGTGTTTCTGGCAAATCGGGAAACGCTGGCGCACAGAATCAGGTCCATTTTCTTGTCCGTAGCATCTTGAATCATCTGCAGAAAAGCAGGACGCTTCTTGATAGACACCCCGGAGATGCCCTCGTCGCTGTAGATCTGATACATATCCCAATTTGGCGTTTTCTCAATTTTCTCGGTGTAATACCGTGTCTGGTTTTCGATAGAAGATACCTGTTCTGTACTTTTGGTGCTGACACGAGCGTATACAGCGACCGTCTTCTGACCCTCATCCTGGACAGTCGGCAGTGGCTTTGCGGGTATAAACTGCGCTTTGGGTGAAGCATTGGACGACCAAACCCTGCGGCGAATATCTGCCTTCAGAACTTCTCGGTCAGCGTCCTGGGGACGCCACGTTCTTCCGGCTTGCTCCGATTTTTCTTTTTCATTGTCCATAGGGTTCACCCTCTTTCCCCGTTAGTTTATCCATAGCCAGTTCAATACCATTGATCCACTGGCAGTAATCATCCGGGTCAATTTCTGTAAAGCGGTAGGCCATGCGATAGAGTTCCTCCCGCTGATGATCGTCATTTACCAGCGTGTTGATGTTATAGTCGCCATCCTCCGTCAGAATGTGGATAGGACGCTTCATATCAAACAAGTAGCGAATCAATTTACAGAACTCGCCGGTGTTTGCCGCTAAGTATGCTTTTGTCTGCGTAGCAATGCAATCCACATGACCTTCTTTGCAATCTCGGAGCAGCCGGAGCATTTCCGGTCTGTTCCGGATTTCTTTTTGCCCGGTAATATCTACATAAACATCGACCAAATCAAAAAGGTCGGAATCCTCATATTTGCTCTCATAGTAGTGCTTGTGATATTCAAGCGCCTGCACTCGGCTTCGTTCCCATAACTTCGCTAATTTCACATAGCCCGCAATTCGTAATTTGCACTCCATTCTCATCACCCGATTTTGCCTTCATGGTTCTCCGGAAACTTCCAAAACCAGCGCTTCCCAGACCGGTACGCCACGATCTGCATTTCCTGCTTCACCTTTTCAACGGTTCGGCTTCCGATACCAGCTTCCGCCAGTGTATCGATCACCTCACTGGCGGGTCTTGCTCCATGCTGTAAGAGCCGTATCAGCTCCGCACGAGCTTTGTCCCGCTTGGAGGTCTTGATGGTTGTACCGTTGTCGAAGGTGGGAGGAGCGACGTCATATTGACCGCGCCATTCAATGCCGCCGTTTTTCCGAAACGAAAATGCCATTGTGGGACCTTCCGGCGCCAAGCTGGATTTTACGGGATACAGATACCGAAGTTCCAGTTGCTCCGCATCCCGTGCAATCATCAAGACGCTTCTGGCAATTGCCGCAATGTCAATGGAGCCCAGGCCGCGATACAGATTTTTTGCACCGCTGTCCTTGTTCATATGCCCGATTAGAATCACCGCACATTGCGTTTGTTCTGCCGTACTTGCCAGTTTCCGCAGAATTGAGCGCATTTTCGTTGCACTTTGCATATCAATATCTGTGGGGATAAAAGCCTGTAGCGGATCCACAATAAATATACGTGCTCCTGTTTCCCGGATGGAGGATTCGATCCGTCCATCTTCCAAAGTCAGAATAATATCGTCGTCAACGATATAGGCGACCTTTTCGCAGTCTGCACCGGCTTGAACAAGGCGAGGTTTTATGGTATCCGCCATACCGTCCTCGGCGCACTGGTAGATTGCGACAGAGGCTTTGGAAACCGGATAACCATCCGGCATCGGCAGACCTCTCGTTAAACGGGACACCAGATCCAGCGCGACGGTCGATTTACCTTCACCGGGGTCACCTTGAATGACTGTGATTTTCCCAAATGGAATGTACGGATACCACAACCATTCCACAGGCTTCGCTTTAATATTTGCATAGTAGTCGCAGACCGCATTTCCCATTTTCTTCACCTCACAGCCGGAAATTCGCATAGTTATCAGTGTTCTATATCATTATAAAAAAGAAATACCACCATTTCCATCGCCGTTTCGGCACGAGGGCATCGAAAATCACGCCATTTTGGCAAACTGGTTTTAAGACCGCACATATACGGACTGTTTACTCCGCAAAACCCGGAGTCCCGGAAATGCGTGCTTTCTTGCGGTCTAAAAAGGGACGTACCGTTTGATGCGGTACGCCCCAATTAGAGAGGCAAAGCGATGTATCCCTCTGCGTCTCTCTGCGCATAGTTTTCTTATTCGGTTATTTTGTGAAGCGTAAGCAGCGCCAATGCATCATGGCTGGCTCTTTCATCAGCCTGCCGGACAGCCTGGAGCAAGGTCGCTTCAGCTGGGGTAATGCTTGTGTCATAGTAATCGTCATTGCAGATCAGACAGTCCACCGAAACATGGTAGAGTCTTGACAGCTTCAGCAGGATATCCAATGACGGTTCTCTTTTGCCACTCTCATAGCGGCTGTATACAGACGGTAGACAGCATAGGTATTCTGCAACCTCCTGTACCTTCAGATGACGGCTCATTCTAATTTCTTTCAGTCTCATGTATGTCCTCCATTTCCGAGAGCCGCATGGAGTGACACAAGGCAATCCTCGCTGGTATATGGTACTACCAAATTGGTATGCAGTCAACAGAGGTTCTACCGAAACGGTAATTTATTCAATGCCGTTTTGGTATTAAAATAGTAGAAAATGCAGGAGAGGAGAATCATTTGATGAATATTAAAGATATTCGTGTTCGCAAGAACCTGACGCAGGCAGAAGTTGCAAATGCGCTGGGTGTTTCTCCTGTTGTTTATTCCCGATATGAAACCGGAGCAAGACAGCCCTCCATTGATATCATCGTTCAGCTGGCGGATTTCCTTTGCGTTACGGTAGATTATCTTCTCGGACGACAGGATGTTGAGGACTCCACGCTTTCCGAATATGAAATAGAATTATTGATCGCATCCCGAAAAGCAGATGAAAGAGCGAGAGATGACGCGATGAAAATACTGACAGCCCACGCTGTTGAAGCAAACAGATAAAGACCTGAGAACCAACGAGATTGTGGTTTTCAGGTCTTTTCTAATTGATGCTATATCAGTTCACACGAATCTCCGTGCCATTCTGAAAGACAAAGGTGATTTCTCCGCTTCTGTGGACGACAGCCTTTTCAATCATTACCGTCCAGATGGTGTCATCCCACTCGTGCATTACCTCCGGCTGTTTCTTAAGGGTTCGGATATAGAGCGCCATTTTCTTATCCTGCTGACTGCGAGAGGTGCGCAGAGCCTGCAAACGCTCCAGTTCCGCAGCCGCTTTCTCATACCGTTGGGTGAGGGCTTCATATTTCTTGATGTAAGCCTCTTGGGACTGCGCTGTGGAGGCGTTTTCCTTAACTGCCGCCTTGACCAGTTCAGCAACCACATGGGTTTCTTCCAGCTGACGCTCAATATCAACATCCAGCGTTCCAAAGTCCATCAGCTTCTGCCGCCATTCCTCACAGTCCTTTATGATGTGTCCTCGATCCTGCATCATCAGATTGTAGGCTTTTATGAAAAGCTGCTGCACGGTTTCCGTATCGACCGCAGGCGTATGGCAGTGTTCTTCGTTTGTAAATTTACCGTTGCACTGCCAAATGGTGCGGCGATATCGACTGTTGGAGTGCCAGACCTTGGAGCCAAAGAATGCACCGCAGTCCTCGCAGACCAGTTTAGCAGAAAGAACGCTCTTTCCGCTGTAGGCTCTACCCAGGCTTTTGCGCCTTGCAAATTCTGCCTGCACCTGCTCCCATTCATCCGGTTCAATGATGGCGGGATGGCTGCCTTCTACATAATACTGCGGGACTTCGCCCTCATTGGGCTTCATCTTCTTTTCGAGGAAATCCACCGTGAATGTCTTTTGGAGTAGGGCATCGCCTTTGTATTTTTCATTCTGAAGGATGCTGGTCACCGTAGATTTGCTCCATTTTTCTTTTCCACCCGGCGACGGGATGTCCAAATCCTCCATGTACTTGCAGATACCGGCTTGGGTCTTGCCCTCAAGGAACAGTCTGTAAATTAGGCGCACAATCCGGGCTTCGTCTTCTACAATGGCAGGTCGGCCGTCTTCGCCCTTTTCGTAGCCGAGGAAGCGTTTGTAGGGAAGGTGAACCTTACCATCGGAGAAGCTCTTGCGCTGTCCCCAGGTGATGTTTTCGGAAATGCTACGGCTTTCTTCCTGGGCGAGGCTGGACATAATGGTGATGAGCAGTTCGCCCTTGCCGTCAAAGGTATAGATGTTTTCTTTTTGAAAGAAGCATTCTGTTCCGTGCTCTTTGAGCTTGCGGATGGTAGAAAGGCTGTCCACTGTGTTTCTCGCAAATCGGCTGACTGACTTGGTGACGATGAGGTCTATTTTTCCGGCCAGGGCATCGGCAATCATTTCTTTGAAGCCTTCACGGTACTTCGTATTACAGCCGGAAATTCCGGCGTCGGTGTAGACCTTCACGAATTCCCAATCCGGCTTGGAGCGGATCAGCTTGGTGTAATAGTCCACCTGGGCTTCATAGCTGGTGGCCTGCTCATCGCTGTCGGTGGAAACACGGGCATATCCCGCAACACGCCTTTTCTGCGTTGCCATCGAAGGCAGATGCGTCAGCGGATTGATGGTTGCGGGTATCATGGTCACTTTAGGCACTCTAATTCCTCCTCTCCAGCACTTTTTGACGAGCTGCTTCTTTCATTTCGTCCGTCCAGCTTTGACTGCGGGAGCGGTCTTTCCACTTTCTTGTTACCTCGGAGCCGTCCTGGAAACGGTAAATCAGCATGTTCCCGTTACAGACGACGATATTCTTTATCCGGCTGCGGAGTGCTTCTCTTGTAAAATCATGCTTCCCAAGCACCTCTGCAGTCACCGCGTTTAAGGTTTCTTCCGGGATCTGCTTGGATGCACAAACGGCTTTACCCACGGAGTTAAATGTGCCGCAGACCCAGACGGGGCCGGTTCTTGTGATCTTACGCCGATAGTTCTTTCCACAGCTGTCGCAAACCAAAAGGCTCGTAAACGAGTATATTTTCCTTGGTGCAGATTTTTTCAAAAACCGAGCCGCTCGTCTGGCTTTCTCTTCCTGCACCGCTTGGAACGTCTCCATATCGATGATGGCATCGTGGGTGTTTTCTGCGTGATACATTGGAAGTTCGCCTTTGTTGATGAGTGTCTTTTTCGTGATGTGGTTTTCACGGAAGGTTTTCTGTAAAAGCAGATTTCCCGTATAGGCGTAGTTGCTGAGTATCTTTGAAATGGTTGTCTGACCCCATTGCTTATCGAAGCGTGAGGTAATTCCATCCTCGTTCAATCCTTTGGCAATGTTGTGGTATCCGCTGCCGGAAAGGTATTCACTGTAAATGCGATGTACAAGGTCTGCTTCCTCCGGTACGATTTCGTACCGACCGTTTTTGAGTCGGTATCCGAGCATCACTCCGGTCCACGGAATTCCATCCTCAAAGTTCCGTTTGATGCGCCATTTCTGGTTCTCGCTGGCGGAGCGGCTCTCTTCCTGCGCGTAGGACGCCAGAATGGTCATCATCAGTTCTCCATCAGAACTTTCTGTATGAATATTCTGATCTTCAAAGAAAACATCCACTCCCCATGCTCTGAAGTCACGAACAGTCTGTAAAAGCGTGACCGTATTTCGTGCAAAGCGGGAAATGGACTTTGTAATCACCATATCGATTTTTCCGGCACGGCAGTCAGCGATGAGCCTCTGAAAATCCGGTCTGGATTCCTTCGTGCCTGTTTTCGCCTCATCAGCGTAAACGCCGGCATAGAACCAGTCATCGTGATTCTGGATAAGGGTGCTGTAATAGCTGACCTGTGCGGACAGAGAGTGGAGCATTGCATCCTTGCCGCTGGAAACGCGGGCATAGGCTGCGACGCGCTTTTTCTGCTCCAGCTTTGGTGGTTTCTTTACGATAGTTATTGCTCTTGGCATTTTGACACCTCCTTGTAGTGTGACATATTACCTCTGAACCCATCGTATAGCAAGTCAATCCCGCGATATAAACTACACGAAGAAATCCCGTATTTTTCGGCGGTAATTGTATCAATTATGGCGTAATCTTCCGGGGTTAAAATCCCCATCGTAAGCATCCGCTTTGCATGGAGCATGGATGCAAGATAGCGTTCCAGCCTGGTGCGATAATCCTCAGTCACGATCATCACGCTCCTCTCCGAAGCGGTCGGAGATATAACAGCTGTGGCTGCAATATTTTCGTTTCTGATTTCCATACGCAGTAAAAGCTCTTCTGCAATGAGCGCAGGTGTACTCATATACCGCTTTTCGGTTCACGCAGTCCTGGTGGCTGTTCCACCAGGCAGTACGGCAGGCATCCGAGCAGAATATCCGAGGCTTTTGCTTTGGCACGATTTTAATCAGTTTTCCGCACTGCTTGCAGACAATTGTGTTTTTTGCTTTTTCGCCAAGACCATTGCGGCGGCAGTATGAGCGCACCGTATTATCTGAAAGACCGAGTTCTTCGCCTATCTTTACATAGCTGATGCCCTGCAAACGCATCGCTCTGATTGTTTCTTTCTGCAAATCCGTCACAGTGGATTCCTCCTTCTGAGGGCTTTCCTCAATGACCCATCTGGACAAGAATGCAGATTTTGGCCGATGGCATGAGCAAAAATTTTGGCCTCTAAGGGCTCCCTCACTTGCCACCGGACATGAGGTTGCCGTTTGGCCCCTAAAAAGAGCAAAAAAATAACGCCCTCCACGGAACGAATCCGCAGAGGGCGTATATCTCACTGGTGTGAGGTGTTAAAAAAGGCTATGTATGCTTTATTCAATCAAATGTGAGAAGCTGTTTCAAATATATGTGAGCGTTTTCTTTGGAGCAATCGATGCACTTGACCACAGACCACTGCCACACAAGGAACAGCGTATTGCTGTAATGATCGGCAAGCAGCTCATTCGGAATATCCTTTTGCATGGCATCCGGGCAATCCTTAAATATCCGCCGCATCTGGCTATTCAGAAAGTTGCGGAAGCTGGAAAACATATAACCGACCTCCGGATTGTGAGACAATACTCGGCTGATCAATTCGTTGTTCTGCTTTGTAAAAGCATAGATCCGGTCAAAGAAAAGATAGAGCATCTCATTTTCCGGTGCATGATGGTATTGCGAAAGCCCTATTTTTTCCGCAAGCGAGAGCCAGCAATAGTTCAGAAGGTCGTATTTATCATCAAAGTAATTATAGAAGGTCGCACGAGGGTATTGCGCCTGTTCGCACAGCTCACCAACGGTGATTTCTTCAAATGATTTCTCCGATAAAAGGTCGAACATCGTGCCGCTTAGGGCGTCAAGCGTTCGCTTGGATCCCCGCGTGATTGGTTTTGAGAGATCGTATTTCATGGCGTTCCTTTTGCATTTTTTTGAAATTTGTCCAAGGCTGAACACGCGCTCCATTCTGTGTCTTGAAATGGGCATGATGATATTGTACCCTAATGACAGTCGATTTGCAAGTGTCCAAATAGAGACACTTATTTAACTATGGAGGAACCATTATGAATATTGCTGTGATTACCGGAGCATCATCCGGACTCGGAACCTGCTATGTGGATGCAGTAACTAAGGTGTTCCCTGAAATTGAGGAATTGTGGCTGATCGCAAGGCGGGAAGACCGGCTGAAAGAGGTCGCGTCTAAGTACCCTGACAAGCGTTGTGTGGTGATCCCGATGGATATGTCGGATATGAACAGCTATGAGGTATTTGCCGAAAAACTGCAACAGGAAAAACCGCAAATCAAGGTGCTGATCAACGATGCAGGAATCGCCGGTGGTGCGCCGTTTGAGGAAATGGAGCTGTCTCGGATGCTGAAAATCATCGACCTGAACTGCAAGGGCGCAACGGCTATCACAAGGGTTTGTCTGCCGTATATTGCAGACGGCGGTACGATTTTGGAGGTGTCCTCGACTTCTGCGTTCGTTCCCAATACCAACCTGATCGTTTACTGTGCGTCAAAGTCTTATGTGTCTGCGTTCTGTCTTGGCTTGCGTGAGGAATTGAAGCATCGGAAGATCAATGTATGTGCCATGTGTCCGGGGCTGATGCTCACGGAAATGAATCAGCATAACGGAAAAGCCGAACTGACCAAGGGGCAAAAACGCTTGCCGGTCATTGATCCGAAGGTCGCCGCCGTGAAGTCGCTGAAAGCGGCAAAGAATGGTCGGGCGGTCTACACCACCGGGGCGTTCTACAAGTGCTACCGGCTGTTTGCAAAACTTGTCCCGCATACACTGCTCGTGAAATTTGCGGGCTTAGGTTAAGGAGATGAGAACATGATTTTCTATTTTTCCGCAACAGGAAACAGCAAGTATGTCGCTGACCGCATTGCCGCTGCAACGGGCGATAAAACCATTTCTATTACTGACTGCTGTAAAAGCGTGAACTTCTCCTTTGATGAAGCGGACAAAACGGTGGGGATCGTCAGCCCGACCTATGCATGGGGCTTGCCAATCATTGTTCGGGAGTTTCTGCAAAAGCTGACGCTGCATACAAAGCCGGATTATCTCTGGTTTGCCGCAACCTATGGCACAACGCCGGGAGAGACCGGGAGATTTGCCGAGGATATTCTGAACGCCAATGGTCTTTCCGTCTCTGCGAAATTCAGCGTGAAAATGCCGGACACTTGGACACCCATATTCGACTTGAGCGACGAAAGCAAGGTGCAGCGCATCAATGAAGCCGCAGAGCGGCAAATCGTCCGCATTATCGGTGCAATACAAAATTGTGCCTGTGGTGATTTTATGGAACGTAAAACACC
>JAUNJE010000033.1 GCA_030533415.1 Eubacteriales bacterium | reverse complement strand
TCGGCCTTTTGTGCAACTTGGTTAAAGTGAAATAGTTTTCAGATACGTTCTAGTTTCCGGAGGTACAATATGAAAAAATCCGGTGGTACGGCCGAACAGCAGGGAGAAGCTGTCCAGACCGCTGAGGTGAGCGGTTTTGAGAAATTCAAGGCCGTGGTCTCCAAAACCAATTATGTGATCAATCTGATCGGTGTGTGGCTGTTCCGCCTGCGCAAAATCGTAATGGCCGCGCCGGTGGTGTATGTTGCCCTGAAGCTGGCCTCCTATAATACGGCGCATCTGCCGGAGCAGGTGGGCATCGACCTGCAGGCTACCGGCGAATTTGCCCAAACCATCAGCCGCAATTTGGCGGTCACGGGGCCTTTGGGGCTGACACTGGCGTGCCTGCTGCTGATGTTCTGTTCCCGCAAGACCATCTATCCCTGGGCAATCAGCATCTTTACGCTGACGCTGCCGCTGCTGCTTCTGCTGAGCAACACCTATCCGGCATAGACGTATAAACGGGACAGCGGATTTCGCCGCTGTCCCGTTTTTTGTGCCCTTCAATTTTTCTTTTTGCAATGTTCAAGGATTCTTCACCAAATGCGGCCAGAATCTGCTATACTAATGATACGGAGCGGAAGCAATGAGGAAAGCCGATGCCGCGGAAATATCTGCGGATAACCCGACGGCGGCCCTGTGACACGCTGCTTCCCCAGATAGAGGACATAAGACGGACAGCGGCTCTCTTTTGAGCCGCTGTATTTTTATGTTTTCCTGGCCACCAGCAGAAAGCGGTGTATTCTTCCCTCGATCACACCATCTTTTTCCAGTACCGCCTGCAGCTGCAGCAGCTGATCCAGGCTGTCCATTACCGAAAAGCCGGGAAATTCCCATTCAATGATGTGGGCGAACCATACCAGGGCGCCAACATCCCGGAACCGGATGGGACGGAAGGCCTCGTCCGCTTCCAGCAGGGAAAAACCGGCTTTTCGGAATTTTTCGGATGCGATATTCAGATATTGCTCCGGAAATGGCGGGGCGATGGGAGCGGGCAGCAGCATTTGCGCCAGATCCCGGTCGTTTTCCGCACCCACCTGCTCAGTGATGAACACCCCGCCGGGCTTCAGGACCCGGAAAATTTCCTCCGCCTGGAAATTGCCGTGGCGGTTGATGACCACATCGAAGCAGTTATCCCCGTAGGGAAGGGCCTTTCCACAGTCCGCCTCCCGAAAGTCGATGCCCAGGGGAAGCAGAGTCTCCCGGCATAGGCGCACGTTGGGGGGAAACCCTTCCGTTGCGCAGGTGTTTTTCCAGGGGTGATGCAGGGAGAGCAGAAATTCTCCTCCGCCGGTATCCATATCCAGAAGCATAGCGTCCGGGGTCAAGTATTTGCAAACGGTTTCCCGGTAACTCCAGGGAAGGTCCTGCGCTTCCTCGTACCGGTCCGCGATGTGAGAAAAATCCCAGCCCTTGATGTGGGCGGTTTTCTCCTCTTCCAGCCACTGCTGGATATGTTCTTGATGCGCCATGGTAATCTCCTCTTTTATGGAAAAACGTCCGCCGGTAAGAAAGCCAGCGGACGCTTTTCTCATTCGGTTTTCATATCCTGCACCTTCGTGTTTTTGCCGAAGTAGGCAAGAATGTAGCTGACAAAGGAAATGCTCAGAAATATGGAATCGACCAGGGCAATGCCGTTTACCAGTCTGGGATTCATATTGGGAAACAGCACCAGGGCAATCAGGCTGATGAATAAAATGGTGGTGCAGACCTTGCCCGCCATCAGCGCGCCGGGGAGCATTTTGCCCTTGCGCAGATGGGAAATACCGGCAATCACCTGAAAAAGCTCCTTGACCAGAAACAGTGCCAGCACCGGATACAGGATGGGATATTTCAGCGAAAGGCACAGGGTCAGGGTGAACTGGGTGATTTTGTCCGCCAGAGGATCCAGAATTTTTCCCAGGGTGGATATCATGTTAAAGCGCCGGGCGATCTTTCCGTCGATCATATCCGTGATACAGGATACGGCCATAATGGTTCCCGCGATGAGGTACTGCCAATCTTCCGTTGCATGCAGGTAAATATAGGCATACACAGGAATCAACACCAGCCGGAACAGGCTGAGCAGATTTGGTATGGTAAATATTTCCTTTTTCCAGTCTTTGATAAACATGGATTTTTCCTCCGCAAGAAACCATTGCCATAAACAGTGAATATATTATAGACATTTTTGCGGGCTTTATCAAGTGCAACCTTCTGGGAACGGTAAAAATTCATAAAATAGAAATATTTACCTGGAGGAATCCGGAAGATTCTGCAGATTGGCAGCCAAAGGGTACTGCAGCGCCAGATGTTTCCATGTGTGTTTATCCAGATTTCCGGTCATGGGCAGGCCGCACAGGCACTGGAAAGAGGAGAGGGCATCCGCTGTGCATTCATCCAGAATGCCGGATTGGCTGGGCTGGCCCACACTATTGTATACGGATGACAGCACCATCAGCATACCCTGGACGAGGTAAAGGTGCGGACTCCGTTCGCCCTTCCGGATCACCTGCTTGGGATTCAGAATGATCCCCAGCTCCTGGGCCGCGTCCTGTTCCACCAGGGCCGGCTCATAGACGGCTACAACGGCTTCCCAGGTGGTTTGGTCGGTAACGCCGGTGACGGGCAGGCCATGGTTGCGCTGGAATACGGAAACCGCCCGGGTCGTTTCGGGGCCGTAAATACCGTCAGGAATGATTTTTACATGACTGGAATCATTTTCCGCGATCACCTGCAGCATGGTCTGCAGGCTGCGGATGGGCTGGCCGATAAAGGATTCGGGTGGTCTCATCGCGGTGCCTCCTGTCTGACGGGATCCTGATTCCCGGTTCGCAGGTTATTTCCCGGGAATTGGGTCATGGTGCTGGTATTGGAATAGCGGGTCCTGGGATTGGTGCCGCTGATAATGGCGGCGGTGTAGGGGAAGCTTTCCGGGTTTCGCCAGCTGGTGGTTTCGATGCCGGAGAACTGGTCATAAATTTCTGTCCAGGTTTCGTAGTTCACGATGCCGGTCTGCGGCAGTCCGAACCGCCGCTGCGCGGCAAGAACGGCATTGCGGGTAGCGCTGCCATAAATGCCGTCTACGGTGATGGGGGGGATCTCGGGAATGTAGGAGGACAAAACGCTCAGCATATATTGCAGATGCTCAACCCTGACACCCTGATCCCCCTGCTGAATGGGGTTGGTGGTTGCCCAGGAATTGGCGTAGAAGCGCTGGCCCTGGCTGCGCAGCTCGGCCATGCTGGTAACGGCAATGTAGTACCGGACCAGGGCATACCAGGTAGAGCGCCCGACAATGCCGTCTACGGTCAGGTTGAAGATCTCCTGGAATTTTCGGACAGCGGCTTCTGTCTGCGCGCCAAAGATCCCATCGACGGGGGAGATTTTGGGAATAGCGGGGTAATTCTGGGAAATACGGTTTAATTCTACCTGCACTACCACCACGGCGGGACCGGTATAGCCCCGCCGCAGGGGAGTTCCGGGATAAGAGGAGGTAATACCCCGGACAGGGGCATTGTTTACGATTTCCACGCTGCCATAGTAGCTTCGCAGGATTTCCGGTGCTGTGTAACCCTGGCGGGCCAAATTCTGACTGCCCCATTGGCTCAGTCCATCGCAGGTGACGGTGGTGCCGTTGCAGAACTTTGCCGCCAGCGGTTCTACAAATCCCGGGCGGCGCAGATAATCATCAAACAGCTCGTCAACAAGCCGGGAAACATTGGTAAAGAAGCTGCGCCCGTTGACAAAAAATTGGTCGTAGGCTGTGGAGCTGGTGATTTCAAAATTGTAGCCGCGGCTGCGGTAGAACTCGGTGTACACCCGGTTCAGGGCAAAGGAGACAATGGCGAGAATGTTGGCCCGGAGTGCGCTTTCCTCCCAGGTGGGGTAAATTTCGCTGGAGGCTACGTTTTTTACATAGTCTACAAAGCTGACCGTGACATTTTGGGCGGGGGTATCCGGTGCGGCAAGATGCACCGTAATCCGCTGCGGTATGTAAGGAATGACTGTGGGCATGGCAGACCTCCTAAAGATTTTGGGGAGGTGTATCGAAAGTGACAGTTTGATCCCACTGGTTGGGCAGCTCCGACAGCGGGACCAATTCCAAATCCTGATTGGTGGTCGTGCCGGCGAATACCTGCAAATTTTCCGCCTCTACCTGTTCATAGCCCTTGAGGCGGGCGTATAGGTTGACGGAGGTATAGGGCTTTTCGTTGGGATCAGGGGCTTGACTTTCCGATTTGTCCGGGACGGGAATCTCAATGGGGGTGATCAATCCGTTCCGGTCCGTAAGCCGCATGGCGATGGCGGTTCCGTCCGTGGCGGTGACGGTAATGGCCACATCTTTCAGGGGGAACCGGGCGGTGCTGGCATACGCGCGCACCTGTATGTAACCTGTGGCTGGCAAGAGAATCACTCCTTTCACGTTCTCGATTATCATATGCGGAAAGGCTTGGCAAGGTTACAGGGGGAGAGTGGAGAGTGAAGAGTTGGGAGTTAGGAGTTAGGAGTTAGGAAGTGATGGTGCCATAGGGGAACGCGGAATAAATGATCCTGTTATGCTGATATCAGGGATAACAACACGGTTTATGGAGTTTAGATCAGCCAGCTTTTTCCATTTCAGCTCCTAACTTCTAACTCCCCACTCCTCACTCTTCACTCTTACAAGAATCCCTGCATTTGCCGGATGTTTGCCGTTTCGCAGTCCAGAAGCTTTTGGGAGAGAATGTGGATCTGCTCGTCCTGCTGGCCAAACTGGTGGATGTTTTTCAGTCCCTTGATCATGCCCCTGGTGTTTCCCTGAATCATCATTCCGGCGATTTTAGAGTCGGAATTCCGGCCGTTGAGCTTCATCCGGGCCGTCATATCCGTCATAAACCGCACTGCCGGGTCCAGCTCGGACAGCTCCCAGCCCCGCTGGGTCGCGATGGAATGGGCTTCCGTTTCAATGGAATCATATTCATGGAGCTGGGATTCCAGCGCCTTGCGCAATCCGGGGCGCATGCTGGTATCCAGCACACTGCGGATGCCTACCTGTCCCATTTGGGTAGTTTTCAGAACGGAGGAAAGAATTTCTTTGCTGTTTTTCATTTTACATCACCGGCTTTATTATGCACATTTTCCCGGAAACCATGCATAGTATAAAAGGATGGAAAGGATGTGATCATTATGTGCGCGATTTCCGGGATGATCGGGCTGGCGGCGGATGCCGGCAGCATCCGGAAAATGCTTGCGACCATGCACCGCCGGGGACCGGACGACTCAGGCGTTTTTCAGGATGAGGACATCACCCTGCTCCATGCCCGTCTGGCCATCATTGACCCGGACAACGGCAGGCAGCCCATGCAGCTGCATTGGGCTGGGGAGGACTACATTTTGGTCTACAATGGGGAATTGTATAATACGGAGGAACTGCGCCATGAGCTGGCCGCTGCGGGACACAGCTTTTTCGGCCATTCGGATACGGAGGTGCTGCTCCATGCCTATGCCGCGTATGGCGCGGACTGCGTGGAGCGGCTCAACGGCATCTTCGCCTTTGCCGTTTGGGAGAGAAAGCGCAGGCGGCTGTTTCTGGCAAGAGACCGTATCGGCGTAAAGCCCCTGTTCTATAAGCAGCATGAAGGCGGTCTGATCTTTGCTTCGGAGATAAAGACGATTTTGACATATCCCACGGTGCAGGCCCGGCTGGATGAAACGGGGGCGGCGCAGCTGATTCTGCTTGGCCCCGGCAGATTGCCGGGCAGCGGCGTTTTTCAGGATATCTGTGAGCTGGAGCCGGGCTGCTGCGGTTACTATGAGCGGGGACAGCTGACACTTTGCCGCTACTGGCAGCTGAAGGACCGGGAGCACCGGGAAAGCTTTGCGGAAACCTCTGAATGTGTCCGCTATCTGGTCCAGGATGCCATCCGCCGGCAAATGGTCTCCGATGTTCCCATCGGCACCTTCCTTTCCGGAGGCCTGGATTCCAGCATTATCACCGCTGTCTGCGCCCGGGAGATGCAGGGCAGGGGAGAGCGGCTCAAAACCTTCTCCGTGGATTATAAGGACAACGACCGCTATTTCCGGTCCAATAAATTCCAGCCCAATTCCGACAATTCCTACATTAAAATCATGGTGGACGCACTGAATACGGATCACAGCTGGACGGTGCTTGCGCCTGAGGATTTGGTGGATGCGCTGGAGGATGCCACCATTGCCCGGGACCTTCCGGGGATGGCGGATGTGGACTTTTCCCTGCTGGCCTTCTGCAAGGAGATTCGCAGCCATGTCAAGGTTGCCCTGTCCGGGGAGTGCGCCGATGAGATCTTCGGGGGCTATCCCTGGTACCGGGATCCCGAGGTGCGCGCAAGGGTGGGCTTTCCCTGGGCACAGAACACCCTGGACCGTGCCGGCATTCTGGCGCCGTCCATCGCCGTCAACGCACAGGATTTTGTCATGGACGCCTACAACCAGACCTGCCGGGAGAGCGATATCCTGCCCGGAACCTGCGAAACCGAGCGCCAAATGAAGGTGATGGTGAATCTGAATTTCCGCTGGTTCATGCAGACGCTTTTGGATAGGAAGGACCGGATGAGTATGTATCATTCCCTGGAGGTCCGTGTCCCATTCTGTGATTACCGGATCGCGGAATACCTTTACGGTGTCCCCTGGGAATTTAAGGATTACCAGGGCAAGGAAAAGGGACTTCTGCGCCATGCGGTGGCGGGGCTTTTGCCGGAGGAGGTGCTGCAGCGAAAGAAAAGCCCCTATCCCAAGACCTTTGACCCCCGCTATGAGCAGCTGATATCCGCCCGGCTGGACGCCCTGGCGACGGACCCGGAAGCGCCGCTGTGGCAGCTGGTCAGCAGGGAAGAAGTGAAAAAGCTGCTTGCCCGGGAAACCCAGTGGCCCTGGTATGGACAGCTGATGCGGCGGCCTCAGACCATGGCCTATCTGTGCCAGCTGGACTTCTGGCTGCGCCATAATAAGGTGGAATTTTGTTATTAACCTTTACCGGATTGTGCATTGACGGGAAAAGACGCGTATGGTAAAATAATACTGGGAAATATGTTACTATTTACAAAAGCAGGAGGCATTTTCTATGCGCAAAACAAAAATCATCTGCACCATTGGCCCCGCCAGTGAAAATGAAGAGACCTTGACGCAAATGTGCCTGGCCGGTATGAATGTAGCCCGGCTGAATTTCTCCCACGGCACCCACCCGGAGCACGAGCAGAAGATCGAGCTGATCAAGCGCGTGCGGGAGAAGTTGGGCCTGCCCATTGCCATTATGCTGGACACCAAGGGGCCGGAATACCGCATCAAGACCTTTGCCAGTGGCAAGGTGACCATCCAGGACGGCAGTACCTTCACCTTCACCACCGACGAGCTGGAGGGTGACGAGACAAAGGTCAGCGTCAGCTATAAGGATCTGAACAAGGACTTGAAGCCAGGCGATATTGTCACCGTCAATAACGGCATGGTCCAGTTTGAGGTCCAGCGGATCGAGGGCAGCAATATTATCTGCAAGTGCCTGGTGGGCGGTGAGCTGAGCAACCGCAAGAGCATGTCCTTCCCCAAGAAGGTCATGTCCGGCCCCTACCTGGGGGAGCAGGACAAAGCGGACATCATTTTTGGCATTCAGCACGGTGTGGATTTCATTGCCGCATCCTTTGTCTCCACCAAGCAGGATGTTCTGGATATCCGCCAGCTGCTGGACGCCAATGGCGGAAGCGATATTGAAATCGTGGCAAAAATCGAAAACCAGTCGGGCGTTGACAATGTGGAAGACATTTGCTCCGCCTGCGGCGGCATCATGATCGCCCGGGGCGACCTGGGCGTGGAGATCCCCTATGTGGAGGTGCCGGCGGTTCAGAAGAAGCTGACCCGGATCTGCCGCATGATGGGCAAGCGGGTCATCACCGCCACGGAGATGCTGGAGTCCATGATTCAGAACCCCCGGCCCACCCGTGCCGAGATTTCCGACGTGGCCAATGCCGTTTACGACGGCACCTCCTGCGTCATGCTGTCCGGGGAATCCGCCGCCGGCAAATACCCGGTGGAAGCCGTGAAGGCAATGGCCCAGATCGCTGAATTTACCGAGCACCACACCAATTACAAGCACCGCTTCCTTGCCACGGAATACGCCGGCAAGAACAATCTGGACTGCCTGTCCCACGCTGTCTGCTCCATGGCCATCGACGTCAACGCCAAGGCCATTGTGGTCTGCTCCGTCTCCGGAAAAACCGCCATGCTGGTCAGCCGTTTCCGCACTCCCGTGGACATCATCGGCATGACCACGGACCGCAAAATCTGGCGCCGCCTGTCCATGAGCTGGGGTGTGACCCCCGTTATGGCGGACCAGTTCCCCAGTATGGATGTCATGTTCTATTACGCGAAGAAAGCCGCTGTGGATGTGTTCCAGCTGCAGCCCGGAGATAACATTCTGCTCACCGGAGGCCCCATCAACGGCCAGCAGGGCAATACCAACACCATCAAGATCGAAGTGATCTGACGCTGCCCCATACGGACACGCCGCGCGTTTTTTTCAGTGCCCGGACCAGTGCGGATGCTGCCATGGAAAAGAAGGTCCATGGCAGCATTTTTGTTATCTTTTCCTGAAAAAACAGGCCGGAAAATTCAGCGTTTTCCCCACATGAAAAGAAAAGACATTTGTGCTATAATACATAGTGTATGAAGGGAAATTGGGCTTTTTTACAGGGGGTAACATGGAATGTATCAGGTAGGAGATACGGTTGTGTATGGAATCCACGGCGTGTGCCGTGTGGTCGATCAGGAAGAACGGCTTGTTGACAGAAAACGCCTGACCTATTTGGCCTTGGAGCCGGTGGGGCAGGACGGTTCGAAATTTTTGGTGCCCACCCAGAATGCGGCCGCCATGGCAAAGCTGCGGCGTATGCTCTCCCGGGAAGAGCTGGAGACGATGCTGGAATCCGAGGAGGTCCGCGCCGACGGTTGGATCAAGGATGAAAACCAGCGTAAGCAGGCTTACCGGGAGCTGATCAACAGCGGTGACCGCACCAAGCTGATGTGCATGGTGCGAACGCTCTACCGTCATAAGGCTGCCCAGGCTGCCGCAGGCCGAAAATGCCACATCTGTGACGAAAATTTCCTTCGGGACGCGGAAAAGCTGCTGACCAGTGAGATTTCCATTGTACTGAATATGGAATCCGACCAGGTGCGCAAATATATTCGGGAAAGATTAAAAGAGGACGCCTGAGACTGTTTCTTTATAAAAATGTTTCATTTTTACAAAGAAGACACCGCCTAACGGCGTCAATACAAGCAAAACGGCATGGCCAACGTCATGCCGTTTTATTGTTTTGTTAAGCGGTTTGGGAATGCTCATGCACGGTAAACTAGGATTATAATTTAAGCAGCGGCGAACTGGCGCAGCCGTAACCAAACCGCCGCCGATAAGATGATGATAGTGCTGGAAGCGGTAAACGCAGCCAGACAGAAAACCGTCCTTTACCGCCTAATACTGTTTCTTTATAAAAATATTACATTTTTATAAAGAGGGCACCGTCTGACGGCGTTGCCGTTTTCGTGATTTTTGAGATAGAAAATCACGAAAACCCGTCTCATAATGATCTTCCTATTAAAAAGTTCCATTCTGACGAATGAAACTTTTTAATGGAATATCAGTATAAATTTGAGCATGGAAAAAGCGGCCATGCTGTGGAGCATGACCGCTGAAGCGCTGGGTTAATACACAACTTTTGGATACGGGGATTTTATCTGTTAGATTGTTTCAGTTAATTTTTTGAGTGCTTCGTCCTTTGTGGCCACAAAGAAAAAATCTTTTCCTTTGTTACTCTCATAGATGAAGTCTTTCAATGGCTTGCTTGTATAGTGAGAAAAGTCACCGTATATAGCAATTTTCCTGCCGTAATTGATATATTTTTGAAGAATTTCCCCAGCTAAGCCGCTGCTTAAAACAAAGAAATCTTCTGCTATCAGTTTTTTATCCACGACGATACGTTCCGCGCCTGCTTCATATTTGGCAGACATAAGCAAGTCAAGCGCAGAATCGACATCAGTAATCACTTTATTTTCGCTTGACACAACAGCTACAATTCCGCTGCCGCAATCAATTTTTTCAAACTTCATGCCTGTACCTCTCTTTCCATGAATTGCAGACCAAATCCCGCGCTATCGCCGTTGGTAACGCTCTAAGCATTATAGCATGGAATTACGGCATTTTCAACAAAAACTATATATGACAGGTGGTAACGAAATGCACATGTGTGGTAAAGAACACAGGAACTTGAGATTACGATATATATTTTAAGCCCCATTCCATTATTGCATGGAAAACAGGTAATAAATCCGTTCCTTTTTCCGTGAGGGAATATTCCACATGGGGCGGAATTTCATTGAATTGTTTCCTGCATATAAGTCCGTCTGCTTCTAATTCCCGTAAAGCATTGGTAAGCATAGTATTTGTTATGCCATTTAAGATTTTCTTTAACTCACCAAAACGTAGAGGACTTTTGATACATAACTCATAGAGGATTTGTAATTTCCATTTTCCTTGCAGCATAGCGATTACTGGTGTTACTGGACAATTCCCGTTTTCTGTTAATATAATACTGCCTACTCTTTTTGTAAATTCTTCATATGTCATTTTAGCCTTGCATCCTTTCCTGAATTTGGGTGACAGTACACTGTAATGTACTATGTATAAATAATCTGCGTACTTGAACTTAAATCTGGAATTAGTATAATAAATATATCAGTGAAAGTCAATTAAGATTGCGCTGAAAAAAACATTCCACATAGGAAAGGATGGTCAAATTATGAAAGAAATTAACATCGGACAAGCAACAGCAATTACTTCTCCTGACCCGTTGGTACTGGTCTGCACAAAGAAAGAGGATGACACTCTCAATATGGCTCCTGTTTCTTTCTTCATGTATGCTTCCTTCAACCCACCCATGCTTGCATTTGCACTGGGAAAAAAAGCAAACTCCGGAGAGAATATCCGCAGAACAAAAAAGGCGGTTCTGGCAGCACCGGGTATCAGTCTGAAAGAAGCGGTAATGGCGTATGGTTCTGCAAACGGCGCTCAGAAAGACAAGATGAAGGAAATGCCGATTCCCCTGCAAAGTGTTGAAGGGAGCAATATTCAAATCCCAGAAGATTCAAGAATTGCTTTTGTTGTTTCTCTGGCACAGACAGTTGAATGTGGCGACCACTATATGTATCTCTGTAATATTGAAAAAATGGTTGCAGACGAAAGCAGGGACGCACTATTTGCATGGGACGGCTATGCAAAAGTCGCTCCGGCGCAGGAGAAGTAAGTGACAAAATAGCAAACCCAGCCGGTCCAGCGGGCGGCAAGTGAAACCTATTTTCACACGCCGCCCTGCCCAGCTTTGCAGATAGGCAGCCAAGGGGCGGCAGCGAGAATTGCTGCCGCCCCATTTTGATACTTTCGTCTCTGCACCAAACCAGCAGGCTTCCAACCGGACACCCCTTTGGGGCTTATTCACCGATATACACCAGCCGCCCCGGTTCAATGCCCCGGATGCCCAGGCCGGGGACATCGGAGACGGTAATGCGCTTTTCGTCGAATACGGCGCCTCCCAGAATGGGATCTTCGCTGCACAACACAGGCCCGTCCAGATCCACCTTGGTGATGATATTTTTGGCGCAGGCCAGATGGACGGCGGCATTTACGGAGATTTTGGCCTCCAGCATGCAGCCGATCATGCACTCCACGCCAAAGACCTCGGCGGCGGAGGCGATTTTCAGGGCATTGTAGATACCGCCGCACTTCATCAGCTTGATGTTGATCAGGTCGGCCGCGCCCATTTTCATAATGGTCATGGCGTCCTCAGGGGAGAATACGGCCTCGTCCGCCAGCACGGGCACATAGCTGCGCTCGGTGACATATTTCAGCCCCTCGTAATCGTGGGCCTTGACGGGCTGCTCCACCAGCTCGATGTCCAGGCCCCGCTCCTGCATCTGGTTCAGAAGCCGGACGGCTTCCTTGGGCTGCCAGGCCTGGTTGGCGTCGATGCGGATGACCACATCCCTGCCCACGGCATTGCGCACGGCACTGAGCCGGGCCACATCCAGCTGGGGATTTACGCCTACCTTCATTTTCAGGCAGTCGTATCCACGTTCCACAGCAAGCAGGGCGTCCCGGACCATGATTTCCGGGTCGTTGACGGAGATGGTGATGTCAGTGACGATCTGCTTTCGGGCGGCGCCCAGCAGCTTGTACACAGGGATGCGGTACAGCTGGCCGTACAGATCCCAAATCGCCATGTCCACGGCGGCCTTGGCGCTGGAATTGCCCACGATGGACTTCTGCACGGCTTGCAGCAGCGGCTCCAATTCCTCCACGTCCCGGCCAAGGATGGTCTTTGCAATGTGGTCCTGAATGGCTCCTGTAATGGCCCCCGTGGTGTCGCCGGTAATGGCCCCGGTGGGAGGCGCCTCGCCGTATCCCACCGCGCCGCAGTCAGTGTGAATCTCCACGATCACATCCTCCACGCTGCTGACACTTCTCAGCGCGGTTTTGAAGGGTGTGCGCAGAGGAACGGAAATGCGTCCCAGACGGATGGCAGTGATCTTCATAAATGGTCCCTTTCTTTTTCAGTGGCGGATAGTTTGTCAATAAATCCCCGTGCGTTGCCGCAGTGCACCAAAATGGATGAAAGAATTTGGTGCATGGGGCTTTTACGGCGGCACTGGATTTCAATATTTCCGGTGAATGCGAAGCTTTCACAGAAAACAGTCATCTGCGAAGCAGTTCCAGCAGCTCCTCCGGGTTGTGGGCAATGGCCGCGGCTCCGGCGGCTTCCATATCGGCGGTTTCGCCGTAGCCCCAGGCTACGCCAATGGCGGGAATACCGTGCGATGCGGCACCGAGTATGTCAAATTTGGTGTCGCCAACCATTACAGTG
This sequence comes from Eubacteriales bacterium, assembly GCA_030533415.1. GTDB lineage: Bacteria > Bacillota > Clostridia > Oscillospirales > Oscillospiraceae > Faecousia. The sequence continues at coordinate 19,162 of JAUNJE010000033.1, read as the reverse complement.
TTGTCCGACCTGCCGTTCTGTTCCAGAAGATAGGCAATGACAGCCTCCTTGGAGCTGCGGGAAAAATCCATGGTAGCGCCGCAGATCTGGTCAAAATACCGGGCAAGGTCAAAATGTTCCAGAATTTCTATGGACATGGCCTCCGGCTTGGAGGTTGCCACATACAGCTTATGGCCGTCTGCTTTCAGTGCTTCCAGCATTTCCCGGATGCCGGGGTAGGGGGTATTCTCGAATTTACCGATGGGGATGTAGCGGCTGCGGTAAATGCGGACAGCTTCCTCGGCCCGGTCAGCGGGGACGCCGTGCCGGATAAAGGATTCCTGCAGGGGAGGACCGACAAATACCCGCATTTCCTCCCGGGAGGGGATGGGAAGGCCAAAGTGCTGCAATGCCAGAATGGCGCAGTTGATGATGCCCTCACCGGAATCCGTCAGGGTGCCGTCCAAATCGAAGAGGATCGTTTTTTGTACCATGGGAATGTCCTTTCCTTTTTTGTTTTTGCTATGATACCATATTCCGGTCCGATTCTCAAGGGGATTTCTTTTCCGCAAGAAAAGCTTCAATCAAGCGAATATCCCGCTGGTCCTTCTCCCGGCCAAGACTGCGTTTCATTTCCGCCAGGCCCTCCAGGGAAATCACGGGGATCCCGTCCAGCCATTGTATTTCGCCAAACAGCCAGTTCTCAAAGAGCTCTACATCCGCTCCGCAGCGGATCTTCCGGGTGCCGTCCTCCAGAAGGGAAACGGGAAAGCCCCGCCGCGCCAGCGTATCCGCCAATTTCCTGGTGCAGCCAAGATCAATGTCATGGGTCTCTTCCCGCAGACCGTACAGGACCATGGCGCCGCCGGTGATGACCCAGTATTCGTTTTTGTCAAATTCCAGCTCTTTCAGCCGCTGAACAATATCCGCTTTCCGCATCGCGTTACCCCAACAATACATCCGATATCAGCATCACGCAAAAGCCGACCAGAAGCGCATAGGTCGCACCGCTTTCATCGCCGTGAGAATGGGTCTCGGGAATCATTTCGTCACTGATGACGTACAGCATGGTGCCCCCGGCGAAGGCCAGGGCAAAGGGGAGAATGGCGGTGGCAAGGGTGACGGCAAAATAGCCCAGCAGCGTGCCCACCACCTCGATCAGCCCGGTGACCAGCGCGCACAGAAAGGTGCGCCGGGGACTGATGCCCGCTGCCAGCATGGGGGCGATGATGACCATGCCCTCCGGGATATTTTGCAGGGCGATGCCTCCCGCAATCAGCAGGGCTTCAGAGGTGTTGTCTGAGCCGAAGCTGACGCCGGCCGCGATGCCCTCAGGCAGGTTATGGATGGCAATAGCGGTTACAAACAGCAGCACCTTGTTCAGATTGGCATTGCCATGATGGGGTTCCGTGTCCCCGCCCACCAGATGGTGCATGTGGGGCACCAGCCGGTCTATCAGGTTCAGGCATACCGCGCCGGTAAAGATACCGCTAATGGCGTAGAAAAGGCCAAGCTTTCCGCCGTATTCCACGGATGGCAGGATCAAACCGAGCACGGCTGCCGCCAGCATGACGCCCGCCGCGAAGGCCAGCACAATATCGCTGAACCGGCGGGAAATACTTTTGAACGCGAACCCAATGATACCGCCAAGGACGGTAGCACCCCCAACGCCAAGGGCGGTAAGAATTACAAGTTTCATGGGTGTCTCCTTTCCGTATTTTCAATTTATTGTATCATACTTACCCCTTGGGTACAATGTTTTTTTGAAATTGTATAAAATTAACAATATATTAACGCTTTTTTTGCTTTTTCTGTTGCAAAAAAGCGGAATGTCTGATACAATAACTATGATTCCCTGTAAAGCAGCAGCGAAAATATTCATTTTGAAACAATGGAAAGGAAATGTGATTCCCATGGTCGATTTAAGAGCAAAGCCATATAACCTCAGTGACGCTGACATTGCCTGGGTGGAGAGCACCATCGCCGGTATGACCGACGAGGAGAAGGTGGGCCAGCTGTTCTGGCAGCTGACGGCGTCCCAGGAGGAGGGCTACCTGCGGGAGCTGATGGAAAAGTATCATCTGGGCGGCTGCCGCTATAACGGCATGCCCGGCGCCAAGGTCCTGGAGCAGAACCGTATCCTGCAGAAATATGCAAAGATCCCCATTTTCATCGCCTGCAACCCGGAGACCGGCGGCAATGGCGTCTGTGTTGACGGTACGTTTGTTTCCAGCCAGGTCAAGATCGGCGCTACCCGCAAGCCGGAATACGCCCAGGCCATGGGCCGGGTTTCCGGTGCGCAGATTGCCGCCACCGGCTGCAACATGGCCTTCTCTCCCGTGGCCGACATTACTTACAACTGGGAATGCGAAGAGGTCCTGTCCCGTGCCTACGGCAATGACCATGAGCTGGTTGCCGTTATGTCCAAGGCCTATATGGACGGCGTCCATGAGACTGCGGGCGTAGCTGCCTGCGCCAAGCATTTCCCGGGCAATGGCCAGGACTACCGTGACGCCCATATGTCCAACAATGTCAACCACTTCGGCCTGGAAAAGTGGATGGCGACCTACGGCCATGTTTACAAGACGCTGATCGACGGCGGCCTGCCCGCCATCATGGGCGGACACATTCTGATGCCCGAGTACATGAAGGAGCTGAACCCCGACATCACCCCCGAGGAGCTGCGTCCTGCTACGTTGTGCCCCGAGATCATGACCGGCCTGCTGCGCGGTAAGCTGGGCTTCAACGGCATGGTGGTCACCGATGCCTCCCACATGGTGGGCATGACCAACCAGATGAAGCGCGCCGAAATGCTGCCTGCCGCCATCAACGCCGGGTGCGATATGTTCCTGTTCTTCAACGATCCTGAGGAAGACTTTACCACTATGCTGAACGCTTACCGCAATGGTGTTATCAGCGAAGGCCGTATGGTGGAAGCCCTGACCCGCATTCTGGGCCTGAAGGCCGCCATGGGACTGAACAAGAAGGCAAAGGAGGACCTGTGCCCCAAGGCCGAGGACATGACGGCAGTGCTGCAGGATCCCGCGTTCAAGGCCGTGGCCCCCGCCATTTCCAAGGATGCCCTGACCCTGGTCAAGTACAAGCAGGAAGGCGTCCTGCCCCTGTCTCCCGAAAAGACCAAGCGGGTCATGATCGTACAGGTCAAGGGTGCCGACGGTCCCATGGCTGCCCTGGCCGCCATGGCGATGGGCGGCGCGGCTCCCAAGAAGACCCCCGCTGAGAAGCTCCGTGACCGCCTGATCGAAAAGGGCTTTGACGCATTTATTTATGTCAGTCCCCTGGACAAGGTGCTGGCGGAGGTCAAAGCCGGAAAGCCCTTCAACCTGAACCTGTATTTTGCGGGCAAGAACGCCATCTCCGAGTTTGTCGCCGGTCAGGATGTGGTCATTACCCTGTTCAACGTCGCCAATGGCCATCCCGCCTTCGGCATGTCCAAGGGCGGCGGTGAGATTCCCTGGTACGTCCATGAGCTGCCCGTCGTCGGCATTTCCGTGAACAAGCCCACGATGCTGGCCGACTGCCCCATGCTGCAGACCTACATCAACACCTATGATTCCAATGACGATACCATGGATGCCTTGGTGGATGCGCTGGTGGCGGGTCCTGAGGCCTTCAAGGGTACCGATCCCATCGACGCCTACTGCGGCATGATCGACACCCACATGTAATGGATGGTGAAAAGAATGTCTATCTTTGATACTTTTGAAAAAAAGCACGATTATCTGGTCTGCGTGGACTCGGACGGCTGCGTCATGGATACCATGAACTGCAAGCATTTCCACTGCTTCGGTCCCTGTATGGTGGACGAATGGGAACTGGGAGAATGGAAAGAGGCAATTCTGGAGCGCTGGAATGTCATCAACCTGTTTTCCATGACCCGGGGCATTAACCGCTTCAAGGGCCTGGCCATGGCCCTGGAGGAGATCAACGAAACGTATAAGCCCATTACCGGCGTTGCCGCCCTGCGGAAGTGGGTGGATAATGCGCCTGCCCTGAGCAATGACGCTGTTGCCAAGGCTGCGGCGGAGGCATCCGATCCCGATGCCAGGCTGGTGCTGGGAAAGGCCCTGAGCTGGTCCAAGGCCGTCAATGCTTCCATCGTCAAGCTGCCGGAGGAGCTGAAAATCCCCTATGCAGGGGCCAAGGAAGGCCTGGCCGCCGCCCACGAATTTGCCGATGTGGCCATGGTTTCCAGCGCCAACCGGGACGCTGTGGAAGAGGAGTGGGGCAAATTTGGCCTGCTTGCGCACACGGATATCGTTCTGGCCCAGGACGTTGGCTCCAAGGCGGCCTGCATTGCGAAAATGCTGGAATTTGGCTATGATTTGAATAAGGTCCTCATGGTGGGCGACGCCCCTGGCGACTGTGACGCCGCTGAGAAAAACGGCGTGCACTATTATCCCATCCTGGTGAACCACGAGAAGGAAAGCTGGGAGGAAGCCATTGCCGTGGGCTTCGGCAAGCTCCAGTCCGGTGAGTACGCAGAGTATGGCGCGCAGAAGAAGCAGGAGTTCCTGCATAACCTGGGCGGCTAAGCGCATAATTTCGGGGCTGCCGCAAGGCAGCCCCATTTCCAAAGGAGAAATTTCCATGAACATGATCCATATGACCGTTCCTGAGCATCCCGAGGCAAGCCTGGAAGGCTACCTGCTGGACTGCGAGATCACCTACGGTCAGGAAGTCAACCGTCCCGCCATTCTGGTCTGTCCCGGCGGCGGATACCTGTATTGTTCCCCCAGGGAGGGAGAGCCTGTGGCCCTGAGCTATGCCGCCCGGGGCTTCCATGCGTTTGTCCTGCGCTATTCCGTGGGCTGGGATGCCAAGGGCTTTGCGCCGCTGGCGGAGGTCTCCTGGGCCATCGGCTATATCCGGGAGCATGCGGCGCAGTGGCATATCGATCCTGAGAAAATCGCCGTCTGTGGCTTCTCCGCCGGGGGCCATCTGGCGCTGTCCGCCGGGCTGCTGGCGGAAAACAAACCCAACGCCATGATCCTTGGCTACCCCGCGGCTTCCGCACCTCTCCATGCGGATTTCATGCTGAAGCTGCTGGAGGGCAGGGAAGAGGTAACGGACGCGGATGCGGAAAAGTACGACCTGGTAAAGAAAATCACAAAGGACGCCCCGCCGGTATTCCTGGCAGCCACCGCAGAGGACCTGCTGACCAGCTATGGCGCCCTGCCCGTGGCCAAGGCTTACAGCGACTTGGGCATGCCCTATGAGCTGCACATTTTCCAGTATGGCCGCCACGGATATTCCCTTGCCAACGAGGTGACCGCCGATGGCAGCGCCCAGGCAGTGGATTCCGCCTTTGCCCAGTGGCAGGAACTGAGCGTTCAGTGGTTGCAAAAAACCTTTGGCAAGCCTGTCCTAACCAACGAAAAATCCACCAGCAAAATGGCACAGATTTTGAAGGAAATGGGCTTTATCAAGGAAGGAAACAAAATGGCTGACTTTGCCTGACAAAAAATACGGGAACCATTCCCACCAGGAGCATAAAGTAAACGGGGGATCTGATACTGTTTCTTTATAAAAATGAAACAGTATCAGATCCCTCATTTTGATCATTTTTATTTTTCCTGGGAAAACCACACGGACAGGGATTTCCCGCTATTGCTTCTGCCCCACAGGTGATATTCCCGGAAAACCGCTTGGATGTCTCCTGCAAACTGCTTCACGATATTCTGGACAGCAAGGAAGCTGCGCCAATATTCGAAGAAAATGCTGGCATAGTCCCCCTGGTAAGTGGCCGCGCCGAAATTCTCCAGGGAGTGGTTTCCATATTGTTTTCGCAGCAGTTCTACCAGTCGTTCGTTGATCCGTGCCTCCTCGTCAAATTCCGCGTCGGTCAGGAAATACTTGCGGCTGATATATTCGCACATGCCTTCTTCAAACCAAATTCCGTTTTCGTAGCCGGCATCGAATTCGTCCAGAAACAGCGCACTGTGGTGGACAAACTCATGCCCCAGAATTTGCAGCACATGGTTTTCGGATAAACGGGTTTCATAATAATTGCGCGCCTCATCACTGCGGATATGATCCAACTGCCGCAGATAAATTGTTTTCCAGGTTTCCAGCGCGGGGCAGAACACCGTCCGAAATTCGTTGGTATACGCGGGAATGGGAATATCGCCCAAAAGCCTGGTCGCGGCTTCCGCATTTGTCCAGACGACTGCCCGGGGCAGCTCTGTCACGGCGTATTCTTCCCTTAAAAAATCCAGGTATTGCTCCAGCCTTCCTTTGTGCGCTGCGAGAAAGGACTGGTATGCCAGCAGTTCCGTTTCCTCCTGGACAGCGAAAATGTGTTTCATCGTTCTTCCTTCTCCTTGTAATAGCAAACCAAATCGATGGGCCCATAAGCCGCGTGCTTCATCGCCTTCCGTTCGGTTCCCTCATAGGTAAATCCCAGCTTTTGAATTAGCTTTTTGGATGCCTCATTGTGGGGGAAATGAGAAGCGGTGAACATCTGGACATCCGTCTGTTCAAACCAGGCGGCGATCAAACCGCTGATGGCCTCAAAGGCATAGCCCTTGCGCCGGAATTTGGGATTCAGGACAAAGCCCAGCTCATAAGCGGGGACGGCCCGCTCTTCGTCCTGTAAATGGATCAGGCCAATCAGCTTATGGGTATCTTTCAATTCAATGGCGTATCTTCTTTGGCTCTGCATTTGCGCAAACAGGGCATAGAAGGCCTCATCCTGCGCCTGGAACGCGTGAAACCCGCCGTCATCCAGGCAGGTCTGTTCATCCGATAGAATTTCAAATAAATCATTTTTATCTTTGGGCAAAAGCTTTCTCAGCAGCAGCCGTTCCGTTTCAATTTCAAACATGGGTTTTTCCTCCTTATTTTTATGATAGCACAGAATTTTTGTCAAAGCAATCCGCAGGGTTGACATTTTTATAAAACTGTGTATACTATGCTTAGAAAACAAAATATCCCTAAGAAGCTTTTCGGAATGCAAAGACCGGAAGGCGGAGGACTCTCTGGAGAACACATTGGGTTGTGTGCCGAAGGTGCAAGGCGAAAGCCGAATCTCTCAGGCAAACGGACAGAGATGCGTGACACATGTTTGCGAAGAGCAGTCCTTCCGGGGCTGCTCTTTTTGTTTCCAATTTTGATGAAAGAAGGAACCTGACCATGTACGGAAAACCCGTTGACGCCATTGGATTTGTATCCCAATACGACCCGGAGCTGGCCGCCATGATGGGCCGGGAGCTGGGCCGCCAGCAGGATGGCCTGGAGCTGATCGCCTCCGAAAACTTTGCCTCGCCGGCAGTGATTGCCGCCATGGGAACCATTCTGACCAATAAGTATGCGGAAGGACTGCCCGGCAAACGCTACTACGGCGGATGCCAGTATGTGGACGAGATCGAGAGCCTGTGCATTCAGCGGGCAAAGCAGCTGTTCGGCGCGGAATTTGCCAATGTACAGCCCCACTCCGGCGCCCAGGCCAATATGGCGGTTCAGCTGGCGGTTCTGCAGCCCGGCGATACCATGATGGGCATGAGCCTGGCCAATGGCGGCCACCTGTCCCACGGCAGCCCTGCCAACATTTCCGGAAAATACTACAATGTGGTTTCCTACGACGTCAACCGTGAGACGGGCCTGATCGACTACGATCAGATTCGGGATATGGCGAAAAAGTGCAGGCCCAAGCTTATCATTGCGGGAGCGTCCGCCTATCCCCGGGCCATTGATTTCAAGCTGTTTGCGGACATTGCCCATGAGGCTGGCGCCGTGCTGATGGTGGATATGGCCCACATTGCGGGCTTGGTTGCCGGCGGCGCGCATATGAGTCCCGTTCCCTATGCCGATATAGTCACCACCACCACCCATAAGACCCTCCGTGGCCCCCGGGGCGGCCTGATTCTGGCGAAGGAAGAATTTGCAAAAAAACTGAATTCCGCCGTTTTCCCCGGCACCCAGGGCGGCCCTCTGGAGCATGTCATTGCGGCGAAAGCGATTTGCCTGAAGGAGGCCATGGCACCGGAATTCAAAACCTATGCGCACGACGTAGTCAAAAACGCCCAGGCCATGGCCCAGGCCCTGTTGGAAGAGGGCTTCGACCTGGTTACCGGGGGCACCGATAACCACCTGATGCTGGCCGACCTGCGGCCCATGCACATTACGGGTAAGGAACTGCAGATTCGCTGTGATGCCAACCATATTACCCTGAACAAAAACGCCATCCCCAATGACCCGGAGAAGCCCGCTGTCACCAGCGGTGTGCGCATCGGCACCGCTGCCGTCACCACCCGGGGCCTGGGCCAGGCGGAAATGAAAGAGATCGCCCACTGTATCGCCCTGACCGCCGGGGATTTCGAAGGCAGCCAGGAGGAGGTTCAGAAAACGGTGGCGGAAATCTGCCAGCGGTTCCCCCTATACAGGTAGTCATCCGAGACAATATTACAAGCCGTCTTTATTCATCCGTTACTCCTCGCTCACTCTTGATTTTATTTGCCATAGGAAATCAAAGATTATTTAGTACTGTCTCTTTATAAAAATGAAACATTTTTATAAAGAGACAGTATGAAACTTTTTAATTGAATATCCGTATCAGACAGCTTTGTGAAGTGTCCACCAATGGGCTGGAACAGCTACGACTATTATGACACCAACGTGACAGAGGCTAATGTGTTGGCCAATGCAGAGTTTATGGCAAAACATTTGAAGCCCTATGGTTGGGAGTATGTGGTGGTTGACATCCAGTGGTATGCCTACAACACCGCATCCATGCGTGACCGGTTCCAGTACATACCCTTCGGAAAAAATGAGATGGACGAATTTGGAAGACTGCTTCCGTGTCCTGATAAATTCCCGTCCTCTGTGAATGGTGCCGGATTTAAACCGCTGGCTGACAAAATCCATGCCCTTGGCCTGAAATTTGGTATCCATATCATGCGGGGCATTCCCAGAGCTGCGGCACAAAACCATCTGCCTATACTGGGAACGGATGTAACTGCGGATATGGTGGCAGACCCTTCTTCAATCGCTCCTTGGAACCCGGATATGTACGGCATTCGCAACTGCGAGGCAGGACAAAAATACTACGAATCTATTCTGGAACTCTATGCCGCCTGGGGTGTTGACTTTATTAAATGCGATGATATCTGTGCTACCGGATTCGGCAAAGAAAAACAGTATAATGAGCGGCACGAGGTGGAAATGCTCCACAAAGCCATCGAGCATTGTGGCAGATCCATTGTACTGAGTCTGTCTCCCGGACCGGCGCTGGTCACAGAGAGCTGGCATTATAAAAAATATGCCAATATGTGGCGTATTACCGACGATTTCTGGGATAACTGGGAGACATTGCTCTATATGTTCGACCGGTGTGAAAAGTGGCAGGACCATGTATCCTATGGCTGTTACCCGGACTGCGATATGCTGCCTTTGGGAAAAGTGGGCAAGCATTTCGGTCAGGAACGGGATACGCTTTTTACACGGGAAGAGCAGAAGACCATGATGACCCTCTGGTGTATTTTCGGGTCCCCTCTGATGCTGGGGGCAGAGATGACAATGCTGGATGACTGGACGCTGTCGCTTCTTCAGAATGAAGAGCTGCTGCGACTTGAGAATGGGCGGTTCGTGTCCAAACAGGTGCTTCGCGACAAAGAAAAATGTGTTTGGGCATCTGTTGATCCCAAAACAGGGGAGCACTATATCGCGCTCTTTAACCTGAAAAACGAGGGACAGGAAATCACCGTTTTCTGTGAAGAATGCAGAGACATGTTCCCGGATGGGTATTTTGTAGCTGATGCCGAAAAAATGGTAGAAGTGTGGTCCCAAACTCTCGTTATGGTAAAATACGATACCGTCAGAGGCAATGTGATGCCCCATGGGACCCTATTGTTCCACGCAGATTGAGGTACAGGAGGACTCAATATGGAACAGGCAAAAGTCATTATTGACAAGGATTTTCAAGTGAGCCGAATCGACCGGCGAATTTACGGGTCCTTTATTGAGCATCTGGGCCGGGCAGTTTATGAGGGTATCTACCAGCCAGACAGTCCGTTTGCTGACGAGATGGGCTTCCGCAAGGATGCGCTGGAACTGGTAAAGGAATTGCATGTGCCGGTTGTTCGCTATCCTGGTGGTAACTTCATTTCCGGCTATAAATGGGAAGATAGTGTTGGCCCTAAAGAAGACCGTCCCAAGCGGATCGGTCTTGACTGGAGCGTAGTGGAGACCAATGAAGTGGGGCTGAACGAGTTCTCTGACTGGGCAAAGAAAGCCAATACGGAGTCATGATGGCTATCAATCTGGGTACGCGGGGCGTAGCAGAGGCCATGGAGCTGCTTGAATACTGCAATCTGGACATGTCGAATCTATGCCAGGGGAGAGTGATTGCATTGGCAAACGGATCTATTCGGGGCATCAGATGTGTGGTTGCCAGTGCGCTTACCTCCTGGTAAAAATGGGAAACGGCCTGCCGAAGCAGACCGTTCGTGGGTTATTCTATTTCTTCACATTCATCCTCATAGTCATCTGCACACTCGTCCTCATAGTAGCTTTTCATAGTGTTTCATGTGGTTCACCTCATTCGTCAGAATGGAACATTTTAATAGGAAGATCATAATAAGACGGGTTTTCGTGATTTTCTGTCTTGAAAATTACGGAAACGGCAACGCCGTCAGGCGGTGCCTTCTTTATAAAATTTTCATCCGAAGGATCGAACAATTGAAAAATATAATTGCCAAATCTATTCCGTTCTGATAGAATAGGATCATAAACCATAGTCAGCCAAAATTGTATAACCAATTTTGAAAATATACTTAATGAGGTGATAACGATGAAAATCCGTCATGTTGTTGTTGCGGGCGGCGGCGTTTTGGGCAGCCAGATCGCCTTCCAGGCCGCCTATTGCGGGTTTGATGTGACCATCTGGTTACGCAGTGAAAGCAGCATCACCCGTACACAGCCCAAGCTGGATCAGCTTAGAGAGGTCTATATTGATACGATTCACAAAATGGCGGTGCCAGAAGGCCAGACCCCAGCCATCTGGGCCAGAGGTATCGCAGACTACGAAACCTTCGACGAAGCGTCATGCCTGGACAAGGTTGAAAAAGCCTACGGAGGACTAAAGTTAGAGCTTGATTTAAGCAAAGCAGTGGCCGACGCCGATCTGATCATCGAAAGTATGGCGGAGGACGCGGAACAGAAAATCGCCTTCTATCAGAAGCTGGCGCCTCTGCTGCCGGAGAAAACAATCATTGTCACGAATTCCTCCACCCTGCTTCCGTCCAAGTTCGCGAAATATACGGGCCGGCCGGAAAAATACCTGTCCCTTCACTTCGCCAACTCCATATGGAAGAACAATACCGCAGAGATCATGGCACAGCCGAAAACCGACAGCAGCTATTTTGACCAAGTCACCGCCTTCGCAGAGGAAATGCGAATGATCCCTCTTCCCGTCTGCAAGGAAAAATCCGGGTATTTGCTCAACTCTATGCTGGTTCCCCTGCTGTTCTCTGGTATGGATCTATATGTCAACGGCATCTCCGACCCGGAGAGCATCGATAAAGCTTGGGTCCTTGGAACCGGCGCTCCCAAAGGCCCCTTCCAGATTCTGGATACTGTCGGCCTTACCACTGCATATAATATTGTTAAAATGTATGTTAAGATTCCTTCGTTCTTAGCCCCCTATAATTTCAAGGGCATGGAAAAAATGCTGAAAAAGTATATTGATGAAGGGAAGCTTGGTGCGTCTTCCGGTGAGGGCTTCTACAAATACAACAAATAATACGCCTAATGGGGGGTTGCGTCAGTTTGCCGCAAACTGACGCAAAAGCCGTCTCATGATTTTGTATTGCATCGGAAGGTTCGCTGAGCGAGATAATATCACCCTGGAGGAATAAAAATGATTACACGAAGGAACACAAACGATACACACTGAAAGACTTCAGCGTTGTTCGGTTGAGTGAAAAATGCGAATATGCAGAGCTTGGTTACTGTATGGGTTACGCTTATTGGAAAATATACGTTGGGCGAATGCTCAGGAGGGTGCCCAGTGAGAGCAAAACAATAATTGTAAGTCAATTTCCAAGAGGTAAAAATGAGAGTTTATCATATGAGCCAAACACTACAACTTGGCAACAAATTGAAAGCGGGATATAGAGGAAACACGGAGTGTTGTAATATGTTTATGAAAGCATTAGAGCATTCCGAAAGCTATCTTCAATCCATGATAGCAGATATGAAGCTGCCAAACGATGAATGGCGTGAATATGTGAAATGGTGTGTTGAGGGAGTATTCGAGTTTGTGAGAAAAACCGAATTCCCTTCTTTACCCAGTCGATTAGATTGCAGTTATTTTTTTGATAGTCTTGATTACTTCAAAACATTATATGAAGCTGGCTGGGCGCAGGAACCGGAAGAAGAGCGGGCGAAAATCCGGCTTTTTGAAATCGAACTGAACGAAGATGATCCCATCAAATGTGATATGTGTATTTTCGATGAAGCCTATGATATTATGTTGGATACAAAAAATATAAGCGCTGTTCTGGGTTGCGCCCGAAGATATTTTTCTGGACAGCCCAGCGCAGCTCCTATATGGGAAATTATGAGCGACAAGGATGCAATAGCGACAAAAGATATAACGGATTATTTGGTGACTACCATAAAGTAAAGCTATAACGATAATTATGTTCTAATACAACATTGACAGATTCCAGCTTCACAGGGCATACCGTCAAACATAACTCTTGGTTACCGCCAGACAGAAACTAACAAAACGAAGAAAACAAATAAAGCCTCAAGCGCAGCAGCCCCCGGTGCCGAAACAGCACCGGGGGCTGTTTTGAAAAACGAAGTTTTCCGAACATTTGGAATTGGGCGTTTTTCGACGGTTCGTGAAAGCACTCCCGTTTGGGTCAAATCTGGGTCAGGCAGGGGAGTGGGGAGTGGCTGCCCTAATTCGGGAAGTGATTTATTTGGGACAGTTGGAAGCCTTTACAAAAGAAATCCGCCGTTTTTGCAACTTTTATGCTGCAAAAACGGCGGATATTCTGGTCGGAGTGTCGGGATTCGAACCCGAGGCCTCTTGGACCCGAAATCGTCATATGGTGAAAATCCAATTATTTTATGTCCATTATATGCTGAATTGTACAGAACACAAAGAATTTTAAACAAATATGTCCAGACCGTCCATATGCAGATATCGTTCTCTGGGTCAGCGTTTGGGTCAGGCAAAATCGGTACTCCGCCAAAGTCGGCTTTTACAGAACTTTTGTGTAGGATTTCCCCAAAACCGTCTGTCCCATACTTATACCGTAGATTCAGGGGAATGCAACCTTTTCTGTCTGCTGTAACATATTCGCATGGCAGCACGCAGATGTAATGTCGGGCGGTAAATAACAAAACGAAGTAACAATTGAAACAGCTTTCTGAGATTCTGAAAATGGTTTTTGCTTTTTCATTTGTTTCCTTGACGGGGAGCGGTTCATTGGGAAGCAGGTTCTTCCTTTTCCTGAAAAAAGCAGTATAATAAATTTATAATTCCATTCTATCACGAAGTCAATGCCAGTGAATTTGCGCATGGCATAGCTATCGTAGATCGCATCTTCTGTTGCTGAATCAGACAAATTAAACCAGATCTGAAGCAGATACATCCTCGGTACCTACGCAGCATTTGTAATGATGGCCGGTGGCTTGATCTGTCACATCACAGCTGTCTGTGTCCAGCATGCTGATGGAGCCATCGGAGTTAACCATGATGTTCTTACAGTTCATATCGCCGATGACGTAGTTTTGCCGGTGGAGGATCATGATTGCCGCGGCAAGATTCCGGGCTACCAATACATTCAGCCGCCAGGTGTAATTGGGGAAGGTAGCCTTGGCTGCAGCGCCAGTACAACCCCGCTCGATCTCAAAAATCTCCACACCGCCTTCCACCCGGGGCATGGCATAACCTACGAATTGCCCACCGGTGTCATACAGTACGTCCTTGGGCCAGGCCAAGGTCATGATGGGATTCATGTTCTGGTCAACCACATTGGGAACCGGATTCCAGGCCATATATTTGAGCTTCCGCTCTTGGTTTGGGTCTGTCTGCCTATAGATTTTCGCCACCAGATTTGTCTCCGAAATAGCGAAGACAACCCCCTCGCCTCCAGCACCGATTTCCCTGCCAAGCCGGTAGATCCCGCCGTTTATTCCCTTAACAATGGAATTTTCCGTCAGCATGTATTTCCTGACCTCCGCTTAAAAATCTTCCGGATCGATCTCGGTAGTCTCTAGGTCGCCGCCGAGGACGGCATAGAGTGTAATGGAAACATCGGAATAATAAATATAGCTCCCTTCCCGGGTTGTGCTAAAATCCATGGTGTCCTCTGCCATGGTGAAGGCGGTCTTTTCGCCAAACATTCGGTCCTGGCCAAACCAGTATTTCCCGCAGGCGTATTTAACCCGGTAGGACCCATCCTTGACATTTATTGTGGCCTGTTCTCCCGCCCGGACATAAAAGAGGGTATATTTCGTAGGATCGGCTATGTTTTCCAGCTTGACGTAGGCATCTGTAGAACCGGCGGAAACAGTAAACTGGCCATAGCCCCAGCCTACCCCGTCCTTAAATTTCCTCCCGGTAGTGGGCCGCTGCGAGGAAAGGCGTTTTTCCAGCTTTTCCGTAAGTGACTGGGTTCGTTCCGAGGAACCAAAGTGCTTATCAATGGTATCTAGGACAGAAACGGCCCCCTCCAGATCGCCGCTGTTGAACATCTGCTCCGCCGTGCAGATTAAGGCCTCTGCCTGTCCCTGTTCAGCAGCGGAAGCTACACTGGAGCCGGGATACTCTTGCCGAAGCTTTCCAAACAGTTCATAAGCCTGCTGGTAATTTCGCCCGTCGAGCAATTCCTGAGCTTGTTGAAGCAGGATGGCCCCATAGCTTTCCTCCGCTTTACGCAGGGTGCTTTTATTTGTGATATAACTTCCCAAACCCGCTTCCTCCGCACTGGCACAGGCGGTTCGGGCCGCTTGAATACGCGGACCGCTGTCCGCTGTTACCTGGCCGATGGCGTCAATGGCGCCAATGGCTTCCTCCACCATGCCGCAGAGATCGTCATACTTCTGACGGGCGGCTCGGAGAATACCGGCATTATCCACTCTGGTCTGTTTTGCCGCAGGAAGCGCGTTATACAACTCCTCGGCGTAGGCGATCCGCTGCCCGGACTCCATAGTTACCTCACCGATACGGCTAATGGCCTCCTCCGTTTCCGATACTTTGCCACAGGCCGTGAGCAGAAGCACTGTGACTAGTACGAAAAAAGCAGTCTGGAATCTTCGTTTCATTTTCTTTCTCCCTTCTTTTTGGAAAAGATACCGGCAGCTTAGCGCCGATCCCTCATTTTTTTGAAGAATGAACCCAGGCCCTTCTTCTCAGGGACGGGCTTGGCGGCCTGCCTTGTTTCGCTGGAGCTGCTCCGGCGCACGGCGTTTACCGGGCAATGATCCTCACATATTCCACACTCCACACATGCATTTGAGATTTCAAAGCCGTGGATGCCCTCTGTAATGGCTTCTGCTGGGCACACATCCTGACAAGCTCCGCAGGAGACGCATATGCTGGGATCGATGTAGAGTGTGGAAGCATTTGCCTCCATCTGGACAACCCTAGGGGCCAGGCGGACCTGACCGTCAATTTCAACAGGGTGCAGAGCCTGCTTCAACTGCGCCTCAAGCTGAGGCAACCTGGCTATCGCTTCCTCATGTCCCTGTGCCGCCGCCTTTCTGCACCAATCTACGGCTTGCGCCAGATCCTTTGGGACGCCCTCCCCGTTCTCATATCGCCATGAGAGATTGTTCTGCGCATATGCCTCGCCTTGATCCGCCGCCAATCGGTACCACTTGGTTGCCTCAAAATAGTCCTGAGGAACACCTTCCCCTCTGGCATAGCAGATGCCAAGACAGTTTTGGGCCCTTGCGTTGCCTTGTACGGCGGCCTTTCGGAACCAGTCAGCTGCCTCATTGACATTCTTCTCTATGCCTTTTCCGTTGAACAGGTACCAACCAAGATTGCATTGGGCAACCGCATTTCCCTGCCCAGCAGATTGGCGAATCCACCTTACAGCTTCCAAAATATTGGGGGAAACTCCCCGACCGAATTCATAGCATATGCCCAAGTTGTTTTGGGCAAAGCTATGCCCGTGCTCCGCCGCCTGACGGTAAAGCTTAACGGCTTCGGACATATTACCCTGCCGCTCATATGCCCAGGCACGGTCGAACAGCTCCTGGGGATCAACCGCCATGCTGTCGTCAAGCCGCTTTCGGGCAGCGCACATACCGCAGGAGCCTTTGCTTCGCAGGTAGAAGTGTGCCGGGTTTTGATTGCACCGGACCAATTCAGCATCGCATTCCTGAAGGAGCCTTTTCAGATCCTGAACCCACTGGGTCGCCGTGGTGCGGCCGGAAACCCGGGCGAGGGCAGTGGCATCGGTATAGTCAAAGGTTCTGATAAAGTCCTGCCGAATATAATCCGGTACGATCTCCTCCAGTGTGGGTGCACCTAAGGGAATGCCAAAGCCCGGAATCTGGCGGATATAGGGACATTTGCCCTGAGCCACATTTTGCAGAAGCTGATTTTGATGGTTGGAATTCTGAGGCTGGACCAGCTGGCGGCAGGTGAAGGGATGGCGGTTGTCCATGAGAAGCCGGAAGATATGGACTGCCAGCGCAAAGTCATCGGTCTGAGAGGTGAAGTTGGCCCGGGGAGAGCGTAGGTCTACTCCCTGAAGCTCCGGCGGGAGGTAATCCTCGGTACCCACGCAGCATTTATAGTGATGGCCGGTGGAGGGGTCCGTTACATCGCAGCTGTCTGTGTCCAGCATGCTGATGGAGCCATCGGAGTTGACCATGATGTTCTTGCAGTTCATATCGCCGACGACGTAATGTTGCTGGTGGAGGGCCATCACCGCCGCAGCCAGATTACGGGCCACCTGTACGTTCAACCGCCAAGTATAACCAGGAAACATGGTTTGGGCTGCGGCAGTTGTACAGCCCCGCTCAATTTCATAAATCTCCACACCACCCTCCACCCGGGGCATGGTGTAGCCTACGAAGCTTCCATTGCCGTCATACAGCACATCCTTGGGCCAGGCCAGAGTCATGATCTTGTTCCCATGCTGATCTGCTACGTTGGATACCGGATGCCAGACCATGTATTTGAGCTTTTGCTCCTGCTCCAGGGCTGTCTGCTTGTAGATTTTCGCTACCAGGCTGGTTCCGGGAATTTCGTACACAGTTCCTTCTCCACCGACTCCCAGTTCCTTACCAAGCCGGTAGGCTTGACTGTTAAGACCCGTTGCAATGGAATTTTCTGTAAGCATTGTATTCCTCCTGCGTTTGCTGATTAATTGAAGTGGTATTCACTGTTCGGCTCTCCGTTTTCGTCATATGTGATATCTACCCAGAAACTCAGCTTTCCATCGGCATCGTAGGTTTTCTTCTTGGTGACCCAGCCTCTATAATCCCGGGTGTACTCTGTCCAGGAAATGATCTCTTCGTTTTCATCCCAGGCGGTCTCCTTGATTAGCCGGCCATTGCTGTCGTAATCATGAAAATATTTTCTCAGATCCTTCTGCTCCCCGTCAGCGGTTATAGTGACGTCATAGTTTTTTTCACCGTATACATAGCGCGTGCGGCTTTTGCTGCCGTCTGAATGGTAATCGGTAAAGTATCGCTGAACTTCTTGATCATAGTCATCATAAAAATATTCCTCATCGTCCTGTACATTGCCTTCTTTATCAACAGAGATAGAGCGCAGTAAATTCCCCATCACGTCATACAGGGCAATTCTATAGCTAAAATAGGAGTCTGAACTATATACTGATACACGGTATACATATGTCCCTACAATACTTTCGACATACCCGTAAGTTGACTGGCTTTCACTGTAGTCATAGGAGTAGCCCATTACAATGTCATGGGGTCCATACAGATAGGACTGGGTAGACTGCAAGCTTCCGTCTGCTTTATAGTGCAGGATTTTGTCAATTTTTCCTTTACTGTTATACTGATAAGCCTCAGTGCTGAAACCCCAACCGCCATCGGATAGACTGTATTTACCGGCACTTTGCGTTTGCCGTCCCTCAGAATCATAAAGGCTTTCATGCTTATAATCGATTGATCCGTCTTGGTTCCATGATGTGTAAGAAATTTGGTTCCCATTTTCGTCACTTATCGACTCGCCGTAGTTCCCGCCATATTCCGTCCAGGTGCTGTGGGCCCAGCCATCGGTACCGTAGGTGGTTTCAGTATGATCCAGCACCGTTCCGTCATCAACCTTTTCTTCATAACTGACCCGCCGCCCTTGCTGGTCATAGGTTCGGGTGATGGTGCGGCCGGGGCGCCCGTCTCCCCGGATAATCTGTACTTCCACACAGTTGCCGCCTGCATTGTAGGTATATTGATCTGTCCGCAGGAGCGTACCTTCCCCATCGTAGGTTCTATGGGTGGTGATATCTCCGGCATCATTGTAATCCGCCACAAAAACGTACAGGAGGTTGTCTGTGGCGTCCCGGTACATCCGGCAGCGCTCCTCCCCGGCGACATTAAAATACATCAACAGACGGCTGCCGTCAAAATACTCGTAGCTTTCCGGTTCGGAATCCAGTAAGGACAGAGTCTCCTGATCCATCGGGATTCCTAGTACGCCGGTTCTATCCGTATGAACACTGGGCGCCTGGGATGCAGCACGACTGTCAACGGCTCCTCTCTTTGATAGAAGGCCGGCAAAGCAAAATACAACCAGCGCGGCTACTGCGGCTATAGTCAGAATCTTTTTCCATGGCTTTGGCTTGGCTGGAGTAACAGGCAGAGGAGATGGAACAGGGGAAGCAGGGGGAACAGGAGAAACAGGCTTAGGCGGTTTGCTGAAAAAGTCATCATACCTCTTCTGCGCTTTGCACATACCGCATGCTCCTTTGTCTCGCAGGTAGAAATGGGCAAGATTTTGATTGCACCGAACCAGGCTGTTGTCACACTCCCGGAGGAGCTTTTTCAGATCCTCCAGCCATTGGGCCGCAGTGGTGCGGCCAGAAGCCCGGGCCAGAGCAATGGTTTCGGTATAGTCAAAAGTACGGATAAAATCCTGCCGGATATAATCCGGCACGATTTCCTCCAGCGTGGGAGCACCCAAAGGAATGTCAAAATCCGGATACTTATGGATATAAGG
>JAUNJE010000067.1 GCA_030533415.1 Eubacteriales bacterium | reverse complement strand
GGAGACCTGCTTATTCTTTGTATTTTGAGATTCTTACGGACGATAGGAAAGCTCAATGGTTACCACATCAGCATGCCCGGCGTTCTGCCTGGCGGTTGATGCTTTGCTGTGGTGCTTTTTTATCGACTGTAACAATTGTTACAGTCGGTTTTTTTGTTTCATGGCAGCCCGGATGCGGCCTGTTATTTGACCGAAATGGAACAATTAAAACAAAGGAAGATGAAGCAAATGAAACAGTTTCACAAACTCACTGCTCTGCTGCTGTCTGTCCTGCTGATCGCCGGTGTCATGGCCGGCTGCGGCAGTTCGGACGGCGGCGATATCGCCGTAAACGCCCCCGCTGCGGGCAACCGCGAGAACGAAGTCAACCAGCAGGCTTACGAGGCCACCCGCGACACCTCCGGGGGGCGCACCATGACCTTTGGCATTCAGAACTATGGCGGCGGCGGTATTGACCCTGCCAAGGAGATCAACTGCGCATGGAATGTGTCCCGTTATGGTGTCGGCGAGTGTCTGTTCATGTTCGATAACGCTATGAACGTGGTCAACACCCTGTGCGATACCTATACTGTCAACGACGAGCACACCGAGTGGGTGTTCCACATTCGGGAGGGCGTGAAGTTCTCCGACGGCTGCGACCTGACTGCCGAGGCAGTTAAGGCCAGCTTTGACCGCCTGTTCGAGGCCGGCCCCAGCGGCTCCTCTGCGCCCCAGAAGTATCTGGAGGCCGAGGCGGAGATCACCGCCGACAACGCCAGCGGCAATGTGACCATCAAAACCACCAAGCCCTATGTGGATCTGACCAAGAATCTGGCCTACCCCGTCATGGTCATTCTGGACGTGGAGCACACCACCGACTATGACCATGCCGCCATCGGCACCGGCCCCTACATCGCCACCAACTTCCGGGAGGAAGTTGGCTACACCATGGTGGCAAACCCCTACTACTGGGGCGGCGACGTCCCCTACGCCTCCATTGAGCTATTATACATGGGCGACGCCTCCGCCAAGGCCATGGCTCTGCAGTCCGGCCAGCTGGATCTGGCAGAAAACATCACCAACATCAACGATCTTCGCAGCCTGCAGGCCGACCCCAACTTCACCGTGACCATTGCCAACGGCGTCCGCACCGGCCTGGCTCACATGAATATGGCTGAGGGCAAGCTGCTGTCCAACAAGACCCTGCGTCAGGCTGTTCTGATGGCTCTGGACGACGACACCATGTGCTCCATCACAGTGGGCGGCCTGTACACCTCCGGTTTCTCCGTCCTGCCCTCCAACCTGGACTATGGCTATGAAAACCTGAACGATCCCTACCCCTTTGACCCCGACTCTGCCATGAAGCTCCTGGATGATGCGGGCATCGTGGACACCAACGGCGACGGCATCCGGGAGCTGGACGGTCAGGAAGTGATCCTGCACTATGTTACCTATCCCAACCGCTGCCTGAACGACTTTGCGGAAGCCATTCAGCAGCAGCTGACCACCATCGGCATCGGCGTGGATCTGGAGATCGGCGACTCTGCCCGCCAGTGGGACAGCTACCAGTCCGGCGACTTCGATATCAATGGCTCCAACTGGACCACCGTGGGTACCGGCGACCCCACCGAGTATCTGGCCGCCTGGTGCTCCACCTCCGGCGCCGACTACTGCGGCTATAAAAATGCCGAGTATGATGCCCTGTATGAAAAGCTCAGCACTACCTTCGATAACGATGCACGCCGTGAAATCATTCAGGAAATGCAGCAAATCCTAATTGATGATGCTGTGGCCATTGTCCACGGCTACTATAACAGCTCCATGATCTCCCGCAACGCAACCATCGGCGGCGCCGCCATCCATACTGCCGATTACTACTGGATCACCACTGAGATCTATCCCGCTGCCTGATCCCGATAGGAAAGCTTCTCCGGGAGGACACTGGGTTTTCCCGGAGAAGATCGTATACACAGAAAGGGGAGAGAATCCTTGACCGCAAAACAATTGGGAAAACGGCTGCTCCAAATCGTCCTTGTGGCGCTGGGGATCAGTTTTTTGACGTTTCTGATCACCTACCTGGCCCCCGGTGATCCCGTGCGTACCATGTACGCCGCCGCAGGCATCATGCCCAGTGAGGACATCATCCAGGAAACCCGCGAAGCTATGGGCTTAAACCGCCCCGTGCTGGTGCAGTATTTCGACTGGCTGCTGAACTGCCTTCATGGTGACTTCGGCACCTCCTACGCTTACAACAAACCCGTGGCCACACTGCTGCTGAACCGGCTTTGGCCCACCTTGAAGCTCTCCATCTCCTCCATGGTTCTGATGCTGCTGGCAGCCGTGCCCATCGGCATGGCCCAGGCCACCCATAAAAACACCGTTCTGGACTATGCCCTGCGGGGCATTACCTTCTTCGGCGTGTCCATGCCCAACTTCTGGGTTGGCCTGCTGCTGATGATGTTCTTCTGCGTCAAGCTCAAGCTGCTGCCGGTGGTATGCTCGGCGGGAGATTTCAAGAGCCTGATCCTGCCCTCCGTTACCCTGGCCTTCGCCATGTCCGCCAAGTACACCCGTCAGGTACGCACCGCCATTCTGGAAGAGCTGAACCAGGACTATGTCACCGGTGCCCGGGCCAGAGGTGTGAAGGAATGGAAAATTCTTTGGCTGAACGTGTTCCCCAACTCTCTGCTGCCTCTGATCACCATGCTGGGCCTGTCCCTCGGCTCCCTGCTGGGCGGCACCGCCGTGGTGGAGGTCATCTTCACCTACCCCGGCATGGGCAACCTGGCGGTCTCCGCCATCACCGCTTATGACTACCCTCTGATTCAGGGCTATGTCCTTTGGATTTCCCTGATCTATATGCTGGTCAATCTGGCCGTGGACATCTCCTACAGCTATGTTGACCCCAGAATGAGAGAAAAGAGGTAAAAGGATATGAAATTCAAAGATTTTGTGAAGAAAAATAAATCCTTCTGCTTCTTTTCTGTGCTTGCTATTCTGATTATCCTCACCGCCATCTTTGCCCCCGTCGTCACTGGCGGCGTCAGCCCCACGGACGCAGTGCTGAAGGACGCTCTGCAGGCCCCCAGCGCAAAGCATATTTTCGGCACCGATAAGCTGGGCCGCGACATCTTCACCCGGGTAATTTACGGTGCCCGGACCAGCCTGACGGCCTCCTTCAGCGTTGTGCTGATCATCTTTGCGCTGGGTACGGTGCTCGGCGTTCTGGCTGGCTACTTCGGCGGCTGGGCCGATACCATCATCATGCGTATCGCCGATATGATGGTCTCCTTCCCCGGTATGGTCTTTGCCATGGCCATTGCCGGTATTCTGGGCGCCAGTGTCCGAAATGCCGTCATCGCCGTTTCCCTGGTGAGCTGGACAAAATACGCCCGGCTGGCACGAAGCCTGGTACTGAAGATCCGCAACCGGGATTATGTGGCCGCCGCTGTCGTCACCGGCTCCAAGACCCCCTACATTCTGGCAAAATACATGATCCCCAATGTGATCCCCACACTGGTCATTACGGCGGCCACCGACATCGGCGGTATGATGCTGGAGCTGGCCGGCCTTTCCTTCCTGGGCTTCGGTGCCAAAGCGCCCACGCCTGAATGGGGCCTGATGCTGAATGAGGGCAGGCAGTTTATCCAAAACGCTCCCTGGATGATGATCTATCCCGGCGCAGCCATTTT
Source organism: Eubacteriales bacterium (assembly GCA_030533415.1). Lineage (GTDB taxonomy): Bacteria > Bacillota > Clostridia > Oscillospirales > Oscillospiraceae > Faecousia. The sequence continues at coordinate 3,176 of JAUNJE010000067.1, read as the reverse complement.
CATCGTGGTGGTGGTGTTCAACCTGCTGGGCGACGCGCTCCGGGATGTTCTGGACCCCAGAGACGAATAAGGAGGAGCCTATGCTGGAAATTAAAAACATCACGATCTGCTATAAAGACCGCCCCACGGTTAAAAACTTCAGCATGACCCTGGAACAGGGCCAGATTGCCTCCTTGGTCGGGGAATCCGGCTCCGGCAAAACCACGGTCATCCGCGCCGTGCTGGGCCTGCTGGCAGGCGGCGGAAAGGTCACGGAAGGCGACATCCTGTTTGAGGGCACCTCCCTGCTGAAAAATACCCCCGACCAGTGGCGCAAGCTCCGGGGCACCGACATCTCCATGATCTTCCAGGACTCCGGCGCCATGCTGAACCCCATTCGGAAAATCGGAGACGTTTTCGTGGAATACATCCGTACCCATGAAACCATCTCCAAAGAGGACGCCTGGAAAAAGGGCATCCGAATGCTCGAACGCATGCGTCTGCCCAGCGGCGACAACATCATGAACTCCTATCCCTTCCAGCTCTCCGGCGGTATGCGCCAGCGTGTCGGCATCGCCATGGCGATGACCTTCCAGCCCAAGCTTTTGCTGGCTGACGAGCCGACTTCCGCTCTGGATGTGACCACCCAGGCCCAAATCGTCCGCCAGATGATGGAGCTGCGGGAGGAATTCGGCACCAGCATCATCGTGGTCACCCACAATCTGGGCGTCGCCGCCTATATGTCCGACCTGATCGTCGTTATGAAAAACGGCGAAATTGCCGATGCCGGCGACCGGGATTATATGCTCTACGGCAGCCACGGCGACTACACCCAGAAGCTTCTGGATGCGGTGCCTTCTTTGGGAGGTGTACGTTATGTTTGACGAAAAAGACATGATTCTGGAGGCTAAGCACGTTACCCGGCGCTTCCCCGCCTCCGGCGGCAGGGAACTGACGGCCTGCAATGATATCAACCTAAAATTCTACAGGGGCAAAACCCTGGGCCTGATCGGCGAATCCGGCTGCGGCAAGTCCACCTTCATGCGTTTCCTGGTACGGCTGGACACCCCCACCGAAGGGGAAATTCTCTTCAAGGGAAAGGACCTGACCAAACTGAAGGGGGAACAGCTGCGTCAGACCCGGCAGTATATCCAGATGGTCTTTCAGGACCCCGGCGGCTCCTTCAATCCCAAGATGAAAATTCGGGATATCATCTGCGAGCCTCTTATGAACTTTGGACGGATCAAGGCCTCCGAGAAGGATGCCGTGGCCCGGAAATACCTGGAGGCGGTGGATCTGCCCGGCGATTTTGCCGACCGTTTTCCTCACAATATGTCCGGCGGCCAGCGCCAGAGGATCGCCATTGCCCGGGCCATTGCCCTGGAACCGGAACTGATCGTCATGGACGAAGCAACCTGCGCTCTGGATGTATCCGTACAGAAAACCATCATCGAACTGGTCTGCAAGCTGCAGAAGGAGAAAAACATTGCCATCGGCTTTATCGCCCATGACCTTGGCCTGATTCAGTCCTTTGCCCACCAGATCGCCGTGATGTATCTGGGCAACATTGTGGAGGTCATTCCCGGCGAGGATGTGGACAAGGCGCAGCATCCCTACACCCAGGCCCTGCTGAGCGCCATTTTCGACACCAAGATGGACTTCACCAAAAAAATAGAGAGCATCGACAGCGAAATCCCAAGTCCTCTGGATGTACCTCCCGGATGTCCCTTCCAAACCCGGTGCGAGCATTGTACCGATATCTGCCGCAGGGAGCGTCCCGCGCTGAAAGCCATCGGTGAAGGACATGAAGTCGCCTGCCATCTATTTAAGGAGGGATGCTGATATGAAGAAATACATCGCATTGGTGTTGACAGCATTTGCGCTGCTTTCCCTGATTTCCGGATGCGCCCCCAAGACCACCGAGGACATCGCCAACCAGGATCAGGCTCAGGCGGAGGCCAGCGGGCTGACCATTCACAAGATCGGTGTTGCGACCTATGACATCAAGGATGCCCAGATCAGGATGTTCAAGGATTATCTGGACAACTACATCAAGCAGTGCTTTGCGGACGTGACCTTTCTGTACTCCGAAAGCATCGCAGGCAGCGAGGAGCTGATGGACTTCCTGGCACTCTGCGCTGAAAACGGTGTGGAGGGCGTCATGGTCTTCGGCTCCTACGATATGGAAAAGGAAGTGGAATTCTGTGCCGAGCATGGAATGTACTTCATCCGCCCCTCTGCCACCTCTTCCGATGCCGAATTCAACGCCGTGGCCTCCAATCCCTACTTTGTTGGCGAGATCGGCCCCGGCATTGAAAAGGAATACCAGGCTGCCGAAGCAATGACCCGGTCCCTGTCAGCGGAGGGCAAAAGCTATCTCATTCTTTCCGGCGGGGCATGCCTGGGCAACGAAATGCACAGGCTGCGTACCGTGGCCATGTTGGACACATTGCAGGAGATCTACGGGGCCGGCTTCCGGCAAAGCACTGAGGCGTTGGCGTTGGTATCCGAACCCACAGTCATCGAAACCGACGGGCTGAAGCTGATGATCTGCCCTGGCTATTTGGCCCAGGAAGAATGCAGCGCCGCTGCCTCTGAGGCCATCTCCTCCGGCGAATACACCACCGTCCTGTCCACCATCCCGGTAACAGACCTGATGGATGCGCTGAATTCCGTGGAGATCGAATGCGGCGTGATCGACTGCTTCTCGGAGGACAACTACTTTGGCTTCAAGAAGGGGAAAATCGCCTATGTGGCAGGCAAGTACCAATCCGAGATCGGACCGGGCTTTGCTGCATTGTACAACGCCATTACCGGCAATGGGGATGCCTACCGGGTAGACGGCAAGGCCTTCCGGCTGGAGCAGGGCTTCTGGACCGCTGCAAACGACACCGAGTATGACAGCATGTATGCGCTGGCCTGCGGTGCTGCCATCAACGCCTACAACTATGAGGATCTGTATTCCGTAATCAAAAGCCTGACCCCGGAAGCGGACTTCCAAACTTTTAAAAAACTGGTTGAAAGCTACAGCTACAGTGACTGTCTGGCAAGACGGTCCGCCTGACAAACCAAGACAATTCCCCAAAAAGATTTTATAATGAAGGAGTAGATACCATGCACGAGCATGAACAAGCGTGCTGCTGCGGCCATGACCATGCGCAGGAGCATGGGCATCATCACGACCACGGGCATGAGCA
>JAUNJE010000066.1 GCA_030533415.1 Eubacteriales bacterium | reverse complement strand
AGGAGCGAACCTTATGCAATATCTTTACGAAACCCACTGTCACTGTTCCCAGTGCAGCCGCTGTGCGAGCAGCACTTCCCGGGAGATGGTGGCTGCTTACCGGCAGGCCGGGTATGCCGGGCTGGTTCTGACGGATCACTTTATCTTCGGCAATACCGCCGTCGACCCCAGCCTCCCCTGGCCGGATCGGATGCAGCGCTATTATGACGCCTACCTGTATGCAAAGGATGCGGGAGACGCCCTGGATTTCGATGTCATTTTTGGCATTGAGCATGCCTATGGCGACGGCAAGGAGGTGCTGGTCTATGGCATTGGACTGGACTTCCTGCTTGAAAATCCTGACATTCCCACAATTTCCCTGGATGAATTGGTCAGGCGTATTCATGCCGCCGGGGGTGTCGTGATTCAGGCGCATCCCTACCGAAACCGGTCCTATATCAACATGGCGGTCGCACCCAGGACCGATCTGGTGGACGGCATTGAAGTTTACAACGCCTGCAACAAGCCCGGAGAGGACCGTCAGGCCTTGGTTCTGTCCCGGCAAAAGGATTTTATACTCACCAGTGGCGGCGATATCCACAGTGCCCAGGATCCGCGCATCGGCGCGGCTGGGATCGTACTCCCCTACCGGGTCCACAATGAAGCCGAATTCGCAGCAGCCCTAAAGAGGCGGGAGCATCAATTTCTGGTTTCCCGCCAAATCGTCCCCCAGATTTTGGAAACCCAACTGCCATAACCATCTCCGCCCTGGTGAAAAATTCGCCAGGGCGGTTTTTTCATGGGAAATTCCAAATGCCGAATTGCGGCGCACCAGAGCCCCCCTTGTCCAAATGTGGGTGGACCGCCGTCAAGCGGTTCGGAGGGATTGTGCGGTAATGTCTTACGGTTTCGCATGCGTTCCGGCTCATTCGTACACTCTTGCCGCACAATCCCTCAGTCTGCCCCTTGGGCGCTGTAAGCGCCAGTGCTTCACGGGAAGATTGGCTTTCACATTTTTTCAAAATTCTCCATTTCCCTATTGACAAATCTGTATCAACTGTATATACTGTTAATATACAGTTTTAGCAGAGAGGTGATGACGTGACCATATTCATCGACAACAAAAGCGGCGCTCCCATCTATGACCAAATTTACACCCAGATCAAGAACCAGATCATCAGCGGTGAATTGAAGGAGCATGACATGCTCCCCTCCATCCGGGGTCTGGCCAAGGATCTGAGGATTAGCTTCGTGACCACCAAACGGGCCTATGACGAACTGGAAAAGGAGGGCTTTCTCTACACCATCCAGGCCAAGGGCTGTTTCGTGGCGCCGAAGAATGTGGAGCTGCTGCGGGAGGAAAACCTGAAAAAAATCGAAGACCATATCGAGCAAATCGTTCAGCTTGCCGCTTCCTGCAATTTAAGCAGTGACGACATTCTGGAAATGGTACGCTTCAGTCTGGAGGAACGAAAATGAATGCTTTGGAAATCAAGGACCTATGCAAAACCTTCCCGGGGTTTACCCTGGACCACCTGAATCTGACTTTGCCTGCAGGCTGTATTCTGGGGCTGGTCGGTGAGAATGGCGCGGGCAAAAGCACCACCATCAAGCTGATCCTGGATATGCTTCACAAGGACAGCGGCAGCATCACCATCCTGGGCCGGGACAATCAGGACAACATCCGGCTGACCAAGGAGGATGTTGGCGTCGTCATGGACGAGGTCGGCATTCCGGAATGCCTGAACGCCAAACAGGTGGGAAACATCATGAAGCTCACCTTCCGCAACTGGGACAGTGCCGTATACAACGGCTACCTGCAGTCCCTGTCCATCCCAACAGACAAGCCCTTCAAGAACTTTTCCCGGGGCAACAAAATGAAGCTGGGCATCGCCATTGCCCTGTCCCACGATCCCAAGCTTCTTCTGCTGGACGAAGCCACCAACGGCCTGGATCCCGTGGTTCGGGACCAGGTGGTGCAGATGCTCAGCGAGTTCACCAGGGACGAATCCCATGCCATCCTGATCTCCTCCCATATCGTCAGTGATTTGGAAAAGCTGTGCGACTATATTGCCTTCCTGCACAAGGGAAAGCTGCTGCTTTGCGAGGAAAAGGATGTGCTGCTGGGCAAATATGGCATTCTGCACGGCACTGCGGCCCAAATCGCGGAGCTGGCGCCCGAGGCGGTGCTGCACAAACAGGGATCCGCCTATGGCGTGGAGGCGCTGGTTATCCGGGACGCAGTTCCTTCCGGTATGTCCTTAAGTCCCGTCAGCATCGAGGAACTGTTTGTATTCATCATTAAGGAGGCAAAATAAATGAAAGGACTGCTTCTGAAAGACCTGTACATGGCGGTAAAATATTTTCGTGTGTATTTCCTGCTCGCCCTGGCTGTTGCCGCCGCGTCTTTCTTCGTTGACGGAAATCCGTTTTACATTTACTACCCGTGTTTTGTCTGCGGGATGATCCCGCTAAGCTTGCAATCCTACGATGAAAAGTCAAAATGGGAGACCTTCTGTCAGGCACTTCCCTACACCAAAGCCCAGGTTGTCAGCGGGAAATACATCTTCGGCCTGGCCATCCAACTGTTGGTCATTCTCCCCATTGCGGCTTCGCAGGCCTTTCGGATGCACCAGTCAGGAACCTTCTCCTGGGATATCTATCTGACAATGATGGGCTCCCTGGTGGCTATGGGCTTCGCCGTTTCCGCCATTCCCATGCCTTTTATTTTCCGGTACGGCGTGGAAAAAGGACGCATGGCCCAATATCTGATGATTGCCATCTTCTGCGGTGGGCTTGTGGCGGCTTCCATCTGGTTTGGAGAAGCCCTTCCCGACGTCCGGACTTTCCCCGCCCTTCCCCTGCTGGTCTTCCTTGCCGCCGCCGGACTGTACGCCCTGTCCTGGTATCTTTCCATTGTGTTCTACCGCAAGCGGGAAGTGTAATGATACGGATTCTTCATAAGCGATAAGCCCCAAAAGCCCGGATGAACCGCATCCGGGCTCAGAGTGTCGAAAAGTTCAAACGTAGAAGTTTACCAATTTGCACTGCACCAAAGCCTCCCTTGTGCAAAGGGAGGTGGGGCGGCGTAAGCCGCCTCGGAGGGATTGTGCAGTGGAATGTTACGAATTTGCATTAGACTTCGGCGAAAAGGAAACATTTTACCGCGTCAATCCCTCAGTCACGCTGCTCGCGTGACAGCTCCCTTTGCACAAGGGAGCCTTGGGCGCTCCCGCGCCAGAGGGTTTATCGACAGTCTGAGCCCGGATGAAGCGCATCCGGGCTTTTGCCTTCTTGACGGAAATGGTATAATGGTTATCATGAGGTGATATCCATGAAAACGGTCTACCATCATGCCGCCGTCTACACAGGGAAACTGCCCCTGGCCCAGGCTTTTATTGTTGAAGAGGGCAAATTTACCTTCGTTGGTTCCAATGCGGAGGCCCTCTCCCTGCGGGATGACAGCAGCGTATCCATCGATCTGGGCGGCGCTTTCGTCTGTCCCGGCTTTCATGACAGTCACATGCACCTGCTGAACTACGGGCAGTCCCTTTCCACCGCCCCGCTGGCCGAGCATACCAGTTCACGCAGACAGATGCTGGACTGCCTTGCCGCGGCGCCTGCCGGACGGGGCGGATGGATATTGGGCCGGGGCTGGAATCAGGACTATTTCACGGACGGGAACCAGATGCCCACCCGCTGGGAGCTGGATACCGTTTCTGAAACCGCTCCCATCTGTGCTGTCCGGGCCTGCGGCCATGCGCTCAGCGTCAACAGCAAGGCCCTGGAGGTTTTGGGCATCACCGCCGGCACGCCGCAGCCCGGAGGCGGGCAAATTGTCATGGAGGGAGGCGTACCCAACGGCGTTTTCCTGGACAGCGCCGCGGATATGGTTCTTGCCGCCATCCCCGCCCCCGGAAAAGAGGATCTGAAGAACATGCTCCGCCTCGGCTGCAAGGCGCTGAACGCATACGGCGTCACCAGTATCCAAAGCGACGACTACAGCACCTTCCGCGGTGTCCCCTGGCAGGCGGTCAACGAAGCCTACCGGGAGCTGGAGGAAGCGGGAGAATTGACGGTGCGGGTCTACGAGCAAGCCAACTTTCCCCAGCTGTCCGCCCTGGCCGAATTTGTGGAAGCGGGAAATGTTACCGGGACAGGCTCCGGCCGTTTCCGCATTGGACCGCTGAAGCTGGTGGGGGACGGCGCTTTGGGCGCGCGCACCGCGTTTCTGAGCCGCCCTTACGCGGACGATCCTTCCAACCGCGGTCTCAGCCTGTTTTCCCAGGAGGACTTTGACGCACTGATCGGTTATGCCAACGCCCATGGCATGCAGGTGGCTATCCATGCCATCGGTGACGCCTGCCTTGACCGGGTGCTGAACAGCATTGAAAAAGCTCTGGCAGAGCACCCCCGGCAAAATCACCGCCATGGCATCGTCCACTGCCAGATCACCCGCCCTGACCAGCTGGAAAGAATCGCTGGACTGGGGCTTCATGTATACGCCCAGAGCATTTTTCTGGATTACGACATCCACATCGTCACACCGCGCGTAGGGAAAGACTTGGCCGCCACCAGCTACCGCTGGAAAACCCTGATGGATAAGGGCGTTACGCTCAGCAATGGCAGCGACTGCCCTGTGGAGCTTCCCAACGCCCTGGCAGGTATCCAATGCGCCGTGACCCGCACAGACCTTCGCGGCAGCACCGCGCCCTATCTGGAAGACGAGAAATTTACGGTGCAGCAGGCTCTGGACAGCTACACCCAGGCCGGCGCCTATGCCAGCTTCGAGGAATCCGTCAAAGGGCGGATCTCTCCCGGTATGCTGGCGGATTTCGTGATCCTTGGGAAGAATCCCTTCAGGTCAGCTCCCCATTCCATTCAGGACATTCCCATTTTGGCCACCTTCCTGGAAGGACAGGCCGTCTATTGCCGGGAAAAGCCGTAATATTGCCCAAAAAACGGGATATATTTTTGTCAGGGAAATGGACTTCCAGCGCTTGCGTCCAGGGAATATTTTTCATATAATAAAGGGGTAAGTGGGTGTTTACCGTATTTTTTCACACATAATAAGGAGAAATTTACTATGGCTGAATTTGTCAAACTGAACCCCAGCGAGCTGACGGCCCTGCGGGAGGTCAATCCCCTGCTGATGAGCTACAACGTAGAGTTCGCGGAAGTCACCGGCGGTACCTTCTGGAAGGCCTATACCCCCGGCCAGATTGCGGGCACCGAGCCTTTCTATGTGAAGCCCTCCAAGGACGGCATTGCCGCCATGTACAAGGATCTGATGCAGGTCTATCCTCCCATCGATTTGTACAACCCCAAGCTGCGCAAGCTGACCAAGGACCTGGGCACCGCCTGGATGCGGGTTTCCGGTACCTGGGCAACCAAAACCTACTATGACTTTGACGGCGAGTACGCCGACGGCACTGTACCAGAGGGATACCTGAATGTGCTGACCAAGGAGCAGTGGATCGGCGTTCTGGACTTTGTCAGGGACTGCGGCCTGAAGCTGAAGGTCTCCGTCGCCAACTGTCCCGGCCTGCACAGCGCCGAAGAGCCTTGGCCCTCCACCGAGGCGGAAAAGCTGTTTAAGCTCTCCAAAGAGTATGGCGTGCCCATCCAGGCCGCCGAATTCGCCAACGAACCCAACATGCTGGAAGACACCGGCTTCCCCGAGGGCTATACGGCCGAGCACTACCGCCGGGACGCCGACCTGTTCGCTTCCTGGCTGAAGGAAAACTATCCCGAGTGCCTGTATGTGGGTGTTTCCGACACCGGTGGTGCGCCAGTCTCCTTTGGCAAGCTGGGTAAGGACGGAGGCACTGGCGGCGTAGAGCAGCTGTCCCGCCACAGCGCAACCTGTGACGAATTGATGAATGGTCTCCAGGTTCCCGTGGACGTGTTCTCCTACCACTACTACAACGGCCTGTCTGACCGTTTGGCCTCCGTTATGCCTGCCGGCCACTGGGATCCCAGCGAGGCGAACGGAGAGGAATATCTGGATGTTGCCATGGCATTCTGCCGCGCTTATATCCCCTTCCGGGACAAGTACGCCCCCGGCACTGAGATGTGGGTCACAGAATCCGGCGATGCCGGCGGCGGCGGTGACAGCTGGGCCTCCACCTATCTGGATGTCCTTCGCACACTGAACGAGCTGGGCGGCTTCGCCGCATTGACCAACGGCGTTATCTTCCACAACACCCTGGCTGCTTCCGACTACGGCTTCCTGGAGCGCATCGTCTTCAACCCCCGCCCCAACTACTTCGCCGTGCTGCTGTGGCAGCGCCTGATGGGCCAGACCGTCTACGCTTCCGGCGAACCGGTTCGGAAAGGCGCCCATGTTTACGTCCACAGCCGCAAGGACGGCAAGGAGGGCAAGGTCTACCTGATCATCAACAACTCCGAGACCGAATCCACCACCGTAGAGCTGCCTGTTGACGGCACCATCTACACCCTGAACGGCAAGGGCGGCGACAAGCGCGCCACCGTCATGACCCTGAACGGCCGTGACCTGGTCCTGGGCGAGAACTGGGAACTGCCTGACCTGTCCGGTGCTCCCGTTGCCGCCGGCAAGATCGAGCTGGCTCCCATGAGCTGCACCTTCCTGGTGGTGTAATTTTCCAAAATCATAGGGGGAAATCCAATGGGGCTGTAAAAAGTCCCCAACAAAAGCAGGCTGTGCCTACCGGCACAGCCTGCAAAAATTTAAAAAACGCCCGCAACCTGTTGAGGCTGCAGCCGTTTTTCATTTGTTCATTTGCGATGAATCCATAATTGCTATTGACAAAGGGATTATTGACTGCTAAAATGATTAAAAGAAAGTGAGGTGGACAAAATGACTATTTTTATCTTGATGAAATCAAAAGCCGTTTTGTCCCTTACTTAGAATCTCTTTATGTAGGTAATGGATGCTCTTGATTTTATCAAGAGCATTTTTTGTTATAAGGAGAGTTTAAATGACAATTTTTGAACTTAGCAACTTTTATGACAAAAGTAAGCGCTCAATAATCACCCGCCTAGCATCTCACCTGCGTCTATGAGATAATAT
>JAUNJE010000032.1 GCA_030533415.1 Eubacteriales bacterium | reverse complement strand
TGGTGGAGCCGAGGGGAATCGAACCCCTGTCCGAAAGCAACTTGGAAAGAACTTCTCCGGGCGCAGTTTGTTATTTACATTCCCTCATCCCGGCGGGAACAAACACCCTACGGGAATCAGTAGCTTCATGATGCATGGTATGGGCAAAGCTTACCATACGCACGGTCTCCACTCAAATCACACCCGAGCCCGGCTCGTGGACCTTCCGGGGCGGATGGGCGCCTAATTAGGCAGCCAGGGCAACAGTTTTGTTGTCAGTTAAATTTAGAAAATTGCCCGTTTTATCGTGGCCAGGCGCCACGGCCCGCTATTCCAGCCTCACTACCCCCGTCGAAACCAGTACGGCCCCGTGTTTAAGAGTGGATAGTGGAAAATTGGAGAGTTGGGAGCGGGCGTAGAGTAACGCCGCGCTCCACACGGAATTAAAATCTGCCGTAAGGATCAGGCAGCTTGTTTGGCTCCGGGTAGGTTTCGCCGTGGGTGTCCACGGTGATGGAGGCGATTTTTTGCTCCTCAATGGGGCGGTCGGCCATGCCGGTTTTTACCTTGGCAATGGCGTCCACCACGTCCATGCCGGAGGTGACTTTGCCGAAGGCGGCGTACTGGCCGTCCAGATGCTTGGCGTCGGCGTGCATGATGAAGAACTGGCTGCCGGCGGAGTTGGGGGACTGGCTTCTTGCCATGCTCAGGACGCCCCGCTTGTGCTTCAGGTCATTCTTGAAGCCGTTGAAGAAAAACTCGCCCTTGATGCAGTAGCCGGGACCGCCCATGCCGGTGCCCTCGGGGCACCCGCCCTGGATCATAAAGCCGGGGATGACGCGGTGGAAGATCAGGCCATCGTAGAAATTGTGGCTGCACAGGTCGATGAAGTTGCGGACGCTCTGGGGCGCCTTCTCGGGGTACAGCTCGCCTTCAATGACGCCGCCGGACTCCATGGTGATCTTAAATGTAGGGTTCATTGTCTGAATCTCTCCTTCATGGCCCGGTCGATCTGACGCTTGGCGTCCCGTTCGGCCGCGGCCTGTCTTTTGTCATAAAGTTTTTTGCCTTTGCACAGGCCCACGTTGACCTTGACCCGGCTGCCCTTGAAATACACGGACAAAGGAATCAGGGAATATCCGTCCTGTTTGACCTTCCCATACAGCCGCATGATCTCCCGTTTGTGCATCAGGAGCCGGCGGGGGCGCCGGGCGTCGGGATTGAACCGGTTGCCGTGGTCATAGGGGGAGACGTGCATCTGGTTTAAGATCAGCTCGCCATCCTTGATGCCGCACCAGGCGTCCTTCAGGTTCAGGGTTCCTGCCCGGATGGACTTGACCTCGGTGCCCAGCAGCTCGATGCCTGCCTCGAATTCTTCTTCCACAAAGTATTCGTGATAGGCCTCCCGGTTCCGGGCCATGACTTTTATGCTTGCCTTTTCCAGATGTCTCACCTCCCGCATGTGCTCTGCAAATTATTATACCATAACTGTCAAGAGGATTAAACCGCGAAATTTGTAAATGTATCTGCGGTCAGGGCGTAATCTACAGATGATTCCCACTGCCCCTACTGGTTCTGCCAGGAATCCGGATTTACCCGCAGTCTTTGAAATCCGAGTTTTTCATACACATGCTGGGCGCGGGTGTTGTTCAGATTGGTATCGAGAACGATTTTGGTGTAGCCGTTGTCAAACAGGTATTGCACCAACAGGCTCAGGGCGATCCGGCCGATGCCTTTTTCCTGAAAGCTGCGTTCACAGATTTTAATGCCGATGTCCGCAGTGCGGCTGCCAATATTTCGGTAGACCATTTCTCCGATGGGGGGTGGCATCCCTGAGCAGAATCATACGCCTGCGGGTCTCATCCGTATCGTCGGCAAGCCCGGCGGCGATTTTTTCGGCGGCGGTGCCAAGGCCTTTGGGAAATCCAGCATGGGCCATGACCGCCCCGTCGTTCCACCAGCGCGCCAGCAGCGGCGCATCCTCCGGGAGGGCGTTCCGGATGGTGATTTTTTCGTAGTGCAGCATGTCACACCTCATCAAACAGGAAGCGTTCCAAAGCTCCGGGGGAATCAAAGGAATAGGCGCACAGCCAGGTCATTTCCGCCATGATTTCCGGGTAATCCTTCCGCCCCCAGGCGGCAAAAGCAATGGGGACGCCCGCTTTGCTGGCCATCTCCCAGGCGGGCTTCATGTCGTCCACCACCAGAAGCTGCTGGGGGGACAGGCCGTATTTTGCCATGATCTGTTCCAGGGGATATGTACTGGGCTTGCGAAGCGCCTCGGGAAGGTCCCAGCCATAGATGTCATCGGGAAGAATGCCGAAATGGGCGGAATAATCCCGGGTGATATTCTGGATGCAGGAATGGGACACCACGCAAATAGAACCGCCCTCCGCCTTTTGCCGCCGGATGATCCGTTCGATGCCGGGGAAGGGGGCGGGGATGTGGTGCGTGATATATTCTTGCCAGCCATGGTATTCGTCCTCGATCTCCTGCTCCGTAAAGCCGTACCATTGGCGGCACATGTCGGCAAAGCCCAGATGAAAGCAGCCCTGGGTGTACTCCTGCAGGGTGATCCTGGCGCCGGGCCGGAACTGGTCCAGAATATAGCAGAAAAAGGGGTAGTTGACGGTGGCTTCACTTTGCACCACGGTATCGTCGTGGTCAAGGACGAGACAGGGGTATTTTAACATATGGTTTCTCCCTTTTATAATATAGTCCCCGGACCGAACGCGTAACAGGCGTATTGTTTGGGTTTTGCCGGATCATAGAAAACTTGGATGGTTTCACCGTTCTGGGGGGTCCGGTAACGGATGGGAATGTAGAGCTTTCCAATGTAAGGAGTGCCGTCTACATGATAAGTAAAGGTAATGATATCAGGGGAGACTGTATTTTCTTCGGAGGCATAGAGGCGCACAGGTTTCGTGTGGACACGCAGCCACCAGCAACGGGAAACCTTCGAAACATGCCCCGGAACGCTGTGGTTTTTTGCCAGAATTCTACCGGAGCCGATACCGAATACACGCAGGATGTTCATAGCAGGTTCGCGGCCTCCTTTGTATCGCTTTTTGGCCTTTTGTGCAGCTTGAATATGAGAAGGTAGTTTTCAGATACGCGCTAGCGTTTACACAGCTCAGAAAATCAAAACGATCAATCCGGCAACAATTGCTGCACCGGCAAGCCATATAAATGTAAGTATGCAACGCTTCTTCAATACCTGTGGCCATGTCTGTACATACGGCAAATCAACTCCCGGAATGTTCCAGAAGCTGCTGTGACCAACCCATAAACGGTCAATAACAATGCCATCGTACCAGTTCATCACTTCGAGAAAAAGAAGTGCCTGTAAGTACGCGGGGAGAAATGCGCTAACCCCATTCCATAGACCAATAACCAGCAGCAACGCAATCAGCATAACGGTAAAGAATGATGTCATGAATCTTTTCTTTTTCTTCTGCACAGTCTCCCTATTTGTTAACCCCAGTTCATATACTTTCTCTTGATAGGGCGCAGGGTAGAAGTACAGTCCATTCAGTGCATTCACACCAACACCGATTTTTACCATTGCCGTAAATAGCAGACAATATAGAATAAGCTGTAATACAACCATTACGTATCCACCTCAAAAATTCAAATTTATTACCGGCGGCAAATCTTATCTTGATGCACTGGTGTGGTGCAATCAAGCCTGTCTGCGCTAAGCTGATAAATATTTTCTTTAATACTACATTATACCAAGTCTTTTTCTAATGTGCAACCAGAAAAATCCTCTTGCAAAATACGAACAAATGTACTATAATAAGAAAAAACGACGGAGGTGAGCTGAAATGGAGATATGCCCTGTGGATGTGATATCCGTGTGCAGCGCGTCGGGGGAGATCCGGCCTCTGCGCCTTCGCGTGGAGGATGAGGAGCATCAAATGCTTCGGATTGACATTGAGGAAGTGGTCAGCGTGAGGGAAGTGCGGTATGTGGGCGCCGAGGCCACGGTTTTTCTGTGCCGGGCCACTGTTTGGGAGAAAACGCGGCTGTTTGAATTGAAATATAGCATTCGTGCCCATACCTGGTGCGTGTTGGGAAAAATCCGGTAATTTTGGGTGGAAATATGGCAGAAAATGCCGTATAATAACCGTAGAACACTTTGCATTGACAATGTTCCGCAATTATCATTGGGAGGAAGCGCTATGTCAATCGTAACTTTTTACCGGGGGGACCCGAAAAATGCGCCCAAAACCACCATGCCCGCCCATTTGGGAGCCAACGCCATCATCACCTGCAAGGGAAAGCTCCTGCTGGAACGGCGGCGGGATTCCAACACCTGGGGACTGGTAGGGGGCGGCTGCAAGAAAACCGAGACCGGCCGGGACGCCATCGCCCGGGAGGTCTATGAGGAATTGGGCGTCCGCGTCCCGAAGGACAGATTTCAAAAGCTGGCGGTCTATGATGACCCCGGCCGCATCGCCGCCTACCGGGACGGCAGCGTCTGGCGTATGGTCATCGTGGTTTATGGCCTGGATTTTGAGGAGGCGCCCCAAATGCGCATCAGCGCCGAATCCAGGGAGCTGCGGTTCTTTTCCAAGGAGGAGATCGCGGATATCGAAATCGCCGTGACCCACGCGGATATTGTGGAGGACTTGTTCCGGAACCGGTAGCGGAGCGCCCGCCAACGCGGGAACAATATACCACGGCCCTGCACAGATATAGTAACAATATACAATTTTTGAAAAAATACTTGTATATTCATCGAAAGTATGCTAATATATACGGCGACGGTGCAGTATCCTAGTCGGAGTGGCCATTTTCCAAGAAGGGCCTAAAAATCCTTTGAAGGGCACATCGATGAAGTCCCTGGTGTCTGCTTTTTACGCCCAGTTTAGGGTGGATGCTGGGGGTTAAGGATTCCGGGCGCGCGCCAACGGCATGGCGCATCCGACCCGGTTTCCGTGGAGACCTGAAGCTTGTGCGACGACGGCCGAAACCCCGGAAGGGGTTCCGATCGCGTACGAATCAGGTATGAACCTGCAAGGCGGTGCACAGAATCGTGTGCTGCGTGCAGCGTAGCCTGCCTTGAGTGGGCATGTGGGGAAAGAGACAGGCGGCAGGCGGCTATGGCCATTGCCGCTGCCGTCATCGCTCCTGGAAACCATGCTTGCAAAAGAGGCTAAGACTATGGCGCATTCTGCCGTGGAAAACACCTAGGCTGTCCTAACAGGGCAGGCAGGGGATTACAGTACGGTCTAAGTGGCAATCGGGTACCCATTTTGGCAACGCTTGGGCGGACGGATCAAATGGAAACGGCCTGTACGGCAACGGCAGGTTCTGTCCGGTGAAATACAACCCGACCTAAGCCGTAAGATTTATCCTGCCTGCCGCCGTCATTTTATAAAACTTTGATAAAAGGTGACTTTTTGTGGCGAAAACCGACCCGGCCGCTTCCAAACGGGAGCGAAACAAGACGATCAAATGGGTCGTCACGATTTTTTTGGTAACCATTCTGATTTCCGGCATTATTTCCCTGGTGTCGGATGAGGTCATGGAAAACAGCAGCATTGGCATTGCGTTTTTGATTCTTCTGATCATTATTCTTCTGGGTATCGTGTTTGACGTCATCGGTATGGCGGTGGCCAGCGCCGATGAAAAGCCCTTCCATTCTATGGCAGCCCGGAAGGTTCCCGGCGCCCATGAGGCGATTCGCCTGCTGCGAAACGCCGAGCGTGTCAGCTCCATCTGCAATGATGTGGTTGGCGACATCTGCGGCGTTGTCTCCGGTTCCGCCTCCGCCACCATTGCGGCGCTGATGCTGACACATGTGGATGTGGGCTGGCCAAGAGGGGTATCTCTGGTCATGTCGGCGCTGGTAGCGGGCCTGACCGTGGGCGGCAAGGCCATCGGCAAGACCTTTGCCGTCAATTCCTGCACGCAGATCGTGCACATGGTGGGCCGGGTGATCTATGCCTTGAACCACCTCTTCGCGAAAAAGAAAAAATAACGTTAGGTTGTGTCGATCGTGGACATTTTAGAAAGCATCAACGGTCACGAAGACTTGCTGTCCCTCACAGAGGAGGAGCGTACCCAACTGTGCGGGGAGATTCGGGAGTTCCTGATTTCCAGCGTCTCGAAAACCGGCGGGCATCTCGCCGGCAATTTGGGCGCGGTGGAGCTGAGCGTTGCCATTGAGACCGTTTACAATACAATGGAAGACCGCCTGGTTTTTGATGTCGGTCATCAGTCTTATGTGCATAAGCTGCTGACAGGCCGCCGGGCGGATTTTGCGCATCTGCGGCAGTATGGCGGCATTTCCGGTTTCCCAAAGCCAGAGGAGAGCGATGCCGATGCCTTTGTGGCGGGACATGCCTCCAGCTCCGTTTCCATTGCCCTGGGGATGGCCCGGGCCAGGACTTTGCAGCATCAGGATTACCATGTGGTCGCCCTGATCGGCGATGGGGCCTGCACCGGCGGCATGGCCTATGAGGGGCTGAATGACGCGGCGGTCAGCGGGGAGCCTATCGTCATCATCCTAAATGACAATACCATGTCCATCGGGCGGAACGTCGGCGGCATTTCCCGCCACCTGTCCCGGCTCCGCTCCAGTGAGGACTATTTGGACGCCAAGCGAATCTACCGTCAGATTCTCAAGGGGCTTCCCGGCGGCAACGCGTTGTATCAGCTGAGCAGCCGCCTGAAAAACCGCCTGAAGCGCTTTCTGCTGCCCAGCACCATGTTTGAAAATATGGGCTTTACCTATCTGGGGCCTGTAGACGGCCATGATTTGCCGGGGCTGATCTCTCTGCTGAGTGCCGCCAAGGACCTGCAGGAGCCGGTGCTGGTGCATGTGGTCACGAAGAAGGGCTGCGGCTACAAATTTGCCGAGGAGGACCCCGCGAAGTTCCATGGCATCGGAAAATTTGACCCGGTTACCGGCAAGAAGCTGGCCCCCAAGACCAAAACCTTTTCCAATTCCTTCGGCGAAGCCATGATGGAGCTGGCGGAGAAAAACGGCAAAGTCTGCGCCATCACCGCGGCCATGCCCGGCGGCACGGGGCTGCTGCATTTCCAGCGGACCTTCCCGAGCCGTACCTTTGATGTGGGCATTGCGGAGGAACACGCCGTTTCCATGGCGGGGGGCCTGGCCAAGCAGGGAATGATTCCCGTGGTGGCGATTTATTCCACCTTCCTGCAGCGCAGCTACGACCAGATCATGCAGGATATCGGATTGCTTCAGCTGCATGTGGTGCTGGCCATAGACCGGGCGGGGCTGGTGGGCGACGACGGTCCCACCCATCACGGCATTTTTGATGTGGGCTTCCTGCGCCAGGTGCCGGGGATGCGGATATTGGCCCCTGTAAGCTTTCAGGAGCAGCAGGATATGCTGCGCTGGGCGGTGGAAGACTATTATGGGCCAGTCGCGGTTCGCTATCCCAGAGGTGGGGAAGGAAGCTATAAAGCCTCGGACTGGCGTGGGCTGGATGGCAGCCTTGTCAAGGTTCACCGCCAGGGCAAAGATGTGACGCTGATTACCTATGGAACACTTTTGGAAAACGTAATGGAAGCAGCCGCGCTTCTTGCGCAGCAGGGCATCGAGGCGACGGTTCTTCGCCTGATGACCCTTTCCGACCTGCCTGCGGAACAGGCTGCGGACAGGCTCTCCGAAAACCGCCGGGTCATTGTGGTGGAGGAGGTTTGCGCAGGTTCCGGTATCCGGGAGGCTTTGGCCTGGGAACTTGGCAGGCTGTGCCCGGACTGCCGTGTGGACGGCATTGACCTGGGACGGGGGTTTGTCCCCCACGGCTCCCAGAAGGAACTTTATGAACGCTGCGGCTTGGACGCGCAGTCCATTGCCCGCTATACGGAGGAGGTGCTGTCCCGGTGAAGGTAAAGAAAAGACTGGATGTTCTGCTGACGGAGCAGGGGTATGCGGACAGCCGCTCCAAGGCCCAGGCCATCATTATGAGCGGCCTGGTTTACGTGGACGGGCAGAAGGCCGACAAGCCAGGTACCGCCTATGAGGAATCGGTGCCCATTGAAGTCCGGGGAGCCGCCTGCCCCTATGTCAGCCGCGGCGGCCTGAAGCTGGAAAAGGCGCTGCGGGACTTTGGTGTAAAGCCGGAGGGCTTTGTGTGCAGCGATTCCGGCGCCTCCACCGGCGGCTTTACGGACTGCCTGCTCCAGCAGGGGGCCAAAAAGGTGTTTGCCATCGATGTGGGCTATGGACAGCTGGACTGGAAGATCCGCTCCGATGAGCGGGTCGTGGTGATGGAGCGCACCAACATCCGCTATGTGACCCCGGAACAGCTGGGGGAACCCCTTGACCTCTCCGTGGTGGACGTCAGCTTCATCTCCCTTAGGATCGTCCTTCCCACCATCAAAACCCTGTTAAAGCCCACGGGGCAGGTGCTTTGCCTGATCAAGCCTCAGTTTGAGGCCGGCCGGGAGAAGGTGGGGAAGAAGGGGGTCGTCCGGGAAAAGGCCACCCACAAGGCGGTGCTGGATGATTTCGTTGCTCTGGCCGGGGAATTGCAGTTCCAAATTCTGGGGCTGACCTATTCTCCCGTGAAGGGACCGGAGGGCAATATTGAATTTCTGGCCCATTTGAGCCTGGATGCGGCGGAGGGAATCCGCCCCGATACCGCTCTGGTGGTGGAGCAGGCCCATGCCGCGCTGGACAAGGAGGCGGGCCAATGAAAAACATCATTCTGGCACCCAACCCCTACCGGGATAAGAATTTTCAAACAGTCCGCAGTGCTGTGCAGATCATGAAGGAGGCCGGGCTGCAGCCCAGGCTGTGCCTGCCCTTTGAGGTGGACCGCACCTATGACCTGCCCAGGGACCTGCGTTTTTTCCGGCTGGACCGGGAGCTGCCCAATGCCGAAATGGTGATCTGCTTCGGTGGTGACGGCACCATCCTCCACATGGCCAAGGCCGCAACCAGAAAGGGAATCCCCATTCTGGGCGTGAATATCGGCACGATGGGCTTCATGGCGGAGCTGGAGAGCACCGAATTGGACAAGCTGAAAAAGCTTGCGTCGGGAGAATACACCCTGGACAGCCGCATGATGCTGGACGTCACCGTCCAGCGGGAACGGGATATTATGTTCCACGACATCTGTCTGAACGATGTGGCGATCACCAAGGGCGCCGTTGCCCGTATCGTTCACCTGGCGGTAAAATGCGACGGTGTGCAGGCAATGGAGTGCGGCGGTGACGGCATCATCGTAGCCACACCCACCGGTTCGACGGCCTACAGCCTTTCCGCAGGCGGGCCTATTGTGGAGCCGGAGGCAAAGAATATTTTGATTACCCCCATCTGTGCCCACGATGTGGACAGCCGCTGCCTTGTGGCCTCGGACAAGCGCGTTGTCACCGTGGAAATGGCCCAGAATGCCCGGCGCAATGCCTACCTCAGCGTGGACGGCGGCAAAGCGGTGCGGCTGAGCATGGGCGACGTGGCAACCATCAAAAAATCCCACCTGGAAACCAGGCTGGTTCGGCTGAAGGACCGCAGCTTTTATGATGTGGTCAACGCGAAATTTAAGAAAGCATAAGAGGTGAACGGCAGTGAAATCGAAAAGACAGGCAAAAATTATGGAAATCATTTCCACAACCAATGTGGAGACCCAGGAGCAGCTTTTGCAGGAGCTGCAGGAGGCCGGCTTTACCAGCACCCAGGCGACCATCTCCCGGGATATCAAGGAACTGCGCATTGTAAAGGAGCTGACCAGCTTCGGGACCTACCGTTACACCACTGCGGCCAGAGAGGTTCCCAATACCTTCTCCAGCCGGTTAAATGCGATTTTTCGGGAGTGCGTCACCAATTTTGACTATGCCCAGAACATTATCGTCATCCACACCCTTCCCGGCCTTGCCAATGCGGCGGCCTCGGCGCTGGATGCCATGAATATGAGCGTGGTGCTTGGCAGCATCGCCGGAGATGATACGGTGATCATCGTCATGCGCGATACCAACGCCGCCGCCGCTTTCTGCGGCGAGATCAAGGGCCTGCTGAGCTGAAACAAATGGACAGGGGGGATAGGCCGTGCTGAGTCTTTTGCACATTGAGAATATCGCGGTGATCGAGAGCGCGGATATTGCGTTTGACCAGGGCTTCAACGTCCTGACGGGTGAGACCGGCGCCGGTAAATCCATTGTCATCGATGCCATTTCCGCCATCCTTGGGGAGCGGGCCTACCGGGATATGATCCGGACCGGCGCCGGAAAGGCCTCTGTCCGGGCGGTGTTTACCGGCATTCCGGAATTTGGCTGGTTTGTGGACAATGGCGTGGAGTACGACCCGGAGACAGTGATCCAGCGGGAGATTTACCTGGACGGGAAGAATGTCTGCCGTGTCAATGGCAGCCTGGTATCCGTGTCCATTTTGCGCAAACTCGGCATCCAGCTGATCAACATCCATGGCCAGCACGATTCCGCTTCCTTGTTTGACGAGGACAACCATCTGGCCTTCCTGGACGCATTTGCGGACAATGGGGACAAAAGGGCGGATTATACGCAAAAGTATGAAGCGGTGGCCAAACTGCGGCGGGAGATCGATGATCTGACCATGGACGAAGGGGAAAAGCTGCGCCGCATGGAGACGCTGAAATATCAAATCGCCGAGATCGAAAAGGCGGCGCTGGAGCCGGGGGAGGACGATGCCCTGGAGGAGCGGCGCAAGATTTTGCAGAACGCCGAGAAGCTGAGCAACGGCATGGATGCGGCGGTGGAGTGCCTTTACGGCAGCGACGATACCGACGGTGCCGCAGGGCTGCTGGCCCAGGCGGAATACGCCCTTGCCCGGCTGGCCCGGTTCAGCGACAGCTTTGGCGGCCTCCACGACCGGGTGGCGGACCTCATGTATCAGGTGCAGGACGCGGCCGAGGAGGTTCGGGATGCCCGGGACGAGCTGAGCTATTCCGCCGATGAGCTGGAGCAGATCGAGTCCCGTCTGGATGTGATCCACAAGCTTCGCCGCAAATACGGCGCTACCTGCGGGGACATTCTGGCATATCTGGAGAGGGCAAAGAAGGAACTGGATGACATCGAGTTCGCGGACGACCACTTAGAGCGGCTGAAGGGCAAGCTCCAAAAGGCGGAAAAAGCTGCCTGGGAAGGTGCCCTTGCCCTCCGGGAAAGCCGCAAAGCCGCGGCGCAGACCCTGTCCCAGCGAATCCTGACGGAGCTTGCCCAGCTGGATATGCCCCGGGTGCAGTTCTCCTGTGCGTTTCGGGAGCTGGACTTGACGGCAAGCGGTGCCGACGCGGTGGCGTTTTACATGTCTGCCAACGCGGGCGAGGCCCTGAAGCCCATGAGCAAGGTGGCCTCTGGCGGCGAATTGGCCAGAATCATGCTGGCTATGAAAAACGTTTTGGCCGAAAAGGACCAGGTGGGCACCCTGATTTTTGACGAGGTGGACACCGGTGTTTCCGGCCGGGCCGCCCAGAAGGTGGCGGAGAAGCTGCGCAGCGTAGCCGCCCACAAGCAGGTGCTCTGCGTGACCCACCTGCCCCAGCTGGCCGCGTTGGCCAACACCCATCTGCTGATTGCCAAATCCGAGCGGGAGGGCCGGACCTATACCTCCGTGACGCCTCTGGATAGGGAGGGCAGAAAACGGGAGCTTGCCAGAATCATCGGCGGCGCGAACATTACCGAAACCACGCTGAAAAGTGCGGAGGAAATGCTGAGGAATTGATATGACCCATGAGGAAATGTGGCGGCTTTTTTCCGCAAGGGAAAACTTGACCGCCGAATACGAAGCTTGGGCCTTTGGGGATCAGGCGGATACCCTTGCGCGTCTTGTGCTGGAAGGCGTCAAAACTGCCACCGCCAGCGCCTATCCCCTCTACGCCCTGGAGGGAGAGCCGCTTCCCCGGGCCGGGGAATACAGCGTGATTTTGGATTCCCAGGGGGAGGCGGTGTGCGTGATAAAAAACACAAAGGTGTTTGTGGTCCCCTTTGGCGAAGTGGATGAGCGCCAGGCCTGGAAGGAAGGGGAGGGCGACAGAAGCCTTGCCTACTGGCGCATGGTTCATGAGCGGTTCTTCACGGACTGCATGGCGGAGGCCGGACTGGCCTTTGATCCCAAAATGAAGGTAGTCTGCGAGGAATTTGTCCGGGTTTACCCCGGTTGATTGTATCCTTGGCAGAGTGGAATCATCAATTTATAATGTGAATCAAGCGTTGAAACAGGGAAAGCATTCTAAACGGCTGTCATCCTGAGGGTCGCCGCCAAAGGCGGCGGAGTCGAAGGATCTTCGCATTTGCTTTTTCTTGGTACGTAACTTAAGTGCCAAGATCCTTCGACTCGCTCCGCCCGCTCAGGATGACAACCGGTGTGTTTTCCCGTTTTTTCCAAACAATTCAACTCTTGATTCGCATTTATAATGTTATCATACTGATCAAAAATTCACGAAAACAGCAACGCCGTCAGGCGGTGCCTTCTTTATAAAAAGGAAACATTTTTATAAAGAAATAGTATCAGACCGCTGCCAAACACCGGCAGCGGTTTCATCCATCACAGGGGGGATGTTCTATGAAAAAGAAGCAGACGCGCACACGAAGGCTTTTTGGGTGGGGAAAGTTTCCCACAATCTACATCGGAGGAACCTGTGATGGATATGAGAAAATTAAAAGAACAATTGGAAATTTTGAAGGAGAATTTGGCTTTTTCCCGTTTTACGGAGGAAGAAAGGTTCGAAATTTGTTCCTGCTATGCACTCAGAGAGAGCTATTATCAATGCCAGGCAAAGCGGGCTTATGATGGAGCAGAGCCGGACTTCCCAATCTGTGGAAAAAGTCCATTGAACCGGCTTGTCATTTGGTGCTGTAAATTACCGGAAGTCAGAAGGAAGTACCAGGCTATGGGAATTCCGGAGAAGGTGATACAGGACACGGTTTGGGATATTGCGTTAAGGGCAGCGCAATATCGAAAGAAAAACGGCGTTCCGGGACTTTCAAAAGAGGACGTGATCTGGTTTCGGCATCTGAACAATGGTGAGATTTTTCAAATCGGAGCGTTGCAATATCAGCTGTTCCATATGGTTTATCTGGACAAGGAAGGCTGCGGAGAGGATTATATGCAGTTTTCGATGGAGCAGAAATCCAGCTTGCCGCAGGGGACACCGGTTTTGAATGTGCATATTCCGGTGGGGGCGGATATTTCCCCCGCGTCTGTCCATGCGTCCTTTTCAGCGGCAAAGCAATTCTTTGCGGAGTATTTTCCGGACTTCGGGGCGAAAGCGTTTCTGTGTTACTCCTGGCTGCTGTATCCCGGGATGCTGGAAATTTTGCCCGAAAAAAGCAATATTGCTGCCTTTGCGTCCAATTTTAAGCTGATTGGACAGGTTCAGGACCCCTATGGGTCGGATGCGGTAAAGCGCATATATGGAAGGCGGTTTCCCAGAAGAAGAGAGTATCCCCAGGAAACCCGGCTGCAAAGAAATGCCCTCGGCAATTTTTCAAAATTGGGAATGGCCTGCGGCGTGATAGAAATTACTTGACAAAAGCCGTTTCTTTTGTTAGGATAAGGCAAGCAACACAGTGAAGGGAAGAAGTAAGCGTTCCGTTTTCCGCCAGAGAACTGCCGGCCGGTGCAAGGCAGTGGGAAAATCCGCCGAAATACCTCCCGGAGTGGCTGTCCTGAACAAAGCAGTAGGGACAGACGGGCCCGCCCGAGACAGCGGAAGGCGTTGCTGGACGCCGTGAGGGCACTGCCGTGAGGCTGTGCCGAATTAGAGGTGGTACCGCGTAAAATTTACGCCCTCTATCCGCAATGGATAGAGGGCGATTTTGCTGCCACCATAAGGAGGAGGGATAGAATGCTGGCAAAACCTATGGATGTACTGACCGCGTTTCCTGTGCGCAAGTCAAAGCGGCAAAAGCAGGCCTTTCGGGATGCCGTGCAATCCTATGCGGCGTCCTTGGGCTATGAAAGCCGGGTGGAAGCGGGAAGCCTGGGAAGCCGGAACCTGGTGCTGGGCGATCCTGAGGGTGCGGAGTATTTGCTCACAGCCCACTATGACACCTGTGCGCGGCTGCCGTTTCCGAATTTCATCACCCCCTGCAATTTTTGGCCCTTCCTGGGCTATCAGATGCTGATTGCTGCGTTGATCCTTTTTGCGGCGTTTGCCTTTGGCCTGCTTGTGGGCCTGGCGGCGGGAGATCCGGGGATTGGCAGTATTGCCGGCTATCTTTGCGTATGGGTGCTGATTGTGCTGATGATAGCCGGCCCGGCAAACCAGCACAATGCCAATGACAACACCTCCGGTGTCGTTACCCTGCTGGAAATCGCCCGGGCGCTGCCGGAAAAGCAGCGGGGCAAGGTCTGCTTTGTCCTGTTTGATTTGGAGGAAGCGGGCCTGATCGGCTCCGCCTCCTACCGAAAGGCCCACAAAAAGGCCACGGACAATCAGCTGGTGCTGAACCTGGACTGTGTGGGGGACGGGGATCATATTCGGCTGTTTCCCACCAAAAAACTGAAAAAGGACCGGAAAAAGCTGACATCCCTTTATAAAGCCTGTGGCTACTTCGGGAAAAAGAATGTGCTGGTGCAGGAAAAGGGCTTCTGCGTGTACCCCTCCGACCAGACGAATTTCCCCTACGGCGTGGGCATCTGCGCCCTGAACAAGGGAAAAGCAGGGCTTTTTCTTGGCAGAATCCACACGAAGAACGATACCATTTTGGAGCAGACAAATGTCAATATTCTGCGCGCGGCGTTGATTACCTTGATAACCTGCGGCGCAGTCCATGTATAAGAAAGGAAGAATTTGAAAATGAAACTCTATGACGAGCTGGTTGCCCGGGGCCTGATTGCCCAGGTGACCAATGAGGACGAGATCCGGGAAATGATCGACAGTGGCAAGGCTACTTTTTATATCGGCTTTGACTGCACCGCCGACAGCCTGACCGCCGGACACTTCATGGCCCTGACCCTGATGAAGCGGCTGCAGATGGCCGGCAACAAGCCCATTGCCCTGATCGGCGGCGGCACCACCATGATCGGAGACCCCTCCGGACGCAGCGACATGCGCAAAATGCTGACCAAAGAGGACATCGACCACAATGCCGAATGCTTCCGCAAGCAGATGGAGCGCTTTATCGAGTTCGGCGAGGGAAAGGCCCAGATGGTCAACAACGCCGACTGGCTGTTGGACCTCAATTATGTGGAGCTGCTGCGGGAGGTGGGCGCCTGCTTCTCCGTTAACAACATGCTCCGGGCCGAATGCTACAAGCAGAGAATGGAGAAGGGCCTTTCCTTCCTGGAATTCAACTACATGATCATGCAGTCCTACGACTTCTACCACCTGTTCAAGCACTATGGCTGCAACATGCAGTTCGGCGGCAATGACCAGTGGAGCAACATGCTGGGCGGCACCGAGCTGATCCGCAAGAAGCTGGGCAGGGATGCCCACTGTATGACCATCACTTTGCTGACCGACTCCCAGGGCAATAAGATGGGCAAAACCGCCGGAAATGCCGTCTGGCTGGACCCCAAGAAAACCACGCCCTATGAATTCTACCAGTACTGGCGCAACGTGGCCGACGCCGATGTCATGAAGTGCATCCGGATGCTGACCTTCCTGCCCCTGGAGCAGATCAACGAAATGGACACCTGGAAGGATGCCAAGATCAACGAGGCCAAGGAGATTCTGGCCTACGAGCTGACCAAGTTGGTCCATGGCGCGGAAGAAGCGGAAAAGGCCCAGGCTTCTGCCAAGGCCCTGTTCGTTGGCGGCGGCGATGACGCCAGTATGCCCACCACCGAAATCCCTGCCGACAAGCTGGTGGATGGTCAGATCGGCATTCTGAATTTGATGACCGCCTGCGGTTTGGCATCTTCCAATAAGGAAGCCCGCCGTCTGGTGGAGCAGGGCGGTGTCTTTGTCAATGACGAAAAGGTTCCCGCCGCCTCCTTTGCTGTTACGGGGGAAATGCTCCGGGAGGGCGTGAAGATCCGCAAGGGCAAGAAGGTCTTCCACAAAGCGGTGCTGGCCTGATGCTGGAGTTGGCGGTAAGCGCTGACCGGGAGGCGGTCAACGCTTTGGCAAGGCAGGTTCATGCCATGCACGTTTCCTGGCGGCCCGACCTTTTTGAGGCGGCGGAGGAGCTGTATTCGGAGGAGCGGTTTCAAAGCGCGGTAAAGGAACGTCAGCTGTATGTGGCCAAGGTGGGCGGCATCCCGGTGGGCTATGTGCTGCTGGTAATCCGGGACTATGACTACCCGGGGCTGGTCAAGCGAAGGGTCATGCTGGTGGACGAGCTTTGTGTGGAGGAAGCTTTCCGGCACCAGGGCATCGGCATGGAGATTATGGCCGATGTCCATGCCCTGGCAAAGGCCTTCGGCTGCACGGACCTGCAATTGGGCGTCTATCCCCAGAATGAAGGCGCTGTGGCCTTCTACCAGAAATGCGGCTTTTCCATCCGCAGCATTGACATGCAGAGAAAAGTATAGAAAATAAAAGCGCCGGCCGAAGGGAGAGGCAGCATAAGGAAGTTCGCATTCCCTTGTTTTCTTGAACAAAGTATACTATCATTTTTCCGGACAAACCCTGAATTAAGGAGGAACCATACCTTTGATTAAACGAGCAACCGAAATAGATGCACTGGCTTTGGCAAAATTAGCGGTACAAATGTGGAGTAACCATACGCTGTCCGAGTTAGAGTCAGATTTTGCAGAAATTATCAGCAATGAAAATGCTGTATGCTTTATGAAATATGTCGAGGGTAAACCAATCGGTTTTGCCCAGTGCCAACTCAGATATGATTATGTTGAAGGTACACAAACATCACCCGTTGGCTATTTGGAAGGAATCTTTATTCAAGAGGAATACCGGCATAAGGGATTTGCGAAGGAACTTCTTCAAAAATGCGAAAAATGGGCAAATGACAAAGCGTGCTCCGAATTTGCAAGCGATTGTGAATTAAACAATATAGATAGTTTAAAATTTCATTTGGCAATGGGATTTGAGGAAGTTAACCGTATTATTTGCTTTCGAAAAGAAATTTGAGACAGAATCGATAGCCCCATAGAGAAAACCCACTATAACGCTTTCAATTTTGAAAGTGTTATAGTGGGTTAAACGCGTTTACGATGCTTTATTTTATGGGATTATGCAAGGGATTTCCGGTATTGCGCCATATCCACGACTTTTCCTGTCAGCCGGGACTCTTCGATGGCACTGGCCATCAGGTGGCTTTCCACGCTGAGGGAAATGGAGCTGCGGGTTTCTTTCCTCCCGGCCAGGCTGGCGGTAAAGTCCTCCATAATTCCGGTATCACCGCCGCCGTGGCCGCTGCCGTTGGTGCGGACGTTGATGACACGCTCCGTGAAGGTATCGGCCTGACTGGATACATGGCGGCACACCAGGATTTGGCGCTGGCCGTCATCAGCCAGGATTTCTCCGTCCTCACACATGATGTGGATGTTGCGGTG
This sequence comes from Eubacteriales bacterium, assembly GCA_030533415.1. Classification (GTDB taxonomy): domain Bacteria; phylum Bacillota; class Clostridia; order Oscillospirales; family Oscillospiraceae; genus Faecousia. The sequence goes on along the minus strand of JAUNJE010000032.1, from coordinate 15,829 downwards.
GCAGGCGCTGGTCTGGGCGGTCAGGGAGAAGGTGGCGGTTGTGCCATTGTCAAACTCCATGATGACGCTCATATGGTCACAGACGTTGTTGTCACAGCGGTAGACACAGCGGCCATAAGGCCCGGTTTTCAGCGCCTCCATCAGGGCTTCCTCCGTCTGCTCCAGGCAAACCACGTCTGCGGGCCATTGTCCCAATACCGGCAGATAGGCTTTCCTTGCGTCATAGCGGCAGTTTTCTGCCACAGGACAGGTCAGGCAGCGGTCGCTAGAGCCGGCAGGGGCGTTGGATTCCTTGAAATAGGAAAGAGAGCCAAAGGCCGCCACTTTTGTGCAGTGGGCCCCGGTGAGCCACAGCAGAATATCCAGGTCATGGCAGCTTTTCTGCGTGATGATGGGGCTGGACAGCCGGTCATTACGCCAGTTGCCCCGGACAAAAGAGTGGGCCATGTGGAAATCGCCGATATTCTCGGAATGCTTGATGGCCACGATTTTCCCCAGTTCTCCGGAATCCAGGATGCTTTTGATCTGGGTGAAGAAATTGGTGTAGCGCAGTACATGGCAGACCGTGACCTTCCGGCCCAGGGCATTGGCGGTTTCCTCAATGGTGATACACTCCTTTGGGTCGGGGGAGATGGGCTTTTCCAGGAGAATGTCATAGCCGCAGTGCAGCGCCTGCATCGTATGGCCGTAATGGTCCCGGTCCAGGGTGGTGATGATGGCGGCGTCCGCGATCTTTCCCAGAGCGAACAGGGGCGCGGCGTCGGAAAAACGCATGGCTTCCGGGACGCCCAGCTGGTCTGCAGCGCTTTTCAGCCGGTCAGGGCGCGGCTCCGCGATGGCCGCGATTTCGATGCCGTGGGCCACGGCCCAGGGAGCGTAGGTCATTCCCCGGGAACCGGCGCCAATGAGAACGTATTTCATGAATGTCATCCTCCTGATTTTTCTTTTAGGGCATATCTGAAGCCTTTCAGATATTTCCAAGTATAGCACAGTTTTGTCAGGCAGACAACAGTTTCTTTAGTTTTTCGAGATTTTCCCGGGACATGGGTGTCAGGGGCAGGCGGCATTCGCCGCAGTCAAACCCGATGAGCTTCATGGCCGCCTTGACGGGGATGGGGTTGACTTCGCTGAACAGCAGCTCAATCAGGGGCAGCATCCTGATTTGCAGATCCGCGGCCGTGTCAAAGTCCCCGTCCAGCGCGGCTTTTGCCATGGCTTGGGTTTCCACCGGGAGAATGTTGGACAGCACGGAAATGACCCCTTGGCCGCCCAAGGCCATGACCACCGCCGCCTGGTCGTCGTTCCCGCTCCAAAGTGCAAAGTCCTTAGGACAGGATGCCTTGATTTTTGCGATTTTCGTGATGTTCGTGGACGCCTCCTTGACTCCCGCCAGATTGGGAATCACAGACAGGCATTTGTAGACCTCTACGGGGATATCCACCCCGGTGCGGGAGGGTACATTGTAAACGATTACGGGAATATGTACCGCTCCGGCAATGGCGCTGTAGTGGGCGACCAGTCCTTCGTCGGTGGCCTTGTTGTAATAAGGGCTGACGACCAGCAGGGCGTCCACGCCAACGCTTTCCGCCGCCTTGCTCAGGGCCACGGCGTGCTCCGTGCAGTTTGAGCCGGTGCCCGCGATGATGATGCAGTCATCGCCCACATACCGCTTCGCCCGGCGGAACATTTCCAGCTTTTCGCTGTCTGCCAAAGTAGGGGATTCTCCGGTGGTGCCGCAGATGACCACGGCCTGAATTCCCGCCTCCAGCTGCCGTTTCAGCAGCTGTTCCAGCATGGGATAGTTGACCTTGCCGTTCAGAAACGGCGTGACGAGAGCCGTGCAGGCTCCTGTGAATAATGGTTTTTTCATAAGCTGATACCTCCTTGCCAGTCTATGCGGATGGTTTCTATTTTGTCTGTTGCAAATAAAAGGGAATTGGGCTATAATGAAGCATATTTATGAAGGAGGTGCCCGGCTATGAAGGTTCTGGTGATCAACGGCAGCCCAAAGGGAAAACGCAGCAACACCCTGCGCCTGACAGGCGCGTTCCTGGAAGGAATGGGCGAACAGGAGGTTCGGGAATGGACCGTCTCACAGCAAAATATCAAGCCCTGTCTCGGCTGCTTCTCCTGCTGGAACAAAACGCCGGGCAAGTGCTGCATTCAGGATGACATGGCCACGGTCATGGAGGACCTGCTCTGGGCGGATGTGATCCTGTGGAGCTTCCCGCTGTACTATTTCAGCGTGCCGGGGCCGCTGAAGAACCTGATCGACCGCCAGCTTCCCATGGTGCTGCCCTTTATGGCCGCAGATACGGTGTCCGGGGGCCATCCCAGCCGCTACGATATGAGCGGAAAGCGCCATGTGGTCATTTCCACCTGCGGTTTCTATACCGCGAAAGGCAACTACGACGGTGTCACCGCCATTTTTGACCATTATTGCGGAAAGGGAAATTATACGTCCATTTTCTGCGGCCAGGGGGAGCTGTTCCGCGTCAAGGAGCTGAGCCAGCGGACGGACGAATACTTATCCTTCGTAAAAGACGCGGGCAGGGAATTTGGAAACGGCAGCATTTCCCGGGAAACCAGGGACAAGCTGGAAGCCCTGCTGTATCCCAGAGAGGTCTTTGAGGCCATGGCCGATGCCAGCTGGGGCGTGGAGCAGAGCGGGGAAAAAACCGACGAGACGCTGGGATTTACCAGGCAAATGGCGGCGCTTTACAACAAAAATGCCTATCCTGGAAAAGAGATTGTTTTGGAGATGTACTATACCGACCAGGACAGGCGTTTCCAGATTCTTCTGACCCAAGAGGGCAGTAAAGTGCTGTCCGGGGGCTTCCGGGACTACACGACCCGCATTGAAACCCCGTTTGCAGTGTGGAAAGCCATTGCCGCAGGGGAAACCAGCGGACAGGACGCGCTGATGCAGGGCAAATACCGGGTCAAAGGGGACTTTGACCTGATGATCCATTGGGACCGCTATTTTGGCGCCCAGACGGAAAAGACGGAACCGGCGAAAAGCGGCGGGGAGAAGCCCACCAATATGAATATCCTGCTGATTCCCTGGATCGTCTTTTGGGTTGCGGCGGCCATAGACGGTTTTTACGGGGCGCTGATCAGCATCGCGGCCTGCGCATTGGTACCGCTGGCCTTTTACCGCTGCCGGAAAACGGTTTATGATGTGCTGTCCGGCGCGCTGGTAACGGCCTGCTCTATTGCGCTGCTGCTGGGATGCGCGGGAAGAACCGTGGTGCCCCTGGCTTATCTCTGCTTCGGTGTTCTGTGGACCGTATCCGGCTTCCTGAGGATACCCCTGACCGCCCATTATTCCATGAACGAGTATAACGGCGAAGAGGCGCTGGGCAATCCCTTGTTTGTGAAAACAAACCGGATCCTGACGCTGTGCTGGGGCGTGCTTTACCTGCTGACACCCATATGGACATTCTTCATTATGGGTACGGCGGTTGGCTCCTGGGTGGGGGCTATCAATTCCGTACTGCCCGCCCTGATGGGTATCTTTACCGCCTGGTTCCAGAAGTGGTATCCGGCGAAGGTAGCAAGGGGAAGCTGAACGGTCTATACGGGGAGAAAACAAATGCTGAATTGCGAAAAAACCGGCAAAAAATGCGGCGATCACGAACTGCGAAATTCCCCGGAGTGCAAGGCTGGTTCCGGCGGACGGCCTTCCGGGGCGCGTGGGCAGAATACATGGCCGCTGCTGGGAAGGTGGCTAAGGCCCCTGTCCTGGGTGATGGTTCCTTACACCGTGGTAAACATTATGGTGGTAGTGGGCGAGTCTTTTATACCTATCTTGTGCCGGCAGGGGTTGTTTTGGGGCGTCCCTTTCGCCGTCGCCTACGGCTTGCTTCTGATAAAATTAACTGCCGCGGATTCCCGGTACCGCGTTGCGGGGATCTGCACCATCATTTCCGGGGTGGGAAACATATGGACGGCCGAGCTTGTTGTATCTCCGGATACAGCCCGATGGGCATACCTGTTTACGATTCTGACTTCCGTGGTTACTTTGCTGGGATTGCACCGTGAATGCTATGCCCACGCAGAGGCCTTGACGGAGGTTGACCGTGGGCTGTCTGCGAGGTGGAGGAAGCTTTGGGGCTGGTGCGTGGGAATTTTTGCCGTAACACCGGGAATCATTGTGCTTTTCTGGACGGTCCCCTTTCTTGGACTTTTGACCGGGGTGATCATATGTATCGGAGGGATTGTTGTCAGTATTTTGCGGTTGGTGTACCTCTGGCGTACGGCGAAACGGTTTCGGAAACCGCCATTTGATACGGAATAAGGAGAAAAGAAAAAAGGAAATGAAATGTATTTATAAAACAAAGGACTTTTGGTACGATCTGCCGGAGGAGCTGATCGCCCAGACCCCCCTGGAAAAGCGGGATGATTCCCGGCTGATGGTGCTTTCCCGGGAAACCGGGGAAGTGACACACAGGCATTTTTATGATATTGTGGATTATCTGAACCCCGGCGACTGCCTGGTGATGAACGATTCCCGGGTACTGCCCGCCCGGCTGCTGGGGCACCGTCCCACCGGCGGCGCTGTGGAAGTGCTGCTGTTGCGGGATCTGGGGGACAAGCGCTGGGAATGCCTGTGCAAGCCCGGCCGGAAAATGCAGGTGGGCAGTGAGGTTTCCTTCGGCAACGGTGAGCTGACAGCGGTTGTTCGGGAAGTCCGGGAGGACGGAAACCGGGTGGTGGAGTTCCGGTATGAGGGGATTTTCCTGGAGGTATTGGAACGCCTGGGAAAAATGCCCCTGCCGCCCTACATCAAGGAGGAATTGCAGGATCAGGAGCGCTACCAGACCGTCTACTCCCGGGAAGTCGGCTCTGCCGCGGCGCCTACCGCTGGATTGCATTTTACGAAAGAATTGCTGGAAAAAATCCGGGAAAAGGGCGTTAAGGAGGCATTTGTGACCCTCCATGTTGGCCTTGGCACCTTCCGCCCGGTGAAGGCGGAGGAAATCACGGACCATCATATGCATTCCGAGCTGTGTATGCTCAGTGAAGAGACCGCCGCTGTGCTCAATGAGACCCGGCGGGGCGGTGGCAGGATCATTTGCGTCGGTACGACCTCCTGCCGCACCCTGGAATCCCTTGTCAATGAGGACGGGACCTTTGCGGCAAAATCCAAGTGGACGGAGATTTTTATTTACCCCGGCTATACCTTCAAAGCCATGGATGGGCTTATCACCAATTTCCACCTGCCGGAAAGTACCTTGGTGATGCTGGTTTCCGCCTTTGCGGGCAGGGAGCATGTATTGAATGCGTACCAAGAGGCCGTTGCGGCACGCTACCGCTTTTTCAGCTTTGGCGACGCTATGTGTATTCTGTGAGGTGATGATATGAACGCGCCTGTTGATGTGACGGATATCCGAATTGAAACCGGCCGCCTGATTCTCCGGGCCTGGAGGGAAAGCGATTTGGAGGACTTTTACGAATATGCCAGTGTGGATGGTGTGGGACAGATGGCGGGCTGGCTGCCCCATAAGTCCATAGAGGAATCCAAACAGATTCTGGACTGTTTCATCCGGGAAAAGAAAACTTTCGCCCTGGAATGGAAGGAAACCGGCAAGGTCATCGGCTCTCTGGGCCTGGAAATAAGTGACGAGACGCTGGATGTCCCGGAAGAATCCATGGGCCGGGAGATTGGCTATGTGCTCAGCAGGGATTACTGGGGGAGGGGACTGATGCCAGAGGCGGTCAGGGCGGTCATCGACTGCTGCTTCCGGGAGCTGGACTTTGACTGGCTGACCTGTGGGCATTTTATCAGGAACGACCGCTCCCGCCGGGTGGTGGAGAAGTGCGGCTTTATGTATGTCAAGGATATCATTCATAAAACCAACTTTGATACCGAAGAGCCATCAAAGCTGTATATCCTCGAAAACACCCGGAAAATTGCGAAAAAAATGACGGCTCCGGTGGATGTCACCAATATCCGCATCGAAACGGACCGGCTGCTGCTGCGGCCCATGCAGGAACCGGATCTTGAGGACTATCATGAATACCACGTGATACCGGAGGTGGCGGATATGACCGGATGGAGCTGCTCGGAAAGCCTGGAAGTATCCCGGCAGCGGTTTCACGGGGAGATCGAAACCCGGGACGGTTTGGCAGTGGTCCTGAAAGAGACGGGGAAAATGATTGGTGGGATCTCCTTACAGGGCCGGAATTGGAGCATGTATCCCATTGACCGCTCCCTGCGGGGGCGGGAGTTTGGCGTAGAGCTGAACAAGGCGTATTGGGGCAGGGGACTGATGCCTGAGGCGGTCAGAGCGGTAACAGACTATTGCTTTGATACTCTGAATTATGATTTTCTGACTGCCGGCCATTTCCTGCGCAATGCCCGCTCGGCCCGGATGATCGAAAAATGCGGCTTTACGTTCCTGTTTGAGGCGGAGCACACCATGCCCTCCGGTGTAAAGGAGCAAATTCGTACGTATATCCTGTACAATCCCCATAAGGAGAAACATAATGTTTGAACTGAAAAAAACCGAGGGCAAGGCCCGGCGGGGGGAATTCACCTGCGCCCATGGCACCGTCCAGACACCGGTATTTATGAATGTGGGCACCCAGGGGGCCATCAAGGGCGCCCTCAGTGCGGAAGACCTGAAAACCATCGGCTGCCAGGTGGAGCTGTCCAATACCTACCACCTGCACCTGCGTCCCACGGATAAGGTGGTCCGCCAGCTTGGGGGCCTGCACAAATTCATGACCTGGGACGGGCCGATCCTGACAGATTCCGGCGGCTTCCAGGTGTTCAGCCTGGCTTCCCTGCGGAAAATCAAGGAGGAGGGGGTCTACTTCGCCTCCCACATCGACGGGCATAAGATTTTTATGGGGCCGGAGGAAAGTATGCAGATTCAGTCCAATCTGGGCAGTGACATCTGCATGGCCTTCGATGAGTGCATTGAAAATCCCTCGCCCCGGGATTATGTCCAGAAAAGTGTGGACAGGACATACCGCTGGCTTCAGCGCTGCAAGGCGGAAAACGCCCGGCTGAACGCACTGCCGGACACGGTGAACCACAGCCAGATGCTGTGGGGCATTAACCAGGGCGGCACCTATGCGGACATTCGGGTTGACCACATGAAGCGCATCGCGGAATTGGACCTTCCCGGCTATGCCATCGGCGGCCTGGCTGTGGGAGAGACAGCCCAGGAGATGTACGACATTATTGAAGCTGTGGAAGAACACATGCCCAGGGAAAAGACCCGCTACCTTATGGGCGTGGGCACGCCCACCAACATCATCGAAGCCGTGGCCCGGGGCGTGGACTTCTTCGACTGCGTCATGCCCGCCCGAAATGCCCGCCATGCCCGGCTCTTTACCTGGGAGGGAGCCATCAATCTGAAAAACGCCAAGTACCAGCTGGACGAAAGCCCCATTGATCCTAAGTGCGGCTGCCCGGTCTGCCGCCGCTATTCCCGGGCCTATATCCGTCACCTGTTCGTGGCGGAGGAAATGCTGGCCATGCGTCTTGCGGTGATGCACAACCTGTATTTCTACAACAAATTGATGCAGCGTATCCGGGATGCCCTGGAAGAGGGGAGTTTTGAGGCGTTCCGCCGGGAATATTCCGCAAAATTAGCCAGAAGACTGTAACTTTCCCCTTGCATTTTATGCAAAGGATGGTATAATAAACAAGATATTACACACGAAGGAGTTTTTCTCAATGCCTAATTTTCTGACCACTACCACCGCCGCCGGCGGCTTGGGCAGCACCGTGATCATGCTGGTGCTGATGATCGCCATCTTCTACTTCATGCTGATCCGTCCTGAGAACAAGCGCAAGAAGGAAGCGGAGCAGATGCGTTCTTCCGTGAAGAACGGCGATAAGATCGTTACCATCGGCGGCATTGTCGGCACGGTTGTGAACATCAAGGAGAACCGGATCGTCATCGAGACCAGCGCCGATCAGGTGCGTTTGGAGCTGGAAAAGTGGGCGATCTCCACCAACGAAACCGCCGCCGAGAATGCCAAAGCGGAGGCCAAGAAGGCCCAGGAGGCCAAGGCAAAGGCCAAGGCCGCCAAAAAGGCGGAAAAGACCAACAAGGAGTAAGCATCAAAAAACAGGCTTTGGAAATTTCTGAAGCCTGTTTTTGCTATGCATTCTGACGAATGAAACTGGAATATCTGTATAAATGCGGGCTGCGAAATTTGGAGAAAATGGCGGCTAGGAAGCGTCACCGGATTTCGATATCCTATAGAAAAAATCATGGAGGGACTGCCAATGAAACTTTTGACAAAGGCCAGCTATTCTGGTGAAGTTACCCAGCGGGAGAAGGAGAATCTGCAGGTTGCCTATCAGGCGGCCTGTGAGGCCATGGTGCTGCTGAAAAATGACGGTGTGCTGCCCCTGCGGACAAAGAAGGTGGCCCTGTATGGTCCCGGTGCGTCCATGACCATCAAGGGCGGCACCGGCTCCGGCGAGGTCAACGAGCGCCATTCCGTCACGATCCTGGAGGGCCTGGAGGACCGGGGCTTTGAGGTCACCACCCACCAATGGATCAAAGACTTTGAAAAAAGCTACGCGGAAGCGGAAGCGGCCTATAAGGAAGAAAAGAGAAAGCGGATCAATCTGCTGAAGCCCAACGCCATCATGCAGATGCTTTTTGACAATTTCCGCGCCCCGGTAGGCCGTGCCATCACTGAGGAGGATGTGGCCGCCAGCGGCACGGATACCTGCATCTATGTCCTGAGCCGCCAGGCAGGGGAGGGCGGCGACCGCCGGGCGGAGAAGGGGGACATGTTTCTGACAGACGAGGAGGCCGCCTCCATCCGCCTGTGCGCTGAGAAGTACGCCCACTTCCTGCTGGTCATCAACTGCGGCTCCGCCATCGACATGGCCTTCACCCGGGAGATTCCCGGCATCGGCGGCATTTTGTTCCTGTGCCAGCTGGGCACCGAGGGCGGCCACGCCTTTGCCGATGTGGTCAGCGGCGCGGTGACGCCCTCCGGCAAGCTTTCCGACACCTGGGCCAAGCAGTACAGCGATCTTCCCTTTGCGGAGGAGTACAGCTACCTCAACGGCAATCTGACCGATGAATACTATAAGGAAGGCATCTATGTCGGCTACCGTTATTTTGATTCCTTCGGCGTGGAGCCGGCCTATCCCTTTGGCTTCGGCCTGAGCTATACCACTTTCCGCCTCCATTCCGCCGGCGTGTCCGCAGAGGGCAGCCGCGTCACCGTCAAGGCCGTTGTCACCAATACCGGCGATACCTACACCGGAAAGGAGGTGGCCCAGCTCTATGTCTCCGCCCCGGCCGGCACGGTGCCCAAGGAGTACCAGTCCCTGGCCGCCTTCGGCAAGACCGGCGACCTGGCCCCCGGCGAACGGCAGACGCTGGAGCTGACCTTTGACCTGAAAAACCTGGCCAGCTACCGGGGATCCGACTATGTGCTGGAGCCTGGCGACTATATTCTCCGCCTGGGCAATTCCTCCCGGAATACTGTCCCCGTGGGCGTGGTAATGCTTGGGCAGGAGTGCGTTGTCTCCCGCCATGACCACATCTGCCCCCCTGTGAAGCCCCTGGAGGAGCTGTCCGCCCCGCCCAGACGGCCGGAAGCTGTCCCGGTGGGCCTGCCGAGGCTCGACATGGATCCTGCCTGCATCGAAACCGTCACCTACACCTACGAAACGCCCGCAGTCTGCCCCGGTGAAGAGGTTCAAAAATTCCTGAGCACCCTGACCTTGGAGGACATGGTGGAGATTGTGGTAGGCAATGGCATGCAAGGCGGCGTGACCCGCTTCAATCTGCCCGGGTCCGTGGGCAATACCACTTCCAGGTTCTGGGACCGGGGCCTTGCCAATGTGGCCCTGTGCGACGGTCCTGCGGGGCTGCGCATCCAGAAACGCTCCGGCGTGAACAAGCGGGGGAAGGTAAAGCCCATCGATATGCCCCTGTCCATTTACGAGTTCCTGCCGGGCCTGCTGAAAAAATTCCTGATGGGCGACCCGAACAGGGACACGGTGATCTACCAGTACACCACCGCCTTCCCTGTGGCCAACGCCCTGGCCCAGACCTGGAACCAGGAGCTGATGTACCGGATCGGCACCGCAGTGTACCGGGAGATGAAGGAATACGGCTGCACCTACTGGCTGGCGCCCGCCGTGAACATCCACCGCAACCCCCTCTGCGGCCGGAATTTTGAATACTTCTCCGAGGACCCCCGCCTTTCAGGCATGATGGCCGCCGCCATCACCCGGGGCGTACAGCAGGAGGAGGGCTTCTACGTCACCGTCAAGCACTTCGCCTGCAACAACCAGGAGGATAACCGCAATTTTGTTTCCAGCAATCTGTCCGAGCGTGCCCTCCGGGAAATTTACCTCCGCGGCTTTGAGATTTGCGTCCGGGAGGGCGGCGCGAAAAGCGTCATGACCTCCTATAATAAGGTCAACGGGATTTATTCTCCCAACAGCCATGACCTTTGCACCAAGGCACTGCGCAATGAATGGGGCTTTGACGGTGTGGTCATGACGGATTGGTTCTCCACCAACAAGGGCCAGGCCAGCAGCGCCATTGCCATGAAGGCGGGCAATGATCTGATCATGCCCGGCGGGGCTGACTTCAAGAAGGAGATTTTGGAAGGTGTCCGGTCCGGACTGATTCAGCAGGAGGATGTCCGCCGCTGCTGTGCCAATGTGGTCAAATCGATTTTTGCCAGCGCCATCCAGCGGGAGTATATCGGCTGATACGGGCCGTATGGAACATAAATATAACCCGGGCCTCACCCCTTTTGCCAGGCAGCTTCGCCGGGAAATGACAAAGGAGGAGCGGCATTTGTGGTATGACTTTCTGCGGAAATATCCGGTGCGTTTTTCCCGCCAAAAGGTGCTCGGAAAATACATTGTGGATTTCTACTGTGCCCGGGCAAAGCTTGTCATCGAATTGGACGGTTCCCAGCATTTTGAGCCTGGAAATCTTGAAAAAGATACGCAAAGGACGGAATATCTGAAAGGCTATGACCTTACCGTTTTACGGATTCCGAACAATGAGGTCATGCACAATTTTGATGGTGTTTGCCAGTATATTGACATGGCGGTAAAGGAAGCCCAAAACCTGCAGCAAAGCCCCCCGCGCGCCAGCACCTAAGCCCCCCGCACAATCCCCATCCCGCACCGCACCAAAGGCCCCCTTGTGCAAAGGGGGCTGGCAAAAATCTCTGATTTTTGACTGGGGGATTGTAGCAGCAGGCACTAAGATTCCGCCCAATCCAAGGCGAAAAGGGCAATGTTCCCCACCTCACGGTTTCGCCCAACCCAAGGCGAAGAGGGAACACCCCCCGCACAATCCCTCCGAGCCGCCGAAACGGCGGCCCACCTCCCTTTGCACAAGGGAGGCTTTGGTGCTTTGCAAGCCGGGCCTGCAAAGCGAAGCCGATAAGTATTCACCATCCAATCCCTCCAAGCCGCCGAAGCGGCGTTGCGCAAGGGAAGCAATTAAACGCCAAAACCCAAATACGCCGGGAAGCGGTATCCGCTTCCCGGCGCATTTTATTTCCATCTAAAATCGTCAATCAGTTGGCTCAGGTGGGACACAACGTTGAGCGGCAGCCCATCCACATTGAGGCGGGGGATATTCTCCAGCCCTAGCAGGTAATCCGTCGTAACATTGAATGCCTTAGCCAGCCGGACCAGCATATCGATGGAGGGCTGGATATTGTCATTTTCCCAATTGGACACGGTTTGTTTGGTAACATTGAGCTTTTTTGCCAGTTGAACCTGGCTCCATCCATTGGTGAGCCGCAGTTCATTGATTCTTTGCGATAGCATGATAATCCCCTCGAGTCAAAAATTACAATACTATTGTAATTATTTGCTTGACTTTCTAAAAATACTATGGTATTTTATTAATGGACTTTAAAGGATATAGAACGGTGCGAAAGAGGTTTCCCGGCTTCGCACCTGGGATGGATAACATAAATTCAGCGGTCTTTCACCGTTCGGGTGACAGATTTGGTATTTTAGGAGGATAGGACTATGTACGGAAGAAGATATCAAAGAAAACGCGGCTTTCGGCGGACGCTTGTACTGCTGCTCACTCTGGTGATGCTGGCTGGCGTGTGCTTCCCCGGACTGCGGGCCAGTGCCGAGGGGGAGACTGCCGATGTAGAGGTCAAGGCAGGGGAGAAGGCAGAGTATTCTGTGTCCGGCCAGATTGGAGATTTCAGTGTTTTCCCGAACGACGGCGGCCTGGTGTGTAATAAAGAGGATGGCAAGATCGTTGTGGACGCCACCAGCGCCACCCCGGGTACATACAAGGTTGCGTATGTCTCTGGTTCTGATTCTGATTTTGGTATTGAAGTGACGTTTACAGTCCTGGTGCTCCCCGCTGCCGAACCGGAGGCCCAGTCCGAGGAGAGCGAGCCTGCTGTTACGGAAGACGACGAAACCGATGCAGCCGATCCCTCGGAAGAGACAACTGCTTCCACGGAAGAGACCGTGACGCAAGAGACGGAAGCAGAGACCGAGCCAGAAACGGAGGAAGAGACCGAACCCGAAACGGAAGTCTCATTCTTCGAAAAGCTGATGGCAGCGGAGTCCTATGAAGCGATTTTCAATTTGATGAAGGATAATGCCGATACTTGCCTGGAACTGACGGACGACCAGCTTGCGCAGCTTCAGACAAAAGCCAACGCCATGGAGGATGACGGTTATCAGGAAGATGTGCTGGATACCATTGCGTATCTTCTGAACCCAGACGGTTTGTTTGCAGATACATATGCTACATATGCTGAAGGCGACGTGAATTTAACTATTGCAGCCGGTGAGTCCGGAACCATATCTAACAGTATCAACTCCAACAGCTGGAGAGTTGTGGATGCTGAAGGGAATGTAGTGTCTGATGGGCGGGACGCAACCATTACAGTCGGACGAGAGAATAGTAAGCTTACCATAAACGCTACTGAAAATGCTGAACCAGGAATTTATACGATAAAGTATAAGAGTGGTTATGGTATCTTTGGTGAATGGAAAGATGCCTATACTGTTCAGGTAACTCCATATGTATATAACAGCGGTTTGTCAGGCACTATTACCAAAGGCAACGGCACCGTAGACGGAAGTAACACCGAATTGAAGGAGCCATCCCCCAGCGTTACCAAGACGGCCACAAGAACCGGAATAGAAGATGACTATACTTACGACCTGGCGCTGACCGTCAGCAGCAGCGTCGGCTCCAGCGAGAGCAAGACCGCAGTTGATCTGCTGTTCATTATTGATAAGTCGGGCAGTATGGATGGAAGCAACTTAAATAACGCAAAAACAGCGACCAACAGCCTTGTCGATTCTCTGGCAGCCAATCAGAATTTGGATATGCACTTCGCAGTAGTGACTTTCTCTGGAAGTAAAGGTTCGTCAGGATATGGTGGCACGCAGGATAGTGCCTATAATGACGCAGAGGTAACGTGTGGGTGGATGGAAACTGCCGGCACGGTAAAAGGTGCCGTTAATAGAATCGCTGCAAACGGTGGCACCAACTATGAGGCGGGTCTCCGCGAGGGTAAAAAGGCTTTGCTGAACGCCAGAGGCGGTGCATACAAATATGTCATCTTCCTGTCAGACGGTGCCCCCACCTATCATTATGACGCAAAAGGAATGACTGACGGAGATGGCCGCGACACTAGTAACGCAGACGTCACCCACGCTGAGGAAATGGTGAAGGAACTTGTTGGCATCAATGGATTCTACACGGTTTTCGTTGGGAGCAGTGGGGGACAGACATATTTGCAAAAGTTGACTGCTGCTATTAAGAGCGTAGATTCTAATGTGGATGTAGCCAATGCAACGGCAACAAATAGTAGTGATCTGAGTAAAATTTTTGAAGACTTTGGCAAGAAAATCACCACGATCTCCTGCACCAACGCCACTGTTACGGATACCCTGAGCGAGTGGGTCGTGCCCGTTGCAAATGCGCAGCCTTATGTAGTTATCAAGGTAACGAACAGTGACGGAACTGTGACAACCTATTCAAGTAAGAATGGAAATCTTCCTGAGGACGAGCAGGACATCGCCGCGAGCTTGAATGAAAAGGTTCTGAGTCTGAATTTCCCCGATGACTACAAGCTGAAAGAAAATTACACCTACGAGGTTCACCTGGACATCCAACCGTCGGATGCGGCAATCGCAAAGGGGCAGGACTATCCCAACACGCCGGACGCAAACACCGGCACCCATTGGACGGATGGTTCAAAGAAAGGCTACTTCTCCAACGAGACCGCAACACTGACCTATCAGGTTGAGGGGAATAATGACACTAAGAGTGTTAATTTCCCGAAGCCCGTTGTGCAGGTTCCGCTCTCCAAGACCACTGTCACCATCACCAAGCAGGTCATTGGCAATATGGGCGACACGACCAAGGCATTCCCCTTCGTAGTCACCCTCACCGACGGCACGATGAAGGACGGAACATATTCCGCAGCTGAGGGCTCCGTCGCTTACACCGTGGAGAATGGTACGAAGATCACCTTCAGCCTGAAACACGGCGAGAATGTCGTTTTGAAGGATGTACCGGTCAGCGCTTCTTTGACCGTTCAGGAAAGCGGTGTGGGATCCTATGAAGTTACCATTAACAGTATGAAGTACAAGGATCAGAGTGACAACGCGACATCGGTGACTTCAAACGCAATTTCGGTTGACAAGGACATGACGATCCCGGTTGTGAACAGGCATGAAGCAAATATCGACACTGGCATCTTCACCGACACGGCTCCCTACATCATCCTGTTCTCTGTTGCGGCCGTTGGCGCTGCTGTGCTGCTGACGAAGAAGCGCCGCTATCAGGTTTGAGAATGGGCAAGTACGACCGAAAATCATCACCCTCCCGCGGCGGGGCGAGAACCGCCCCCCGCGAACCCCAATCCAGGGCGGAGCTGCAAGCCAACTCGGAGTATGAAAAAATCGCCGCCTACCTTTCCGGCGTCAGGTTCCGGAAAAAGGCCTTTGGCGGCGTCGACCCCGCGGACGTCTGGAAGAAAATCGAAGAGCTGAATGCACTTTACGAGAATGCCCTTGTGGCCGAGCGCGCCCGCTGCAATCTTCTGATCCGCCAGGTTCGCCTTGGCGGCGGCGCCCGCGAGCCGGAGGATACCGATGCCTAAGACGACAAAAACACCCACCGTCCCGGAGGTCATCCGCCGCCGGAGGGGGAATCTTGTGATCGCCCAGGGCTACCGCAGCCTGGCACTGCGCTGCATCGTGCTGGCCGCCGTGCTGCTGATTCTGTTCACGCAGGTGTTTTTGCTCACCCAGGTCAGCGGAAACGACATGTTCCCGGCCATTAAGGACGGTGATCTGGTGCTGGCCTACCGCCTGGAAAAGGCCCTTTCGAAAAACGACGTCGTCGTCTATACCCATGACGGGCAGTACCGGATAGGCCGCATTATCGGCAGGGAAGGGGACGTCATCATGATGGACGAGACAGGAAATCTGCTGGTCAACGGCACGGCCCAGGGCGGCGAGATTCTGTATCCCACCTATGCCAAGGAAAATTTCACCTATCCCTATGTTGTCCCGGAAAAAAGCTATTTCCTTCTGGGCGATTACCGCACCCAGACCGAGGACAGCCGCGACTTCGGCTCCGTCAGTGCCGCCGACGTGGAGGGGAAGGTTATCACCATCCTGCGCCGGAGAGGAATCTGAGTGGAGAGTGAAGAGTGAGGAGTGCAAAAAGCCCCCAGCCCCATCAATCAAAAACTCACCCATCACCGCCCCAAAAACTCCCGCACAATCCCCGTCCCGCACCGCACCAAGGCCCCCGCACAATGTTCCGCCTTGCACCGCACCAAGGCCCCCTTGTGCAAAGGG
>JAUNJE010000031.1 GCA_030533415.1 Eubacteriales bacterium | reverse complement strand
TAGTAACGCGCGGCATATACTATTGTGCAAGAATGATTTCAGAACAATAGCTCATCATCATGGTCATGCTCGTGGTGGTGCTCATGACCGCAGCCACATTCGTCATCATGGTCATGCTCGTGGTGGTGCTCATGACCACAGCAGCATCCGTCTTCGTGCTCATGATGATGTTCTCCCCGGTGCTGTGCCTTCTTATGGGCCTTGTCCCTGGGGTAGATGACTGCTTCACTCTCTATCTTCCGGGCGATTTCCTGCAATTCCGGAATCAGTGCGTCCGGATCCTCCGCCGTCAGCCGCAGCTGCCGGGTGGAAAAGGTGATGACCGCCTCCTGCACCTTGGGATGCGCGTTGAACTTATCCTCAATCTTTGCCGCGCAGTTGGCACAGTCCAGATTTTCGATGATGTAGACTTTCTTTTCCATGGAATCTCCTCCTTTTATTATTTTAACATATGAGCAATCATTCATTTGTTAAAACAAGTATACATCCGCTTTTCCCTGTTGTCAATAGGCGGGAAAAAGAATTCGCTTTTTTCTTCAAAAAGCAGCAGGGCGGAGATATGTCTCCGCCCCGCAGTATTTATGAAATTCGAATACCGTTCCGTTACGCTTCCGGGCAGTCCACCGTAAAGGCAATTGTCACCGGCTCGGTCTGGGCTGTGGTAATGGTGAGCAGCGCCCTGCCGCCTTTGCCCACGGTTTTCAGGTAAGTCCCGGTCATGCCGCCCTCGGCAACGGCTACCGTGGGACCGACCAGCTCCGCAGCCCCTTCCAGCCGGAACTGAACCGGCAGCTGGGCATAGGGCGATAAGTTGCCATGCTCATCCAGAATACGGATGCGCACTGCCGCCATATCATAAGTATCCCCTTCGGAAAGAGCCGTATGGCTTGCCGCCGCTTCCAAATGCAGCTTCGCGCCATGGCAGCAGGTGCGGGACGATACTATGGTTCCGTCTTTCTCCGCATCCATCCGCCACACCGTGGCTTCGCCGCCCCAATTGCCCACATACCTGCCATAAAGCGCCACGGCATCGGAATATTTCAGGCCGTATTTCACCATGGCATAGCCGAGCTTCGCCATATCCGCCGGGTTCAGCCCCGTCAGTCCCTTCTTCTGCACCGTCAGCAGGCAGGCATGCAGCAGCTCCGCTTTCTTTTTGTCGAAGCCCTCCTGGGTTTCCAGCAAGCAGCCGATGGTATCGTCCGCGGCCATGGGGCCGTGAGGCAGCCCCTTCCATTCGCCCTTGGACAGCTTGGCCACAAAGCTGCCGTTTTTATACAGGGACACGGAATCGGCGTTGGTAAAGACGTAGATGTCACCAATCATGCCGCCCGGATAATCTCCAATGTCCAGGGAGGAGCCTATCTCCAGGACAGGCCGCCCCTCTCCCTGGCTGGCGTAGAGGGCCGCCGCCAGCTTGGGATTCCGGAAGGCATCCATAACGCCATGGTAGCACACCCGGTCCCCGGAGCCGAAATCCTTGTGGGTGGGATAGTCAAACATGCACCAGCCAAAGCAGCCTGCGTGATCGCCGTCGGCCGCCGCGTCCTCCTGGACCCGGGCATGGCGCAGGGCCTGCTCCTGGCGGCGCTGCCAGGTGTCATAGGGCTTGGTGGGGAACATATGGCCGTTGTGCTCTGTGATGACAAGGGCTTTCGTCCCGTCGGGCGTGACGGACTTTTTGGGCTTACACCCGGAATTGCCGCCGGTATGGGAGAAATCGTTGAACGAATACACATCCTCCAGCAGACTGCTCTTTTCAAAATTGCGGACGCCGGAGGTGGCGCGGCTGGGGTCCAGTTCATGGGCCACGGCATTTGTGCGGCGGTACAGTTCGTCGTCGTCCTGGCTTTCATTGATCCGCACGCCCCACAGGATGATGCTGGGATGGTTGCGGTACTGCAGAACCATCTCCCGGGTATTCTCCACCGCCTGATCCTTCCACTCTTCGCTCCCCACATGCTGCCAGCCGGGAATCTCCGTCAGCACCAGCAGGCCCCTCCGGTCGCATTCGTCGATAAAATACTGGCTCTGGGGATAATGCGAAGTGCGCACGGCCACGCAGCTCAGCTCCTCCTTCAGGATCCGGGCATCCTCCCGCTGCAGCCGTTCCGGCACGGCATAGCCCACATAGGGATAGCACTGGTGCCGGTTCAGGCCCCGCAGGAAGGTCTTTTTGCCATTGAGATAGAAGCCGTCAGCCCGGAATTCCGCCGTGCGGAAGCCAAACTTCACCGCCTGCACATCCAGCACAGTCCCGTCCCGCATCAGGCAGACACGGCAGGTGTAGCGGACGGGACGCTCCGTATCCCAGGGCTTCACATTGGGGCAGTTCATAACAACCGGTTCCCCCACCGGGTAAGACCCCTGCACCAGGACCCGGCCGCCCTTGGTCAGCTCCACTTTCAGGGAGCAGCCCTCTCCGTTCTGCACTGTGGCGCGCAGGTTCAGCGTGGTCAGCGTGGGTGTGGTGATGTACAGGTCCTCAAGGAAGCTATTCTCCCGGACATCCAGCCAAACCTCCCGGTACAATCCGCCGTAGGTCAGGTAATCGATGACGAAGCCGAAGGGCGGCACATCGGGATTTTCCGTGGTATCCAGCTTCACGCTGAGCAGGCTTTCCTCGCCCAACGTTACCTCACCGGTGATCTCCACACGAAACGCCGTATAGCCGCAGCGGTGGCAGGCCAGTTCCCGGCCGTTCATGTAGACGGTGGCAATGTGGGCCGCGCCGTCAAATTGCAGAAACAGCCGCTTTCCGGCCAATTCCTCTCCCAGTGTGATTTTTTTCCGGTAGCCGCAGACCATCTGATAGGATGTGTGGTCCGCGTAATGCTGGGGGACCTCCCGCACCGTATGGGGCAGGCGGACAGGCGTGCCCTCCCCCTCTCCAATGGCAAATCCATCAAACCATTGCGGGATAAATTCCCAATGATTACAAAGACTCAGCATAAATAAAGCCTCCTTTTTTCTTTAATTATACTCCATCCGCCACCGAAGCTCAAGAGGGAATCATTCTTTGTTCCAAGCGCTCAAACCACAAAAAAGGGGCTGTCTCCCCCAAATGGGAGGCAGCCCCGCCCCTCAGATTTCGTGCGCTGTATTTTGTAGATTTTATCCACAAGCGAGAGAAAAAGAGGGACTGCCTCTTATGATTCCGGAAAATCATTTTGAGACAGCCTCTTTTCCTAAAATATACGGTAAACAGCTGCATGGATTTCTCATGCTGTCCCGTCAAAAATCATTTCTTTCTTTGCGCCCGCAACTGCTTCCGGGTCGGAACTGCCCATAGCCTTTTGAAGCCAATATTCCGCCTGTCTGCGGTCTTGCTTTACATAGATACCCCGGTTATAGAACCGGCCCACAAGCTCCATACCCTTGCCATAGCCACCATTTGCGGCTTCAAGATACAGCTCGTATGCTTTTTTCAAATCAACGCCGGTGCCAAACCCGTAGTGGTAACAGATGCCTAAGTTGTAGGTGGCTTCCACATGACCCAGGTCATGCGCTTGGGTCAGCAGCTTCGTTGCCAGTTCATTGTCCTCTGGCACACCATCGCCATAGATATATTTCATGGCAAGTTCATATAATTCCTGTGCGCGCATCCCGCCGTACCCCCAATCAATCTGGGATTTGTCCATTATAATCGCAAGGGGCTGTCTCACCAAGGCGTATAATTAAGGTGTGAAACAAAATTAAATACACATAAAGTATACGGCATACGGGATTGGGTGTCAAGTCTGCTTGCCCATGAATTCAGAAATTTTGATCCCGTCATACGAACCGGTGAGATGCAGGAATGTGTCTGTTGAATGGCACTTAATCAGTACGGCCTGCAACATCATGAAGCTGCATCATAAAATACAAACTGGCCAGTTTTGCTGATTTTATCCACAATTTCGCTCATTTATCCATAAGCGAGAAGAAAAGAGGGACTGCCTCTTTTGATTCCGGAGAACCATTTTGAGACAGCCCCTTCCTTGTCAAAGTTTCTTGCCTGTGACCTGGTACATGTGTTCATCGGAGATTTTCACGGTAACGGTCAGGTATTTTGAAAAAATCCCGGCCAGTTCATCCTCGTGCATCAGTCCCCGGGACACATTTCCCGCCGCTTCCGCATGGTGGTGGTCGATTGCCGCACGGCTCATGCCATGGGCCACGGTCAGCGTACCGCCGGGCTTTAACATGCCGTTCAGAGCGGCAATCAGACGCTCCGGCTCGGGGAAATGGGGAAACGCATTGTAAACCATGATCACGTCATAGGCTTCCCCGCAGTCCATCTCCTCCACATCCGCGTTCAGGAAGCGGACATTCTCCTGCGGAAATTTTCTGCTGGCGATCTTCACCATTTCGGGGGAAATGTCCACCCCCGTCACGGAAGATACATTCCGCTTCAGATAATCGGGGATCAGCACGCCGGTGCCGCAGGCCACATCCAGCACGGCAGCGCCGGGCCTGACCTCCGCATTTTCCAAAATTGTATCGATCACGCTGTCACTGCGGACCATATCCGCATCCCATTGTGGGGCCAGATGGTCAAAAAACCGAATGATCTCCTGCTTGTTCACACCGCCGCTTCTCCCTTGGCGTAACGGACAGGCACGATCCCCGCTTTCATCAGCGCAAAAACCACGCTGGGCAGGAACACCAGCTGGATCAAAATACCGGGCAGCGCTGTGACAAAGCTGGAACCCACCCAGGCAGACATGGCCAGGCCGGGGCTAAAAATCAGAGCCTTGGCAATGCCGGAAATGACACGGCCCGCCAGCATGGCTGCCACCAG
This sequence comes from Eubacteriales bacterium, assembly GCA_030533415.1. Taxonomy (GTDB): domain Bacteria; phylum Bacillota; class Clostridia; order Oscillospirales; family Oscillospiraceae; genus Faecousia. The sequence goes on along the minus strand of JAUNJE010000031.1, from coordinate 28,525 downwards.
GGCAATGTACAGGTCGGCATAGGTATTCCCGGTGCGGAGGAACTTCAGCACCAGGCTGGCCGTCAGGCCATAAATGCCGCACTCCACCATCATGGAAGGCAATATGGCAGCGGGGGGCATACCGGTAATGATGCTGCTGAGCAGCGGCCCCATCAGGCCGCAGACCAGGCCATAGGGCCAGCCGCAGATCAGGCCGCAGATCAGCACGGGAATGTGCATGGGCAGGAACACGCTGCCTGCGTTGGGAACGGAGTGGAAGGCAATGGGCAGCACCACGCACAGCGCGGCGCACACCGCAGCCAGGGTCATTTGTTTGATAGAAGTCATGGTCTTCATGGAAAAACCTCCTTGTTTTTTTCGTATTATAGCAGTAAGTTTTCCCGGATGAAAGCCCCCAGGGGGGATAAATTTCCCAGAAACCGCCGGAAATGGACAAAACAAATTCCGTCCACGGATGTGAACGGAATTTGTCCAAAGCAGAAAAGCACTTGTTACGTAATTCTGTAGGCTGCTACGACCAAGCGGCCATTGTCACCATGCGTATACTCGCAGGTGGACAAACAGATCAGCTTGTCTCCATATTTGGGCGTGATACCGGTGTCATAGTACGCCAGCTGCTTGCAGGTGGCAACAAATTCGTCGAACTCCTCTTCGGTTTCCGCATCCACAAACTGGTGATAGCTGAAGCCCTCGCCAATGTTGGCGCTGGTCGCGAATACGGCAAAAATCTTGTAGATGTGGTATTCTGTCAACGTGTCGAAGAAGATCAGACTGTTGTTTTCCCATGCCGACTTGTTTACATAAGCATTCAGTCCGGCGAACATGCTGCCGTCCTTCATGTGGTGGCCGTAAATGGTAACGTTATCGCTGGGCTTATTGACATCGCACACCTCCCGGGCATAGATGGCTCCCCGGTCGCTGTTCGCTTTGTCGAAATCCCGGTGCAGGTAGTAATCAACATCGTTCGGGGTCTGCATGACCGGGTAATCCACCTTGGTGCCCTCGATCTTGATCCAGCCTACCAGATCGGAGTTCATCTCATACAGCTCTTCATACTCGGCAAGGATTTTCGGTTCCGTCGGGGCGGTGGGTACCGTAGTGGCGGAAGGCTCCGTCGCACCGGTGGTTGCCGCAGCTGTGGGCACGGTGGGCGTGGTCTGGGCGTTGGCCTTGATGTCGGAAAGCTGGTTATAACGGTCCTCGGCCTTCTTCCCTTCCAGCAGATAACTTCCCACTTTGAATGCACTGACGCCAAAGGCGATCAGAAGAACAACCACAATAATGGTAAACAGTCCCTTTTTTTTCATAAGCGCATACCTCCTTTGCATATTACCGTTTCTTTATTATAGTTCAGATGCCCCCAGGCTGTCAAGTAGCCTAAAGTTTAAGAAAAGTTTAGTTTCTTTACCAAGACATGTAATACATGCCAAGCGCGTCCCGCATGGCGTAGTAATTCGGCAGGTTTCGCCAGCCGCTGGAGACGGTGGCGTTGCCGGAGGCAACCACCTTGGTGTCGGGCAGGGCCTGTGCCAGCTTCCCCGCCGCGGCAGGGCGGAAAACGCACCATACGTTTTTCAGCCAGGTCATTTCACAGATGGGTGTCACATCAGCGCCATACATACCGATGTTCAGATCCTCCAGTGCGGTACAGCCCTGCAGGGGCGTATAGTCCTTGATAGGGCTCCAGTCCAGCTCCAGGAAAATCAGGTTTTTGCAGTTACTGATGGGGGTGATGTCCTGGACCTCGGTGTGGGCCAGAATCAGATATTTCAGATTGGGCATATAGGCCACAAAACTGATGTCCTTTACACCCATATGGCCAACGTCGATGGCAATTAAATCTTCACAGTAGCGCAGATTGTAGGATTCATTGTCCCTAAAATAGCCGACACCGTCCCGGCTGGGCATAAAGGAGGTGGCGTCGGTACGGGTGGGCAGCTTCTCACCGCAGCGCACGATCCATACCACCTTGTAATCCTCCCGGGCACGCTCCCGGTAGGCCGCGATCTCCTCATTGTCGATACCGCACTCCCCCAGGAAAACCTGCTGCGCATCCGGGAAATAGGCCATTCCCGCCTCCACCTGGTCCAGAGTCCCGATTTCCGCGTCGGAGAGGTCGATCTCCTCCTCCCCGCTGGCGAACACCTTGCCCCAGATTTCCTGCTCCCAGGTAATGGCCACAGCGCCATAGGTTTCCCGGAGCTGTACCAGCTTTTCTGCCGACGCCTCCGGCTTGACGATATGTAATTCCTCCATTTCAGGCAGGAACTGCAGCAGGTTCAGCTCACTGTCGGTCACAGCCCCCAGGGACACCTTTTTCGCGTCGTCCGCCACCGTCTCCCCGCCTGCCTCAATGCAGAACGCCAGAGCGTTTTCATGGCAGTATTCCTGCAGCTGCGCAAAATTCTCTACGGCTTCGCCGCCGCTGACCACTACGGTTTTCAGCTTCGGCAGACAGGCCAGCAGGGATATCTCCTCCTGGGCAATGCCATCCAGCGTCACCTCGGTGACGCTGCGGGAATAGGACTTGCCGTTGAGTTCCAGCTGGTAGATAAGCTCCGCTTCCGGATGCCGCCGCTGTAATTCCAGCAGCTGGGCATAATCCGTACACTGCTCCGCCCGGACGGTCTGCAGGGACTGAAAGTAGTCCAGCACTGCCACATCCTCCTCCGTCAGACTGGTGACGGTCAGCTCCTTGGTGTCATCCGGATAGGTCGTCCCCTGGAACGGGATATCCCAGTGGATTTCGCAGTCGGGGATCTGGCTGCGAATCGCTTCAAAATGCGCGATGCTGATTTCCTGTCCCCGTAAATCCAGAGTCTGCGCGTCCTTGGGATAGAAGTGGAAATCAATAATGACAAAATACGTCATATACAGCACCAGTGCCAAAACCACCGCAACCAGCAGCAGTACCAGTACCGTAACCCACAGCTTTTTGGTCCTGTTCACGTAAATTTTCCTCCTTGCCCTCCGGAAAGCGCCAGCATTCACGCACTTTCCCGTGCATACGCTATCTATTATGATTCCAATCAGGGGATAAGTCAAGGATAAATTGTCAAATTATACGGCTGTTTCCCGGCTTTCGCTGCTTTCTTCAGGGGCATCCGGCACTGCCAGACGCCGCTTCATCGCTTCGGCTACCAAAGGCGCTATGACCCGGTCAAAAGCGTCGTTTCCAAAATGGGCCGCTCTGAGCTTGGCCGTTATGCCGGTGCCGTTCACCTCATTGGAATCCGCAGAACGGGGAATTTCCACATAAGTGTCCGGGTTCCAGCTCCGGTAATGCGCCCAAATCTGCGGGCACTCATGGTAGCTGTGCCAATACGCCACAGTCTCCATGTTATACCAGATATTCCTGTTCCAGTCTCCGCGGTATACCCGGCCGGGGAATTTTTCGGCCATGGTGCGGAAAAAGTCCGCCGTCATGGCATCAAAACCATGCCCGTGCCCCACCGCGTCCTCGCTGTCAAATTCCCCCTGGCACCATACGACCCCCAGAAAGCGGTTTTCCGGATTCCGGGACAGGGCATAGCCGATCCGGTCACACATGGCGCGGTAATAGTTGGAGGAAACGCCCCAACGCCAAATTCCCGGTGCCGGTGTCATGGAAGCCGCATCGTAATCCCCCAGCTGCCCCACCGTAAATCCGGTGCCGCCGTAGGCGCAGGACAGGACCAGGATATCATAATCCGGCGGAATGCACTCCAGCAGGCGGTGGGCCAGAGGCAGATGAATGCCCCTGGTGCCGGTACCGGGATTTGCGGGATTGCCATAGGGGCGCATGTCCTGAAAGCTTTGGGCGCAGGGGCCCAGAGGAATGATTTGAAGGTTGTCGCCGCCCCAGAATCCCAACTGGAAGATTCGGTCCGCACGAAAGCGGGCCATATAACCGGCGGGAACCGGGGATTCATCATAGCCCACGGCATTGGACTGGCCGGCAACGCAAAGGATCATGTATTTCTTTTCCATTGCAATTCCTTTCTGATCTGTTGACGGACAGCGCCTGTATTTCGGCCGCGCCCGGTATATTCTTCCCAAAAGGCCACGGCGTTTTCAAACCAGCCCTCACAGGCAAGACCCGTACCGATCCCGATGCCATGATCCACACCGGAATATTCGATGCAGCGGGATGGAATTTGATTGTTTTCCAGTGCCGCGCGGAACATTCGGCTGTTATCCGGGTCCACGGAGCCGTCCGCATCCCCCCACCACAGGAAAACAGGGGGATACGACGGACTTACCTGCTGTTCCATGCTCAGCAGGCGAATCTGCTCCTGGGAAGGCTCCGGGCCAAGCTGAAACCTGCGGCAGCCCTCGTGGGCCTTATGGCCCATGGTTATGACGGGATAGGTCAGGATAATGGCACCGGGCTTGGGGAGGCCATAGTGGGCATAGCCCATGGATTCCGTACCAAAGCAGGCCGCAAGATGGCCCCCGGCAGAGGACCCCCAAACGGAGTATCCCCGCATATCCAGCTTCCAGCGCTGGCTGTGCTCCAGGATTTCCCGCACCGCCCGGGCCAGGTCGTCCTGGGGTGCCGGAAAGAGGGCCTTCTCCCTGACCCGGTAGTATACCACGAAGGCGTGATAGCCCATAGCGTTCAGTTTTTTCGCATAGGGCCGGCCCTCTATGAAGCTGCATATCCTCCGGTATCCGCCGCCGGGACAGATCACCGCCACAGGGTGGGTTTTCCCGTCCCGCAGCAAATAGGGCTTTAATGCGTATTCATTTTTCCGGTGGTTGTCCAAATACTCCCATATTCGGAGGGAGACAGCCTTTCCCACGATATTCACCCCTGGTTTTATACGGATATTCCATTAAAAAGTGTGGCAAGGGATATTTTCCACCACGGCACGGACGTGCCCGAAAATCCATTTTGTCCCTCAAGCGGAAAGCGGGCGCCGGGAGTGTTCCCGCGCCCGCCAGACCGGTTGTTATACTGTGATCAATTCATAGGAATCCTCTCCCAGGCCGATTTTCTTGGCATGGGAGATCTGGCTGCGCCAGTTGGTTTCCGGGAAGGAGCCTGTCAGGTTGTCCAGGTCGGGCCGGTTGGCCTTGGCCAACTTGGACCTGGGCATGATGGCTTGGGCATTGACGGCCTCCGCGCAGGCCAGATCCAGCGCCACAGGGTCGAAGGACGCGAACATACCCACGTCGGGGACGATGGGGATGTCGTTTTCCGCATGGCAGTCGCAGTAGGGGCTGACATCCCGCACCAGGCTGATGTGGAAATGGGGGCGTCCGTCCAGCACGGCTTTGGTATACTCGGCGATCTTATAGTTCAAAATAGAGGTGGACTGGGCATAGGCGGAGTGGATAGCGCCGACAGGGCACACGTCAATGCAGCGTCCGCAGCCCATGCACTTTGTCCAGTCGATGTGCATAATGCCGTCCCGGAGCTGGGGACCGTCGTGGGCGCAGTATTTGGCGCAGGTGCCGCAGCCGACGCACTTGTCCTCGTCCACCACAGGGCGGCCCTCGGAGTGCATCTCCCGCTTGCCGGCGTTGGAGCCGCAGCCCATGCCCAGGTTCTTCATGGCGCCGCCGAAGCCGGCCTCCTCATGGCCCTTGAAGTGGTTCAGGGAGATGACGATATCCGCGTCCATAATGGCCCGGCCGATCTTGGCGGACTTTACATATTCACCGCCCACCACCGGTACGTCCACGTCGTCCGTTCCCTTCAATCCGTCAGCGATGATCACATGGCAGCCCGTGGAGTAGGGCGTGAAGCCATTTAAGTAAGCGGTTTCCAGATGGTCAAGGGCGTTTTTCCGGGAGCCGACATACATGGTGTTGGCGTCGGTGAGGAAAGGCTTGCCTCCCAAATCCTTAATAAGGTCCACGACAACCCGGGCATAGCCGGGGCGCAGATGGGCCATATTGCCCAATTCTCCAAAGTGAATTTTTATGGCCACGAACTTGTCCTTGAAGTCGATCCGGTCCATGCCTGCGGACAGGCAAAGCCTGGCCAGCTTCTGGGGCAGGGTCTCGGATGTGCCGGTGCAAAAGTCGGTAAAATAAACCTTAGCTGCCATAAGGATTCCTCCTAATCCATCTTTCCCTCCGGGAAAGGCCAGAAAATATTTCCATCCGCAAATAGTTTACTCCGTCTTTGCAGGAAAGTCAAGCGGCTTCCCTTCGGAACCGGAAATGAACTTTGTGTAAAAAGTTTTCTGGCTGTGTAGCCCCTTCGGGATTTTCGTGCTAAAATGGAAAAAACGCGCAAAGGAAAGGGATCTGCCCATGAAACGAAAAAAATATGGACTGCGGAAAGTGCCGGAAATGGTGGATTTGGAGCACGGCCAGCCCCTCCGGCAAACGGCGCAGCCGCCACAACGGGAAAGCACTGGCTCCATGAATCTGCTGTTCTGCATCAACCGGAAATTCATCACGCTCTTCGTCAGCTGCATCCGCTCCATTGTCCGAAGCGGGGGATATGCGCACTATGACGCCTATATTCTGCATTCCGATTTTGACCAGCGTGGGATCGACGCTCTGGGGCAGGATTTCCGGGGACAGGTGGATTTTCACTTTATCCGGGTTCCGGAAACACTGTTTGAGGGTTTCCCGGAATCGGACCGGTATCCAAAGCAGATCTATTACCGTCTGGCAGCGCCGCTGCTGTTGCCCAAGGACCTGGACCGAATCCTCTATCTGGACGTGGACACGGTCATCATCAATCCCCTGACGGAGCTGTACGAGACGGACTTCGCGGGGAATTTCTATGTGGGCTGCACCCATACCCGGGAGTTTCTGACAAAAATCAACCAAGCCCGGCTGAAGTCCGAAAAGGCGGTATCGTATATCAACACAGGGGTTCTGCTGCTCAACCTGCCCGCGCTGCGGGAAAACGTAAGCCTTGCAGAGATTCGCGCGTATACCCAGGAGCGCAAACACGCCCTGCTTTTGCCGGACCAGGACATTCTGACGGCCCTGTATGGGGACAAGGTCAAGCTGGCAGACACCATGCGCTACAACCTCAGTGACCGCATTCTGGCATTCTATAATGCCGACCGTTCCCACGAAAAGGCAGACCTGGCCTGGGTCCGGGCGCACAGCGTGGTCATCCACTACTGCGGGAAAAATAAGCCCTGGCACGATGACTACATCGGTGTGCTGGGCGTATTTTACCAGGAGATTATCCAGACACCTGCCGGTTCCGGGGGGAAGCGCTGCGAACAGCCCCCGAACCAGGAGACGCCGTGACACCACCCCCTATGCGGCTGGGGAAACGGTGAGATAATACTGATATTCCATTATTCGCCAGATAGAACTTTTTAATAGGTTAATAGGAAGATCATTATGAGACGGGTTTTCGTGATTTTCTATCTAAAAATCACGAAAACGGCAACGCCGTCAGGCGGTGCCTTCTTTCTAAAAATGAAACATTTTTAGAAAGAAACAGTATAAAAAAGCGGTGCGTCCCCCCCTCGGAGCCGCACCGCTTTTCACCGCAATCCCATTACCCATCCAGGTCAAACCGCGCCATATTGGGGGGCAGGCCCCGGTCGCTGACATAGGTGACCCGGTTTCCCACATACTGAAAGTTCTCCCCCTCCATGGGGCGTATGGTGACCTCGTGGGTGAACAGCCGGTCGGTTTTCAGATCCGGCGAATAGACCTGCACCGTCAGAGTGATGGTACCGTCGCTGTTTTGGGTCTGGTCCAGGACCTCCGGCTGACACATGGGATAGTGCCAGGAGGTCAGGTCCCACCCATAGATGGGCCGCCAGGGGTAGCCCTCCCGGGCTTCGTCATACCCGCAGATTTTCCGGAAATCCTCCAGAGAAATTTGGAAATAGGGCAGCACCGTCTCTTCCAAAAGCTGTGCCGGGAGGACCGCCCAGGCATGCGTATCCCAGCTGGAACCTCCGTCCCATTCAAAGCGTTCTCCCTTGTCCTTCTCATAAAAGTATTCGAACAGGTCGTTAAAAGACATCTCTCCCCATTTCCCCTCCTGCCAGTCACATAGGAAGAGGTTGACCATCTGGTAGCCCACGGGAAGGATGTATTTCCGGTTCAGGTCGTATAGTTCCCGGTCCGCAGGGCCAAGGCGAAGCTGGCTGTAGTCGATGTAATGGGGATCATCAGCCGGATACATCCGGTAATAAAAGATTCCCCAGTCCGCCAGCTCCACCTCATAAAGAGGCAGCAGCTCGCAGGTCTGCACCTGTACCGTGTTTTCTCCGTTCCAGGCGAGGTGGGTAAGCAGACAGCTCCCTTCACCGTCCTCCTGAATGAGGCAGGTATGCCAGAGACTGCCGTCCCCGCTGACCCGGATGATGGTCTGGACGGCATTCTTCCCAGCGCAGACCGCTTCCCAAAACCTGTACAGGCTTTCCGGGTTCCCAAGATACGAAGGATAGGTCTCATCCGTGTCCACCACAGGATATCCGGCGGCCAGCAGCTTTGCTTCCAATGTGTCAATGTCCGCCCGGGAAATTTCCTCCGGGTTTTTCGCAGCTGTATAGAATTCCCGGCAAACCCGGCTGATTTGAATCAGCTCCTTTTTCACCCTATTCCGCTGGGAAAAGGAGAGTCCCTCCGGTGCGTCCCAGCCGGGCAAGTCCGCCCGGAAGAAAAACCAGGCCGCTGCTGCCAGCAGCAACGCAGCGCAGAGCAGCCCGGCAAAGAGCCGGGACCTTAAAAAATGTTTCATGGAAGCACCTCCTCTTGCGTACCTTATATTACCACAGAATCCCTTGAAACGCAACGGGACACCATAGCAGGAAACACCCTTTTCCCCGCCGCTCCCTTGACGGGGGCGAAAATCATGGTATAATAGCAGGAAAACAGGAAATAAGGAGGCGCTTGCATGGAACGTAACAAGAAAAGGCCGCGGCCTTATAAAAACAAAACGACCCTAACCGTCTATCTGATTTTAAGAGGATTGATTATCCTCGCCATGATCCGGGCCATATTCCGTCAGGAATACCAGAATGTGTTCCTGTGCGCCCTGTCCCTGATCCTGCTGGTCATGCCCAGCGTCGTTGCCCGGAAGCTGGAGATCATGCTGCCCAGCACCCTGGAAATCATCATTCTGCTGTTTGTTTTTGCGGCGGAAATTTTAGGAGAGTTGAACAGCTTCTATGTCCGGGTGCCCCATTGGGACACCATGCTGCATACCATCAACGGCTTTCTCTGCGCCGCCATCGGCTTTGCCCTGGTGGATATGCTGAACCGGAACGACCGCTTCTCCTTCCAGCTTTCCCCGGCATACCTTGCGCTGGTGGCCTTCTGCTTCTCTATGACTGTGGGCGTGCTTTGGGAATTTTTTGAATTTGGCGGCGACTGCCTTCTGGGTCTGGATATGCAGAAGGATACGGTGGTAAACGCCATCAACTCCGTCAACCTTGATCCCACCATGACCAACACGGTGGTGCGGATCAAGGATATCACGGATGTGATCCTTGTCCATTCCGATGGCAGCCAGGAGGCCCTGGGCCTTGGCGGCTATCTGGACATCGGCCTGCACGATACCATGAAGGACCTGTTCGTGAATTTTATCGGCGCGGCGGCGTTCTCCGTCATCGGATTCTTCTTTGTCAAGGGGAAGGGACGCAGCAAGGTGGCATCCCGCTTCATTCCCCAGGTGGTTTCTCCGGAAGAAGGAACAGACGCGGTCCAATAATGGCACACGCCTCTCCCAAGGCACAAGGGAGAGGCGTATTTTGCTCTGTTAAGCCGGACAAAATATATGCAGGATTTTGCTTTCCCTTCCATATAGATCAGGTGAAACGGCATCCGGAAGACCGGGCGAAATTCCCTGGTCTGCGTATCAGAAAAGCATTCCGATTCGAATGACATGTTTTATACTTCCGCGATCGCTTGTCCCAAAACTGTGAGCAGGCTCTTGTCCTCTTCTTCGCTGTCCTCGGAGATTTCCCAGACCATAACGCCGCCAAGTCCGTATTCCTTGGCCAGCGCCACCTTCCTGCGCAGCGTGTCCCGGCCATTGTACCACACTTCCCTTCCATTCAGGACAACCATATCCTTCTCCAGAGCCTCCGGGTCCGCCTTGAGAAGGTCACAATAGGCGCCGGGGAAGGGACGTCCGTAGAACGGCAGTCCCAGGTTCAGCTTGGCAGGCGCAAAGCCCCGGTCCTCTACCCAGTATTTTACACAATTCTCCGCAAAACCGTAGGTGGAGTGCTGGGGGCCGTCACAGTCATAGGTCATCAGGTTGATCCAATCCAGCTTGTCGAAGGAGGGACGGTCCTGGGCTTCGGCGGCGGAGCGGACCGGCTCATTGCGGGAATCCAATCCCGCAAGTACGGCCGCAGTCAGCAGCATGCCCTTCGGCTTCAGTTTCTCATGCAGAAGGGAAAGAAAGGCCTCGTACTGTTCCTTCGAGCCGTCGCCGGTGCGGGGATATTCCCAGTCCACATCGACACCGTCAAAGCCAAAGTCCTCCGCCATAGCGGTGATCTCTTCCGCCAGCGTGGAAATTTTTTCCGGTGTATTCGTCCCCTCCCGGAAGGTTGCCTCCAGGGGGATATCCTCATAGCTCCAGCCACCCAGAGAAATACAGACCTTCGCGCCGCTGGCATGGGCCTTTGCAATCACCGCTTTGGCAAGTTCGGGATTGTCCAGGGGCAGTACATGCCCCTCCTTCGTGGGGATGGCAAAGGCATAGTTCACATGGGTCACAATGTCAAAGCGCAGCTTGGAAAGCCCTTCCTTCGCCAGACAAAAGATATATACGATACACTTAAAATCCTGATCCATTTCGCATTTTCCTTTCCCTTTGGGATAGTAAAATTTTAGCATAGGTTTTGCAGAATGTAAAGAGCGCAGCCCGTACTCTTCGGCTCACCGGGGCTATCCGCCTTGGAGCGCCGTGCCGGACACACATTTGCCGGCTCTGAAAGTATCCGAAAAACGCGGGATCCGGTGCCAAAATTTTTGACAAAACAGCATCCTCCTTTGCGGCAAAACAAAAAACTGACAGAAAACAAATTCCCGCCAAAATTCGTAAAAAAAAGATTGCCAAAACGAAAAAGCCATGCTATAATACCCAGTGTGTCCGATCAAAGGGCGCCGCTCCACATTGGGATGTCGCCAAGCGGTAAGGCACCAGACTTTGACTCTGGCATTTCGTCGGTTCGAATCCGGCCATCCCAGCCAAATTTGATCCGCTAGCTCAGTAGGTAGAGCAACTGCCTTTTAAGCAGTGGGTCTGGAGTTCGAATCTCCAGCGGGTCACCATACTTGAACAACACTTTAGATGCAACTGGCAAAAAGTTAGCTTCTAAAGTGTTTTTCAATTATTTTGCGCCGATTTATCGGCATAAAAATATACGAATTTATCCAAATTTGTGAACACGATTTTTACTGCATCCATAGATGCAAACGCCTGTCGAGACGTGACGAATGGGACTTGAACCCCCTATTCCCCTGATTGAGGCAGGTTTCCAGCATAGCTTTGCGGGAAATTCAAAAAGGGCGCTGGCCTTTTTCGAGAGTTTTCAGAAAGTTATCAATTTTATTTGGGCCGGGTATTTGAGAGCATGATGCTCTTTAAGTATCCGGCCTTTTTTGTCGTCAAAAAGGGCACCAGACCCTGTTGTATAGTTTTATCTGCCAGTCCTGAAATACGGACTGGCATTTTTTATTTGAGAAAGGAGTTGGTTCGTATGGAACCGGAATGAAAAAGGGCGCCAAGCGCCAAAAGTACGGGCCGGAGTACCGGCGGGGCTATGTGCCGCCGCCCCCGCCGGAAGCAGCAGTGTGTACCCGGTCGGAAAAATGTGTGGGCTGTCCCTATCCTGGCTCCGGCTTTATCTGCTGGAGTGAGAGTGGGGACTGCATGAGAACCAGAATGGAAAAACTGCAAAACAGGAAGGAGGAAAACAGATGAACTTTTTATCCCGCGCACAGGTGGAACGCATCCGCCAGCAGTATCCCCCCGGAACGGAGGTGGAGCTTATCGCTATGCCGGAGGATCCCCACCCAGTACCTCCTGGCACCCGTGGTAAGGTTTTGGCTGTGGATGACGCTGGTCAGCTGGTTATGAAGTGGAACAATGGCAGCAGCCTTTCCCTAATTCCCGGTGTAGACCGGTTTCGGACCGTTCCTGAACAGGAGTTCAAGCAGAATCTCGCTATGACAATGGGAGGAATGTAAGTTGAAAATTGAAAAGATTACAGTGGGCGACCTTCGCCGGATGAAAGACCAGGAGGGCCTTATCCTCCAAGGCTGCGGCGGGCCGCTGTGGGAGTGGGTGGATGGGGTCAACCAAATGCTCACGGAAAACGGTTGTCTCCTGGAAGGAACTACTTTCCAGAAGGTCAGCAGCTTTGAGCATGACGGCTGCACCTGCCTGCTGTTTCCCTTTACCGGGGATGTAAAGCTGGACATGGGAAGATTAGCAGCTTGGCGGCTCCAATCTCAAAATGTTTTCGGAGGAACCTGGCTTTCAGATTATGTGCCCAACCGTCTGGGCGGCTTTGCCCGGGACCAGCCGAAACCGAAGAAAGAACAGACCAAGCCGGACTGTCCCCTCATTGGTGCGGATGGGAATATATGGAACCTAATAGGAATTGCCAGCCGCACACTGCGGGAGAACGGCATGGAGGATGAGGCAGACCAGATGTTCCAGCGGATCACCCAGTGCCACAGTTATGATTCCGCCCTGAGCATTATAGGGGATTATGTAAACATTACATCCGTTAATGAAAAAGAAACCATGTCAGATAATTTCTCCATGGAAATGCAATAGGCCAGTATGGAATGTCCCGGGAGGGAAAACCATACTGGCCTTTTTCTATTTCAGGGAAATCAATCCCACATGTGCTTGAGCAGGTAATCTTCCAGATCGTAGTCATACCGGAACCGGATCCCGGTCATAGGCTCGCCGTTCAGGATGGCCTTGTAGGCACGCTGGTGGATTTCATTCTGCTCCCGGTCGCCGGTGAACAGGTTTTCCGAGATCATCAGGGCGAAAGCGGCGTCTGGGTACTTGTTCATCAGGGCGGCAATGGTGTCCGGTGTGGCGCTTCGCAGTTTGTCCATACCGGGGATCCGGCTGAAAGCGGTTTGCTCAGCCGCCAAAAGCTGCTTCCTTGTTGTGTGGGAAAGCTGGGAAATCGTAGCAGTGTTCATATCTGTCTCTCCTTTTGGTTCGCGCTAGGCGGGATTATACCATGAAATAGTTGCAAGAACAAGACTTGACTTTTTGAAAAAGCTTGTTCCAAACACATTTCCCATGGCTGACTGCAAAATTGTAGCACAGATTCCGTCCAATAAACCGGGAAGGATCCAAACAAATCAGTGGTTAAAAAAGCAATGCGGCATTTACGCCGCTGGAGGTGATTTTTTTGAAAACAAAATTCAACTATCCGGTGTTCAAGGACAGGCGCTCCAGGAAAAATGGAAGAACATTGGTTACTTGCCGGAATGGGATCTCCGTCCAGATCATCCTTCCGGCTCTTTCTTTTTGTGAGGAGTGTGAACTAGCCTATCAGAACACCCATTACCCGAATCGGCAACAAAACAAACCTGCTGCCGATTCTTTACGCCGTATTCCCAAAGGAATACGGACGTTACATCGATATCTTTGGCGGCTCCGGCGCTGTGCTGCTTGGGAAGGAGCCATGTAAGTTCGAGGTCTATAACGACATCGACGGCGAACTGGTGAACCTGTTCCGCTGTGTCCGAAACCGCCCAGCGGAGCTGCTTCTGGAGCTGGGGCTGCTGCCCCTGAATTCCCGGTCGGAATTCCAGCGCTGGCTTCATTTTGAGACTAGCAAGGACGAAGTTGTTGCTCACCTGCCCACTCAAATCGAAATCATTGACCGGCTTATTCCCAAAGAGTGGGCGGAGGAAATAAAAGCGGCGCTAAACAAGCGGGCTGACTACCAGGAGGTGCGGCAGGCCGCGGCGTACTTTATGCGCGTCCGAAACTCCTATTCCAGTTCCGGCCGGAGCTTCGCCTGCCAGCCCTTCAATGTCTTTACCGTATTTGACCAGTTGAGTGAATTGTCTTTCCGCCTGGCCAATGTCATTATTGAGAATCAGAGCTTCGAGACGCTTATTCCCCACTATGACCGGGAGGACGCCTTTTTCTACGGCGACCCACCCTATTTCAGCAGCGAGTATGTCTACGACGCGGACTTTGACTGGGAGCAGCACGTCCTTCTTCGGGACACCCTGGCACAGTGCAAGGGCAAGTGGCTCATTTCCCAGGCGGACTTCCCGGAGGTGCGGGAGCTGTATAAGGATTACGATATCCTGGATTTCCAGCGCATTCACTCCATGGCCCAGCGGAGAGTAGCTGGGGCGCAGTTCCATGAGCTGCTCATCTTGATGTTAAAGTATTTTGCGCATATAATATCTGGCATTGGCGCTTGTGAGTTTTCACTAGCGGTTATGACTATGATAATATCGCTGCAAGTTTTATCAATTATGCTAATGCCTGCAATAGTGTATGGTATTTGTGGCAACATACTATAGACCTATTTCAAAATATATCTATCCTACATATAGGGCGCAAGCAGTGAACATACTGCTTGTGCCCTCAGAGTGTCGAAAAGTCCAGCTTTTGCTGGGCTTTTTCCGTTACTTATGGTATAATAGACGTGGGTGATGTAAGATGCTGGAACACGGAAAAATGGAGCGCGGGGTATTTGAGATCGACGACACAGAGAGCTTGGTGCCAAAGAAGATGTACAAAGCGAGAGCTGATGCCAAAGAACCGCATGGGATGCGATATACCAGATACACAGGCTTGGCCCAGGCTAAGAACTGGGTAAAGCTTAAATTTGCTGCCATGAACTTAAAAAAGTTTGCAAAATGGAATTGGAGGGGCACCCACTTCCACTCCATTTCTGGCATTATGGTGTTCCATTTCCCTATATTTACAAGGAACCCCAGTCTTGCTTGATGCAAAACTGGGGTTCCTCGACGGTCTGAGGGCGCAAGCAGTGAACATACTGCTTGCGCCCTTAAATTTTTCGACACTGCTCTATAAAATCTGCTATCAGAAAATAGCAGGTTTTGCGGAACGGTGTTATTTTTTCTGCTGGAATAAGTCACAGTTCCACATAGATAGGGCATCTTTTGTAAAATTCTCCGTATTATACAAAAAAGCACCAGCATTTTTAGAGAGAATTCGGGGACCTCCTTCTGAAATTTGATCCATTCATAATCAAATTTCTAAGGAGGTCTGCAACATGGCAGATAATGAGAAGTACATGATTAAAATTGAGGGGGCGCCGATAGAGGTGACCCCGGAGGTTTATTACGCTTACTTTCGCATGGAGCGGCAGGAGCGCTGGCAGGAGGAAAAGAAGCAGGAGCATGGTGTGTTTTCCTACGACGCGCTGGACAATGGGGAAACTGTTGGAGAAGAAACCTTCCCAGATTTGGCCAGTCCAAGCCTGGAGGAACAAGCTATTGCCAAAGACATCCATCTCAAACTCCATCGTGCAATGGCTGCCCTCACAAGCGCGGAGCGGGAGTTGATCTATGCGATATACTTCGAGGGGCTGACCGAAAGAGAATATGCGCAGAAGAAGGGAAGCAGTCAAATGGGCATCAATAAAAGGCGCAGAAAAATATTGTCGAAGATGAGAATATTTATGGATTTTATGGGAAGTTTTTGAATTTTTGTTTTCAAAGTGTCTCTGAAACTGGATAAGTAGTGAGGGGCATAAAAAAGCAATCCTACCCCCGTGAACCTTCTCAAGTAAATATCCAGAAACGGAAATACATCCGTTGGTGTGCCTTGTATAGACAGAGAATGGGCAAGCGACACTGGAGGGAGCGCGGTGACCCACCTGTGCAGAGAATCTGCATGAAAGCGGCAAATAAGGTGGTGAGCGGGTCCAACCGTCCAGGAAGCAGATCATGGCCGGTCTGTCTTGCGATGACAGCACCAACGTTGGTACTCCTGTCCCGAAAGGGGCAGCTCGGAGAGATCCTCGGAGGGGTGAAAGTCCCGTGACGCGCGGCCAGGCGCGGTTTCCGCTTCTGCCCTTGCCTGGGGAAGTAGTGTCAAATACAGGCTGTTGTAAACATTCAAATTTCAGAAGGGAGCCGCCCTGCTGTTTTTGCGCGTTGGCGCAGACAGCAGGGCGGCTTTTTGCATTTAGGAGGAAATCATTTTGGATAAGAATGTAGATTACTGCGGCATCCTGAATCTACTCCGGCAGCTTGTCGAGGCAGGTGCCTTTACATATGCGGAAGCAAAACGCATCGCTGCCAGAATCGCCCAGAAAACCGGTGCGGATGTGCTTATTTCTCTTTAGAAAAGTTCAGAAAATCACTAGCTTTATGAAAAAGAGTGTGGTATTGTGTGTTGCTGACAGGAGGTGAAGTTCATGGCAGCGGCAGATAACCTTGCGAGAAAAACGATTGTCATCCCGGCGAATCAAGCGCCGGAAACCATCCAGCTGAGGGTCGCGGCTTACTGCCGGGTCAGCTCGGATTCGGAAGACCAGAAGAACAGCTTCGCCGCCCAGAATGCCTACTACACGGCACTCATCACCGGCAAGGAAAACTGGACACTGGTAGACATTTATGCCGACGAGGGCATCACCGGCACCTCCGCCAAGAAGCGCCCCGACTTTCAGCGCCTGCTTTCGGACTGCCGCAAAGGCAAGATCGATAAGGTGCTGGTCAAGTCCATCTCCCGGTTCGCAAGAAACACGACGGACTGCCTGAAAGCCATTCGCGAGCTGAAAGCCCTGGGCATCAGCGTGGTCTTTGATGAGCAGAACATTGACACCAGCGTGGTATCCGGGGAAATGCTGACCGCTGTACTGGCCTCCTGCGCCCAGGCGGAAAGTGAATCCATTTCCCAAAATATGAGGTGGAGCTACCTAAAGCGAATGCAGAACGGCGATTTCATACCGCATTATCTCCCCTATGGATATATTCGAAACGGGAATTACATTGAAGCAGAACCTAATCAGGCAGCGATTGTAAAACGCATATTTGAGGAATATTTGTCAGGCGTCAGCACAGAGAATATCGCCAAAGCCTTACGGGAAGAAAAGATACCCTGTAAAAATGGAAAATGTGCTTGGGATGCATCTTCCGTTCGGTATATTCTAAGCAATGAGAAATATACGGGAGACTCTCTCTGGCAAAAATACTATACAACAGATACCCTTCCATTCCGAAGCCTAAAGAATGACGGGAGCGTGGATTCCTATTTTGTGAAAAACACCCACCCCGCTATTATCAGTGAGGAAGTATTTCAGCAAGCCAATCTTCTGTTGGAAAGCCGCTCACAACGCATTATCCGAGAAAAGGCGGAAAATGCCCCCTACCGGGAAAAAATCCAGTGTGGGTGCTGTGGAGCAACGTTCCGAAGAAAGGTTGTCAATGACATCGTATATTGGGCTTGTATTGGCCGTGACAAAAAAAGAACACGAAACTGTACCATTACACAAATTCCTGAAGATGAAATTACGCAAGCATTTCTCCGCTGTTACTACAAGCTGAAACACGGAAATCTCCTCAGGGAGCTAAAGGATTCTCTCATTGCCGTCCGTAGCCGCCAGATGCTGTGGCACCCAGACGTGATCGAACTCAACAAACAAATATCCAACCTATCCAGTCAGAGTCACATGCTTACCGTGCTGAACCAGCAGGGAGCCGTTGACCCTGACATTTTTATATCCCAAACCAACCAACTGGCGCAGCAGCTCCGCAAGGCAAAGCGGCAGAAAGAGAAACTCCTGGAGCGGGACGGAAACGACGCCCTCTCCAAAACCCGTGAGCTGATGGAAATTCTCGAGTACGGGCCGGAAAATCTGGATTCCTTCGATGGGGAACTGTTCCGCGAGTTGGTTGAGAAAATCATTGTGGAAAGCAATGAGCGGATCCGCTTCCGGCTTATCAATGGGCTGGAGCTACCGGAGCAAATCGAAAGGACGGTGCGGTAATGGGCAGCAACCGAAAGCAGCCATTCGGCTACAAAATGGAGCTGGGTCAGATCGTGATCCACCCGGAGGAAGCCTCCGCGGTGCGGTATCTATTCCGGGAATATGACCAGGGAAAATCCTTTCTGGATCTGACCAACGCCATGAAGGAATGGGGCATCCCCTATGATGGGGACAAGCCATGGAACAAGAACATGATTGCAAGAATCTTAGCAGACGGACGGTATACAGGTCTTCCCCCCTACCCGCAGCTGATCCCCTTCACCCTGTTTCAGAGCGTCACGGAAAAACGGAGCAAGCGCTCTGCCCCCATCCAGCAGACCCAGGCACAGAAGCTCCTGCGGCAGAAATGTAATTACAAAGTTTTCCCACAGATAGAATTGGAAGTCTTGGCTTTGCTGAATAAGCTGATCCAATCACCATCATTGATTCAGTCTCCAAGCACGCCAGCAGGAAGCAGCCCCGCCGTGACCGCCCTGGAAGCCACCGTAGACGATTTGCTCCGGCAGCTGCCCGTAGACGAGGAACAGGCGGAAAAGACCATTTTTGACCTGGCGTCGGCACGGTACGAAACCATTGGCTCGGAAGAATATGAAACCCAGCGTCTTCAGAAATTGTTCCAAGAACAAAAACCTATGTCCGAATTAGACGCGGAAGTGATTCGTCAGGCTGTCCGCACTGTTATCGTGGACGGAAACGGTGCAGTCACCGTCAAGCTAAAGAATGGCCAGATCATCGGAAAGGAGAGTGTACCATGAGCGAAAGAAAGAAAACCGTAACCATCATTCCGGCAAAGCCGTTTGCCCCCCATCAGGCTATGCGGCGGCAGCTCCGGGTGGCCGCCTACTGCCGGGTATCCACTGAGGAAGAAGAACAGCAGTCCAGCTATGAGGCCCAGTGCAGCTATTACACCGGCAAGATCATGACCAACCCAGAGTGGACCATGGCGGGCATCTTTGCCGATGAGGGCATCACCGGCACCTCCGCCAAGAAGCGTCCCGAATTCCTGCACATGATCCACATGTGCAAGCAGAAGAAGATCGACCTGATCCTGACCAAGTCCATCTCCCGGTTCGCCCGGAACACGGTGGACTGCCTGAAATACATCCGCATTCTGAAGAGGCTGGGCATCGGCGTGGTATTTGAAAAGGAGAACATCAACACATTGGAGTCCGACAGTGAGCTGATTATCACCCTGCTGGGAGCCTTCGCCCAGTCGGAAAGCGAATCCATCTCCAAGAATGTCTCCTGGGGCAAACGTCAGGCCATGCGGGAGGGCAAAACCCATGTACAGTTCGAAAAACTCTACGGGTACTGTATCGATGCGAACGGGGATCCCCAAATTATTCCCGAAGAAGGAGCCGTCGTGGATAAGATATTTGAACGGTTTCGAATGGGAGACAGCCTGCGGATGATCCAGGAGGAGCTAAACGCAAAGGGCGTTCCCTACCGGAATGAAAAGAAATGGACCATGCCCGCCGTCCGGGCGGTCCTGCTGAATGAAAAATACTGTGGGGACGTGCTGATGCAGAAAACCTATGTTTCCGACTGTATCAGCAAGAAGGTGGTGTCGGCCAGCTTCCCATGTATCTGGTACGGGACAATCACCCGGCCATTATCAGCCGGGATGCCTATAACGCAGCCCAGGCGGAGCTGGCAAGGCGCAATGCTCTCAAAAGCCCCTCCCTCAAGCAGGCTCCCACAGGCCGCTCCTGCTACACCAGCAAATACGCGCTGTCGGAGCGGCTGGTGTGCGGAGAGTGTGGGACGCTGTACCGAAGGTGCAGCTGGAAGCGGGACGGAAAAAAGCGGGTTGTCTGGCGGTGCATCAGCCGGTTGGACTACGGAAAGAAATACTGCCACAACTCCCCCACCCTGGACGAGGAACCGCTCCAGCGGGCAATTCTGGAGGCGGTCAACTCCGTGATGAGTCCCAAGAAATCACTGGCGGATCAGATTGTTGATACAACGGTAGAGGAAACCGTCTGCTTACCGGGAGAGCAGGTGCCACTGGGAGAGATAAAGAACAAAATTCAAAAATTGGAGAATACCTTCTGCGGCCTGCTTCAAAAAGCAGCTGAGGATCCAAACGCTGACTACACCGGGCAGTTCCGCGCTAACACCGAGGAACTGGCATCGCTGAAACAGCAGCGGGACGCACTGGAGGCTTACCTTCGAGAACAGGGTACGGCCTATGATCGGATCCAGGTGACAAAGGATCTGCTGAGAGGCTATTCCCCTCATCTTACCCAGTGGGATGACAACCTGATCCGGCAGCTGGTACATACGGTAAAAGTGCTTTCCGCTGAACGTATCCTGGTATGCCTGGCAAATGGAACAGAGATCCAGTGGCAAATATAAAACCACGCTCCCGCACTTGACTTTCGGCGGAAGCGTGGTATAATAACAATAGAAAAGGGCGCTGCCAATAGACGGTTAGCCCCCTAACATTGCGATGAAGTAACCGCTAGGTTGGTGGCCAGGGCGGTTACTTCTTCTTTGTAGCCTGTAAAACGAGGCTGATAACGCCAATGATAACAAGGCAAAGTTGAAAAACTTCGGATGTACTCATCATGCAGCCCCCCCTTTCGTATGATCAGGGGGCGAAGAAGCTGCCCCCTAAAGTGGGGGTTAACCGCCTACACGTGGTGCTCCGCGCAGCGAATCAGAATTCTTTGATTGCCGGTGGCAATCACACCTCAATCTATTATGACAGCGCCCGGTTCCAAGTGGAACCGGGTATATTTTATCAGAATTGGCGGATGTTGTCAAACAAAATAGCGAAAAATCTAAGAAATGGAGATGGTTTTATCACCAACGATGAATTAACCATGGGCAGCCTCTTTGATGGGATTGGCGGCTTTCCCCTAGCGGCGGTACGAAACGGCATCCGCCCGGTGTGGGCAAGCGAAATTGAAGCCTTCCCCATGGAAGTGACCAAGCTGCGGTTCCCCGACATGATCCATGTGGGGGACATCACAAAACTGGACGGAGCAAAGTTACCGCCGGTAGATATTATTTGTGGGGGCAGTCCTTGCCAGGACTGTCTGTGGCCGGGGCGCGCGCTGGCTTAGCTGGTGCCCGCTCCGGCCTGTTTATGGAACAAACACGAATCGTAAGGGAGATGAGAAACGCTGACAAACTGCAGGGAAGAACAAATCAGTTTATTCGGCCAAGATACATGGTCTGGGAAAATGTCCCAGGAGCCTTCTCCAGCGGAACGCCCAAGGGGGAAGATTTCCGCATCGTCCTCGAGGAGATCCTCCGAATTTGTTTCGATTCCGTTTCTGTCCCTGGACCTTACACCGGGCGCTGGGAACCTGCTGGACGAATTCTATTGGGAGATTCTTTCTCCCTGGCGTGGCGCGTCCTGGACAGCCAATACTGGGGTGTCCCCCAGAGACGCAAAAGGATCTATCTTGTGGCAGATTTTGGAGGAACATCCGCACCCCAAATACTTTTTGACCAGGAAAGCGTGCCAGGGTATCCTGCGGCGGGCATCTGAGCGGGGCAAGCCATTACCACCCCAGCTCCGGCAGGCGCTTGAGATCCAGACAGGGCTGAGGAACTGTCCCGGTGAACCAGCGGCAGGATTCCATGCGGCTGCGTTTGCTGCCAATCAGCGGGATGAAGTCCGGGATCTGCACGATGTGGCTGGCTCTCTGGGGGTCAACCCGGGAATGAAGCAGCAGACCTTTGTAGCCTGCGGCGCGGGGCAGGAATCTCCAAGTGTTCTGTGCCTGAATGACCAGGGCGGACAGGTTATGGACTGCACGGAAAACATCACCGGCACCCTCCGGGCACAGATGCACAGCCACCAGCCCCTTGTCTATGAGAATCACGGTATCGATGCCCGGTACACCGGCCCCCATAATATTGTACCCACACTATCCGCCCGGGGTGGTACTGGCGGGAACAATCTTCCGCTTGTAGAAGAAATGCCGGATGTCTACTGTATTTCTGGCAATACCATTGACCGGGAGCCGGAGAACGGCGGCAACGGACTGGGCTGTCAGGAGAACATCGCCTATACCGTTACAACCTCCGACCACCACGCGGTCTACAGCCGCCAACGGGTGGATGTGTTTCAGGAGAATGATGTGGTCAGTACCGAAAGCGCCCGCCAGCATAAGGATGCCACGGATCTGGTAGTCCAGCCCTACCAGCAGATGGTGGGTACACTGGTTCGCTCCGACCATAAAGGTATCAGCAACCAGTATGTCAGTGATGACAAGTGTATCGTGGACGGCCCGAGCCTGATTCGCCGCCTGACGCCCCTTGAGTGCGAGCGTTTGCAGGGGTTCCCAGACGGGTGGACAAACATCTCATCCGCCTCTGATTCCGCCCGTTACAAAGCCCTGGGCAACAGTGTGGCGATTCCTTGCGTGGAGTTCGTTATGCGGGGGATCGCACTGGTGCTGCGGGAGAACCGCAGGAGGCGGGAACGATGTATGATTGTGGTCACAGTTCTTCCCCAAAAGGCTTGGCCTTGATATGAGAAAAACAGAATTGGGTACACTATCAAAAAAGAATTGAGGTGTACAAAATGGCAGTATCACACAGAGGCGCCATATCCTTTGGCATGGTGCATATCCCGGTGGGACTTTACACGGCTACCCAGGACAATGATATCCACTTCAACCAACTTTGCAAGGAAGATGGCAGCCGGGTGAAGTATAAAAAAGTCTGTTCCGGATGCGGCAAGGAGATCGGCTCCGGGGATATTGTCAAGGGTTTTGAGTATGAGAAGGGAAAGTTTGTGACCATGACGGAGGATGACTTTGAAAAAGCCAAATCCGAAAAGGACAAGACCATCCACATTCTCCACTTCACAGATCTGCAGGATATCCGCCCCATCTATTACGATAAGACCTATCACGCCGTCCCGGAGCAGGGCGGCGATAAGGCTTTTGAGCTGCTGCGCCGGGCTATGAAGGAGGAAAACAAGGTGGCCATCGCCAAGACGGTCATGGGCACCCGGGAAAAGCTGCTGGCCCTGATCCCCACTGATGACGGCATTTTGATTGAAACCTTGTTCTTCGCGGAGGAAGTCAAGGAAGCACCCAAGGAACTGACGCCTCCCGCAATCCAGGACGCGGAGCTGACCATGGCAAAAACGCTTATCAGCGCTATGGTTCAGCCCTTCCGTCCGGAGCAGTACAAGGATGAATACAAATCCAAGCTGTGGCAGATCATTCAGCAGAAGATCCAGGGCAGGGAGATCACCACCCCAGCGGAGAACGTTCAGGTCAATGTCATCGATATTATGGAGGCACTGAAGCAGAGCCTCGCAAAGGTGCGGTCCGATGGGTGACCTGTTCCGGGAAAAGAACATCAAACCCATGCTGATCGGCGTGGAAGGAGAAGCCTTTGACTCCCATGAGTATCTGTATGAGCTGAAGCTGGATGGAGAGCGGTGTATTGCCTATCTGGATGGGGATGGGACGGATCTTCGGAACAAGCGGAACATGAAAATGCTTCCCAAAGTGCCGGAACTGTCCCAGATCCACAAGCAGGTCAAATGCCGCTGCATTCTGGATGGGGAGCTGGCAGTCATCCATGCGGGAAAGCCGGACTTCTTCCTGATTCAGAAGCGCTCTATGATGTCCAATCCCATGAAGATCGAGCTGGAAGCCCAGCGGCACCCGGCCTGCTTCACTGCCTTTGATATCCTGTATTATGAAGATCACCCGGTGACGGATCTGCCCCTGACGGAGCGAAAGAAGCTGCTGGAAAGTGTTGTCCGGGAAGAATCCGCCCGTTTCGCAGTATCCCGTCCGATTGAAAGACATGGCGTTGCTTTTTACCGATTGGCTGAGCAGCAAAATCTGGAGGGAATCGTTGCGAAACGGAAGGACAGCCGGTATTATTTTGATAAGCGGACAAAGGACTGGATCAAGTGCAAGAATCTCAAGGACTCCGATTATGTGGTCTGCGGGTACATTCCAAAGGAGAATCACATGACCAGTATTGTTCTGGGACAGTACCGGGACGGGCAGCTCATCTACAAAGGCCATGTGACTCTGGGAGTAGGCGGAGAGTCCTTCCGAAAGATCCGGGATCTTCCAAAGATCAATTATCCACCAATGAATGTCCCGGATGGAAATGAAAACGCGGTATGGGTGCAGCCCCAACTGGTCTGCACCGTAAAATATATGATGAAAACCGAAAGCGGCAGCCTGCGCCAGCCCGTGTTCAAAGGGCTGAGGACAAACAAGCAGCCGAAGGAATGTCTCGAAGATTAAACGGGAGTGCTGAACTACCAGCACTCCCAAAATCATTATGCAGGAGGGAAACAAATGAACATCCGAAAGAACATCGATTACAGGGATATGTACGCCGCCCTTGATCATGCAATGGCATCTAAAATGGGGCAAATGGAGCTGTACTGTGCCATTGGCAAGGCAGTAAGCCAGCACCCCGAAAAAGGTGCTGCTGTCGCGGCGGCAAAGTACCTTACTGAGCGTTATCCGGATGTTCACGGTTTCTCTCCCCGGAATGTCCGCCGGATGCGGGATTTCTACCGTACCTATGAAAACTATCCTGCTCTGTTGACTTTTGCGTTGCAGATCGGCTGGACACAGAATGTGGTGATTATGGAAGCGGACTTGCCCAGGGAACTGCGTGAATGGTATCTCCGGGCAGCGAAGCAGTTTGGCTGGTCCAAGGTAGAGCTGACTGAAAACATTGCGGACAATGCACATGAGAAAATTGTTCTCGCTATTGGGGATGATGTGTGTTATAGTGAAAAACAGCAAAATAAGGTGACTGCAGATAACACCCATAATCTACTCGGCATTGTGAGGAAAATCCGGTATATGATTCACAAGCACAAATACTAGTACAGTTCAAACGAAGGGAGCAAACGGCAATGCCCCAATATGTTCTGTCCGATATCCATGGAGAAGCGGATTGTCTCCATGCGATAGTAATAAAGATGCAATTCTCACTGGAGGATACACGGCATATATTGGGAAAAGTGATTAACCGGAGGTCCGGTAGAATCAGCCTGATGAAGGAAAAAACGGAAATACCAAAACTATGTTCTTGATTATTGGCGGAAGCATGATATAATTTATAAATGAGCAAATTCACAATATGCACAAAAAGCAAGGTGTTTTCTCCTTCCTCCAAAGGCAAGTACCTCTGATTCAAGCCAATTTGTTTTCTCTTTACGGACAAATTTGTGCAATATTCAGATTTACTCATTTATAGCTATTACTTTATTTACAGGGGGAATTTATGTGAAAACAAACGAATATTTCAAAGAAACGGGAACAGCAAATCAAATTGAGAATTGTATGATTGGAAGTGTTACATATAATAAGGCAAACGCTGACTTGTTGTTCAGTATAATACATAAAAATAAAACGTTACTATCAAATGATGAATGTTTTGTTGAGGATATTTCGGATTCATTTGAAGATAAGAACAAAAGCTCTGATGGTACCGCCATGCTTGGTCTTATGCTTGCCCATCAGAAATACCATATAAATATAAAATATACAACGCTTGCTTTAATATGTTTAATATTTGACATAGCAGTTTCGCAAGGATTTGCCTCCTTTTTATTGGCGATGCTTGGTGTGGATTATTCTTTAGTAAAGTTAGATGATATGGAAAAATGTATCGCATATAAATTGAAGGAAGAAAAAGCTCTTAGTTCAGATGAATTGAAGCATTCGTGTCAGTGCAATTTTGTTCATTACAATTTGAAGTGCGGAAAGTTAAATGACGATGGAACATGCAATAAATGGGTAGACAGTGAAATGATTGACAAGACTTTAGAGTCGATGATTAATAAAAAAGTGATCAAATTAAAAGGTGATAAGTATGTGCTCATCTTCTGAAAAAGTCACTTTATCTGATTCTGAAATAAGTGATTGTTTAAAGAAGCACGGCGAATTAATTGATGTTACTGAACCATGCATTTTTATGCCAGATACAAGGGTAAGCGGATATGAATATAGAGAAAATGAGCCAAATAATTTTAGCTTGCCTTTTGGCATAAATGAAAATGATAAGAAATATTTACCTGATTTGGAATTTATTCTTATAAATGATAGTAGCACAAATGCGATTGCCACTTCCATAAAGAATATACCGATCGTAGGACTTTACATAGGAAGCATAACGGAAGTCGAGTATAATGTCAATTTAATGATTGGTTCAATATTCGAAAGCAATTTTCTAATGGAAAGATTTAAGCCTAAAAAGATTTTTATAGGCAATGAAGGTGTTTTGGAAATAAGAAGCGATGATAGCCTCTTGGGGTATAAGGACGAAAGAGTATTAAGCTATATGATAACTGAGACAGCCCTTCGTTTTTTGGTCCTTCATGAGATTGGGCATCATGTCAGAGGTCACATTGCAAAAATTTCGAATAATTACAATAAATTTGCTTTATTGAAAGCAAGTGATAATACTAACAGTGACTATGAAATAGATGCTGACACCTTTGCATCAGAAAAGCTAGCTCAGGAGTTTCCCCTTGTACTGCAAGGGCTTGTTAGCTGCAAAGAATACTTGAATGAGTTTACTATAGAAGAAATTGAACTCATGGCACTAAATGTTTTGATAACTGCAATGACGCTTCCTTATTCTATACTATATCAACCTTTCAGAGACAAAGGGACAGGCATAGAAGGAACTATAACTTACCGCGAAATATTTGCGTTGATGATTCTAACAGCAGAATTATATAATAATGACATTTGCAAAAAAGCGGCAGTATACGACTTATGTAATAAAACAATTGGTGAATTGGAGGAAATAAATAAAAGGACAAATAATACTATAGACATCGAAAAAATAAGAGCAAGTCAAAGCATAGATTTTTCTAATTTTGGAAAATACATTATGGTCATGTTTACCGATAGTAAGCGGTTATACTACCATGTAAATAAAATAGCTAATATCGATGTTTATTTGGACGACTACATGGAAGTACTATCTTTAATGTTTGATAAAGGAAAAGATTGATTAGGGCGTAATATATAGTAAATTGAGAGACATTGTCAAGAGTTATTCGCAAAACAGATTTTGAAATCTGGTAGAAACTTATTACAGTAGGGCAGGCTACGGTATTCTACAAAATTCACAATCTGATAAAGAAAGTAATATCGAAACATGCGAGCAAAATTTTCTTGTTCAAAGAAATTCATAGGATTGCGCGCCAAGAAAGCCTGCATCTAAAGTGTTGGCGAAGCACATACTTGAACAACACTTTAGATGCAACTGGCAAAAAGTTGGCTTCTAAAGTGTTTTCAATTATTTGCGCCGATTTATCGGCATAAAAATATACGAATTTATCCAAATTTGTGAACACGATTTTTACTGCATCCATAGATGCGTAAGCGTCAAATAGACCCGTACGTTGTCCCCCATGGTAAAGAGAGTTTCAGTATCTTCTGTATCATTTTCCTATGAAATTGAATGAGAAAAGTCCTGCCGAGTGGCAGGCACTACTGGACAAAAAGGAAGAAGAGATCACCGCCCTGCAGCATCAGGTGGACTGGCTGACACAGCAGCTTCGGCTCATGCAAGGGCGGCGTTTTGGCGCGGGCAGCGAACGAACCTCGGAACTGCTTGACCAAATGTCTTTTTTCAATGAGACAGAAGCCAGCGCGGAGCCTTCCACTGAGGAAACGGAGACTGTGGTCTACCGAAAAAAGAAACAGAAAGGGAAACGGGAGTTGGACCTTTCCAGCCTTCCCACGGAGAGAATCCTCCATGAATTGCCCGGGGCGGAACAGGTCTGTCCGGAGTGCGGCGGGCCGCTGCACCCCTGTGGGCAGGAAGTCCTGCGGCGGGAATTGGTGTACATTCCGGCGCAGTATAAAGTGCGTGAGCATATTCAAACGGTGTATAGCTGCCGCCAATGTGAAAAGACAGGGCAGAATACCCCCATGAAGAAAAGCGGTGTTCCCAAGGCCATGATTCCAGGCAGCGGTATCAGCTGAGACTGGAAAAATCGGAGCCGATCGCGGAGAGCTTCTTCGCGTGGGCAAAGAGGGAACAAAAAAGAACCCCGTGACGAAAAGCATGCTCGGCACGGCGTTGACTTATGCCGTAAACCAGGAAAAGTGGCTGGGGAATGTTTTCCTGGACGGGCGGCTGGAACTGTCCAATAACCGGGCGGAGCGTTCCGTTCGGCCATTTGCGGTAGGACGTAAGAACTGGCTGTTCTGCAATACTCCCAATGGGGCGGATGCCAGTGCGGCGATTTACTCTCTAGTGGAAACCGCAAAAGCAAATCATCTTCGACCCTTCCGATATTTCCTCTATTTGCTGGAGAATCTTCCCGAGGGAGCCGCAATAGAAGAATGTCTGCCTTGGAACCCTCGGGTGCAAGCGCAGTGTAAATAACCGGTCACCACGCTAACTTTGGTGACCGGTTTTCCTAACCTATGGTACGGGACTATTTGACGCTTACTTGCATCAATTTTCACGTTGCAAATCATGTTCACAAATTATGGGAAATTCGTATACTTTTATGCCAATAAATCAGCGCATAATAATTGAAAAACACTTTAGCCGTCAACTTTTTGCAAGCTGCATCTAAAGTGTTTATCAATTATGGTGCCGGTGGCGGGACTTGAACCCGCACGCCATCGCTGGCAATGGATTTT
>JAUNJE010000006.1 GCA_030533415.1 Eubacteriales bacterium | reverse complement strand
CACCATCGTTCTGACGCTTATGAAGCCATATACGCCGGAAGGCTAAGGCCCCCGCCTTACCCTTTGCACAAGGGAGGCTTGGAACTCAGAAACCTTAGGGTGCTATAAAATACGCCAACAGTAAAATCAACCCCACTGGCGCGGGAGCGCAAAGGTTCCTTTTTCGGGGACTTTGGCACTCAGCAGCTTTCACAGGGCCAATCATTCGTAAGAGGAAACCTATATATTTTGATCCGTTCAGATGGCTTTGATTTGGCTAAGCCGGATGAACAGTATTAGGAGGGCAATAAAATGAAAAGAGTATTGCGTACCGCTTGGATGGCATTGCTGGTCATGGTGCTTTGCATCGGTATGGTCGCACCTGCGGCTCAGGCTGCGGAGAATGTGATCGCCACTGCCGAGATCCCCGTCACCATCACCATGAAGGGGAACACCCTGCCGGAATCCGACACGGTCAGCGCGGAGATTACGGCTGTCACCGAGGGCGCCCCGATGCCTGCGGAATCCGTTATTGACATCGTCTGCAAGGGGAAGGAAACCACGGCTTCCTTTGAGATCGGTTACACCAAGCTGGGCATTTATCAGTATACCGTCACCATCAAGGGCGGCGATTACTATCTTGCCGAGTACGGCGATGATCTGACCTATAACGTAACGGTATCCGTCACCAATAATGCGGCATACAGCGGCTACAATGTTGAGGTTGCGGCCCGTTTGGTCGGCGAGACTGCTAAAACCGACATCACCGACACCAATACATATATCGATCCTTTGGAACTGACGGTCGTAAAGAAGTGGGTTGACCAGGATTCCAAGCGGCCCGCTTCGGTTAAGATCGATCTGTTGCTGGACGGCGAGATCGTGGAGGGCGAGACCCTGACCCTGAGCAGCAAGAACAGCTGGCAGGGGACTTGGGAAGGCCTTGATCCCCGGGAGAAATGGTCCGTAAAGGAGACCAAGGTTCCCGCAGGCTACACCGCCAGCTACAAGTATGAAAAGGGAATCTGGTATGTGACCAATACCGGCTCTCTGCTGCAGACAGGCCAGATGAATTGGCCCATTCCCGTACTGGTCATGGGCGGCGTCGTGCTGGTGCTGCTGGGCCTGTGGATGTCCCGCAAGAGAAAGGAAGAAAATGCTTAAAAGACGAGTAGGCTCTGTCTTCGTCGTTATTGGAGCAGTGCTGCTGGCCGCGGCACTGCTCCTTTATTTGCACAACGAAGAGGAGGACGCAAACGCAGGCGAGGCCGCCAGCGCGGCGCTTTCCGCCATGCGGGAGGTCATTTCGGAAAATAATAATATTCCTCCGAAGCTTGTCCTTTCGGAGGAGGAACCCGACAGCACCGAACCGGCAGAGGAAACCATCCCGGCCCCCACGGAGCTGACGGTGATGAATATTGACGGCAACGACTATATCGGATATCTGTCCATCCCGAATTTCGAGCTGGAACTGCCTGTTATGGCGGATTGGAGCATGGAAAAATTGCAGCTGGCCCCCTGCCTGCAGTATGGCTCCCCGCTGACGGACGACGCCGTAATCGCGGGCCACAATTTCAAGCAGCATTTCCGGGCGCTGCATGATATCCAGGTGGGGGAGCACCTGACCTTTACGGACATGACGGGATACACCATTGAATACAGCGTGGTGGAGGTAAAGACGATCGATCCCCGCTCCGTGTATGAGGTCATCGACAGCGAATATGATCTGATCCTCTACACCTGCACCATCGGCGGCCAGTCCAGGGTCACGGTTCGCTGCAACCGCCTGGAGAATATCTCTTAACCTATGACGGTAGAATGCAGCCTGACGGGGCGGCGCTTTGGCAGGCTGACGGTGCTGGAACAGACGGAGGATGGTAAGCTTCTGTGCCGCTGCGACTGCGGCAATGCGGTCACCCTGGCGGATACTTTGTTGCTGACAAAGTTTTTCACCTCCTGCGGCTGCGCCCGGGGCGAAGGCCGGAAAAAGGACATCACCGGACTGCGTTCCGGGAAGGTGGTGGCCCTGGCGCCCACGGAGGAAAAACGCCGGGGCGTGGTCCTCTGGAAATGCCGCTGTGACTGCGGGCGGGAGTTTCTGACCGAGGGCTACAAAATATCCAACGGCGTCATCGAAAGCTGCGGCTGCCTGCGCTCGGAGCATAAAATCAAGG
The DNA here is from genome assembly GCA_030533415.1 of Eubacteriales bacterium. Taxonomy (GTDB): domain Bacteria; phylum Bacillota; class Clostridia; order Oscillospirales; family Oscillospiraceae; genus Faecousia. The sequence goes on along the minus strand of JAUNJE010000006.1, from coordinate 96,940 downwards.
ACCTGACCAACCAGCGCTTCGGCAGGCTCACCGCCCTGCGGCGGCTGGACAAAAAGCTGGGGTCCAGCTATGCCTGGCTGTGCCGCTGTGACTGCGGGCAATTGACGGAGGTATCCGCCAATGCGCTGCTGCGGGGTGGTACCAAAAGCTGTGGCTGCATCCGAAGCGAAATGCTGAAAAAGCGGGCCGGAGACATCGCCGGGCAGCGCTTTGGGCGTCTGGTTGCCCTGGAGCCTACCGAAGGGCGTGTGAGCCACAGTGTGGTCTGGAAATGCCGGTGTGACTGTGGCACGGAAGCGGAGGTCTCCTACAATAGTTTGGTGCAGGGGAATACCAAAAGCTGCGGCTGTCTGCACAGGGAGCACGAAAGTCCCGCAAATTACATGCGCTATATCGACGGAACCTGTGTGGAAATGCTGGAACGGAAGGGGCTGAGAAAAGACAACACCAGCGGCTACACGGGGGTAATGGCCTACCGTGGAAAATGGAAGGCCCAGATCACCTTCAAAGGAAAGCTGTATAACCTTGGTACCTATGCAAAAATCGAGGACGCCGCGAAGGCAAGAAAAGAAGCAGAGGAACGGATTTTCGGGGAATTCCTGGACTGGTATTACGAAACCGTTTCACAGACGAAAAAGACATAAGAAAGGCGGGGCTTCCGAATGGAAGCCCCGCTTTTGGGCCTTTTACTTAATCTAAGTCAACGTAGTCCAGGCAGATCCAGCCCTGAGAGATTTTGCCCCAGGTGGTATCGTCTGCGATGGTACGGCTCAGGATCACTACTTCATCGCCGTAATCCAGAGAACCGACCACATTGTAGCTGGAGCCGGCGCCGCTGCGGATTCGCAGGCCGCCTTCGGCGGTGACGGTGCCATACAGCTGCTCGTCATAATCGGTCTCATCATCGTCGTCGTTGCTGGCGCCTTCCACATCGACATACTTCATGCTGATCCAGCCCTTGCTGGTGCAGCCCCACTTAACGCCGCTGTAAGTAAACTGCTCCAGGATGCTTACGGACTCACCGTCTGCGTAAGCGCCGACTTTGTCATAGCCGGTGCCTGGGCCGCTGCGGATAATCAAACCACCGTTGGCGTTAACGGTGCCCTTTGCGGTGTTGGTGCCGGTGGTGCCGTCCTGATAGACATAGTTCAGGCTGATCCAGCCCTTGCTGGTGCGGCCCCAGTTGCCGCTCTTTTCCAGAATCTCCACCCGGTCGCCATAGTTCAGGCTGCCGAGCCTGTCGCTGTCCTGAGTGGCGCTGCTGCGGATATTCAGCTGCTGGGCGATAACAATGCCCTTGGCAATAACGGTGGTACTGCCGTTTCCGGTGGTGGTAGTCGTGGTGGTCGTATTGTTTGTGGTGGTGTTATTGGTGGTACCCGTGGTGGTTCCGGTGGTGTTGACGTAGTCCATCTTGACCCAGCCCTTGTCGGTACGGCCCCAGCCATCCTTGGTTTCCAGAATGGTGACCACATCACCTTTGTTGTAACTACCCAGAATCTTGCCGTTGGTGGTGCTGCCCTCACTGCGGATGTTCACGCCGTTGCCGGTGATGACACCCTTGATGTTCGTCGTGTTGGTATTGCTCTCGGCGGGGGCAGATGCTACGGGCTCCGTGGAATCGGGGGTGTCGTTGCTGCCGCTGCCGGTGCTGCCGGTGGGGTTGTCCATGACAACATAGTCCATGACCACCCAGCCCAGGGGGGAGGAATCCTCCGAAATGGAGACACGGGCCCAATTGACGCCGATCACGGTTTCCTGCATCAGGATCTCCACGCGGTCGCCGGCCTCGAAGGTATGGACAACGCTGGCGCTCATGCTGGGTGAGCTGCGGGCATTCATCTGACTGGTGACGGTCGCCATATTTTCTTTGTAAACAGTTGGCTCAGTCTCCGGTGCCTGGGGTTGGGTGTCACTGCTGGGAGTGGTGTTGTCACTCAGATTCAGGTTCAGGTTATTGCCTGCGGTGTCATCCGGTTCGTTATTTTTTTTGCAGCCTGTGAACAGGGTGCCCATCAGGAGTACGACCAGAATCAGGCTCAATACGTTTCTGAACGTGTGGTTTTTAGAGAAATTCATGGCGTTACCTCACTTTCATAGTAACTTCTCATATGTATTATAACGAAAAAGACAGGAAGTGTCAATAGGATAAGATTTTCTTAATAATTCAGCATTTTCCAGCGGGATTTGGTGGGCAAAAATCATGGCCGGGGAGTCCGGCCCCAAATACGGCCAACAGCAGCACCGGAACCGGCAGGCGGACGACGGTTTTCCCCGTTCAGTTTGTTCACCAGGTTCATAAAACGGCCTTCTTTCCGTGATTTTGCTATGAATAAACCAATCATAGCCCTTTTGCGGCAGAATGTCAAGAAAACATATGATTGGGGAAAAATTTTCCGTTTTGCCTGGTTTCCCTTGACAAACGGCTGTGGGGAATGGTAAAATACTTCCGAATCAAATATCGTGATGAACGGGAAGAGTACCGTAACCGGTGCCGCAGAGAGTCTGGGCCGTTGGCTGAAAGCCCGGGTGGCCACCGGTACGGGAAAGTGCACCCGGGAGCGAAAGCGACCCAAAGTGAGAAATGAGAGTGGAACCGCGGCTTACCCCGCCTCTTGTACCGATGTGGTATAAGAGGCGTTTTTGTTTGGGAAAGATGGCCTTGAGGAAAAGGAATCTTTCCGCGCTGTGGTATCCCAAAGAAAACCATCATTTTCTATTCTGGAATTTATAATGGAGGAAACCAATATGTATCTTTACAATTCCCTGTCCCATAAGAAGGAACTGTTTGTTCCCAATGATCCGAACCTTGTCAAAATGTACACCTGCGGTCCCACGGTGTACCACTATGCCCACATCGGCAACCTGCGCACCTACATCATGGAGGATGTGCTGGAAAAGTCCCTGCGCTACATGGGCTACAATGTCAAGCGGGTCATGAACATCACGGATGTGGGCCACCTGTCCTCCGATGCCGATACCGGCGAGGACAAAATGCTCAAGGGAGCGAAACGGGAGCACAAGACCGTCATGGAGATCGCCAAGTATTATACCGACGCCTTCTTCTCCGACTGTGACAAGCTGAACATCAAGCGTCCTGACGTGGTGGAGCCGGCGACCAACTGCATCGGCGAATATATTCATATGGTACAGACCCTGCTGGAAAAGGGCAAGGCCTATCTTGCCGGGGGAAATGTCTACTTTGACACCTCCACCCTGGAAAAATACTATGTATTCAATGACCACGACGAGGAGGACCTGGCCGTAGGCGTCCGGGAGGGCGTGGAAGAAGACGTCAACAAGAGAAATAAAAACGACTTTGTGCTGTGGTTCACCAAGTCCAAGTTTGAGGACCAGGCCCTGAAATGGGATTCTCCCTGGGGCGTGGGCTATCCCGGCTGGCACATCGAATGCTCCTGCATCTCCATGAAGCACCTGGGGGAGGATCTGGACATCCATGCCGGCGGCATTGACAACGCGTTTCCCCACCACACCAACGAGATCGCCCAGTCGGAAAGCTACCTGGGCCATAAGTGGTGCAATTACTGGTTCCATGTCCACCATTTGAATACGGACAACGGGAAAATGTCCAAGTCCAAGGGGGAATTCCTGACGGTTTCCCTGCTGGAAAAGAAGGGCTATGACCCCATGGCCTACCGCCTGTTCTGCCTGCAGAGCCATTACCGCCGCAATCTGGTGTTCTCCTGGGAGAACCTGGACAACGCCGTAGCCGCCTACGAAAAGCTGATTGCCAAAATCGCTGCCCTGAAAAATGAGGGCGCGGTGGATGCGGAAAGCTTTGATAAGCTGAAGCAGCGTTTTGTGGGCGCCCTCAACGGCGATCTGAACACCTCTGTAGCCGTCACCGCCCTGTATGATGTGCTGAAGGCCAAGTGCAATGACGCCACAAAGCTGGCAGCCCTGGCGGATTTTGACCAGGTGCTGTCCCTGAATCTGCTGTCCGCCGCGGAAAAGCTGCGCAGGCAGCAGGCCCAGGAAGAAGCGGAAAATGCCGATCCTGAGATCGACGCCCTGGTTGCCGCCCGCACGGAGGCCAAGAAGGCCAAAAACTTTGCCGAAGCCGACCGCATTCGCGACGAACTGAAAGCCCGGGGCATTGAGATCATCGATACCCCCCAGGGGGCCAAGTGGAGAAAAGTATGAAGCTGCTGATTTTAGACGGAAACAGCGTTATCAACCGCGCTTATTTTGGCGTAAAGCCCCTTACCACCCGGGAGGGGCTTTGCACCCATGCCATTTACGGCTTCTTAAATATTCTGGAGCGGATGGAGAAGGAGGAGCAGCCCGAGGCCATCTGCGTGGCCTTTGACCTCCATGGCCCCACCTTCCGGCACTTGCAGTACGACGGCTATAAGGCCAACCGCCACGGTATGCCGGAGGAGCTGGCCCAACAGATGCCGGTTATGAAGGACGTTCTTCGGGCCATGAACATCCCCATCTATGAATGCCAGGGCTGGGAAGCCGACGATGTCATCGGCACCGTGGGCAAAATCTGCTCGGAAAACGATTGGGAGTGCGTTATCGTCACAGGGGACCGGGACAGCCTGCAGCTGATTGACCAAAACGTCCACGTCAAGCTGGTGATCTCCAAGCCCGGCCAGACCAACGCCACCCTCTATACGGAGGAAAAATTCCGGGAGGAATACGGCTTCGAGCCGAAAAAGCTCATTGACCTGAAAGCCCTGATGGGGGATTCCTCCGACAACATTCCCGGTGTGGCCGGGGTGGGGCCCAAGACAGCCAGGGAGCTTCTGATAAAATTCGGCAGCCTGGACGGGGTCTATGAACATATTGAGGACGCATCCATCCGGCCCAAGCTGCGGGAAAAACTGCTTGCGGACAGGGAGAAGGCCTACCTTTCCTATGACCTGGCCACCATCCGTCCGGAAGCGCCCATCGAATTTCAGCCCAGGGACGCCATTATCCAGCCCTATAACCGCCCGGAGCTGTACAACCTGTTTCAAAAATTGGAATTTGTCCGCCTGATTGACAAATACGGCCTTCGCGGCGCCGCAATGGAATCGCCCAAGCCGGAGGTCAAGGTGGAAGCGCTGCCGAAGCGGGACGCCATGCCCAAGGATGTCACTGCCTGCGCCGTGTATCTGGCGGCGGATGGCAGCATGGGCTTTGCCTGGGAGGAGGGCGTCTGTGCCCTGACGCCTATGGAAGTCCAAATGGGCGGCATCGACCTTTCGGGAAAGGCCCTGGTTTTCCACGACAGCAAAACTGTTATGCACCGCCTGGACGAAATGGGGATCGGCTTTGGGGAATGCGTCTTTGACACGGCCCTGGCCGCCTATGACCTGAATCCCTCCCAGTCCGATTATCCCATTTCCAAGCTGGCCATCAATTTCCTGGGGGCCGGCGTGGAGGACCAGGACGCGGCTGCCTGCGCGGAGGCTCTGTGGAACCTGCGTCCCGTGCTGGCAGGGGAACTGGAAAAGAACGGCATGGAAAAGCTGTATCAGGAAATCGAACTGCCGCTTTGTACCGTGCTCTACCGCATGGAGAAGCGGGGCATTTCCATTGACCGGGGCCAGCTGGAACAGTTTGGCGCCATGCTTTCCCAGCGCATTTCCGCCTGTGAGGAAGTGATCTTCTCCTATTCCGGGGAAACCTTCAACATCAACTCCACCAAGCAGCTGGGGGAGCTGCTCTTTGAAAAGCTGGGCCTTCCTCCAGTGAAGAAAACCAAGACCGGCTACTCCACCAATGCCGATGTGCTGGAAAAGCTGAAGGACAAGCACCCCATCATCCCCGCCATTATGGACTACCGGATGCTGACCAAGCTGAAATCCACCTACGCCGACGGCCTGATCAAGGAGATTCAGGGCGACGGACGCATCCGGACCACCTTCCAGAATTTGGTCACCGCCACGGGGCGGCTGTCCTCCACGGAGCCGAACCTGCAGAATATCCCCGTCCGCACCGACCTGGGGGCGGAGATTCGAAAAATGTTTGTTCCCAAGCCCGGCTGCGTCCTGGTGGATGCCGACTACAGCCAGATCGAGCTGCGGGTGCTGGCCCATATTGCGGGGGACCGGACCATGCAGGAGGCTTTCTGCTCCGGGGTGGACATTCACACCGCCACCGCCGCCCAGGTGTTCGGCGTTCCGGTGGAGAGTGTGACGCCCCTGCAGCGCCGCCATGCCAAGGCGGTCAATTTCGGCATTGTCTACGGCATTTCCGAATTTTCCCTGGCGGAGGATATTGGTGTCAGCCGGTATGAGGCAAGGGCCTATATCGACAATTATCTGAACAACTACCGGGGCGTCCGGGCCTATATGAAGAAGGTGGTGGAGGAAGCCAAAGCCATCGGCTATACCGAAACCCTTTACGGCCGCAGGCGCTATATCCCCGAGCTGAAAAGCAGCAATTTCAACATCCGCAGCGGCGCCGAGCGGATCGCCCTGAATACGCCCATCCAGGGCACCGCCGCCGACATTATCAAGCTGGCCATGCTCCGGGTGGAAAAGGCCCTGAACGAGCGCTTCCCGGAAGCGGAGTTGCTGCTGCAGGTCCATGACGAGCTGATCGTGGAATGCCCGGAGGCCATGGCCGGGCAGGTGGCCGAACTGGTCAGCCGGGAGATGCAGGATGTTGCCCGGCTCAGTGTTCCGCTGACTGCGGAGGCGAAATTCGGGAAAAGCTGGTACGAAGCAAAATGACGGTTACAGAAATGAAGCCGGAGCATGTCATCCAGGTGGCCGGGCTGGAAAAAATATGCTTTTCAGACCCCTGGAGTGAAAAAAGCGTGGCGTCGGAACTGGAAAATCCCCTTGCCTGCTGGCTGGTGGCCCTGGATGGCACGTTGGTGACGGGCTATGTCGGCTCCCAGACCGTGATGGGGGAGACGGATATGATGAACATTGCCGTCCATCCGGATTTTCGCAGACGGGGAATTGCGGAGGCGCTGGTATATGCCCTGATGGACTGCCTGAAGGCGCGGGGCAGCCGCTGCCTGACCCTGGAGGTCCGCGCTTCCAATGAGACTGCGCAAAGGCTTTATGAAAAGCTGGGCTTTTCCTTGGTGGGAAGGCGGCCCAATTATTACTTTCATCCCCGGGAAGATGCCTTGATCCTTCGAAAGGAGTGGGAAATTTGAATATTTTAGCGGTAGAATCCTCCTGCGATGAAACGGCTGTGGCCATTGTCCGGGACGGACGGGAAGTGCTGTGCGACTGCATTGCCTCCCAGGTGGACCTGCACCGGATCTATGGCGGTGTGGTGCCGGAAATCGCCTCCCGCAAGCATATTGAGGCCATCTACGGCCTGGCGGAGCAGGCGCTGGCCCGGACGGGACTTTCCCGGAAGGACATTGACGCCGTGGCCGTGACCTATGCGCCGGGGCTGATCGGCGCCGTGCTGGTAGGGGTCAATTTTGCCAAGGCCGCAGCTATGGCAATGGGAAAGCCCCTGATCCCCGTGCACCATATCCGGGGGCACATTGCTGCCAACTATCTGGCCTATCCCGGTTTGGAGCCGCCGTTTCTGTGCCTGGTGGTATCCGGGGGCCACACCATGATCGTGGAGGTCAGGGACTACACGGACATGAATATCCTGGGCACCACGCTGGACGATGCCGCAGGGGAGTGCTTTGACAAGGTGGCCCGGGTTCTGGGGATGCCCTATCCCGGCGGTGCGGCGCTGGACAAGGCCGCCAAGCTGGGAGATGCGGCAAAATACACACTGCCCCGCTCCCGGCCCGGCGAGAATCCCTACAATATGAGCTTTTCCGGCCTGAAAACTGCGGCGCTGAATCTGATCCATCACGCGGAGCAGGTAGGGGAGGCGCTGGATATCCCCAGCCTCTGCGCCGCATTCTCCAGCGCGGTCTCCGATACGCTGGTTCCCCGGGTAGTCATGGCGCTCAGGGAAACCGGATACCGCAAGATCGCCGTAGCCGGGGGCGTCGCCGCCAATTCCCGCATTCGCGCCGACATCCTGACGGCGGCGGAAGGTCTTGGCGCGGAGGTCTACATGCCGCCGCTGAGCCTTTGCGGCGACAATGGCGCCATGATCGGCGCCCAGGCCTACTATGAATACCTGGCAGGGAATGTAGCCGGCATGGGCCTGAACGCTTACGCCACCAAATCCATTCTGGGAGAAGCGCTGTGAACGCGGAGGGGGGATGGATTTCCTCCCCTTTCCCTGTGTTATTCCCGGTATACAATGGCGAATGAATGTATATAGATGCAGGTATTCATTCTTTCTATCGGAAAAGAACGGAAAAGTTACGAAAATGTTACAGTTTTGCGAATTTGATTTGTTTTGGTCAAAAGAATTTCACAGCCTGCCTGTGGAAAAAACTGTGGAAACTGTGAATAACGCAGTGAATATTTGCAAGTTGTTCGCTGGCAAGGAAACGGGAGGGATTTTATGAAGGAAATGGAAACCTTGCATTATATTTTTCATTATGGAGAAAACACACCTGCTGAGCGGGATATTGCGGACATCGCTGCCGGACAGGAGGCCTGCTATTGCCATGTCTGCCGGGTTTTGAAGGTCAGGCCCGGTTTTAAGATCGAATATTTTTTGTGCCAGACACCGGAAGAGGTGGGCAGACTCTATGGCGACGACGACCCCTGCAATGGGTTTACGGTCATGCCGAACCGGATCTATGCCGTGTATAACGATACCGTCCAGTGCGTCGGTTTTCATGAAGATGCCCATATTATCAGTTACTGCATCAACCGTCCCGATTGTCCTGCGATCCGGGAAGGGCTGGCCATGTTTTTTGACAGAAGATGGTGGGGCATCTCCAATCAGGACTGGACCGTCTATTATCTGCGCAAGGGCCTTTTTCCCGGTATGTCGGAATGGATCGATAAGGAAAGTTTCTTTTCGGTGGACTGCGCGGTTTCCTATCCCATAGCCGGCTGCTTTACGGAGTATCTGATCCTTACTTATGGAATTGAGCGCTATCTGGACTTTTATAGGGGACATGGCGGGACGGAAAAGGAGTTTTCGCGGGTATATCAGACATCCATTGCGGAAATGGATCTGGAATTCAGGAATTATGTTCGGCTTTTTGCGCTGGACGACGGCGTTTCCCGCCGGATAGAAGCGATATTGGAGGAAAAACAATGCTGATCTTAGCAAAAACGATTGACGCGCTGTCCTTTGAGGACTTGATGGAGATTTATATTGAGGGCAACCGGGAGCATGGGGCGGAGCTGTGGCCGGAAAAGTCAGAGCAGGAGCAGTTGGAATTGTCGAAGCAGGACTTCCGGTGCTATTTGGAGGCGGATTTCTTTTCCAAGCCCGGCGCGGTTTATGCCGTCTGGGAAGCCGGGGGAAAGTACGTCAGCGCCCTGCGCCTGGAGCCGAACCGGGATGGACTGCTGATGGAAGCGCTGGAAACCATTCCGGCGCAGCGGCAAAAGGGATACGCCGCTGCGCTGATCCAAGCTGTACAGGATTGGCTGGGAAAGCAGGGAACGGTCAAAATCTATTCCCACGTGAGCAAACGCAACGCTGCGTCCTTGGCAACCCATGCGCGCTGCGGTTTCCGAAGGCTTCTGGATCATACAGTCAGGATAGACGGTTCCGTAAACCCCAATGCGTACACCATGTACTATGAAACGTCTGCGGAATGAACCGAAAAGCGGCGGCCGCAAGGCCTTTTCGCATTATCAAGGAGAAAACGCCCCTGCATCTGCGGATGCAGGGGCGTTCGCAATGTCGATAAACCCCTCTGGCGCCCAAGGCACCCTTGTGTAAAAGCGAGCGTGACTGAGGGATTGACGCGGTAAACTGTTTCCTTTTCGCCGAAGCCCAATGCAAATTGGTAAACTTCTACGTTTGAACTTATTTTCTGACGTTCTGGTGCCGTTTTTACAGAAAAACGGCATTTTTTCATAACTTCCTGGGCCGGATTGCATGCCTGTCCATTCAAGCACCCTGGCAGTTTATGTTGAATTATATATATCAATATGCTATAATTTTAATCAGTCCGCAGGCTGTGTAGGGAAGCAGCCATGGCGGGAAAAGGAAATTTATAGAAAAATATGTCGAGCAACCATAGATTGCCTGAATGTAAAGCGGTTGCGGTTTACTTTCGCGGTAATTTTGGTTAAAAATGGAGGCAGAAAGAAACATGAATTTACCTGCAAAACTTACGTTCCTAAGAAAGCAAAAAGGGCTGACACAGCTGGAACTGGCAGAAATCTTAAACGTATCCCGCCAAGCGGTATCCAGATGGGAAGCCGGGTCCGCAGTACCAAGCACAGACAACCTGAAAATTCTGAGTGATTTGTATGGTGTGTCGGTTGATTACCTATTGGATAACGGTGCGGATGATTTTCGCGGAAATACGGAAAATCATAGGCAGGAGGAAAAAGAACAGAAATGGCCGGAAAGCAAAAAATACAGGTGTGCTTTGGGGTGTATTGTGGTTCTGATCATGATAATCATCGGCTTGGTTTGCTCGGTACTTATTCCAATGCGAAAACAGAAGCAGGAGATTATTCCGATAGGAGCTATGGACACGATAATTGATGACGATTATCCAGTATACACGTTCTCGTTTGATGAAGGGTGATATTATGGTGGTATTCGGAAGGAGGTGGTGAAAAATGCGGTGGAAAAGGATAATTTATATGGTCTTGGCGTGTATGCTGATTTTTGGAACAGTCTGCGTTCCTGCGGCTGCGGCCGAAATTACAGACGATGTACCGTATTTTTCCGCAGAGGAACAACAAATTCTAAATGAGATTAACCCAAGTTTTATAACAATGCCGGAGGTTCTTGAACTAAAAGAGCAGGGGCGTCTTGAGGAATTGACAGATGCAATTGAGGAAGAATACGAAAAACGGTATGCAGCAGAAGCAGATGGTTATGCCAGGAAACTGGAAAATTGGGGTCTAAAGCCGGATATGACAGTGACGGAACTGTCGAATCTTACCCAGGATTATCTAAATGAAAATTATAATGGTATCCAGATTAACAGTATGGATTTTCAGCAATTGGTAAAGAAAATGTTCCAGGGAGACAGTTTTCCGTTAACAAAAATGGCCGAAGACGATCCAGCTTTTGGCGCAGCGTACCTGTATATGTGTATCTACTATGATGAAAACATAGATGAAAATACGGGAACCTTTATAAATAAGGCAGATAAACCGTTAGGACATCATACTGAGGAAAAAACATTACATCAAATCTTTGAGGAAGATTTTGACCGCAATTTCCAGGAATCGGTAACCATGGAAGTATTGCATAGGATGTCCGCTGCCCGTGCAGCCAAGTCGTTCAGTATGCGTATGCCAGAAGGATCAAGTGCGTTAGCGGATAACAGCTTTCTAATGGCGGCTGGGGAAACGGTAACGATCAAGGCGTCCTATCTTCCTTTTGGCGCAAGTGTGGATTTTGGGCTGGTTGATTCGGATGGCGTGTTTCATTATTTCAACACAACGAATGGCAACATTGACAAGACCATGCAAATTGATGAGAGCGGGAGTTATACGCTCAAAGTAAGAAACAACTCTAATCAAGAGGTTAAAGTCTCCGGCTTTATAAAATATTAAAAGTATCGGATTTCAACGGTTATACGAAAGGTTTTGAAAATACATCCAATATTTGATACTTATTTTCCCTGTTAGGAGGTTCATATGAAGAAACGAAGTTTAATTCTGCTGGTTGTGCTTGTGATGCTTATGAGCGCGGGGTGTCAGGCTGCGGAATCAGACATAGCGGCCGCTCCAACCTTTGATTTCGCTCTTCCGGAAGGTTATGCGGTCGATCACATAGCGGGCAATACCTGTGATATTGTCAGTGGGGAGGAAGTGGTTGGCGGATTTACGCGGACAGACCTGGATGTATCGTGTATTGATACGCAGGATTTTGATACCATTTTTGCCTATCTGGAAACCTATACGGCTCAAAATGAGACATTCGAGTTTTTTATGGATCACTGGACGTCATGCCTTAACATTGTATTCAAGATTACCAATACCCAGACCAACGAAGCTTATGAACAGTACCATCACCTGTTTGAAAAGGATGGCGTCTGCTATGACATGTGGCTTGACGGCCGGTATGTCGAACGTGATAGCACAGAAATATTTGTGGACGCGTTGGGGATTGGCGAATAACCCGGTGGCCTGATTTCGGGGACCATGATACATAGCCCCGCTATTACAATCAGAGAAATTTCCCGGTTACGCAAAAAAGAGCCTGTCCCCAACCGGGACAGGCTGAAACGCCCCTGCATCTGCGGATGCAGGGGCGCTTATCACATATTGACCACATTTTGAGGCTTTCCGTTCAGGAATCCCCGGATATTCTCCACCACGCAGTCCAGAAGCCGCTGGCGGCTCTCCACCGGCGCCCAGGCAATGTGGGGCGTGATGATGCAGTTCCGGGCGGTCAGCAGGGGATTGGTTTCACACATCGGCTCCTGGGAGACCACATCCACCGCCGCGCCCCGGAGTTTGCCGGAATTCAGAGCCTGGGCCACGGCCTGCTCATCCAGCAGCCCGCCCCGGGCGGTGTTGAGGAGCATGGCCCCGTCCTTCATTTTGGCAATGGCCTCAGGCCCGATCAGCTTTTCCGTTTCCGCGGACAGGGGGCAGTGCAGCGAAACAATATCGGATTTGGCAAGCAGAGTGTCCAGCTCCACGTATTTCCCAATTTCCCGGCCCTGCGCGCATTCCGAGCGGCTGTAAGCAAGGACATCCATGCCGAAGGCCCCGGCCAGCCGCCCAACGGCCCGGCCGATGCGTCCAAAGCCGATGATTCCCATGGTTTTGCCCGCCAGCTCCATCTGCGGGGACAGCCAATAGCAGAAATTGGTGCTTTTCACCCAATCCCCCTGATGGACGGAAGCGTCGTGCAGTCCCACCCGGTGGCACAGTTCCAGAAGCAGCGCCATGGTGAACTGGGCAACGGCGGCAGTACCGTAGGTGGGAACGTTGGTCACCAGGATGCCCCGGCGGGTGCAGGCACCGCAGTCCACCAGGTTGTAGCCCGTGGCCTGGACGCAGATGAGCTTCAGATTGGGGCAGGCGTCCACAATGCGCCGGGTGATGGGGACCTTGTTCACCAGCACGATTTCACTGCCCCCAATGCGGGCGATGGCTTCCGCTTCCGTTTCGGTCCGCTCATACAGGGTCACGTCCCCAAACTGGCGGATGCAGTCGTAGGACAGGTCGCCGGGATTCAGCGCCCGGCCGTCCAAAATCACAATATTCATAATTTATCTCCTTCCGCTTGCAAAGAGAATGGATTTCTGATAGGATATGGAAAAGAATTTTGCGAGGTGCTTATGGAGCTTCTGTATGTCGATCAGGATATCGTGGCCTGCATCAAGCCGCCCCGGGTGCTGTCCACGGACGAGCCGGGGGGCCTTCCGGACCTGGTGCGCCAGGCCCTTGGCAGCCCAAAGGCCGGTATCCGCACGGTGCACCGCCTTGACCGGGTGGTCAGCGGCGTGATGGTGCTGGCAAGGACCCCCCAGGCCGCCTCGGAGCTGTCCCGCCAGATCCGGGAGGACGCCTTTGCAAAGGAATATTTGGCCGTCATTCACGGCTGTCCCGGGGAGGACGCGGGAACACTGCGGGATCTTCTCTGCCGGGACAAGGCAAGGCGCATGACCATGGTTGCCCCGGAACCGGGAAAGGGCGTACAGGAGGCGGTCCTTGACTATCAGGTATTGAACCGTGCCGGAGATATTTCCCGGGTAAAGATTCACCTACGCACCGGCAGGACCCATCAGATTCGGGTCCAGTTCGCCAGCCGGGGCATGCCCCTGGTGGGGGAGCGGAAGTACGGAACCCGGGAAGACCCCTGCGAAATTGCCCTGTGGTCCCACAGCATCGGCTTTTCCCATCCCAGGACGGGGAAGTGGATGGAATTTTCCAAAGAGCCGCCCGAAAGCTATCCCTGGACGGAGGTATGAAGCATTTGCCGGAGCGCGGCTTCGAAAGCCGCGTTTTGCGCCTGGGTCCGTTTTTTCGGCCCCTTCACCCGGCTGCCGGAGGCCCGGAGCTTCCGGGAATTGTGCCGCAGCAGAAGCAGGGCGTCTATGTTGTCCGGGGTATATGCCCAGCCGTCCTGGTGCAGCACCTGGGCGCCCCGGGCCAGGCACATGGAGGCCAGGCCGTAATCCTGGGTGACCACAATGTCTCCGGCCCGGACGCGGTTTACCAGGGCGTAATCCACGCTGTCAGCCCCCTTGCCGACCACCAGGGTCTGCGCGCCTTCCCTGTGAAATTCGTGGGCCGTGTCGCACAGAAGCAGGCAGGGCAAACCGTAGGTTCCGCACAGCCGGATGGCAATGTCCACCACGGGACAGCCGTCCGCGTCGATCAGCACGTTCATGGAATCACCGCCTTTGCGGCGATTATACCATGTTTGCGGGAAATTGAAAAGAGCTTTTGGAGGAAAGAAAAATGAAATTGCGTCTTGTAAAGCTGGGGCCGGAATACCGCCGGCAGCTTGAGGAAATGATGGAGGAGTGGCTCGCGTCCGGAGAAAAAATCATTCCCTATTCCATCGACCGCCTGGATTACCGGGATTTTGACCATTACACTGCCAATCTGGACGTTACGGCGCCGGCGGAAAACCTGGTGCCGGATTCCACTTTCTTCTGCCTGGACGAAGAGCGGGACATTTTTGTGGGAGCGGTGAATATCCGCCATTATCTCAATGAGGGTCTGCTTCTGTATGTCGGCCATATCGGCGATGGTGTCCGCCCTTCGGAGCGGCGGAAGGGCATCGCGACGCAGATGATCGGATTGGCGCTGGAAGAGTGCAGGAAGCTGAACATTGACAGGGTCTTAATGGTCTGCGACAAGGAAAACACCGGTTCCGCCAAAAGCATCCAAAACAACGGCGGAATATTGGAAAACGAGGTCACGCTGGGCAGTGAGACAAGGCAGCGCTATTGGATCGATTTGAAATGAGGGAAGCTATGGCACACTACGATTTTTTTCAAAACCGGGAATGTGAATATTTTCCCTGCCATCAGGGCGCTGATCCCGAAACCTTCAGCTGTCTGTTCTGCTACTGCCCCCTATACTGTCTGGGGGACAAATGCGGCGGCCATTTCCAATATACGCAAACTGGCATCAAGGACTGCTCCGGCTGTCTGCGGCCCCACCGCCGGGAGAATTACGGAGCCATCTGCGAAAAGATGGGACAGGTTTTGGAGCTGGTGCGGAAAAAGCCGTAATATGCAATGACGCCACCCTTGGGACGGCATGGGCCGCTGAGGGTGGCGTGTATTTTCCGCTGCTTCGAAGGGGAAACGGTGCTACATGCACTGCAGAAGCCGGCGCATTTCCCGGACGCCCTTCTCCTGGGATGTGATGATCGCCTGTAAAATGGGATACAGCTCGGGGCAGATCGGAAAGTTCAGAGCGTTCTGAGACATGCGGATGGCGCCCATGTGGTGGGGGATCATCTCCCGCATGAAGTCGGCGTTGAGATTGCAGTCCGCCGGGGCGTTTCCCATCTCCCGGAACATGGTCTGAATGATCTGCTGAAAACGCCTGCGGTACCGGCAGATGTCCTGGCAGTCGTTTTTCATGGTTTCACAGGTTGGCAGAGCCTCCCGCATATCCGCGATGCTTTTGGTCTGTTCCGTGATGATGTTCTGGGCAATTTCCCGCAGAGGGGCACAGGGGCCGTATTGTAAAATATTCTGCGACATCTCTATGGCCGCCTGATGGTGGGGGATCATCTGGACGATGAAATTGTGGGACAGGCTGTCAGTCAAGGGCGCGGTGGTCATGCCTGAGATCATTTCCTCCAGAATTTCCCGGAAGCGGCACAGGTATTCCGCCGCCCCCTGGGGCTGTTGTGTGCAAGACATTGGCATTCCTCCCTTCCTGCCATCTTATGACGAACAGGGCCGAAGGGTGAGGGAACAGGCGCCCGAAAAAGCCGCCGGTGTGGGCGAATAGGGGAGGGCGGCACAGAGCCGAAAAAAGGGTGTTCCCGCCGCAAGCGCGGCAGAAACACCCATGGCGGAGAGAGTGGGATTCGAACCCACGGTGGGTTGCCCCATCACCAGTTTTCAAGACTGGCTCCTTAAACCGCTCGGACATCTCTCCATGTGTCCTAAACTATACCATTTGTTCCGGGAAAAGTCAAGGGTTTTGGGAATCCCGGTGATTTCGCACTTGACAAACCTGTCAGTCTATGCTAGAATACTTTGGCAATGAAGTGAATATTCTTTGATTCGGAGTGATACCCAAGAGGCCGAAGGGGCTCCCCTGCTAAGGGAGTAGGCGTCTAAAAAGCGCGCGAGGGTTCAAATCCCTCTCACTCCGCCATAACGTGACACCAATTTTGATTGGTGTCCGTTTTTTATCGACTGGAAAAAGAGGTGCAAAAAATGCAGAAAGAATACTATGAAGCCTATGATGACCGTTACCGGCAGATCCATCAGCAGGGCTTACAGTGGTTCAGCGAAAGCCCATCCGCAATCGTAGAAGATACAATTCGCTCCTTTTCTATTTCATCCCAGAGCAAAATTTTGGAAATCGGATGTGGGGAGGGAAGGGATGCCTGTTTTCTCCTAAAGCAGGGCTTTGATTTGCTGGCAACGGATGTCTCGCAGGAAGCGATCGCCTTTTGCCGGGAGAGGTTTTCGGATTTTGCGGAACATTTTCAGGTTCTTGACTGTATTTCCGGCGAATGCGGCGGTAAATTTTGCTTTATCTATGCCGTTGCCGTGCTCCATATGCTGGTTGCCGACCGGGACCGAACGGCATTTTACCGTTTTATTCGGGAGCATCTGACCCCCGATGGACTTGCGCTGATATGCACGATGGGCGATGGCAGCTTTGAACTTCAGAGCGACATACGCACCGCGTTTGAGATTCAGGAGCGGATCCACGGGCAGACGGGAAAATCCGTCCAAATTGCCGGTACATCCTGCAGAGTGGTCAGCTTTGATACCTTTCACAGGGAATTGAAGGAGAATGGTTTTGCCATTGTAGAAGAAGGCAATACATCTGTTGCGCCGGATTTCCCGCAGATGATGTTCGCGGTGGTCAGAGTGCGCTGAAAAAACCGCTTCGTTTCCAAAATGATCAGAAAAATAAATTGACATTGTACGCAAGAAGGACTATTATAAGAATGAATGATTCATTCATCAGAAAGGGGAGAGAAGCTTGAACCAGCGGATGAAGCAGATCGCGGATGCGGCTGCCCGGCTGTTCCTCCGGCAAGGCTACGCAAAAACGCAGATCAGCCATATTGCAAAGGCTGTCGGCGTTTCCGTCGGTACGGTTTATCTTGACTTTGCAGGCAAAAAGGAGATATTGCACGCAATCCTGAAAAGCGCCCTGGACCCCTCTTTTTGGGAACGGGAATTGGAAAGGCCCATCACCGAGGAACTGTTTGCCGGCCTGGAAAGCGAGATCATGGCGGCGTTTGAACAGTCCCAGGAGGATTTTGCGTCCCATCTGCGTGCTGCGGAGTATGATTTTGAATCCCTGATCAGCGACGCCTTTGATATTCTCGCCCGGTATGCGGTTGGCTGTCTGTTCATTGAGAAAAACCAATATGATTTTCCGAATTTGACACAGCACTATATGGCGTACCGCAGAAAATTTCTGGATACCATGGTACGTTACCTCCGCGTATTCATTGAACAGGGGAAATTGCGTCCGGTGGAGAACCTGGAGCTGACTGCGGAATTGATCGTGGAAATGCTGTCCTGGTGGGCAATGGATGTCCGCTACACCGCCTTTGAAACAAAGGACATTTCCCCGGATTTGGCAAAGCAGATTTGCATGGATAATCTGACAGCGGCATACAAGCGGTAAATTGCACGGATTCTCAATGAAAAATCTTGATGAAAGTATTTCAGCAAGAAATAGGATTAGCAGGGCCTTGTGCCCTCTAATTTTATTTCTGAAATATGAATGAACGATTCATTCAAAATGGAAAGTGAGGATACATCATGAAAATCAAAAAATGGATTGCAGTCTGCCTGGCGGAAACTGTGGGACTTTTGGCCCTGACTGGTTGTTCTAATCACCAGGCTTCCGGGGCGGTAAATGAGATTTCCTTTTCCCTGGACG
This sequence comes from Eubacteriales bacterium, assembly GCA_030533415.1. Taxonomy (GTDB): domain Bacteria; phylum Bacillota; class Clostridia; order Oscillospirales; family Oscillospiraceae; genus Faecousia. Next base: position 78,884 of record JAUNJE010000006.1, on the reverse strand, counting down.
GCATCTCAGAGGTGGCCATTTCCTATGACGAAGAGCGTGTGACATTCTATGAAAGCGATAGCGGCCGCCTGGTCATCAAAGAGTACATGACAGAAAACAAAAGCCGCTATTACGCGAGGGCAGAGCAGGGCGGCGGCAGAATCAGCATCAGCGAGGGCGGCAAACCGTTTTTCAAGGACGGATTTTCCCGCTGGGTGGAGGTTTACGTTCCGGCATCCTACCGTGAAAATTTGACGGTTACTACAACGGAGGGAGATGTGGATTTTTCTGCGCTTCCGCTCTCCTTAAAGGCGCTGCGCGTTGACAGCACCGCGGGAACGGTTAGCCTGAACACCGTAGAGGCCCAGAATATCCATCTGTCCACCACCAGAGGAAGGATCGAGGCGGATTCGCTAAAGGCGGACAGTATCCGAATCGACACGACCAGCGGCTGTTTTTCCTGTGAAAGCCTGGACGGGTATGCCGCTTATACCACCACCAGCGGAAGCGCCGAAATCCGCTCTGCCGTTGGCTCAGGGGATTTCAGGGCCAGCAATTCGGGGGAATTGCGTGTGACCTATACCCAAGTGACCGGGGACCTGGCATTCTACAACAAAAATGATGACATCTGCCTTACGCTTCCCGCCGGGTTGGAATTCCGGTTTGAGGCGGCGTCGAAAAACGGTTCCATTGCGACCTCTTTTCAAGAGTGCGTTTCCATGGAGGGTAGGACTGCAAGCGGCATTATCGGCGGGAATCCAGCCATAACGGTCAAAGCGGAAACAAACAACGGCAATATCGTGGTAAATCAGGGAAATGGCCAATAGCACCGTTTCCTGAAAAGGTCCCCCAATTTCTGGGGGACCCCAGACTGTCGATAAACCCTCTGGCGCGGGAGCGCCCAAGGCTCCCTTGTGTAAAGGCGACCGAAGGGAGTGCCTTGCGCTGAGCTGTCACGCGAACAGCGTGACTGAGGGATTGTCGCGGCAAAATGTTTCCTTTTCGCCGAAGCTTAATGCAAATTCGTAACATTCCACTGCACAATCCCTCCGAGGCGGCTTACGCCGCCCCACCTCCCTTTGCACAAGGGAGGCTTTGGTGCAATGCAAATTGGTAAACTTCTACGTTTCAACTTACTTTTTCGACACTCTGAGGTCCTCCAATTCTGGGAGACCCTTTGAACAGGAAATGCAAATTAAAGCAGCTGCTTAGGATCGGTATACACAAGTCCCTGGGCCTCCGCGACGGCCCGGAAGGTCAGGTGCCCGCGGTAGGTGTTCAGACCCTTCATCAAAGCGGGATCCGCCCTGCATGCGGCTTCCGCTCCCAGATTCGCGATTTTCAGGGCGTAGGGAAGCGTTGCGCCGGTGAGCGCCAGCGTGGAAGTCCGGGGAACCGCGCCGGGCATATTGGCTACGGAGTAGTGCAGCACGCCGTGCTTGACAAAATAGGGATCGGAATGGGTGGTAATGCGGTCGATGCTTTCTATGGAGCCGCCCTGGTCGATGGCCACGTCCACCAGCACACTGCCGGGCCGCATGGTTTTTACCATTTCCTCCGTCACCAGCTTGGGCGCCTTGGCGCCGGGAATCAGAACACAGCCCACCACCAGGTCGGCACTGCGCACCGCGTTGGCGATATTGTAGGAATTGGACAGCAGGGTCTGGATTCTGCCGTTAAAAATATCGTCCAGATAGGCAAGCCGCCTGCTGCTGATGTCCAGAATGGTCACGTTTGCGCCCAGGCCCACCGCCATTTTCGCGGCGTTGGTGCCCACGTTGCCGCCGCCGACAATGACCACATTGGCCCGCTCCACGCCGGTGACACCGCCCAGCAATATGCCCCGTCCACCGCAGTTTGCCTCCAGCAGCCGCGCGCCGGTCTGAATGGACAAACGGCCGGCCACCTCGCTCATAGGCGCCAGCAGGGGAAGGCTTCCATCTGCCAGCTGAACGGTCTCATAGGCGATTCCGGTGACCTTTTTCTCCAGCAGTGCCCGGGTCTGCTCCGGATCGGGCGCCAGATGGAGGTAGGTAAAAAGAATCTGCCCTTCCTGCAGCAGCGCATATTCCGGGGCCAAAGGCTCCTTAACTTTGACGATCATTTCCGCAGCGCCATAAACTTCCCGGGCCGTGGGCAGTATCTGTGCGCCCACACCGGTATACTCCTGGTCGGCAAAGCCGCTGGCAAGTCCGGCACCCTTCTCCAGAAAGACCGTATGACCGGCCCGGATCAGGGCGTCCACGCCTGCCGGGGTCAGGCCCACCCGGCCTTCCTGTGCCTTAATTTCCTTAGGACAACCAATACGCATATGATTTGCTCCTTTCATGGCGGAATTTGAATTTCTTCGTTTATATTGTATCATAACGGAAGAAATTTGCAACTAAAATATAAGCATTTTGCACATCTTGCGGCGGCTGTGTCCCCGTGCTATAATAAAATAAAAAGATGCGCCGCCCGGGCGGTGAGGGGAATGGATATGACAGAAGTTACCTTTTATGAACCGGAGGAAATTGCGGACAGCCTGCTGAAATTTGCGGTCATTGCAGCCCGGTTCGAAAACCATTGGATTTTCTGCCGCCATAAGAAAAGAACCACCTGGGAAATTCCCGGCGGCCACCGGGAGCCGGGGGAGGCCATTGACGATGCCGCACGCCGGGAGCTTTGGGAGGAAACCGGTGCGAAAAAGGCGGATATCCGCCGGGTGTGCGTCTATGGCGTGGTAAAAGATGGTGCGGCCAGCTATGGCATGCTGTACTATGCCGACGTTATGGAGATGGAGACTTTGCCGCCGGAGCTGGAGATCGGCGAGATTCAATTTGCGGATACCCTGCCTGCGGCCCTGACATACCCCGAAATTCAGCCGTACCTTTATGAAAAAGTGCAAGGAAGAGAACATGTACGCGAATAGGGAAACCATTCTGCGCATGCAGCAAACAGGGAAGTTTATACCCAATGCTGGTTTGCGGGTGCTTTTTGACCGGGTGGATTTGAACGACTGATAAATGAAAGGATGCGGTGACATATGGCAGTTCGCTTGAATGAGGATAAGGAAATGGTGAAGATGATCCGGGACGGTCTCAAGCGCACCGGGGGATACTGTCCCTGCCGCTTAGAGCGCACGGAGGAAAATAAGTGCATCTGCAAGGAATTCCGGGAACAGATCGCCGATCCGGAGTACAAGGGCTACTGCCATTGTATGCTCTACTACAAGGATTGAGATGCCGCTGGACAAAATCCGCATAAATTCCGCGAAAAGTTATTGACAAAATTCGCCGGCTGTGCTATGATACTCAGGCGCTGAGGGAAACCCGGTAGGCAAATATGGGCGAGTGGTGGAATTGGTAGACTCGCTAGATTCAGGTTCTAGTGTTCACTGCGGACGTGCGGGTTCAAGTCCCGCCTCGCCCACCAAAAATCGGCAAGCTTCGGTAAGAAGGTTGCCGATTTTGTTTTGCACCGGTATTCCATTCATACCATTTCCAAAGGAAGCAGGCCGCTTTGTGGAGGCGGCTTGTTTTGAAGGCTTTGGTTAGCGTATGCTAACCAAAGCGGCTGCATATCCCGCCGGGGACTGACCGGCACCGCTTTTGGTTTTGATGCCGATGAATCAGGAAATGGCATGAAGTCGGATAAACCGGGCGGGATTCATCCGAATATAAGGAAACTGCAAAAGGAGGGAAAAGAATGCAGACAGAAGTGATTCAAGGCATCGTACTCCCGTTTTTGGGAACCACATTGGGCGCCGCCTGTGTCTTGTTTATGCGGGGCGGGCTGCCCCTTGCGGTACAGCGGGGATTAACGGGCTTTGCCGCTGGTGTCATGGTGGCGGCATCCATCTGGAGTCTGCTGATTCCGGCGATGGAGCAGACGGCGGATATGGGACGCCTGGCGTTTCTGCCGGCGGTTGTGGGCTTTTGGCTTGGGATTTTGTTTTTGCTGTTTTTGGACAGGGTCATTCCCCACATGCACCATGGCAGCAGCGAACCGGAGGGACCAAAGGTAACCCTGCAAAGGACCACTATGCTGGTTCTGGCCGTGACACTGCACAACATCCCGGAGGGAATGGCCGTGGGTGTGGTGTTTGCGGGCTGGATGTCGGGCAATGAGGCCATCACCGTAGCTGGAGCGCTGACCCTGGCCCTTGGCATTGCCATCCAGAACTTTCCGGAGGGCGCGATTATTTCCATGCCGCTGCGGGCGGAGGGAATGAAAAAACGGGACGCCTTTGTGTGGGGCGTCCTGTCCGGCGTAGTGGAACCGGTTGCGGCCGTGTTTACGATCTGGGCAGCCGGTTTTGTGGTTCCGGCCCTGCCATACCTGCTGAGCTTCGCGGCAGGTGCCATGATTTATGTGGTGGTGGAAGAGCTGATTCCGGAGATGTCCGTCGGCGAGCATTCCAACCTGGGCACCATTGCGTTTGCCTTGGGCTTCACCGTCATGCTGGCGCTGGATGTGGCACTGGGCTGACCGGATTTCGGCCATGGGACACAGGCAGGACTTGCGTTCCACAGTGTTCCCGGAGGGCACGAATTCACATCACCCATTGTCCAGCAGGTCGGCCAGCGTGACGCTGTCCAGATAGCCGCTGATCAGGCTGTCCAGCTTCTGCCATACGGGCCGTGTGGGACAGCTGTCCATACGGCTGCACTCCGTATGCTCCGGGGAGGTGCAGGCCACCGGCGCCAGGCTTCCTTCTGTCAGGCGCAGAATTTCACCCAGAGAGTATTTTTCCGGCGGCATTGTCAGGCGGTAGCCGCCGCCCTTTCCCTTTATGCCTTCCAGCAGTCCGTTTTCTACAAGGGCCTTCAGGATGCCCTCCATATATTTTTTGGAGATATTCTGCCGCTCAGCGATCTCCTTTAACGGGACATACCCGCCGTCCATGTGGTTTGCCAAATCTACCAATACATATAGCGCATACCGGCCTTTTGTGGATATCAGCATAGCGTGTTCTCCCTTCCTGTTTCGCGTTTTTCTTTACTATATCACGTTTTTGCGGAAAAAGCAATCCCATTCAACCTATTGACAAAGTGGGTTGAATGGTGTATGATTAAACCAGCCCATAAATTTAGTGGGCTGATGGATAAAGTCTGACCGCAAGAGATTCTGCTGAATAAAGAAAGGTTGATGCAAACATGTCAGAACGATTGCTGGATGTTGAAAATCTATCGGTTTCCGTAGATGGCAGGGAGCTTCTCCATGGGATTGACCTGCATATAAAAGAAGGGGAAACCCATGTGCTGATGGGACCGAACGGCGCGGGAAAATCCACCCTGGGATATGCGCTGATGGGACATCCCCGCTATCAGATCGATGGCGGGCAGATCCTGTTTCGTGGAAAACGGCTTAATGAAGAGACACCCGACAAACGGGCGAAAGAAGGACTTTTCCTTTCCTTCCAGAGTCCCCTGGAGGTACCTGGGCTGCCGCTGAGTACCTTTATCCGCAATGCCCTGGAGCAGCGAAGGGGCAGCCGTATCCGCCTTTGGGATTTCCAGAAGGAGCTGCAGGAGGCCCTGAACCTGCTGCAAATGGACGGAAAATATGCCGAACGGGAGCTGAATGTGGGTTTTTCCGGCGGTGAAAAGAAGAAAGCGGAAATCCTTCAGCTGCTTTTGCTGAAGCCTTCGCTGGCGATTCTGGACGAGACGGACTCCGGGCTGGATGTGGACGCCGTCCGCACCGTATCAAGAGGCGTGGAGGCGTATCAAAAGAGCCAGAAGGGTGCCCTGCTCATCATCACCCACAGTACGGGAATCCTGCAGGAGCTTCATGTGGACTACACCCATATCCTGGCAGACGGGAGAATCGTCAAGACAGGCGATGCATCCCTGATCGGGGAGATCAGCAAATTGGGGTTTGAAGCATACACCGGCCAGGAAAAGCAGCAAGCTGCAGGGGGCGGGGTATGAAGGACAAGACCTATGTAGACGATGTGGACAGAAGCGTCTACGACATCCGAAACGAAGATAAGGATAGCTACCGTATCCGGGAGGGGCTGGACAGATCCGTGGTGGAGCGCATTTCCGAGGAGAAGAAGGACCCGGAGTGGATGCGGCAGTTCCGGCTCCAGGCTCTGGAAATCTACAATAAGATGCCGCTTCCGGACTGGGGCCCTCCGCTTGACGGCCTGGACATGGACCATATCGCGACCTACGTGCGGCCCAATACGAAAATGGCCGCGAAGTGGTCGGATGTTCCGAAGGAGATCAAGGATACCTTTGAACAGCTTGGTATCCCCGAGGCGGAGCGCAGGTCCCTGGCCGGTGTGGGCGCCCAGTATGATTCGGAGCTGGTTTACCACAGCATCCGGCGGGAAGTGGCCGAGCAGGGGGTCGTTTACACGGATCTGGAAAGCGCCCTTCTGGGAGAGTATGGGGAAATGGTGCGCCGGCACTTTATGAAGCTGGTAACGCCGTCGGATCATAAATTCGCGGCTCTCCATGGCGCGGTCTGGTCGGGCGGCTCTTTCGTCTATGTGCCGCCCGGGGTGTCGGTGGAGATTCCGCTTCAGTCCTACTTCCGTCTGAACGCGCCGGGGGCGGGCCAGTTTGAACACACTCTGATCATCGTGGATGAGGGGGCGGACCTGCACTTTATTGAGGGCTGCTCCGCGCCCAAATACAATGTGGCCAACCTCCATGCCGGCTGCGTGGAGCTGTTTGTGGGGAAGGGGGCAAAGCTCCGCTACTCCACGATTGAAAACTGGTCCAAAAATATGTATAACCTGAACACCAAGCGGGCGCTGGTGGAAGAGGGCGGTGTCATGGAGTGGGTATCCGGCTCCTTCGGCTCCAGAGTATCCTATCTGTACCCGATGACCATCCTGAAAGGGAAGGGCGCGAGAATGGAGTTTACCGGAATCACCTTTGCGGGAAAGGGCCAGAACCTGGATACGGGGGCAAAGGTGGTCCACGCCGCGCCGGATACCGTCTCCTATATCAATACCCGCTCCATATCCAAAAGCGGCGGCGTCAGCACCTTCCGCAGCGCGGTGACCATAGGGAAGCAGGCCGTGGGCGCGAAATCTGCCGTATCCTGCCAGTCGCTGATGCTGGATTCCCAGTCCCGGTCCGATACGATCCCGGCAATGGATATCCGCACCAGGCATGCCGATGTCGGCCATGAGGCAAGGATCGGCAGAATCAGCGACGAAGCGGTTTTCTATCTGATGTCACGGGGAATCCCGGAGGAAGAGGCACGGGCCATGATCGTCAGCGGCTTTGCCGACAATGTCTCCAAAGAGCTTCCGCTGGAATACGCCGTGGAGATGAATAACCTGATTCGCCTGGAAATGAAAGGAAGCATTGGGTGAGGCAGCATGGTGGAAAAGGAAGTGAAAAAACCATGACGGAAATGAAAATCAATCAGCTGCCGGTACGAACCTGGAACTGGCTGGGCATGAATGAAAGCCTGCTGAAGGACAGGGACCTGCAGCTGCTGGAAAGCGCGGCGGCGGAAAAGGCGGCAATCCTGTCCGCGAAACCGGAGGAACAGATACGCCGTGCCTTCTGCTTTTCCTGCGGGGAGGGGGAATCGAAAAGTCAAGCCGTTGAACTGACCGCAGAGGAGGGAAGTACTCTGACCGTATGGATGGAGATTTCCTCCGAAAGGGATGCGGAAGGCTTTTTCGCCCTGGCCACGAAAATAAAGGCCGGAAGGTTGGCGAAGGTGCGTCTGGTGCAGGTGCAGCTGCTGGGAGAAAAATACAGATTTTGGAATGACATTCAGGCAGAATGCGGGGAAGGCGCCGGGGTGGAGCTGATTCAGCTTTTCCTGGGAGGCGCAAAGACCTGGGCGGCATTCCATAACAGCCTGGACGGTGCCGAAAGCAGCGTATCGGCAGAGTTGGGCTACTGGCTCAGAGCCGACCAGCGGCTGGACCTGAATTATGTGACACTTCACAAGGAGGAAAAAACCAAAAGCCAGATTCTGGCCAAGGGCATTCTGGATGAAGAGGCCTTTAAGCTGTTTCGTGGAACCATCGATTTTCAGACAGGCTCCGCCGGCTCAGAAGGCGCGGAAACGGAAGAGGTTTTGATGCTGGGAGAAAATGCCGTCAACCAGACGATCCCGCTGATCCTCTGCGCGGAGGAGGATGTGCAGGGCAGCCATGGCGCCACAGTCGGGGCACCGGATGAAGACGTCCTGTTCTATTTGGTATCCCGGGGAATGGAAAAGCCGGAGGCGGTGAATCTGCTGGCCAGAAGCAGGATAGAGGCATTGAGCGCCCAGATCGGAAACGAAGCCCTGGAAGAAAAAGTACACGAATACCTGGAGGAGATGACGCAGCATGCCGGATGAGAAGAACGCCCTTTTTCGGAGGGATTTCAAAAAGGATTTCCCCCTCCTCCGGGAAAATCCGGTGGTGTATCTGGACAATGCGGCAACCGCGCAGCGCCCGGAAGCCGTCCTGAACGCGCAGATGGAATTTTACCGGGAATATAACGCAAACCCGCTGCGGGGCATCTATTCCCTTGGGCAGGAGGCCACACAGCGCTACGAAGAAGCCAGGGAAAGCGTCCGGGCATTTCTGAACGCTTCCGCACCGGAGGAAATCATTTTCACGAGAAATGCGACGGAAAGCTTGAACCTGGTGGCCTGCAGCTATGGACTGTCCCATCTAAAGGCGGGGGATGAGATCGTGGTGAGCATTCTGGAGCACCACAGCAATCTGCTTCCGTGGCAGCGCCTGGCGGAAAAGACGGGGGCAAAGCTCATCTGGCTGGAATGTGAGCCAGACGGCACCGTTACGGAGGAAGGAATCTCCCGGGCCTTCTCGGACAGGACCCGGCTCGTGGCAATCACCCGGATTTCCAATGTGCTGGGATGCGCGCCGCCGGTTGAGCGGATTGTCGCAGAGGCACGGAAGCGGGGAGCCGTGGTCGTCCTGGATGCGGCCCAAAGCGTTGCCCATATGCCCACAGATGTGCAACGCCTGGATGTGGATTTTCTCGCCTTCTCCGGCCACAAGCTGTATGGCCCCATGGGAATCGGCGTTCTCTATGGAAAGAAAGAGCGGCTTGCGGAAATGGAGCCATTTTTGCTGGGTGGTGAGATGATCCAGTCCGTCACCAGAGAAGGGGCCGTATGGGCGGAGCTTCCCCACCGGTTTGAGGCGGGGACCGTCAATGCCGCGGGGGCCTGGGGTCTGAAGGCCGCCCTGGAATACATTCGGGAAGTCGGATTCGAAACCATAGGAAAACGGGAATTTGCCCTGACGGTCCAGGCACTGGAAGGCCTGAAGGCCATTCCCCATGTCCGGGTACAAGGCTCCGGCGATCCCCGGAAGCACTGCGGAATCCTGAGCTTTACCCTGGAGGGCGTGCACCCCCACGATGTGTGCAGCATCCTGGACGCCGACGGAATCGCCGTGCGGGCCGGACACCACTGTGCCCAGCCCCTTTTGGAGCATCTCGGCGTACCGGCCACCACAAGGGCCAGTGTCGCGTTTTACAACACGCCGGAAGAGATTTCCCTGTTCTTGAATAGTGTGGAAAGCGTTCGGGGGAGGATGGGCTATGGAGAATTCTAAAAGAAGCTTTTATAATGCGATTTTGACGGAGCACAACCTCTATCCGGCGCATAAGCACGACCTTCCCGAAGCCACAATGGAAAAGGATGGGGTAAATCCCAGCTGCGGAGACGTGATCCGGCTGAAACTGGAAATAGAGAACGGCATCATTGTGAACGGCTCCTTTGTGGGGGACGGATGCGCGATCTCCCAGGCCTCGGCGGATATCATGCTGGACCTGATCATCGGAAAAAGCCTGGAAGAAGCGGAGCGCCTTTCCCAGAGCTTCCTGCGGATGATTCGCGGGGAGGCCTCCCAGGAGGAAATCGGAAGCCTGGAAGAGGCGGGAGCGCTGACCGATGTAGCGCATATGCCCGCACGGGTAAAATGCGCCGTGCTTGGATGGCACACCCTTCAGCAGATGCTTCACGATGCGCACGGATAAAAAAGGGACAAACCAGAACATACTGTATAGGAGGAAACCATAGATGAACGAGCACGTGCTTGTATTGCTTCGCCATGGCGAAAGCGAATGGAACCGGGAGAACCTGTTCACCGGATGGACCGATGTGGAGCTGTCGGATACGGGAAAGGAGGAAGCCCGGCAGGCAGGGCGGCTGCTGAAAAAAGAGGGATATGATTTTGACATCTGCTACACCTCTTACCTGAAGCGGGCCATCCATACGCTGAACCTGGCGCTGGAGGAGATGGACAGGGAGTGGCTCCCGGTTGTGAAAACATGGAAGCTGAATGAGCGGCATTACGGCGCGCTTCAGGGGCTGAACAAATCGCAGACAGCGGCAAAATACGGAGAAGAGCAGGTAAAGATCTGGCGGCGTTCCTATGATGTGCAGCCGCCCGCCCTGTCCGCAGAGGATGCGCGCAATCCGGCAGGGCAAATTCCGTACCGCGGCATCCCTGGGGACCAGCTTCCGCTTAGTGAGAGCCTGAAGGAGACGGTCGCCCGCGCCGTTCCGTATTTTGAGGACGAGATCAGGCCCAGGCTTCTGCAGGGGGAACGTGTGCTGATTGCCGCCCATGGGAACTCCCTGCGGGCGCTGGTCATGCACCTGGAGCACCTCTCCCGGGAGCGCATCACCAATCTGAACCTGCCCACCGGCATCCCCCTGGTATACCATCTGGGAGAAAACCTGGAGGTACTTCACAAGGAATACCTGGGAGATACGGCGGCCATCGAGGCGAAGATGCAGGCGGTAGCCAACCAGGGAAAAATCCGTTAATACTGTTTCTCGATTTTTTCGAGAGGGAAAACATCAAAAACGTTCATTCCATGAAGGTTTTTAATAAAATATCCGAATCAAATATCAGGAGGTTTTTCAACATGGCAAATTTGGTAATCAAAAAAGTAACGGGAAGAGAAATTCTGGATTCCAGAGGGAATCCCACGGTGGAGGCGGAAGTCACACTGGCCGACGGCACCGTTGGCAGAGGCATGGCCCCCAGCGGAGCATCCACCGGGGAATTCGAAGCCCTGGAGCTGCGCGACGGCGACAAACAGAGATACCTTGGCAAAGGCGTCCGGAAGGCCGTTGAAAACATCAACACAACGATCTGCGCTGTCCTGACCGGAATGGACGCATCCGATATTTATGCGGTGGACAGGGCCATGATCGAAGCGGACGGAACAAAGGACAAGTCCAAGCTGGGTGCCAATGCCATCCTTGCGGTCTCTATCGCGTCGGCAAGGGCAGCCGCTTCCGCCCTTGACCTGCCGCTGTACCGTTTCCTGGGAGGAATCTCCGGCAACCGCCTTCCGGTTCCCATGATGAACATCCTCAACGGCGGCGCCCATGCGTCCAATACCGTGGATGTGCAGGAATTCATGATCATGCCCGTGGGCGCGCCCAGCTTTAAGGAAGCCCTCCGCTGGTGCGCCGAAGTGTTCCACAGCCTCGCTTCGCTGCTGAAGGAAAAGGGACTTGCCACCTCCGTAGGCGATGAGGGCGGCTTCGCGCCGAACCTGTCCAGCGACGAGGAAGCGATCCAGTATATTTTGAAGGCCATTGAGAAGGCCGGATATGTACCGGGAAAGGACTTTATGCTGGCAATGGACGCCGCTTCCAGCGAGTGGAAGGGCGGAAAGACCGGAGAATATGTCCTTCCCAAGGCGGGTACCCATTTTACCTCTGCGGAGCTGATTCAGCATTGGAAACAGCTGGTGGAAAAATACCCGATCATCTCCATCGAAGACGCGCTGGATGAGGAGGACTGGGACGGCTGGCAGCTTCTCACCAAGGAATTGGGCAGCAAGGTACAGCTGGTGGGAGATGACCTCTTTGTCACCAACACCGAGCGTCTGGCCAAGGGAATCCGGCTTGGCTGCGGAAACTCCATTTTAATTAAGCTGAACCAGATCGGCTCCGTATCCGAGACCCTGGAGGCGATCCAGATGGCCCACAAGGCCGGGTACACGGCAGTTACCTCCCACCGCTCCGGTGAGACGGAGGATACAACCATTGCGGATCTGGCGGTCGCTTTGAATACCTGCCAGATCAAGACCGGTGCGCCGAGCCGTACCGAGCGCGTGGCAAAGTACAACCAGCTTCTGCGGATTGAGGAGGCGCTGAACCGGAGCGCGGTGTATCCGGGGATGCAGGCATTCCATGTAGGACAGAATTCCTGATACGGTTTCCTATTTTTCCTTTTTCGATTGGCGTCCGGCCTAAACCGCCGGACGCCAATTCGCTTTTCCATGGGCCGGAAGGGAACTGGATATTTTGCCAAATTTCGGTCAAATTAGTTTACATAATTTTGTCCGTTTGCGGGATTGCGATTTTGCCCGCCAGTGATGTATAATAAAAATCATCCATACAGCGCTGGAGGGACACGAATGAAACGCTGGCTGCCATTGGGCATGATTCTAGCATTGATACTGGCTGCTGCATGCTGTCTTTCCGGGACAGCCATTGCGCCGGAGGACTTTACCGGAACATGGTATTCCGCAGCGGATGGCTCCGTGTATGTTTTCCGGGAGGGAATCATCGAATGTGAAGCGCATCAGATTCCCGTTTCCGGTGATACCATATTCAGTGGCGCCTACAGTTTCAGCAGGGATTCCATTGTCATCTTTGCCGTGGGCGCAGACGGTTTGGAGGAAGCGCAGGAACTCTATTTGATCCGAAGCCGGAACGGAGACAGGCTGTGCGGGAACCCGGACGGCACCGGGACGGTCTATTTTTACCGGAATGCGGCAGCTGTTTCATATTGATATTCCATTAAAAAGTTTCATTCGCCAGAATGGAACTTTTTCATAGGAAGATCATGAAACAGTATCAAAGGGCTGATATTGGAACATACGCCCCCGCGGCTATCTGCTGCGGGGGCATATTACGCACGGCTCCGCACCTGCCGCCCAATCGGGGCATGGATATTTCCAGAAGAAATCTCTTGCAACCGGGCAAATGCTGTGATATAATGCAAACAAAAGAACGATAATCTTTTGAAGGGGGCATGACTATGGCCAGGGAGAAACAGTATATCGCCATTGACCTGAAGTCTTTCTATGCCTCTCAGGAATGCGTGGAACGCGGACTTGACCCTATGACAACCAACCTGGTTGTGGCGGATGTAAGCCGCACGGAGAAAACCATCTGCCTTGCGGTTTCCCCGTCTTTGAAGGCCTATGGCATTCCCGGCCGGGCCAGGCTCTTTGAGGTCATTCAGAAGGTCAGGGAGGTCAATGCCCTGCGGATCGCCAAAGCGCCGGGGCGGCAGTTCACAGGGAAATCCAGCGATGCCAATGCGTTGAAGGAAAATCCCGGGCTGGAGCTTGATTTCATCGCCGCGACGCCCCGCATGGCCCATTATATGGAATGCAGCGCGAAAATATATGAAATTTATCTGAAGTACGTGGCCCCGGAGGATATCCATGTTTACTCCATTGACGAGGTGTTCATCGACGCAACGCCGTACCTGAAAACCTACGGCCTGTCGGCTTATGGCTTCGCGCGAAAGCTCATATATGAGGTTCTGGAAACCACAGGCATTACCGCTGCGGCGGGCATTGGAACCAATTTGTACCTGTGCAAGGTCGCCATGGATATCATGGCGAAGCACACGCCTGCGGATGAATACGGGGTGCGGATCGCACAGCTGGATGAAATGTCCTACCGCCGCCAGCTTTGGAGCCACCGCCCTTTGACAGATTTCTGGCGGGTGGGCAGGGGCTACGCCCGGAAGCTGGAGGCCCACGGCCTGTTTACCATGGGGGACATTGCCCGGTGCTCCATCCACAATGAAAGGATGCTCTATCAGTTATTCGGCATCAATGCGGAGCTGCTGATCGACCATGCCTGGGGATGGGAGCCTTGTACCATCGGGGACATCAAGGCTTACAGGCCCGGCAGCAGCAGCGTCGGCTCCGGGCAGGTGCTGCAATGTCCCTATTCCTTTGAAAAGGCGAAGCTGGTCGTGCGGGAAATGACGGACCTTCTGGTGCTGGATCTGGTGGACAAGGGCCTGGTTACGGATCAGCTGGTGCTGACTATAGGCTATGACCGGGAAAGCCTGACGGATCCGGAGATCCGCAGAAAGTATGACGGCCCGGTCACCACGGACCATTATGGCCGCAAGGTGCCAAAACACGCCCAGGGAACCGCGAACCTCCCCCGAAAAATCTCCTCCACCAGGCGGATCACGGAGGCGGTTATGGCGCTGTTTGACAGGATCGTAAATCCCGACCTGCTGGTACGGCGCATCAATCTGACGGCGGCCCATGTTGTGCAGGAAAGCACTGTCCGGGAAGTGCCGGCCATGCAGCAGTTTGACCTGTTCACAGACCTTGAGGCTGAGCAGAAGCGGAAACGGGAGGAGGACGCTGCCCTGGAGCGGGAAAAGCGCAGGCAGCAGACCGTGCTGGATATCCGGAAGAAATACGGAAAGAACGCGATTTTGAAGGGAATGAATTTCCAGGATGGGGCAACGGCCATGGAGCGGAACAAACAGATCGGAGGACACAAGGCATGAGCGGCCCGTATGAGGATATTATTTACTTGCCCCACCACGTTTCCACGGACCGGCCCAGAATGTCCATGACCGACAGGGCGGCCCAATTCAGTCCCTTTGCGGCCCTGACGGGATACGACGCGGTCATTCAGGAAACCGGACGTTTGACGGACCGGTCCGTTGATCTGGATGTGGATGGCAAGGGTATGCTGAATGAAAAGCTTCAGCTGCTTCTGAACCATCAGGCGGAGCAGCCGGAGATCACCGTGACCTATTTTGTGCCCGACGGGCGCAAAAGCGGCGGTGCGTATGTGGCCATCACGGGAAGGGTCAAAAAGGTGGACACCTACAATCAGACGATGGTTATGGCGGACGGAACCACGGTTTGCTTTGACAGCATTTATGATCTTGGCGGAACGCTGCTTCAACAGGAATGACACTGCGCCCCACGTTTCGCAAACGTGGGGCGCAGCTTTTGGTATTCCGGGAAAAAACCACCCATCCCCCGCAGGGAATGGGTGGTTTTGGCGGAGATGGAGGGATTTGAACCCCCGCACGCCTTGCGGCGCCTAGCGGATTTCGAATCCGCACCCTTCAGCCACTTGGGTACATCTCCAAAGACGTTGCTATTATACCAGCCGAGTGGGGAAAAATCAAGCCTTTTGTCCCTGACGGGGAGGATTTTCCCGGCGCTCCAGCCATTGCTGCTTCCAAAGCACATTTTCGGTGCACATAATTTCCTCACCGTTGATTTGGATGCGGTCAGAGAACAGAAAAACAAAGCCCAATTTCCTTTGCAGCTCCCGGGAAGGGACGTTAAAGCTGAAGTGTCCGCAATTGATATAATCCAAGCCCTCGGCCAGAAAAAGCTGGTCGATAACGGCACTGACGGCCTCTTGCATCAGCCCCCTGCGCTGGTAGTGCCGGGAGATGGAGAAGGAGAGGGAGCAGCCGCTTTTTCCCTCCAATTCCTTGCGTCCGGCCAGATAGGATGGCATCGCACACACCGTCAGATTGCCGATGACCCTGCCGGTTTCCTTGTACACCAGCGCATAGCCCCGCGGTTCCTTATCCTTGAGCCAGTCAAAATTCACCCTGGCCGCGGCGGTATCGGGCATTGGCTCCCGGCCCATCATGCGGCACATGTTATCATCCATGGCGAAGTCACAGAAATCCGGGAAATCCGATTCCCGGATTTTTCGCAGGATCAGCCGCTTTGTTTCCAAGAACATGGCAGTTCAGCTCCTTAAATTTTTCCTAAAGCATAACATGGCGCTTACCGGATGTCAAGAAAGGGGTTGACAAAGCAGTCTACAAGGTGTAGAATATAGTTGTCTACAGGAAGTAGAATAAGGAGGGACGCTTATGATCGAAGCAAGGCTTGGGGAAGTGGAAGCCCGGTTCGCCGATATTATCTGGCAGAACGAGCCTCTTTCTTCCCGAAAACTGGCGGAACTGGCGGAAAAGGAGCTGGCCTGGAAGCGGACGACAACGTATACGGTCCTGAAACGGCTGTGCGACCGGGGATTGTTCTGCAACCAGGGAGGGACCGTTACATCCTTAGTCAGCAAGCAGGAGTTTTTTGCCCTGCAAAGTGAAAAATTTGTGGAGGACACCTTTGATGGCTCGCTGCCATCTTTCCTGGTGGCCTTTGGAAGCCGAAAGAAACTGTCTGACGCCGAAATCGATGAATTGCAGAAAATCATTGAGGGCATGAGGGGGCAGACCCATGGATAAGGTGTTTTTGCAGGTCCTGAACATGAGCCTGACTGCCAGCGTGGTGATTCTGTGCGTTATGGCGGTGCGGCTGCTGCTGAAAAGGGCGCCCAAGATTTTTTCCTATGCCCTTTGGGCCGTGGTCCTGTTCCGGCTGCTCTGCCCGGTATCGCTGTCCTCGCCGGTGTCGCTGCTGGAAATTTTCCGGCCCCAGGTCACCGATACTGCAGGAATGGCAAGCAATGTGTCCTATTTTCCGGCTGTGCCGGCCTCTCAGCAAAGCGGGCATACCTTTGCGGAAGCGCCGGAGCAGGAAGCATCCCAACCATCCCAGGCGGAACCGGAGAACGGGGACAAGCCTGCTTCGGTGCTGACAATTGCGGGCTTTGTCTGGCTGGTGGGTGCCGCCGCCATGGTTGCGTACAGTATGGCCAAGTACCTCCGCCTACGGTGGAGGCTGGTGGGAGCCGTGCACTACCGGGAGAACACCTATCTGGCCGATCACATGGAATCCCCCTTCGTCCTGGGCATTCTGCGTCCCAGGGTCTACCTGCCGTCCTCCACTGCGGTGGAGGAGCGGCGCTACATCATCGCCCATGAGCGCCATCACATCCGCCGGGGGGACCATATCGTGAAGCTGCTGGCCTATGGGGCGCTTTGCGTTCACTGGTTCAATCCTCTGGTGTGGGCGGCCTTCCTTCTGGCGGGAAAGGATATGGAAATGAGCTGCGATGAAGCGGTAATCCGGAAGCTGGGCGGACACATCCGGGCGGACTACTCCGCCTCGCTGCTGCGGCTTTCCACAGGCCGCAGCAGCATCTCGGGTACACCCTTGGCCTTTGGCGAAGGAGACGCGAAAGGACGTGTTTTGAATATGGCAAAATGGAAAAAGCCGAAGCTGTGGGTTTGCGTCATTTGTGCGGTGGTGTGCATTGCGGTGCTGGCGGCCTGTGCGGTCAATCCGAAGAAATCCCCTGGCTTGGAGGAGACGCTCGCCCTCCCCGGCATTCGCTGGAACAGCAGTCCTGAGGAGGTTTCTGAGGCGCTGGGCCTGGATTTGGAAACGCTGAACCGGCAGGAAGTTGAACCGGGCGTTACTACCTTTACGATGTTCGGGCGGAAAATTGGAACTGGCCCTACATCCGAATACTTTTACGCCGAGGTACCGAATTGGACCGCTTTCGGGGAGACAGCGCTGACGGCGATGTTCTGCTTTGAAAATTACCTCCCGGAAACCAGCGATTATTTTGGGCTCAGTGGGGTATGGATATACTATCCGGAGGACTGCGACAAGGAAGCCATTGTTGCCAATCTGCGGCAGTTGTACGGCCCGGAGGCCGAAGAGTACACCCTGAACAGCGTAGATGGAGTGCCTTTGGGGATAACATACAAAAAAGAAGAGGGGCACTTCTGTTGGTTCTCTCAGCAACTGGTGGGTGACATTCTGTCCGAGCAGGGCAAGCAGGCTTACCGCGAGACTTTGGGAAACGTCACAGACCAAAGCTTTGAGGCTTGTCTGGCTTTGCCAGTGACGCGGATCACATGGACGGAGGATTTCTACGGTCAGTTTGAGGATCTTGAATATGCGGAAGACCAGATTGCGGAAAATGGGCGTGTTGCATGGCTTGGCATCAGCGGCACCATTCTGTCGCGGATGCTTCAGATGTATGATACGGACATTCCATAAACGGTTTTTTTGTAAATCAATTGCCCGCCGGTTTGGTCCGGTACGACTGGATTGATCGCCAGGATACTATAGGAAGGTTTTGTAAACTGCTGAGAATCTTCCCGCGAAGCACTGGCACGGAAGCGCACAAGGGAGACTTTGGTGCGCTGCAATCGGGTCTGTCTGCGCGAAATCTTCCGCCGAAAACTGTGGGGATAGACATTTTTCGACATTTGTGATATTCTATATCCGTGGAAACCACAAATCAGAAAAATAAAGGATCACCCTTATGAAACAGAAAAAAGAGAATACGGCATGGCGTTTCTTTGCCGCCGTTCTGAGCCTTATCATGCTGCTGGGCCTGTTTACGGGCTGCGGCGGCCCCTCACGAGCGACCAAGCAGACGGAGCAGACCACCTTCGGCGTGGACGTGGCCAGGTATCAGGCCACCATCAACTGGCAGTCCCTGGCCCAGTCCGGGATTGATTTTGCCATGGTTCGCCTGGGCTACCGGGGAAGCTCCGACGGTGTGATCAAGGAGGACAGCAATGCCCGGTACAATCTGCAGGAGGGCAGCAAGGCAGGCATCAAGCTGGGGGCCTATTTCTTCTCCACTGCCACGTCCGAGGAGGAGGCCGTGGAGGAAGCCCAGTGGGTGGCCGCCTTGATCTCCCAATATCCCATTACGTATCCCGTGGCCTATGACTGTGAGGGGTTCCGGGAGACGGACAGCCGCCAGTATGGCATGAGCGCGGAAGCCCGCACGGACATTGCGCTGGCATTCCTGAAAACCATGGAAAAGCTGGGCTACGAGGGCATGTTCTATGCCTCCAAAAACGAGCTGGAAACCCAATGGGAGACGGAGCGCATTGCGAAGCACTATAAAATCTGGGTCGCCCAGTATCCTGAGGAACCCTATCCCGCAACGCCCCAATCCAGCTACACCGGGACCCACCACATGTGGCAGTACACCAAGGAGGGCATGGCGGAGGGCATTTCCCAAAATGTGGACCTGAATGTTGCCTACTTCGGCTATGACGGCATCGAGCCTGCCAAGGACCAGACGCCCCCGGAGGAGGTCGGCCCCGATGTGGAAGCCATGATGCACTTTACCGAAACCGATGAGCAGGTGACCGCCAAGGTGGAAACCAACCTGCGCAGCATTCCCAGCCAGGATACGGACAGCCAGGTCCTCTACACCCTGCAAAACGGAGAGGTGGCCCAGCGGGTTGCCGTCAGCGACAGCGGCTGGTCGAAGCTCCTTTTTAACGGGGAGACCTACTACGCCGTTACCAGCTATCTGACCACAGACCTGGATTATGACCCTGACGCTGCTCCCGTTTCGGAGGATGGCGGCAGTATCCAGACCCAGTTTGCCGAGGTCAACCAGCAGGTCACCGCCAAAGATGTGGTTAATCTGAGGTCATTGCCCAGTGTGGAACGGGAGGACGTTCAGATTTTAGGCCAGCTGGAAAACGGTGATGTGGCCACCTGCATCGGCATCAGTGAAAATGGCTGGTCAAAGCTGATATACAATGGACAGACCTGCTACGCGGTCACCAGCTACCTGACAGAGGCTGGCGGCAGCACCGGGGCATCCCAGCCGGAGGACGGAGAGATTCGGACCCAATTTGAAGAGGTAAATGAACGGGTGACCGCCAAGGTGGAAGTGAATTTGCGCTCCCTGCCCAGTGTGGACAACCCGGACTGTGTGGTGGTGGCCACCATCAAAAACGGGGATGTGGTCACCCGGACGGGCATCAACCGGGATTTAGGCTGGTCAAGAGTGGACTATAACGGGCAGACCCTGTACTGCATCAGCAGCTACCTGACGGAGGCGGAATGAGCATTGTGATTCGAAAAGGAACCCCGGAGGATACGGAGCCTATGCTCCGCTTCCTCCGGGAGGTTTGGGAGGCAATGGCCCACAAGGAATGGTTTTTCCTCTCCCCGGCGGAAGAAACTCGGGAAATGATGGCCAGCGGCGCCATGGAGCTGTGGACCGCCATGGATGGCAGCCGTCTGGCCGGGGTGTTCACCATTGTGCGTCCCGGCCTGGGCAGGGATAACTACGGCTATGACCTTGGCCTGACGGAAGGGGAGCTTCTGCGGGTTGTCAACATGGACACCGCCGCCGTTCACCCGGACTACCGGGGCCAGGGACTGCAAAAGCGCCTGATGGAGTTCGCAGAAGCCCAGATCGCCGGGGAGGGGGCGCACATCCTGCTCTGCACCGTTCACCCGGAGAACCGGTTCAGCCTGGAGAATGTTCTGAACCAGGGATATACCATCCAGAAAAAGCTGGAAAAATATGGTTCCGAGCGCTATGTTCTGCGCAAGGACGTTGGCATGAACTGCCAGAGCCGGGGAAAATGCGGAAAATTGGAAAATAACTATTGACAAATCCCTGAAAGCGTGCTAATATATTGAGGCCGTCAAGAGACGGCATCCATATGGGCGAGTGGTGGAATTGGTAGACTCGCTAGATTCAGGTTCTAGTGTTCACTGCGGACGTGCGGGTTCAAGTCCCGCCTCGCCCACCAAAATCAAGAGGACATCCGTTTGGATGTCCTCTTGATTTTGGTAAAAAACCGGAATCAGGAAGCCGGCTGCAGATCGTGGGAGGCATACTTATGAAAAGAAACAGACAATTCAGCCTGCCCTGGGAAATGGTGCCCACGATTTTTGCCCTTGCCTGGCCCACCATGCTGGAAGAGCTGATGCAGACGGCGGTGCAGTATATTGACACCGCCATGGTCGGCACCCTGGGTACCCAGGCCACCGCCGCCGTCGGCGCCACCAGCACCATCAACTGGCTGATTGGCAGCACCATTTCCGCCGTGGGCGTCGGCTTTCTTTCCTTTGTGTCCCGTGCCTGCGGCGCGGGGGATACAAAGCGGGCAGGGAAGGCCGCTTCCCAGGCGGTGCTGGCCGTGCTGTTCTGCGGCATTTTGTTTACCGTCCTTACCCTGAGCTTAAGCGGTCTGGTCCCGGTTTGGATGCAGGTGGACGGGCCGATCCAGCAGCTTGCGTCACGGTATTTTTTCATCCTTTATACGCCCATGCTGGCCAGGACCGCCATCATCATTTTCGGTACGCTTCTGCGTGCCGTGGGGGATACCAAAACGCCTATGCGGGTAGGGATCCTGGTGAACGCCATCAATGTGGTGCTGAATTTTCTGCTGATCTATCCCACCCGGAAATTCCTGGGCGTGACCCTGCCCGGCGCGGGAATGGGGGTCATTGGCGCGGCGGTGGCCAGCGCCATTGCCTTCACCGTTGGCGGCATATGCACCACCGTTTGCCTTTGGCGGCACAGCGTGATCTCTCCTAAGGGACAGTCCCTGCGGCCGGATTGGGAGGTTTTGAAGCCCTGTCTGAAGGTCGCGCTGCCAAATGGACTGCAGCGCTTTGGTACCTCTTTGGGCTATGTGGCCTTTGCCGCCATGATCAACTCCCTCGGGGATGTGGCAACGGCGGCGCACACCATTGCCAATACGGTGGAATCCGCCTTTTATATCCCCGGCTATGGCATGCAGACCGCCGCGGCCACGCTGGCAGGCAATGCGCTGGGGGCAGGGGACAACAGCCGTATTCAGAAGCTGGCCCGGATGATCATTTTTATCGAGGTCAGTCTGATGATCGTATCAGGATCGTTGCTGTTTGCCTTCGCGCCCCAAATGATGTCCCTATTTTCAAAGGATACACAGGTGATCGTTCTGGGGGCCATGGTGCTGCGGATGGTTGCCGTATCCGAGCCGTTTTACGGTGTGTCCATCATCATCGAGGGCATGATGCAGGGAATGGGCAATACGCTGCTGCCCTTTGTATTCAGCATTACCGGCATGTGGGGTGTCCGCATTGTGGGGACATTTCTGTGCACCCAGCTGCTGGGAATGGGACTTGTTTCCGCCTGGGCCTGTATGATCGGCCATAACCTGCTGCTGTTTACCATGTTTATGGTCTGCTATATCAGTGGAAAATGGAATCCCATGAACCGTAACCGCGAGGAAGAAGCCTAGGCTTCTTCCTTTTGTTGCTTTCCGGTGTGCAACCCAACGTCCGTTTTTTCTCAAGGGCGAAGGGAGGATCGGTTTATGATCGTAAAACACAAGCTGACAATGGATTTGGCCGGACAGGCGGGAATGCCCAGGGCCGAAATGGTGGAGGGAGACCAGTATGCGCGCCAGCTGGAGCTTTCCCTGTATTGCGGCGCGGAACCCTGGAGCATCCCGGAGGATGTCCACGCGGTGGTCTCTTTTCGCAGGGCGGACGGAACCGGCGGGGAATATGACACCCTTGGCGGTGGGACGCCCGCCTGGACAGCAGAGGGGCATGTGCTGACAGTGGACATCGCACCCCAGGTGCTTACCGTGGCCGGCCCGGTACTTTTGTCCGTGGCGCTTTATCGTGGAAGCAGCAAAATCAGCACCTTTGCCATCCTGCTTTCCATACAGCAGGCGGTATTGCCGGGGCAGGAAACAGGCGGCACTTTAGAGGTGACCGGATTTCTGCGTGGGCCGGAAACCGCTGCGGTGGGGCAGTATTTCCGGGTGGCCGCAGTGGATGACTACGGGGCCGTGACCCGGGTGGAGGCTGTAACAATTCCGAATTGGGAGGAAGCCGTAAACGAGGCGCTTGCCCAGGCGGAGGAAAGCGGCGCCTTCCGGGGCCAATCCGCCTATGAATTGGCAGTGGAAAATGGCTTTGAGGGCACGCAGGACGAGTGGCTGGAATCCCTGCGGGGAGGTCTTGGCAGCACGGCGGAGCTGGGGGATGTCCAGCAGATCAACATCACCGGGACCCTGACAACGGACGCGGCGGTGCTCATCCACTTCCACAACACCCGGCTGCAGGGAGTAAGGGCGCCGGTGGAGGATTCGGACGCGGCCACCAAGGGTTACGCCGACAAAGCCGCCCGGGATGCGGCGGCATCCTATCTGGTTCCGGGAAGCTGGCAGACGGCGGTGGAGGCCGCCGTCCAAACGGTCACGGCGCTTCAGGACGCGGGAGGCAGAAACTGCGTGAGCTTTGCGTATCTGTCCGACTGCCATGCCGTGCCCGGAAATACGTCTTTTGCCGGGCATTTGGCCGCAGCCGTGATGGACAGGTGCCGCATTCCCTTCGCTCTGATGTGCGGGGATGCCGCCGCTGCCGGGACAGACAGTGAAGCGCAGCTGCGGCAAAGCCACACCGCCGCCGATGAAATGCTGGCCCCCATCGGCTGGCGGCGGCTGCTTCAGGTCCAGGGGGAAGCGGACGGCGCATGGAACGGGGGAAGCCTGGATGCCAAAGCGCTTTACGGTACGGTTTTCCGCAAGCTGGCGGAGGATTCCCGGCGTATCTTTGGCGGTGACGGCTCCTATTATTATCTGGATGATCCGGCGGCAAAAATCCGGTTCATCGTCCTGAATTCCTCCGGGGCAGGGGACGGCTTTGGCTATGGCAATGCACAGCTGAACTGGCTGGCCTCCATGGCGCTGTCCTTTGAAGAAGAGGACTGGGATGTGGTTTTGGCGGCCCATGTATCCCCGGCTTCCGGCCTGGGCATAACCATCCGGGATGACGCTGTCCTAAAGGGGATTCTTCGTGCCTTCCACTGGGGACAAAGCTACAGCGGAACCGCCGGTACGGCAGGGCAGGGGGACTATGTCAGCGTCAGCTGTGACTATACCGGACGCACAACAGCCCGGATCATTGGTTTTTTTGCAGGACATACCCATCAGGACGGAATCGTAGCCGATGAACTGCCCTGTGCGGCGGTCACCATCGCTTCCACGGCGGCGGAGCCTGTTATGGACTTCGTAACCGTCAACCGGGAGAGCGGGCATGTTTTTCTTACCCGCCTCGGCACAGGCCGGGACCGGATCTATGCCTACGGCGGTATCCCGTATCTGCTCTACCGCGTCACCAGCCATCTGACCAACTGCACGACCAGCAGCAGTGTTGATCTTGCGGAAGAGCAGGACTATTATCATACGGAGCTGGTGCCGCTGGCGGGCTATACACTCTCTTCCGTCACGGTGACCATGGGCGGCGAAGACATTACGGCCCAATGCTATGACAGCGGCGTCATTGATATTTTTGAAGTCACGGGGGATGTCGTTGTCACAGCCATTGCGCAGAAGTGACATCCAAAATCCGTAAATTTTTCTAAAAAAGTACTTGATTTTCTTCATGCGCCGTGCTAAAATAAATCGGTCTGAAATCAAGGTGCGTCCTCTGCGAACATAAAACGGCTCGCATGAACGCCTAATATTTAAGGAGGACAAAGAAATGGATTTGGTTAAGGCTCTGAACAGCCAGTACATGAAGGAAGAGCTGCCCGAGGTTCGGGTGGGCGACACCGTTCGTGTGCATGTGCGCATCAAGGAAGGCTCCCGTGAGCGTATTCAGGTGTTTGAAGGCACTGTGATCGCCCGCAAGCATGGCGGTATCGGCGAGACCATTACCGTCCGCCGTATCTCCTACGGTGTCGGCTGTGAGAAGGTCTTCCCCCTGCATTCTCCCAACGTTGCCATGATCGAGACTGTCCGTAAGGGCAAGGTTCGCCGGGCAAAGCTGTACTACCTGCGTGACCGCTATGGCAAGGCCGCCAAGGTTAAGGAGAAGGTCTAATCTGCAAATCAATAAAAAGAGAGGGCTTTGCCCTCTTTTTTTATTATTTGGTTCCGCTTCTTGCAGAAATTTTCACACTTTGTTATAGAAAACCGTCTCTTTCTGTGTTATACTATAAGGCAGAGCGCTCCAATTCAGGGAGCATTTGCCTATATCCGGCACAGTGCCGTTTTGATAGGAGGAAGCCGCTATGGCCGCGGAAGAAAAGAAGAAGAAAAAAGAGAAAAAGCTGGGCTGGAAAAAAAGCACAGTGCTGTACCTGCATGACCTGATTTATATGCTTATGGCCATTTTGCTGGTCTTTTTGCTGCTGTTCCGGGTGATCGTGGTGTCGGGAGACTCCATGTACTCCACCCTTTGGGACGGGGACTACCTGCTGCTTCTGAGCAACGTGTTTTACCATACCCCCCAGCGGGGAGACATTGTGGTCATCAGTAAGTCGGACTTCGACAATGGCAGTCCCATCGTCAAACGGGTCATCGCCACGGAGGGGCAGACGGTGGATATCGACTTTGAAAACGGAATCGTCTATGTGGACGGTATGGCCCTGGAGGAGGACTATATCCACAACCTGACGGTGGATTCCGAGGGGGTCGTGTTCCCGCTGACGGTGAACGAGGGCTGTATCTTTGTCCTCGGTGACAACCGCGCGGTGTCCAAGGACAGCCGGAACCCGGAAATCGGGCAGATCGACAAACGGGAGATTCTGGGCAAGGCCATTTACCTGATGATTCCCGGCACCCATCACGGCACCCTGCTCCGGGATGACAGCAGAATGGGAGCGATTCAATGACACAGCCGGAAAAAATGAACATCCAGTGGTATCCCGGCCACATGACCAAGACCCGCCGCCAGATCGAAGCGGATTTGAAGCAGGTGGACGCGGTCTGCGAGATCGTGGATGCCCGAATCCCGATGTCCAGCCGCAACCCGGATATTGACGCCATCTGCGGCGGTAAGCCCCGGATTTTGGTGCTGAACCGGATGGATCTGGCGGACCCCAACGCCACCCAAAAATGGGCGGACCATTTCAGGAAAAAGGGGATGGCGGTGATCGCCACCGACTGCAAGACCCGGAAGGGAATTGGGGACTTTACCCCCGCCGCCCGGTCCGCCTGCGCTGAAAAGCTGGAGCGGGACGCCAAGCGGGGCATGAACCGCCCGCTGCGGGTCATGGTGGTGGGCATTCCCAATGTGGGAAAATCCACCCTGATCAATCAGATTTCCGGCAGAAAGGGCGCCAAGGCGGAAAACCGTCCCGGCGTCACCCGGGGCAAGCAGTGGGTCACGGTGGACAGCGGCCTGCAGCTGCTGGATACCCCCGGTATCCTGTGGCCCAAATTTGAGGACCCGGAGGTCGGCATGATGCTGGCCTATACCGGCGCCGTCAAGGAGGGGGTCATCGACATTGAAGAACTTGCCTGCCGCCTGATGGAACTGCTGCATAAATTCTACCCCCAAACGCTTTTGGAGCGTTATAAAGTGGAGGCCCCCGCCGGGACCCCTGGCTGGGAGCTGATGGAAGCCGCCGGACGGAAGCGGGGATATCTGGTTTCCGGCGGCGAAGTCAACACCGAGCGCATGTGCAAGGTGCTGCTGGATGAATTCCGCAGCGGCAAGCTGGGCAAATTTACGCTGGAAATGCCGGAGGAAACGGTATGAGCAATATCGATATGTGGGAAATTGAGGATGGGTTTTACGCCCAGGGCTTCGGGCCGATCTGCGGCGTGGATGAAGCGGGACGGGGACCATTGGCGGGACCGGTCTGTGCGGCGGCGGTGATTTTGCCGGAGCACCTGGAGCTGCCCGGCCTCACCGACAGTAAAAAGCTTTCGGATAAAAAAAGAAGGGAATTGTTTCCCATGATCCAGGAGCAGGCCATTGCCTACGGCATCGGTTTCGCATCCGAACAGGAAATTGACGAAATCAACATTTTGCAGGCTACGTTTCTTGCCATGCAGCGGGCGCTGGACCAGCTGTCCGTCCGTCCGGCCCTGGCTCTCATCGACGGCAACCGGGAAAAGGATTTCGGCCTGCCCGTCAAAACCATCGTCAAGGGGGACAGCCTCAGCGCCAGCATCGCGGCGGCCTCCATTCTGGCCAAGGTCTCCCGTGACGATTTGATGCTGAAAATGGCGGAAACATACCCCCAATACGGGTTTGACATCCATAAGGGCTACGGTACCAGGGCGCATTACGCCGCCCTTCGGGAGCATGGCCCCTGTCCAATCCACCGCGTAACCTTCCTGAGAAAGTTCTATGGGGAGAAATAACCTGTCCGGCGCCTGGGGGGAAGCCCTGGCGGCAGAATACCTGCGCGGAAAGCGCTATCAAATTCTGGCGGCGGGCTATCGCTGCCGGTTCGGGGAGATCGACCTCATTGCCCGGAACCGGAAATTTCTGGTGTTTGTGGAGGTAAAGCTTCGCAAATCGGCGGATTTTGCCATGGCGATGGAGTATGTGGACAGGCGGAAGCAGGACAGGCTCCGTACCACCGCCGCCCTGTACCTGTCGGAAAACCCGACCAACCTGCAGCCCCGGTTCGATGTGATCGAAATTTACGCCCCGGCGGGGACAAACACACCCCGGCCGGAGATTCACCATATGGAGGATGCGTTTCAATGAATTTCCCTGTTTTTGATTTTCACTGCGACACCGCCCTAAAGCTGCTGGGCGGGGATATGAATCAGGCCGGAAGCCTGAGAAGCAACCAAGGCCATATTGATCTGGAGCGGGCCTCCCGTCTTGGGGGCTATGCCCAGTGCTTTGCCTGCTTTACCACGCCGATGATGGAGCAGTGGCGCAAAATATCGCCCATTGTGGTCTTTGAGCGGGAGCTTGCGACCATTCAGCGGGAGGTGAATCAGAACAGCGACCTGATCGCCATTGCTTACAGCCCTGCGCAAATCCAGCAGAACCGGGAAAACGGAAAAATGTCCGCGATCCTGACCTTAGAGGGCACGGCGGGCTTTGGCTATGACCCGGAGCTGCTGCAGGATCTGTTTGCCATTGGTTTCCGGGTCTCCAGCCTGGGCTGGAACGAAAGCAATCCGCTCACCGGCTCCAATGTAACGGGCGGCGGCCTGACGGACCGGGGCCGGGAATTTGTCCGGGAGGCCCAGCGCCTAGGGATACTCGTTGATGTCAGCCATATCAGCGACGAAGGCTTCTGGGATATTATGGAGATCACCGGGGCGCCCATCATCGCCACCCATTCCAACAGCCGTGCCGTCTGGAACCACAGCCGGAACCTGACGGACGATATGTTCCGGGCCATTGTGGAGACCGGGGGTGTGGCGGGCTACAATGCCTGCGACGAATTTACCGGAGAAAATCCCACCATCGACACCATCTGCGACCATATTTTCCACTTTATGGAGCTTGACCCCAGCGGCAAGCACATTGCCCTGGGCGGCGATCTGGACGGCATCGATGCCATGCCCGCAGGATTTGAAGGCGTTCAGAGCTGGCCCAAAGTGGCGGAGCGCCTGTTGGAGCGGGGACTGGACGAGGAAACGGTTATGGACATATTCTGGAACAATGCCATTGGAGTGATGGAACGTGCTGTATATTACCACACGAGATAACCGGGACGCTTACACGGCCCAGCGGGTGCTGCGGGAAAACCGGGGCCCCGACGGCGGCATGTATCTGCCCTTCCGGGCCCCATCCTTTTCCCGGGCCGACCTGGAGGCGCTGGGAGAGAAGCCCTTTAACCAGTGCGTCGCGGAGCTTTTGAACCTGCTGTTCAACACCAAGCTCAGCGGCTGGGACGTGGAGTTTTCCGCAGGCCGCTATCCCGTGCGGCTGGTCAATCTGCCCCAGCGGATCATCCTGGGGGAGTGCTGGCACAACCCGGAGTGGAAGTTTGACCGCATGGTGCGCAGTCTCGCGGGCCAGCTGCGGGGCGGACAGCCAGGCGCAGATGGCGGCTGGGTCAAAATTGCGGTTGGGATTGGAGTGCTGTTCGGCATTTTCGGAGAACTGATGCGGGCGGGAATCGCCGGTTTCGACAAGAAGGTGGATATTTCCGTGGTTTCCGGGGATTTTGACCTGCCCATGAGCGCATGGTACGCAAGGTCCTGGGGACTGCCCATCGGCAAAATCATCTGCTGCTGCAACGAAAACGGAAATCTGTGGAATCTTGTGCATCACGGTCAGCTCCGCACCGACGCGGTATGCGTCACAACCAACACGCCTGACGCGGATGTGACCCTTCCCTCCGGGCTGGAACGGCTGGTTTTCGCCTGCGGCGGGATATCCGAGGTGGAAGCCTATCTGGATGCCTGCCGCCGGGGCGGAATATACTGCCCCGCGGGCGGTACGCTTTCCCGAATCGGGGAGGGGCTGGAGGTCAGCGTTGTCAGCAGCCGCCGGATGGAATCCACCATTTCCGGGGTCTACGCTTCCGCAGGCTATCTGTTGTCGCCCTATGCGGCGCTGTCCTACGCCGGGCTGCTGGATTACCGGGGAAAAACGGGGGAAAGCCGTCATGCCGTGGTGCTGGCGGAGAAAAGCCCCATCTGCGATGCCGGGGTGACCGCAAAAGCCCTGGGTATATCGGAGGAGGCGCTTGAACAGCATTTCCTATGAAAGCTTCATAGGAAACAATAAAGGAAAGTGCCGGCATCCCGCCCCGGAAGGATTTATGGCAAACAACGCCATTTCCCCCACGGAGGATTTGTATGAATAAAAATGTCAAGACAGGCTGCCTGATTTTGATTACCTGCATTGCTTTGGCGTGCGCGATATTTTTCTCATGGAAATTGGCCCATCACGCCGTTACGGACGCCCCTACCGGTGCCGCCGTGCAGACGGAGCAGACGGAAACAACACTGCCTCCCGAGACTGAGACAGCGTCAGCAGCAGCGGAGGAAACCGCCCCCAGGGAGACTGAGGAGTCTCAGCCGAAAGAGACTCAGCCGGAGGAAACTCAGCCGGAAGAAACCGAGCCGGCCAAGGCGACCATTGACACGGTTCCGCACTATTCCCAGCTGGATTATCCTGACATCCGTTACGGCAGCGGC
This sequence comes from Eubacteriales bacterium, assembly GCA_030533415.1. Classification (GTDB taxonomy): domain Bacteria; phylum Bacillota; class Clostridia; order Oscillospirales; family Oscillospiraceae; genus Faecousia. The sequence goes on along the minus strand of JAUNJE010000006.1, from coordinate 49,396 downwards.
ACCGTTGCCACCAGCGGCAGCAATGTGACGGCCCTTGCCATGGTGGCAAGCTATATGACGGACCACGTTTACCATCCCGACGAGATTGCGGATTGGATGGTACAGATTACCGGCAGCAGCTATAAGCGGCTGGAATCCGTGTCCGACCTGCTGCAGCTTTCCTGGTACCGTGCCAAAAATGTCAACGATGCGCTGAGCGCTGTGCGGGAAGGGAAGGTTGCCATTTTCCTGATGGGCAGCCAATCTCTTTTTCCCGGAGGAAGCCATTTCATCGTGGTGACCGGCGTGAATGATGAGGGAAGCTATTGGGTGATCGATCCGGACCCGCAGAATTATACCGCTGCGCATCTGGCTGACAGCTTCGAAAACGGTTTTACGTCGGGAAAGCTGATTGCCGGCTTTTCGGGCGCATGGATATATGACAAGAGCGAAATGCCGGAGGAGCCGTTTCTTTATGTGCCGGAGCCGCGCCCCGGGCAATCCCGCTACCCCGATCTGGAGCTGACGGATGCGGAAGTGGATTTGATGGCGAGGCTGATTGCCATGGAGGCACAGAGCGAACCATTCGAAGGGCAGCAGGCAGTGGCGGAGGTCATTTTGAACCGCCTGGTTTCCGGGAATTTCCAATCTTCCATTTACAACATCATTTACGCGGATGAGCAATTCACGGCGGCGAAGAACCTGTACTTGGCAGAGCCGGCCGATACCCAGTATAAAGCCGTTGAACGGGCGCTCTATGGCCCTTATGTGCTTCCCATCGATGTGGTTTTCTATGCGACCTTCTCCGTCAATAAGAATGTCTGGGGAACCATCGGCTCGCATGTGTTTTGTTATGGTTACGATTCCTGATTGTAGAAAGGAGGTGTCCCATGGCGCTTTATGCCATCGGTGACCTGCACTTGTGCCTTGGGGCGCCGAAACCCATGGATGTGTTCGGCGGTGCCTGGGTGGGCTATATGGACAAGCTGAAGGCGGGAATGTCCGTCATCCGGCCTGAAGATACCACCGTCCTGCTGGGGGATTTAAGCTGGGCGCTGGACCTACCCGGCGCAAAGGCGGATTTTGACTGGATCAACGCCATCCCGGGGCGGAAGATCATCCTCAAGGGTAACCACGACTACTGGTGGAGCACCGCCGCGAAATTCCAGAAATTCTGCCAGGAAAACGGTTTTGAAAATCTGCACCTATTAAACAACAACTGCTATGAATACGGCGGCTACGCCCTCTGCGGCACCCGGGGCTGGTTTTACGAAGAGGACCGCAGCGGCCAGCACGACGAGAAGGTGTTCAAGCGGGAGCTGATTCGTTTGGAGGCCTCTTTGAAGGCGGCAGGTCAGATGCCCAAGCTGGTATTTCTCCACTATCCCCCCCGGTACCGGGGCTATGAATGCCCGGAGATCCTGGCGCTGCTGCAAAAGTACCGGGTTTGCCGCTGTTTCTACGGCCATCTTCACGGCGGCAGCCACAAATTGGCTGTGGAAGGACTGTGGGACGGGGTGGACTTCAAACTGGTGGCGTCGGATTACATTGGGTTCGCACCGTACAAAGTAATTTCATAAAAGTTTTTTCAGAAAACTATGGACAAAACCGTCTTATTTTGATAGAATATATCGGCTATATAAAAAATACATATAAAATGGTCTCGTTCTGCGAACCAATTTAGGAGGATTACAGTAAATGAACGTAAAGAGCATTGAAAGAAACGGCAATGAAGCGACCATCGTCGTGGAAATCGACAAGGAACTGATGGAATCCGGCGTCAACAAGGCCTACCTGAAGACCCGCAAGAACATCCTGATCCCCGGCTTCCGCAAGGGCAAGGCTCCCCGTAAGATGGTGGAGGCCATGTACGGCGCTCACGTTTTCTATGAAGACGGCCTGGAAGAGATCTTCCCCCAGGTCTATGACTTCGCGGTGGCGGGACAGGAATTCAAGGCCATCGGCCGGCCCAACCTGACCGACATGCAGATCAGCGAGGACAATATCGTCACCCTGACTCTGACCACCGAGGTCTATCCCGAGGTCACCCTGGGCCAGTACAAGGGCCTGGAAGTGGAGAAGGCTGAGGTTTCCGTTTTCGATGCGCAGGTTCAGGCCGAGCTGGACCGTATGGCGGAGAATGTCGCCTCCACCGAGACCGTGGAGCGTCCCGCCGAGATGGGCGATACCGCCAACATCGACTTCGAGGGCTTCGACAATGGCGTTCCCTTCGACGGCGGCAAGGGCGACAATTTTGACCTGAAGCTTGGCTCCGGCCAGTTTGTTCCCGGCTTTGAAGAGCAGGTTGTGGGCATGAGCGCCGGGGAGGAGAAGGACATCAACGTCACCTTCCCTGAGGACTACCACGCGGAGCTGGCAGGCAAGAGTGTCGTGTTCCATGTCAAGCTGAATAAGCTGACCGTGACCAATGTTCCCGAGCAGGACGACGAGTTTGCCAAGGATGTTTCCGAGTTCGACACCCTGGAGGAGCTGAAGGCCGATATCCGTGCCAAGGCCCAGGAGCAGGCCGAGAAGCAGGCCCAGACCGCTTTTGAGCAGAGCGCCGTGGAGAAGGCGGCGGAGAACACCACCGTGGATATGCCCAAGGCCCTTGTGGAGGCCGAGCTGGACACCCAGATGGAGCGCTTTGCCTATCAGCTGCAGATGAGCGGCTATTCCATGGACCAGTACGCCAAGATGATGGGCGGCGACCTCAACACCATGCGTGACGCCTTCCGTCCCGCCGCTGAGAAGCAGGCAAAGATCAGCGTCACTTTGGAGAAGATCGTGGAGGCAGAGGGCCTGACCGTCACCGACGAGGAGATCGAGGCGGAATTCCAGGCTCTGGCCGACCAGTACCAGCTGGAGCTGGACAAGGTCAAGGAAATGGTTCCCATGAACGAGATCACCGGCAGCCTGACCACCCGGAAGGCCATGAAGCTCATCGCGGACTCCGCTGTTGCCGTGGCCCCCAAGGCCGAGGAGAAGGCAGAGGAGAAGACCGAGGCGTAATTCCCCGCCCGGCTTTTCCGGAATCCCCCCACTGTGAGGAATAACCTTCCTCTTCAATGGTTAGAATGTTTCAAACCCCATGAAAGGAGACATCACCATGAGTTTAGTTCCCTATGTTGTCGAGCAGACCAGCCGCGGCGAGCGCAGCTATGATATTTTTTCCCGTCTGCTGAATGACCGCATCATTTTCCTGTCCGAGGAGGTCAACGATACCACGGCCTCCCTGGTGGTCGCCCAGCTGCTGTATCTGGAGGCCCAGGACCCGGACAAGGATGTCCAGTTCTATATCAACAGCCCCGGCGGCAGCGTCACGGCAGGTATGGCCATTTATGACACCATGCAGTACATCAAGTGCGATGTGGCTACCATCTGTGTCGGCATGGCCGCGTCCATGGGCGCTTTCCTGCTCAGCGCGGGCACCAAGGGCAAGCGTATGGCTCTGCCCAACGCTGAGATCATGATCCACCAGCCCTCCGCCGGTACCCAGGGGCAGATCACGGATATGGCTATCCACCTGAAGCGCCTGGAAACCATCAAGGCCCGGATGAACCGCATCCTGGCGGAAAACACCGGCAAGAGCGTGGAAGAGGTCACCGCCGCCTGTGAGCGCGACAACTTTATGTCCGCCGAGGAGGCCAAGGCTTTCGGCCTGATCGACCGGGTGCTGGAGCATCATTAATAAACAAAGAAACGAGGTACCAGGTGCATGGCAAAGAAAACGGAAACGCCGGTTCGCTGCAGCTTTTGCGGGAAGCGGGAGAACCAGGCTTCGCGGCTGATTGCCGGTCCTGGGGTGTATATTTGCAGCGAATGCGTGGCAGCCTGCAGCGAGCTACTGCAGGAGGAATATGAGCTGGATGCGCCCGAGGGGCTGAAGGCCCCGGAGAAGCTTCCCACCCCCATGGAGATCAAATCCTTCATGGATCACTATATCATTGGCCAGGATGACGCCAAGGTCGCCCTGTCCGTTGCGGTATACAACCACTATAAGCGCATTTATTTCGGCGCGGACTCCGATGTGGAGCTGCAAAAGAGCAACATTCTTCTGATCGGCCCTACGGGCAGCGGCAAAACCCTCTTTGCCCAGACGCTGGCCAAGATTTTGAATGTGCCCTTCGCCATCGCCGATGCCACCACGCTGACCGAAGCCGGTTATGTGGGCGACGATGTGGAAAACATCCTTCTGCGCCTGCTGCAGGCGGCGGACTTTGATGTGGAGCTGGCGGAGCGCGGCATCATCTACATCGATGAAATGGATAAAATCGCCCGCAAGAGCGAAAACACCTCCATCACCCGGGATGTTTCCGGTGAGGGTGTCCAGCAGGCCCTGCTGAAAATTTTGGAGGGCACCGTTGCCAGCGTCCCGCCCCAGGGAGGGCGGAAGCATCCCCAGCAGGAGATGATTCAGCTGGATACCACCAATATCCTGTTCATCTGCGGCGGCGCCTTTGACGGTCTGGATAAGATCATTGAAAAGCGCACGGACAAAAGCGCCATCGGCTTCGATGCCCCGGTCCAGAGCAAAAACGACCGGGATGTGGGCACCCTGTTTTCCCAGGTGGAGCCGTATGACCTGCTGAAATTCGGCATTATCCCCGAACTGGTGGGCCGTATGCCGGTGATCACCACCTTGCAGAGCCTGACCCAGAATGATCTGGTCCGAATCCTGGTGGAGCCGAAAAACGCCCTGACCAAGCAGTACCAGGCCCTTCTGGATATGGATGGCGTGGCCCTGGAAATTTCCGACGAGGCTCTGCTGCTGATTGCCCAGAAGGCACTTGACCGCCAGATTGGCGCAAGAGGCCTGCGGGCCATTATGGAGAAGGTCATGACCAGCATCATGTTCCTGATTCCGTCGGACCTGTCCATCAAGAAGGTGGTCATCACCCCGGAAGCCATTGAGGGTGGTGTTCCCGGCATTGTGCGGGATTCTGCCCATCCCAGGGAAAAGCTGGCAGGAAAGAAATAACCTGGAAGGGGGTAGTTTTCTACCCCCTTTTTTGCAAAAGGAGGGACGAAACCTTGACTGAGACAATTTACGCCGGGAAAATGCCCATTCTGGCCCTCCGGGGACTGGCGGTATTTCCCGAACAGACCATCCACTTTGACGTGGGCCGCAACAAGTCTGTGCTGGCTTTGGAAGCGGCTATGAAACAGGACCAGGTCCTGCTGCTGATCCCCCAGAAGGACCTGCTGCAGGATGATCCCAAGCTTGCCGATTTGTATGCCATCGGCACCGTCGCCAAGGTCAAGCAGGTACTGAAGACCCAGGGGGAAAACCTCCGGGTGCTGGTGACGGGAATCTGCCGGGGCAAAATCACCGAACTGCAGCAGAGCGAGCCTTACCTCTGCGGCACGGTGGAGTCCGTTTCCGCCCCGGATACCGCAGACTCTCTGCGCGCCCACGCTTTGCGCCGGGAGGCCAATTCCCTTTACGGCCTGTATCTGCAGATGTCGGAGTATCCGGCCCAATCCGTTCATCTTCGGATGATCGCCAGCGAGAGCAGCAGCTTCATTGCCGATTCCATCGCTCAGAATTCCGGCATCGATTTCCCGGACAAGGCTAAGCTGCTTTGCCAGTTGAACCCCACCCGCCGGCTGGAAAGTGCCGTCCGCCTGCTGCGGCAGGAGGTGGAGATGCTGAATCTGGAATCGGATATCCAGGAAAAGACCCGCTCCGCCATTGACCAGAACCAGAAGGACTATTATCTGCGGGAGCAGATGAAGGTCATTCGGGACGAGCTGGGGGAGGGGGACGAGGAAAACGAGTTTGAAACCTACGCCCAAAGTATCCGCGGCCTGCACCTTGCCGAAGAGCATGAGAAAAAGCTTCTAAAGGATGTGGAGCGCCTGAAAAAGCAGCCCTTCGGCTCCTCCGAGGGAGCGGTGCTCCGCAATTATCTGGACACGGTGCTGGAACTGCCCTGGAACAAGAAAACCAAGGAGCGTGTGGACGTTGCCGCCGCCCGGAAGATTCTGGAGCATGACCATTTTGGCCTGGAAAAGGTGAAGGAGCGTATTCTGGAAACCATTGCCGTCCGCCAGATGGCCCCGGAAATGCCCCCGCAGATCATCTGCCTGGTCGGCCCTCCCGGTGTGGGCAAAACCTCCATCTCCTATTCCATCGCCAAGAGTCTGAACCGGAAGATGGCCCGCATCTCTCTGGGCGGCGTTCACGATGAAGCGGATATCCGGGGCCATCGGAAAACCTATGTGGGTGCCATGCCCGGCCGCATCATGACGGCCATGACCCAGGCCGGCAGCGCCAATCCGCTGCTGCTGTTGGACGAAATCGACAAAATGGGCGCGGACTACCGGGGAGACCCCAGCGCAGCCCTGCTGGAAGTGCTGGACGCCGAGCAGAACCACAGCTACCGGGACCACTACCTGGAAATTCCCTATGATCTGTCCGACGTGCTCTTCATCACCACGGCCAATACCCTGGATACCGTTCCCAGACCCTTGCTGGACCGCATGGAGGTCATCGAGCTTGGCTCTTATACCGATGAAGAGAAGCTGATGATCGCGAAAAACCATCTGATCCCCAAGCAGCTGAAAAAGCACGGGCTGAAAAAGCAGCAGCTTCGCGTCACCGATGACGCCATTCGGGAGATCATCTCCTGCTACACCCGGGAATCCGGTGTCCGCAGCCTGGAACGGGCCTTCGGCGAAATCTGCCGCAAGGCCGCCATGCAAATCGTCACCCAGGAGATTCCCAGGAAAATCACGGTGACGGGAACCAATATTGAGGATTTCCTGGGCGTCCGCAAATTCCTGCCCGACCGTCTGCCCTGCACCGACCAGGTGGGCCTGGTCACGGGACTTGCCTGGACCAGCGTCGGCGGCGAAACGTTGGAAGTGGAAGTCAACGTCATGGATGGCAGCGGGAAGCTGGAGCTGACGGGCAACCTGGGGGATGTGATGAAGGAATCCGCCCATGCGGCCCTGAGCTATATCCGGGCCAATGCCCAGAGGCTGGGAGTCGCCCACGATTTTTACAAGACCAAGGACATCCATGTCCATTTCCCCGAGGGAGCGGTTCCCAAGGACGGTCCCTCCGCAGGCGTCACGGTCTGCACTGCCATGGTTTCGGCATTGACGAACACCACTGTCCGCCGGGATGTGGCTATGACCGGAGAAATTTCCCTGCGGGGACGGGTCATGCGCATCGGCGGGCTGAAGGAAAAAACCATGGCGGCCCTGCGCCACGGTGTCCGCACGGTCATTATCCCCAAGGATAACGAGCGGGATCTGGAGGAAATCGACCAGACCGTCCGCCGCCAGCTGAATTTCATCAGTGCCCAGACGGTGGATACCGTGCTGGATGCTGCCCTGAACCGCCATACGGGCATGAGTCCCGCCATTTTGTCAGAGCTGCCCGGGGAGGTAAAGCCGAAGGCCCGGAAGCCGGAGTTGCGGCAGTAACGGGAGGAAGGCATGAATTTTCAGAATGTGGAATTTTTGATTTCCGCCGCGTCCCCCAAGGACTTTCCCAGGAACCGCTTGCCGGAAATTGCCTTTGCCGGAAAGTCCAACGTGGGAAAATCCTCCGTTATCAACCGGCTGCTGCAGCGGAAAAACTTCGCCCGGGTAGGGGACAGGCCCGGAAAAACCGTGCACGTCAACTACTTTGTCATCGACCGCAAGTGTTACCTGGTGGATTTGCCCGGCTACGGCTTTGCCCAGGTTTCCCAGAAGGAAAAGGAGCGCTGGGGCAGACTGATGGAGGATTATTTCGCGGCGGGACGGATCAATTTGGGCGTTCTCATCGTGGACTACCGCCATCCGCCTACGAACAACGACATCACCATGGCGAACTGGTTTTTGGAAAGCGGCTGCCCCTTCGTGGTCGTGGCCAACAAGATGGACAAGCTGAAAAAAAGCGAGCTGGAGCCGAATCTGAAAACCATCCGGGAGGATCTGGCGCTTCCCGAGGATTGCCCCGTCATCCCCTTTTCCGCAGAGAAAGGAAACGGCCGGGAGGAACTGGTGCGGATCATTTTGGCGGCGGTCAAGGAATAACAAACGCAAACCGGACAGCCATACGGCTGTCCGGTTTGCATTTGTTATTCTTTTGATCGCAGGAAACGGATGATAAAGGGAATGCTGAGCAATCCGGCCACCACATCCGCCGTGGGCTGTGCGGTCTGGATGCCCGTCAGCCCCAGCAGCGGCACGGCGATCAGCAGCATGGGGATGGTCACGCCGCCGGAGCGGATCAGCGACAGCACGGAGGAAATCGTCGGCTGCTGGATGCTCTGATACAGCATATTCACCGGGGTGGAGAAGGACATGAAGATCATGCCGAAGGCCGTATACCGCAGGGCTGTGGCACCGATGCGGATGACCTCCTCATGCTTCTGGAAGATCGAGATGATGGGTTCCGCGAAAATCATGCTCAGAATGGACATGCCGCCGATGAACACCAGGCCGAATGCCGTGGTAAACAGCAGTCCCTTCTTGACCCGGTCCACCTTTTTCGCCTGATAGTTAAAGGAGGCCACAGGCTGGAAGCCCTGTCCCATGCCAAGTCCCACGCACATCAGGAAGTTGGAATAACGGTTTACCACGCTCATTGCCGCCATGGCCGCGTCGCCGAAGGGCTTGGTCACATTGTTCTGCAGGCCGATGGTCACGGAGGTCAGGCCCTGGCGGATCAAAGAGGGGAGTCCCACCCGGGCAACCGTCAGGTACAGCCCCGGTTTCCTGCTCATGGCCTTGAGCCGGATGGTGCTTTGGGCCATTTTCAGATACATCACCAGCAGGATGGAGAAGCTCACCACCTGGGAAGCCGCTGTGGCAAGACCGGCGCCGTATACGCCCATTCCCAGCCGCATGACCAGAACGTAATCGCCCAAAATATTCAGAATGCCGCCGGCTGTCAGGCCGAACATGGCATAAAATGCCTTGCCCTCATACCGCAGGCCGTTGTTCAGAATCAGGGAACAGATAATGAAGGGAGCCGCCAGCAGAATCCAGAATCCATAGTCCTTGGCATGGGGAACAATGGTTTCCGTACTTCCCAGGAACCGCACCAGCGGCTCCAGAAAGGAAAGGCCCAGCACACAGATCAGAAGCCCAATAATCCCTCCCGCAAAGAAGCAGCTGGATATGTACATGGTGGCCTTATCCGTATCCTTGTCCGCCAACTCCCGGGCGATAAAAGTACCGCCTCCATGTCCAAACATAAAGGCGATGCCCTGCATGATGGCCTGAACGGTAAACAGGACACCGGTGGCGGCCTGGGCGCTCTCTCCCAGGGTCCCTACGAAATAGGTATCCGCCATGTTGTAGATGTTTGTGATCAGCATGGAAATGGTGGTGGGGATGCCAAGATTTAAAATGAGCCTGGATACCGGAGTTTCCGTCATTTTTTTGTAGTGCTGCTCCGCATTTGTCACAGCTGCGACCTTCTTTCTTTTTTTCAGTTTTTTTATTATAGCACGGTAAAAATGCCTGTGCAAGGCCGGATTCCCGAAATATTGACTTGTTTTGACACCAATGCTATAATGGCCCCATGAATTGGGGGATTTGCAATATGAAGAAAATGCTCGTAACAGGGGGGACCGTCTTAGTCAGCCAGCGGGTGGCCCGGTATTTTGCGGACAAATTCGATGTCTACGTCCTCAACCGCAATACCCATCCGCAGTGTCCCGGCGTGCACCTGATTCAGGGGGACAGGCATGATTTGGGAAACAGGCTTCACGGGTATCATTTTGATGCCGTTGTGGATGTTACCGCCTATGATGAGACGGATGTCGACTGCCTTTTGAACGCGCTGGAAAGCTTTGGCGACTATATCCTGATCAGTTCCAGCGCCGTATATCCGGAAACCGCGCTCCAGCCCTTTACCGAGGAAACGCCCACAGGGGTCAACCGGTTCTGGGGAAAATACGGCACAGGCAAAATTGCCGCTGAAAAAGCCGCACAGGCCAGAATTCCCAGTGCCTACCTTCTGCGCCCGCCCTATCTCTACGGCCCCGGCAATAATATATACCGGGAGGCATTTGTTTTCGATTGCGCCATGGGGAATCGTCCTTTTTATCTGCCTGGAGACGGCAGCATGAAGCTCCAGTTCCTGCATGTGGACGACCTGTGCCGCTTCATTCATATCATTTTGAAAACACACCCCAAGCAGCACATCTTCAATGTCGGCAGCCGGGATGCCGTTACGGTCAGGGAATGGGTTCGGGCGTGCTACGAAGCCGCCGGGAAGTCGCCGGAATTTATTACCGTTGAAGCGGATACGGAGCAGCGGAATTACTTCCCGTTTTACAATTATGCGTATTTTTTGGACGTGAAAAGGCAGCTATCTCTGATGCCCGATACCAAACCCTTGGCGGAGGGACTGCGGGAAGCCTTTGCCTGGTATGCGGAAAATGGGGAAGCGGTCAGAAAAAAGCCTTTTTTTGCCTATATTGAACAGAATTTTCAGGAGGGGCCATGACAACTGTCTATTTTGTCCGCCATGCGGAGCCGAATTTCCAGAATCACGACGACCAAACCAGGGAGCTAAGCCCCAAGGGACTCCGGGACAGGCGGCTGGTCACGGCGTTCCTGTCGGATAAGGCTGTGGATATGGTTCTGTCCAGTCCCTATAAACGGGCGGTGGATACGGTGGCGGATTTTGCCGAAGCCCGGAATCTGGACATTACCACAGTCTGGGATTTCCGGGAACGAAAAGTGGAAAGCGCCTGGATTGGGGATTTCAACGGCTTTTGTCGCCGGCAATGGGCAGATTTTGACTACAAACGCTTCGGCGGCGAAAGTCTGCGGGAGGTTCAGAAGCGCAATATCCGTGCCCTGAATGCCGTTTTGGATGCCTGCAAAGAGAAAACCATTGTCATAGGCAGCCACGGGACGGCCTTGAGCACGGTCCTGAACCACTACGATCCAACCTTCGGCTACGCAGATTTTGAACGGATTCGGGGCCTGATGCCCTGGGTCGTGAAATTTACCTTTGATGACCATGTCTGCACGCAGATTCAGCCGTTTGATTTGTTTGCGCTGAATCTTTTCCGCGATGAATAAGGGAATGGGGCCATGATACATATTGCCATTTGTGACGACGAGAAAGCCTTTGTCGGCGGTTTGACCCGGATGCTGGAACAGTATTCCGCCGAAACCGGCCAGGAGATCAAAATAAGCGCCTATTACGACGGTATGGAGCTGTTGGAAAAATACGATCCTTCCATCGACCTGATTTTTCTGGATATCCAGATGAAGCTGGTGGACGGCCTGCATGCAGCCGGGCGCATCCGGCAGATGGATGAAACGGTGGAAATCATCTTTTTAACCACAATGGCCCAGTATGCCCTGGAGGGCTATCAATACCGTGCGGCCAATTACATCCTCAAGCCCCTGAAATACCTGCGGCTGAAATCGGAGCTGGATCTGTTTATCCGCAGGCACCGCCGGGAAAACAGCCCCGCGTATTTGATTGTCAATGACACGGGAAAATACAAAATCCGGCTGAGCAGCCTGCGGTATGTGGAAACCTACCGCAGGAATCTGCTGTGCCATACGGAGCAGGAGGATATTGTCTGCTACAAAAGTATGAAGGAGTTGGAGCGGGAGCTTTCGGGGCAGGGATTTGCCCGCTGTCACAGCAGCTACCTTGTCAATCTAGCCTATGTGAAGGGCGCCAGGAAGCTGGAAATCACCCTGATCACCGGAGAAGTCCTGCCCATCAGCCAGCCAAGGCGAAAAGCGTTTATGGAAAAGCTGGCAGAATATTGGGGGGATATGCTGTGATTTCCGTTTTGCATGCTCTCGGCTTTCTCCTGGAATGGTGCTACGGCTTTGTTTTCTTTTGGATACTGCAAACCTTTCTTCCGCTGCGGGAAGGCCGGTTTGTGCGGATTTTGGCCTTTCTTCTGTGCGGCTGCATGGCCTGTGTGATCGTGTATGCCAATGATTTGGACGCGCTTTTGGGGGCCATGCTGGGTTTTGTCGCCTATGTGGCGGTGTTCCACCGGGGAAGCCGTCTGGAGAAACTCACCGCCGTGTTGGTCTTTTATCCTGCGGTGATCGCCATAAACTATTTGATGCGGAATATGGGGAGCGGGCTGTTTTTCCGTCTCACCGGGGCGCCATCCGGCATAGACATGGGCTGGACCAGCGGGATGTACCTGATGAGCGCGGTCATTTACACGGCATTCCTGGCATTGCGGCTGCTGTTCTGGCTGGGAACCTGGGCGCTTTTGGGCAAGTATCTGAAGCAGATTTCCGCCGTTCTGACGCGAAAGCTTTGGCTGATGATCGACGCACTGATGCTTGCGCCGGTGGTGGCGATCTTTACCGTCCTCTATTTTCTGCCGGAGAGGGCGGTCATTGCCTATCCCATCTGCGGCGCGGCGGTTTTTTCCAGCTTCGGGGGGATCTATTTTGTATCCTATCTTTGCAGTACCGTTCAGACGGCCTGCCGCGCCCAGGAGCTGGAGCAGAAGCAGGCCTACTGGCAGGACAGGCTCCGGGATGAGGAACGGATCCGCAGCATTTACCATGACATGAAGAACCATCTTCTGGTGCTGCAGACCCGGACGGACCATCCCCAGGAGGTCATGCAGTCCATCCAAACACTGCAGGAGCAAATCAGTGATTTTGAAAGCTACATCCACACGGGAAATGATTTCCTGGATATTCTCCTCCGGGACAAGGCCCAAATTGCCAGGCAGAAGCAGATTGACTTCAGCGCGGTGATCCAGTTGGAGGACGGTGGTTTTCTTACGCCGCTGGATATCAGCACCATCTTCGGAAACGCCCTGGACAACGCCATCGAAGCCAGCGAAAAGCTCCCCCAGGAGCTTCGGCTCATTACCGCAAAGGCCTCCCGCATCCGGGACATGCTGGTCATCACCGTGGAAAACAACATGCTTCCCGGCCCGGCCGCAGGGGGACGAACCACCAAGCAGGACGCCTTCGTCCACGGTTTCGGGCTTCCCAATATCCGAAAAGCGGTTGAAAAATACGACGGCCAGTGTAAGGCAGAAACCCCGGATGGGCGCTTTGTTCTCAAGATCGTGATTCCCATTCCTGGCTAGAAGAGACAGTATTAGATTTTTCCTTTTGCGTATTAGTTTACGCGTTTTCTATGGCGGTATCTTCCAAACCTGCTATACTGGCAGCAGGCGAAAGAAAAGCCGCCATATCAAACCACGAGGAGAAACAAATATGAACGAGCGCAGGCTGCAAACAAACCTAGACACCGATTTTCTAAAAATCATCGCCATAATTTCCATGACCGTTGACCATGTTGGCAGCGCCTTTTTCCCGCAGTACCCGGTTTTCCGCTGGATTGGACGTCTGGCATTTCCCATTTTCTGCTATTGCATGACCGTGGGCATGCTCTACACCCGGGACATTAAGAAATATTTGATCCGTCTGGCGGTTTTTGCCTTTCTGTCCCAGCCGGTTTATGTGCTGGCCTTCAATGCCGACCGTTTCTGGGAGGAATTTACGAGCCTGAATATTTTCTTCACGCTTTTTGTCAGCCTTCTGGGGCTGTGGAGTTTCCGGGAGAAAAAATGGTGGCTGTTTGCCGCCGCCGTGCTGGCGCTGATGTGCATCAATTTTGACTATGCCGCCACGGGCCTCATTTTGATGCTGATCTTCTATCTTTGCAGGAACAAGCCCTGGCTGGGTGCGGCTCTGTATGTGCTGTCCTACCTGCCGGCCCTGAACTGCTATCCGGATGACCCGCTGGCGCTTACGGTCGCCGGGCACGCCATTGGCTTTGAAATATTCTGCATTCTGGCGGCGCCGCTGATTTTCCTCAATACCAATACGAAGATCAAAATCTCCAAGTGGTTTTTCTACGCCTTTTATCCGCTGCACCTGCTGGCGATCTATATTGTCAAAATCATTCTTGCGTAATACATAACCGTAGGGCGGAGACATGTCTCCGCCCTACTATTTTTGAAATTTACCCTTTTGCCTTTGCCGCCTTCAGAGCCTGGGCCAGCTGGTCGGGGCAGGAGGTGGCTTTCATACCGCACCGGATGCCTTCGGTGCGGGCGATCACTTCATCGACATCCATGCCCTCCACAAGCTTGCCGATGCCCTTCAGGTTGCCGTTGCAGCCTCCCAGGAACTGGACGTTCTTTACCTTGTTGTCCTCGATGTCGAAATAGATCATCTGAGAGCAGGTGCCCTTGGTTTTGTACTCGTACATAGCTTTTGTCCTTTCTATATGATAATATCCACAAATTTTGCGCCCACCAGCGCGGCCAGCGCCTCCGGCGGGAGGAGCATTTGATGCCCTCTGGCTCCTGCGGAAACGGCGATTTCCTCCCACAGGGAAGCCGTTTCGTCAAAGAACGTGGGATATTTTTTCTTCATTCCCACCGGGCTGCATCCGCCCCGGATATAGCCGGTCAGCCCCAGCAGCTCTTTCACGGCCACAAGCTCCATGTTCTTGTCTCCGGCGGCCTTGGCGGCCTTTTTCAGATCCAGATCGCAGCACACGGGAATGCAGAATACATTGATCCCTGTCTTTTCGCCCCGGGCCACCAGGGTTTTGAACACCTGTTCCGGGTTCATCCCGATGGCGGAGGCGGCGTGGGTGCCGCTTAAGTCCGTTTCATCAAATTCATAAAAACGTTCCTGCACGGGAATTTTGGCCTGCTGTACCAGCCGGACCGCATTGGTTTTCGTTGCCATAGCATCACCGGTGCTTATTATACGACAATTTGGCTCCGCTTTCAAGTATGAATTAGTATAAACAAATTGGTTATCCTAAGAAAAACCAACGGGAGGCAGAAACCATGAACGAAAACGCGGACATGAAAAAGCAGGAGCGGGAGCAGATCATTGAGCTTGGCTCCGACATTACCAAATCCAGCAAGGGAAACATCTACACCCTGACCATCATCGGCCAGGTGGAGGGCCACCAGGTCGCTCCGGAAACCGTGAAAACCACAAAATACGAGCATGTCCTGCCCCTTCTGGCGGGGATCGAGGAAAGCGACGATGTTGACGGCCTGCTTCTGCTGCTGAACACCGTTGGCGGCGACATAGAAGCGGGCCTGGCCATTGCCGAAATGATCGCGGGCATGAAAAAGCCCACGGTTTCCCTGGTTTTGGGCGGGGGACATTCCATCGGCATCCCGTTGGCGGTGTGCACGAAAAAATCCTTCATCACCCCAACGGCCAGCATGACGGTGCATCCCGTGCGCATGACGGGGATCGTGGTGGGCGCGCCCCAGACCTTCCGCTATTTTCAGCGCATTCAGGAGCAGATCGCGGACTTCGTCACGGCCAATTCCCGGATCAGCCGGGAGGACTTTGAGCACTATATGATGGCCACCGGGGAAATGGCCACAGATGTGGGCACCATTCTCTACGGCAAGGAAGCGGTTTCCTCCGGCCTTATTGATAAACTGGGCGGCCTGAATGACGCCCTTTCCACACTGCACAAAATGATCGACAGGCAGAAGAAATAAATCAGGGCGGGGGAGTACCCCCGCCGTTATTTTTTCGCCGCAAACGTTACAACGCTGGTCCGCAACACGCAGATACCGTTTTCCCGGTGAATGTCATATTGCTGGGCCTTCACGGTGGATTTCAGCACCTGCCAGCCGCGGAAAACCTGCTCCAGAAGGTCCCGCAATTCTGCTGTGGAGAAATTTAACTCGAATTGTACCGGCATGGCGCTTCCCGTGGATTTGTCAAATTCTTTGACATCCGAATTGATAACCAGAGATACAATACCGTTTTTCCGAATGCCGTCCCTGATTTCTTCCAATTTTTTAAGAAAGGATGTTTTAGAATCCATATGCTCCAGGGCGGAAACCGCAAGAATCCAGTCGTACTGGTTTGGGGGAATGGAATATGCGTCAATCGGTTCCACAATTCCGTGAATGCTTTGCGCTACGCCATATTTGTCCGCGTTCTCTTCCAGCTTTTGAATGGCCAATTCCAGAATATCCACACAATCAACGGAACATGGGATGCTGCTGAAATGCCGCGCAATGGCAATGCAGTTTCTTCCCACGCCGCAGCCCAGGTCCAGCACACGCAGCTGTGTATGACTGCGGAACAATGGGATTAGCTCCAGAACCGATTTGACTGGCTTTTTCAGCCAGCTGCCATCCTGGTACAGCGCATGTTCGGAATAGAGCTGCGTATGGGACGCCCTTTCTTTTTCCCGAATTTGCGCCAGTGCAGGGTTCTGATTCATACGTGCCTCCCCAAATGAATCCATAAAGTCCGGGCCGTACCCCGCCCAAATGCGGTTTTCCCATTAAACTCCATTGTCCCGGGAAAAGCAACCGCGGCTCTACATCATAAAACGGAGTTAGCTGTGATAGGACAGCGTGTATTCACGCAAAACATCATCCGCTGACTTCGCCTGTATGATAAAATTGCCGGAAGGGACCGAAGAAAACGTTGCGGAATATCCGGATGGAATGGTTTCTTCGGAAGCGATTATTTCTGAGTAGTCTATACTGACAATCCGAACCTTCACATCATAAGCACTGGTGTAATGGTTTGTCACTGTTAAATCAGCCGCCTGCCAATTTCCCTCAACCCAAACATCTGTCCATGTATCTTTTAGCGTAAGCGTTTGGGACGGAACGCTTTCGTTCTTTAAGTCCTTTACCGCGTCCACAGCGGCACAAGCTGTTAGGCTTAAGGACAGCACGGAAATCAGCAGCACAAGCAGCAAGGCAATAAGGCGTTTCATAAAATACCTCCATATTCGGGAAAGCGCGAAACAAAACTGACGCTTCGCATAATGATTGAACTTTTTGACGCTTGGAAACGGTTCAAAGGCACCACCCAAGTGATAAATAACGCCACAATCTCTTTCAAGAGAGAACACCCAATACGGTAAAAATCAACCAATCCAGCAGGCCGAGAACAGTAATATGAGCGGGATAAAAGGCGTAGAAGAAAGCTTTGAGATTTTTCTCTCCACGTTTTCCGTTGTAGAGCAGGATCAGCAGCAAAGAAACCACGAAGGATACTCTACACCAGGCCAGTACAAACGTAAAATTCTCATACAAGAGGAGATTCACGACGGTCATACCGGCGATCTGGGCCAGACGGTTTTTCCGCAGGGCATAGGCCGTGAGGATGAGTACCACGCCGTAGCCGCCATAATCACACTGAAGAATCTTTTCGCTAAAGAAATAGCTCCCCAGAACAATTATTCCCTGCAGCAGCCGTGCCAGGGGTTTTTGCCGGATTTTCCCTGTCTGTTCCAAAACCCACAGTGTGCACAACGCACACAAGTAAGTAAAAAATACATTTTGATAGCTCCAATCCATGGGCCAATATTTGGAAATTTCCGGAGCCCATCCCTCTGGGCCTCCTTGATAACAGAACGTAATGTCAAAGGGAATTTCCGAAATCAGCGCGAATATGGCCAGCCGCAGCAGATAGCGCTTCTTGTCGTGGGTGTGGGCATATCCTTCTGCAAAGGCGAACGCGAAAATAGGGAAGGCTACTGCGCCAATCGAGATCAGAACCATATAAGCTCCGTGTATCCAATAATACCGCTCTGGGGTTATAAAATCCATTGCTCGCAATAGATTCATAATTCTTGGATAAAATACTTTTGTCACATGATCGATCAGCATGCAGACGGCCGCGATCATCTTAAGCTGATTGCCCGACAGGCATTGGATCCGGGTAAGCCTGGAATTGGCCTGATGGATTAAGGAAGCCGGCATAAGCATTCCACTCCTTTCCTTGCGGAGAAAGCCGCCCAAGGCAATCCCGTCAATGCTGCCAGTATAGCACAAAGCAAGATTTTTTTCAACAGATTTGCCCCTATTTCTCCCACATGCCGCCGGCCTGCCACTGGAAAAAATAGGACTGGAAATTCTTCTGGAAATATGATATCATAAGGTGTAAAGCTTTGTAAAGGAGGAACCGGCTTGGCTCTGAACTGGCTCCAAAGTATTCTATACGGTCTGCTCTCAGGCCTTACGGACATCCTGCCTGTCTCCGCACAGGCGCACAGGATACTTTTGCTGAAATTTTTCGGCATTCAGGACAATATGAATGCGATGGATTTTCTGGTCCATCTGGCAGTTTTTGCGGCGCTGTATTTCAGCAGCCAAACCCAGCTCGTCCGCATGTCCCGGGCAAGGGCTTTGGCGCGGATCCCCAAGCGGAAGCGCAAGCGCCCCCTGGATATCCGCAGCCTGATGGACATGAGCCTGGTGAGGACCATGCTGGTGCCTGTTGTCATCGGCCTGTTTCTTTACCAGTACGCCTCCGGCCTGAAAAGCAATCTGATGCTGCTGTCCGTGTTCCTGTTTCTGAATGGGATCGTGCTCTATGTTCCCCAATTTCTGCCCAGCGGTAACCGGGATTCGCGCACATTGTCCCGGGTGGAGGGGCTGCTCATGGGATTGGGCGGTGCGGTGTCTGTGGTGCCGGGATTTTCCGCCATTGGGGTATCCACCTCCATCGGCTCGGTCTGCGGCGTGGAGAAAAGCTACAGCCTGAACATGGCCCTGCTGATGAATATGGCGCTCACCTTGGGATTTCTGGTCTATGATGTCCTGGGCATTGTGGAAAACGGAATCGGCACCTTGTCTTTTATGATTTTTATCCGCTACATATTGACAGCTCTGGCTGCGTTCGGAGGCTGCTTTCTGGGCATCCGGATCATGCGCTATCTTGCCGCCCATCACAGCTTTGCCCTGTTCGCCCTGTACTGCTTTGGGCTGGCACTGTTCACCTTTATTCTGAATCTTATGGCATAAGGAGGACCCGTATGGCTGAGAAGAAAACCGCCAGCAAGGCGGAAAAAATGGTCTCGGACGCCAAAAAGAAGACGCCCGCCGCGGCTTCGTCCACAAAATCGGCCCCGGCGAAATCCACGAAAAAGAAAACGTCCGCAAAGACCCCGAAGGTCAAAACGGAGTATGAAAATCCCATTCCCGCCAGCTGGGTCGTGGCCTTTTTGAGCATGGCGCTGTTTATCCTGTTTGTGGTCATCAGCGTCAACCCCGATGGTGCGCTTTTGAAGGTCGTAAAATCCGTTGTACTGGGACTGATTGGCCCGGCGGGCTTTTATTTCTCCATTCCGGCATTTTTGTACCTGTTTGTCATTCACACCTTCAGCCGAAAAACCGCGGTACAGATGCGCAGCATCTGCGTATTGTGCTTTGTGTTCTTAAGCGGCGCGATTTACCACCTTGCGGTGTGGAATCAGGTGGCGGACCAGGGATTTGACATGATCGTCCAGCTGTATCAGAGCGGTGTCACGGGAAATTCCGGCGGTGTGCTCTGCGGCAGTTTCGCCCTGGGCCTGCGCTGGGCCTGCGGCAAGCCCCTGGCTTTCCTGATTACGGGTCTGGGCGCCGTGCTGACATTGCTTGGCTCCATGCAGATCACCATTCCCAGCATCATCCGCGCCATTGCCAACCGTCCCCGGGACGATTGGGAGGAAGAAGAGGAGGATGACGATTACATCGAGCCGGCGGCCATTGTGGTCAACCACATTGCCAACAGGCAGATCGAGCATAAGCGCCAGCGCCGCCAGCAGACAGAGCAGTCCAGGGCCACGTCTGTAGCCCCGGATATTCTGCCGGAACCTGCACCCATCCAGCGTCAGGCCAGGAAGTCCGCACCCAAGCCATCTCAGCAGCCGGTTCAGTCCACCTCCCAGCAGCCGCAATCAGACGCTGTCAAGCAGGTTCCCGGCAAGGGCGCTGCTTTCATGGACCGGATTGATGGGGAGATCGGTGCGCCCCTGGCAGGCACCTCCGAATTCGTCCGGGAGGATATCCCCTCCGTTTTCGAGGAGCCGGTTGCCCCTCCGGTTCCCGTGCGGGTAGAGGCGGAGGAACCGGAAATCCCCGCCCGGATGCCGGAGCTGGAACGGGAACAGCCCATTCCGCCCGCACCCAAGCTGGAAAGAACGTCAAAATCCGCCGCAAAGGCTCCAGAAGAGGACAAGGCCGGCAAGGTCAGCGCCAAAGATACTGCCGAATCCGCCCAGCAGGTGGCGGCGGAGATCGCCCAGGCCCAGGCAGTCCAGAAGCCCGACTATTGCTTCCCGCCCATTGATCTGCTGAACCGTCCCTCCCGGGGCAGCGCCGACGGTACCGAGGAAATGCGGGAAAATTCCCGCCGCCTGAACGAGACCCTCGCAAGCTTCAATATCGACGCCCACATCATCAACGTCACCCGTGGCCCCAGCGTCACCCGGTATGAGGTGGAGCTGGACAAGGGCGTCCGCCTGAATAAGCTGACGGGCTGTGCTGATGACATTGCCCTGAGCCTTGGCGCTTCCGGCGTCCGCATTGCCGCCGTTACGGGGAAGATCTCCGTGGTGGGCATTGAGGTGCCGAACCGGTCGGTCACCACCGTATCTCTGCGGGAGGTCATCGATTCCGGCGAATTTGCCAAAGCCAAATCCAAGTCCTCCATTGCCCTGGGCAAGAGCATTGACGGCAACTGCGTCGTCGGCAACATTGCCAAGATGCCCCATCTGCTGATTGCCG
The DNA here is from genome assembly GCA_030533415.1 of Eubacteriales bacterium. GTDB lineage: Bacteria > Bacillota > Clostridia > Oscillospirales > Oscillospiraceae > Faecousia. Next base: position 28,937 of record JAUNJE010000006.1, on the reverse strand, counting down.
GTACCACCGGCTCCGGTAAATCCGTGTGCATGAACTCCATTATCATCAGCCTTTTGTATAAGGCCGGGCCTGAGGACGTGAAACTCATCATGGTGGATCCCAAAATGGTGGAACTGGGCATCTACAATGGCATTCCCCATCTGCTGATTCCCGTTGTGACGGACCCCAAAAAGGCCGCCGGGTCCCTGCAGTGGGCAGTAACGGAAATGCTCCGCCGGTATAAAATGATGTCCGACCTGGGCGTCCGGGACTTGGAATCCTACAACAGCATCGTCACCGCCGAGGAGGACGGGCAGAAGTTGCCCCAGGTGGTCATTATCATCGACGAACTGGCCGACCTGATGATGGTGGCGGCCAAGGAGGTGGAGGATTCCATCTGCCGCATCGCCCAGATGGGCCGTGCCGCCGGAATGCACCTGATCATCGCCACCCAGCGTCCCTCTGCCAATGTGATCACCGGCCTGATGAAAGCCAATATCCCTTCGCGAATTGCCTTCTCCGTAGCCTCCGCGATGGAATCCCGCATTATCCTGGACACCATGGGTGCGGAAAAGCTGGTGGGCAAGGGCGATATGCTGTATGCGCCCATCGGCAGTGGCAAGCCTCTGCGGGTTCAGGGCTGCTTCGTCACCGACGGCGAAGTGGAAGCCGTGGCGGAATACGTCAAGGAAAATTACGTTGCGGACTATAACCAGCAGGTTCTGGAGGAAATTGAGAAGAAAGCCCAGCAAACCGGCAAAAAACCCGCCAGCGTGTCGGATCCCGATCCCAGCGACGAGGAGCTGGATGGCGACGAAATGTTGCCCGCTGCCGTGGATGTGATTCTGGAGACAGGACAGGCTTCCGTTTCCATGCTCCAGCGGCGGCTGAAGCTGGGCTATGCCCGGGCCGCCCGGATCGTGGACGAGATGGAGGAAAAGGGCATTGTCGGACCCTTCCAAGGCTCCAAGCCCCGGGCCATCCTCATTACCAAAGAGCAGTGGCAGTCCATGAAGGGCGGTCAGAACGACCAGATGGATTTTGGCGGCCTGGATGATTATGGCGCCGTTCCGGAAGAAATTGATTAAAGAAAGATGCACCGCCCCGGATTGTGCTGTCCGCACAACCCGGGGCGATTCATCATACCTTTGCTTTTTATTGTTTTAGGCGCAAAGCCTGATCCAGAATGGCGTTTGCCGCCGCTTCCTTGGACTGCAGGGGAAGTTCCACCGTGGAATCCCTGGTTATGACCGTGATGATGTTGGTATCCACACCAAATCCGGCTCCCGCAACCTTTAGGTTGTTGGCGCAGATCATATCCACATTCTTTTTTTTCAGCTTCTCCCGGCTGTTTTCCAACATGTCCCGGGTTTCCATAGAGAAGCCGCAGATCACTTGCCCAGGCGTTCTGTGCTGGCCCAGGTATTTCAGAATGTCCTGGGTCCGTTTCAGCGCAATAGAAAGGACACCGTCCTTCTTTTTTACCTTGTCGTCGGCGTATTCCACAGGCGTGTAGTCCGCTACCGCAGCGGCCTTGAAGATAAAATCAGCAGCTGGGGCATTGGCCGCCACCGCGTCAAACATCTCCTGCGCCGAGGTCACATCGATGACCCGGACAAACGGGGGAGGGGCAATGGCCGTAGGCCCGGAAACCAATGTGACTTCAGCGCCCCGGAGCATGGCCATTTTTGCGATGGCATAGCCCATTTTGCCGGTGGAATGGTTGGTCAGATACCGCACAGGGTCCAGCGCCTCCTGGGTCGGACCGGCGGTGACCAGCACCTTTTTTCCCGCCAGGTCATGGGGCAGCGCCAGATGCCGCAGGATGTGCTGCAAAAGGTCCTCCGGTTCCGGCATTTTCCCCTTGCCCACGGCGCCGCAGGCCAGCCGCCCGCTGGCAGGCTCGACGACCTCCCAGCCGTAATGCCGCAGAATTTCCAGGTTGTCCTGGGTCACCGGGTTTTCATACATGTTGGTATTCATTGCCGGAGCAATGAGCTTTGGACAGCGGCAGGCCAGCACCGTGGTGGTCAGCATGTCGTCGGCCAGGCCATGGGCCAGCTTGGCACAGACATTGGCGGTGGCGGGGGCGACGATGACCAGGTCTGTCCGCTCTGCCAGCGCGATATGCTCCACCTGATGGCTGAAATTCCGGTCAAAGGTATCCACCATGGTGCGCCGCCCGGTGAGCTGCTCAAAGGTCAGCGGGGTAACGAAGCGGGTGGCGTTTTCTGTCATGACCACTTCCACCGCCGCGTGCTGTTTCACCAACGCAGAAGCCAGCGCGGCGGCTTTATAGGCGGCAATTCCGCCGGTGACGCCCAAAAGGACGGTTTTTCCGTTCAGCATAAGATCCCTCCATGTGTTTTTTGTTATTATATCAGGTTTTGGGGAACTGTAAAGCATAGATTTTACTTGTAATTCCGGAAAGACACTGCTATAATATTGCCTGGAGCGTAAGCTTCAAAAATTTGCGCTGTATCCTCATAAGGAGGAACGGCAGCAGGAGGTAATTGAATATGAAACAAACAAAGCTGGACACCCGGTATATGGCGACCCTTGCCATGTTCTGCGGCGTGCTTCTGGTCATGGGCGTAACGGGAATCGGATTTATTCCCCTGCCAGTGATCAAGGCGACCACCATGCACATCCCGGTCATCCTGGGAGCGGTTCTGCTTGGCCCCAGTGCCGGCGCCGTTCTGGGCGGCGTCTTCGGACTGTGCTCCATCTGGGTGAACACCACAACGCCGAACCTTCTTTCCTTCGCCTTTTCACCGTTTATGACGCAGGAAGGCTTGCCGGGGGTGCTGAAAAGTCTGTGGATCGCCCTGGGCTGCCGCATTCTGCTGGGCGTGATTGCCGGGTGGCTGTGGAAGCTTTTGAAGAAAGTCATCAAGCAGGATTATGTGGCGCTGGCTGTGACCGCCGCCGTTTCCACGCTCTGCCATACAATCCTTGTCATGGGCAGCATCTATGTGCTGCTGGCCCAGCAGTATGCTGAGGCCAAAAACGTGGCCATTACCGCCGTTTTCGGCCTCGTCATGGGCACCGTTACGGCCTCCGGCATTCCGGAAGCCATTGCTGCTACCATTCTGGTGGCGGTTATCGGCAAGGCCCTGCTGCACCTGGCCGCCCGGATGAAAAATCGTTAAGGAGAGAACACTATGCTGCTTGCCATCGATATCGGCAATACCAATCTGGTCATTGGCTGCTTCGATCATGATGAACTACGGTTCAAGGCCCGTATTGCAACGGACAAGACCCGCACCTCCGACCAGTACGGTGTGGAAATCAAAAATATGATGGAGGCCTACGGCGTGCAGGTCCCGGATATCGAGGACTGTATCATTTCCTCTGTGGTGCCCCCGGTTTTCAATTCCGTCCGCACCGGCGTCATGAAGGTCATCGGCAAGCAGCCCATGGTGGTTGGTCCCGGCCTGAAAACCGGGCTGAACATTCATGTGGATGTTCCGTCCCAGGTGGGCAGCGACCGCATCGTCATTGCCGTGGCGGCCCTCGCCGAATATAAGGCGCCCCTGATTCTGATGGACATGGGAACGGCAACGACCATTGAGGTGGTGGAGCCGGAAAACACCTATTTGGGCGGCGTGATTTTCCCCGGCGTCAAGGTCTCCCTGGAGGCGCTGACCAGCCGGGCGGCCCAGCTGCCCGGCATCAGCCTGGACAGGCCCAGGCATGTCATTGGGAAAAATACCGTTGACTGTATGCGCAGCGGCATGATGTACGGCACCGCCGCCATGATCGACGGCCTTGTGGAGCGGATGGAGGCGGAATTGGGCCACAGCGCCACCCTCATCGCCACCGGCGGCATGGCCCAGTTTATCATCCCCTTGTGTAAGCGGGAGATCATTTTGGAAAAGGATCTGCTGCTGAAAGGGCTGAACATTCTCTATAAAAAGAACAAACGGTAACCGGGGATTATCCTGAGCAGTTCACTGCTCAGGATAATTTTTTGCTTTCCGGGTGCTATCGTACCGCCGGGGCGCATAGTCTTTCCCAGGAGTGATGCAAATGATGTGCGCATGGAAGGAACTGCTGTCCATCCTGCCGCCCAGGCTGCGCCGGGAGGTGGACAGCCTGGGAAAAGAACCGGTGCAGGAGCTTCGCCTGCGGTGCGGCGCCCCTGCGGAATTGGTACTTGCGGGGAAGAGCCTGTGGCTTGCGGAAACGGCGACCCGGGACGATCTGAACTTCGTGATAAACACCGCCAGCCGCTATTCTCCCTGGGCCGCATCCACTGCCGCCCAGGGCTATATCACCGCCCCGGGGGGACACCGGATCGGACTGTGCGGAGAGGCGGTGTGCCGGGGTGGTGCCGTGGAGGGAATTCGGGAAATCCATTCTCTGTGTATCCGCGTTGCCAGGGATTTCCCCGGCATCGGGAAAGCCGCCGCCGGACTGAAAGGCTCCATCCTGATTCTCGGCGCGCCGGGGTGGGGGAAAACCACGCTGCTGCGGGATCTGGCCCGCCAGCTTTCGGAAAAGGAAGCCGTCGGCGTTGTGGACGAGCGGGGGGAGCTGTTTCCGGAGGGATTCCTCAGGGGAAAGCGCATGGACGTACTCACTGGCTGCCCAAAACCGCCCGGAATCGACATGGTTCTGCGCACCATGGGGCCAAGCTGCATCGCGGTGGATGAGATCACAGCGGAAGGGGACTGCCAGGCGCTGATGCAGGCCGCAAACTGTGGAGTTCGGCTGCTGGCCACGGCCCACGCTGGGTCAATCCGGGATTTTCGCTGCCGCCGGGTCTACCGGCCCTTGGCGGAGGAGGGCATTTTTGAAACGCTTCTGATTTTGGACAGGGACAAGGCATACAAAGTGGAAAGGATGACGTTATGAACTACAAATGGATCGGTGCGGTACTGGTGATCGTGGGCTGCGGCGGCTTTGGCTTTTCTCTGGCCGCAGGGCACCGGAGGCAGGAGCAGCTTCTGCACCAGCTGATCCGCGCGCTGCAATACATGGAATGGGAGCTGCAATACCGTCTGACGCCCCTGCCGGAGCTTTGCCGCAATGCGGGGAAGGAGGCAGGCGGCATCCTGCGGGACATTTTGCTGAATCTGGCCCGGGAACTGGACTGGCAGGTATCCCCGGATGTCTACAGCTGTATGACCGCCGCCCTGAAACAGAGCCGGGACCTGCCCCAAAACACGAAAAAGCTCCTGCTGCATCTGGGGCGTTCCCTTGGGCGCTTCGACCTGCAGGGACAGATTCAGGGACTGGAGGCGGTGCGAACGGCCTGTGAGGGGGAACTGGCCGCCTTGGGAAAAAACCGGGATGTCCGGCTGCGGACCTATCAGACCCTGGGCCTGTGCGCAGGCGCCGCCCTTGCCATTTTGTTTGCGTGAGTATGGAAATTGATCTGATCTTCAAAATCGCGGCGATCGGCATCATCGTCTCGATTCTCAATCAAGTCCTTTCCCGTTCCGGCCGGGAGGAGCAGGCTACCATGACCAGTCTGGCGGGACTGGTGGTGGTGCTTATGATGCTGGCCCAGAAGATCGCGGACCTGTTTGACCTGGTCAAGACTCTGTTCGAATTCTGATGGGCGCGTTTTGGAAAGTGGCGGCTGCCATACTGGTAACAGTGGTTCTGGGCCTGGCCGTAGGAAAACAGGAGAAGGACATTGCCGTCCTGCTGACCATGGCCGCCTGCTGCATGGCAGGTGTGGCTGCGGTTTCCTACTTGGAGCCGGTTCTGGATCTTCTGTGGGAGCTGGAAGCCCTGGGGCAGCTGCAGGGCGGAATGCTGGGGATTCTCCTGAAAGCCGTTGGGATCACGCTGGTGGCGGAAACCGCCGGGATGATCTGCACGGACGCCGGAAACGGCTCCATGGGGAAAATGCTGCAAATGCTTGGCTCTGCGGTGATCCTATACCTGTCCATTCCGATTTTTCAGGCATTTTTGACTCTGATACGGGAGATTCTCGGTGAATTATGAAACAATTGACACCAATGCTTATTCTGCTTCTGGTGCTGTCTCTGGCGGTTCCCGCATCGGCCCTGGAGATCACAGCGCCGGAGGTGCCAAAATCCGGCGCGGAGCTGATGCCGGAAAACACGGATTCCTTTGGCAGCGGCCTGCTGGAGCTTTTGCGGAACGCGATTCTGTTTCTCCGCCCGGGGCTGAAGGAAGCGTCCCAAGTCAGCCTGTCCGTCATTGCGGCGGTAATGATGGTTTCCCTGCTGCGGACCTTTTCCGGCAGCGTCAAAACGGCGGCGGAGCTGGCGGGAACGGTGGCCATTGCCGGGATCCTGCTCTTAAATGCCAATTCCATGATCCGCCTGGGCGCCGATACGGTAACGGAGCTGAGCGACTATGGCAAACTGCTCTGCCCTGTTATGACCGCTGCCATGGCGGCCCAGGGCGGCGTCACCACCTCTGCGGCGCTGTACACCGGCACTGCAGCCTTTGATACGCTCCTCAGCAGCCTGATTTCCAGACTGCTGGTGCCCATGGTCTATCTGTTTCTAGCCCTGGCGGCCGCCAACAGTGCGGTGGGGGAGGAACTGCTGAAACGGATGCGGGATACCGTCAAATCCACCATGAGCTGGTGCCTGAAAACCATTTTGACGGTGTTCACCACCTACATGGGGATCACCGGCGTGGTCAGCGGAACCACGGACGCGGTGACCCTGAAAGCGACGAAAATGACCATTTCCTCCGTTGTCCCCGTGGTGGGGGGCATTTTGTCCGACGCATCGGAAGCGGTGCTGGTCAGCGCGGGACTGATGAAAAACGCTGCGGGAATCTACGGCATTCTGGCGGTGCTGGCCGTATTTTTGGAACCCTTTCTGAAAATCGGCGCCCATTACCTGGTACTGAAAATCACCGCCGCTGTCTGCGCTTTGATCGGGCCAAAGGAGATGACCGGGCTGATCGAGGATTTTTCTACCGCCATGGGGCTGCTGCTGGCTATGACAGGCTCCGCCTGCCTGCTGCTTCTGATCAGCACGGTATGCTTTATGAAGGGGGTGGGATAATGGAGGGCCTGCGGCAATATGTTATTTCCGTGGTAGCCGCCGCGTTGATCTGCGGCATCCTATCCGGTCTGGTGCAAAAGGGGGCGGCAAAGGAACTGGTCCGGCTGGTAGGCGGTTTGTTTCTGGCCTTCACCGTTATTCGGCCCATTGCGGGACTGGACTTCAACGCCCTGGCGGACATTTCCTTCCCCTATGCCCAGGATGCGGAGCAGACGGCGGCCCTGGGGGAAAATATGGCCCGGCAGAGCCTGGCGGATATCATAAAAGCGGAGTCCGAAGCATATATCTTGGACAAAGCCGCTGCACTGAATGCCGCCATTACCGTGGAAGTCACCCTCAGCGGTGACGATCCCCCCATCCCGGTGTCGGCGACACTTTGCGGCGAGGTTTCTCCCTATGCCCGGCAGCAGCTGGAAGGCATCCTGCAATCGGAGCTGGGGATTGCAAAGGAGAATCAGCTATGGACTGGGTAAGCATCAAAAGCAGCGCTGTGACGTACCTAAAAAAATACCGCTACGTTCTGCTTGTCCTGCTTGCCGGGATTTTCCTGATGGCGTTGCCGGAGGGGAAGAAGGACGATTCCGTTCCCCCGGCAACGGAATCTGCGGCGCAGCCCGGCCTGCAGGAATCCCTGGCGGAAATCCTCAGCCAAATCGCCGGAGCGGGAAAGGTGCAGGTCCTGCTGACCCAGTCGGCAGGGGAGCAGACCGTCTACCAAACCGACGAGGATATTGCCGCCGGGGAAAATACCAGCGACATCCGGCGTCAGACCGTTCTGGTCACCGGTTCCAGCCGGGAGGAAGCAGGGCTTGTTAAGCAGGTCAACCCGCCGGTCTACCGGGGCGCCATTGTGCTGTGCCAGGGGGCGGACAGTGCCGCCATACGGCTGTCCATTGTGGAGGCCGTGGCCAACGCCACGGGGCTTACCACCGACAAAATAACCGTCTTGAAAATGAAATGAATGGAGGCATTTTTATGAAAGTTTGGAAGAAGAACATGGTAGCTGCGGCAGTGCTGGTGACGGTCTGTGCCGGGATCTATGTCAACTGGCTCTACACCGAGAACAACACGGCCACAGGCCTTACCGACACCCTGGACGCGGAGAAGGTCATGTCGGACGATACCCTGGTGCTCAGCGAGGATATGGCGGCCATCGCCTCCGGGCAGGATGTGCAGACCACGGCCACGGATTACTTTGCCGCCGTCCGGCTTTCCCGCCAGCAGGCCCGGGACAGCGCCGTGAATCTCCTGCAGGAGGCCATGGCCTACAGCGATGGAAGCGGCTCCAAGGAAGTGGAATCCGCCATGGAGCTGGAGGATATCGTCCAGACCGCCCTCAGTGAAGCCCAGATTGAAAGCCTCATCATCGCCAAGGGCTATGCCGACTGCGTGGCCTACATGTCCGGGGAAGGGATCTCCGTGGCCGTTGCCTCACCCGAAGGAGGCTTGCAGCAGGAGGATGTGGCGGTCATCGCGGACATCGTCATGACCCAGTCCGAATATTCCCTGGATGACATCCGGGTCGTTGAGGTACAGTAATGCGCAAAACTCGCCATCCAAACAGATGGCGAGTTTTCTTATGCGGCAAAAAGCAGAAGATAGATGTATGCGGCGAGGGAAATAGCATACCTATGCAGCGGATAATAAAAATAGAAGAACCATTTATGCCCTTTTCCCTTTTCTCCGTTGTACAGCAGCATGAATGGCGCTGCCAAAATCATGCAGCATTGCGGGAATCCGGTCATTTGGCTGGCAGAACCTGGAAGCAGATAGTCCCAGGGTCCAGCGCAGAGGGAAAATATGCTGAATCCAACAAGAACCGCTGTTTTCCAATATTTATTCCTTGCGAAATACTGAATCACACCCATAATAATAAACAAAACCGAATATTCCGCGCGCAACGGACTTTCCAGAAAGCTGTCGATCAAATCTTTGCAAAGAAAGCTCATTTTCAGGTCAAAGCCGAACCGGCTAAAATCGATATGGTAAAGAAACCGGTATGCGAAATCCACAAGACAAGTTGCGAACATTCCCGCAATTGCCAGAATGCCGCGCTTTCCGTCATGCTCCCTGACCGCGGAAATGATCTGCTCTATCAACGTAATGTACAGCGCAACATAGAAAAAGGTAAAGAGGATATTGCTCTGGATGAACATCCCAACGGAATCGCTGAACAGGAAATTGGTGACAGCGGTAAACAAGCCGACGCCAACGGCTCCGAGATACAGCCGCAGAAGAAAACATTTTCTGCTCCTGGTATGCCGGACACTTTCCGTTACGGTGAAAAGGAAAAGCGGTGCGGCGATCCGGCCAAGGACCCGAAGCGGTGTATAGTATGCGGTAAAAAGCGGTATTTCGAACCCATACGCGGCCAAATGGTCAAGGGTCATGAAAAACACGGCGATCATTTTGATTTGATAGGATGTAAGCCTCGTGGTAAGGGGATTCTTTACAGAGTTTAAGCGCATAAATGCCTCCTTTATTCCGATAACTTTTTTCCAATTATAGCATAATCCCGTAAAAAAGTCTTTTAAGGTTGCCTTAAGATATTCCAACCAACCGAACAAAATATAAAGATTTTTTCTATTGTATTTTTCTGGATTTGTGGTACAATAAACAAAAGTATGTCATGCTTTTGCGCATGGCCAATCATTCAGGAGGTAACCTTATGGCTGAAAATAAACAGTACATCACCCAGATCCAGGAAAACGGCAACGTGATGATTTCCGAGGATGTGGTTGCTACCATCGTTGAGCACACCCTGACCGAGGTGGAAGGCGTCGTCAAGGGCGGTGCCGAGGTCATGGGCAAGAAGAGCTGGGGCAAGGGCATCCGCATCGCCATTGCGGAGGATAATTCCCTGACCATCGGCTGCAACATCGTGGTGGCCTATGGAGAGAGCGTCATTGATGTGGCCAAGGCGGTCCAGGCCGCTGTGACCAATGCGGTGGAATCCGTCACCGGCGTCACCGTTACCGATGTCAACGTCAACGTCTGCGGCATCGTGCGTAAGTAAGGATTCGGTCATGACGCGAGGAAATGCCAGAGAACTGGCGGTACATTTGATTTATGGCCGGGTTTTCACCGGGGAGGAGCCTGAGCAGGTAGTTTCCACCCGGCTGAACAAGGAATACTATGATAAACTGAGCGCGGAAAACGACGTCTATTCCGAGCGTCCCAGCCGTGCCCAGCTTCGTTACATCGACAGCGTCGTGTCGGGCGTCGCCAACCGGGAAGAGGATTTGAACGCCCAGATCAGCCGTTTTTCCATCGGCTGGGATATCAGCCGTATTTCCAACCTGGCCCGCTGCATCATGCAGCTGGCAATTTATGAGATCCTCTATGTGGAGGATGTCCCCACCGGGGTCGCAGTCTCCGAGGCGGTCCGCATCGCCAAAAAATATGACGGCGACGATACGGGCGCTTTTGTCAACGGTATCCTGGGCAGTTTTGCCCGGAGTCTGGCCGTCCCTGCGGCTGAGGAAGCCAAATGAGCGTCATTGGCATCGATACCAGTAATTACACCACCTCCATCGCTTTCTTTGATGGAACCGGCGGTGAAAATTGCTCCAGGCTTCTGCCCGTGAAGCAGGGGGAGCTTGGCCTGCGCCAGTCCGATGCGGTATTTGCCCATATAAAAAGCCTGCCAGAGCTTTCCGGCAGGCTGTTTTCCCATATACACAAGGAGGAGATTACCGCCGTTGGGGTCAGCACCCGGCCCAGGGCGGTGGAGGGGAGTTATATGCCGTGCTTCCTGGTGGGCTATTCCCACGCGAAGCTGCTTTCAGACACGCTGGGCGTTCCCTTGGTGGAAGTTTCCCACCAGCAGGGCCATGTGGCCGCCTCCCTTTGGAGCGCGGGCCATATGGAGCTGATGGAACAGCCACACCTGGCCTGGCATCTGTCCGGCGGAACCACAGAGCTTCTTTTGGTGGAGCCGGAAGGGAAAAACGTCAAATGCACCAAAATCGGCGGCACCACGGATATTTCCGCCGGGCAGCTCATCGACCGGACCGGACAATTGCTGCAGCTGCCGTTTCCCTCTGGAAAACACCTGGACGCATTGAGCAGGGAAGCGGGGCTGACGGAATTCTTCCGGGTAAAGTGCGATAGGATGTACTTTTCCCTTTCCGGGGTGCAGAATAAGGTGCAGCAGTTCCATGGGGCACATCCGGAGCCTGCGGAAACCGCGGCCTACGCCCTGCGCTGTGTCGCCGGGGCCGTCTGTCTTGCTACGGAGCAGGCGCTGAAAACCTATCCCGGCCTGCGGGTGGTGTTTTCCGGCGGTGTGGCCTCCAATTCCATGCTGCGGGAAATCACCGCGCCTCTGAACCCGGTTTTCTCACAGCCCCAATTCTCCACCGACAATGCCATGGGCGTTGCGGTGCTGGCCCACCGGGCCACGGAGGGATAAGATGGCACAAACGATTCTGTCGATCACCCAATTAAACGAATATATCCGGGGCAGAATGGACGCTGACCCGGTGCTGACCCAGGTGGCAGTCCGGGGCGAGATCAGCAACTATAAGCTCTATCCCTCCGGCCACCATTATTTCACGCTGAAGGATGAGGGCAGCGCCCTGAAATGTGTCCTGTTCAAGGGAAACGCCCTGCGGCTGCGTTTCCGCCCGGAAAACGGAATGAAAATCATTGCCATGGGCAGGGTCTCCGTATTTCCCCGGGATGGTGCTTACCAGCTTTACTGCACTGCCCTGGCACTGGATGGTGTGGGCGACCTGTATGCCGCGTTTGAGCAGCTGAAAAAGAAGCTTGCCGCCCAGGGCCTGTTTGATCCCGCCCACAAAAAGCCCCTGCCAAAGTTCCCCGGGACCATCGGGATCATCACCAGTTCCGCCGGAGCGGCGGTCCACGATATGCTCCGCATTCTGCGCAAGCGCTATCCGCTGAGCCGGGTTCGCCTTCTGCCCGTCCGTGTCCAGGGCGCGGAAGCCCCCGGCGAGATCGCGGCGGCCATCGCCTATGCCAACCGCTACCATCTGGCAGACCTGCTGATCGTGGGCAGGGGCGGCGGCTCCATCGAGGACCTGTGGGCCTTTAATGATGAGCGGGTGGCCTACGCCATTTATGAATCCCAGATCCCGGTGATTTCCGCCGTCGGACATGAGCCGGACGTGACCATATCGGATTTTGTGGCCGATCTTCGGGCGGCCACTCCTTCCAACGCCGCAGAACTGGCGGTGCCAGACCAGGATGCCCTTCGGCAAAACCTGGATGCCATGTCCTCAGCCATGGCGACGGTACTCGGCCGGCAGCTGAAATCCGCGCGGCAGCATTTGGATGTCCTGGCACAGTCTCCTGCGCTGCGCAGTCCCACGGGCTATCTCGAGCAGCGGGAAAAAAGTCTGGAACTGCTAAAAAACCGCCTGGTTTCTGCGCAAAACGCCAGCATTACCCGAAAAAATCAGCGCTATATTGCCGCTGTCTCCAAGCTGGACGCCATGAGTCCGCTGAAGGTCCTGACCCGGGGCTACTCCATGGCCCAGACCGAAAGGGGAGAGGTGCTCCGCTCCGTCCGGCAGGTGGAATTGGGGGAACGCATCCATATCGCCTTAGGCGACGGTAAATTGTCCGCGACCGTTATGGAGAAAAAGGAGGAAGGAAAATGAACCAGTCCAACAATACATTTGAGCAGTCCATGGCCCGCCTGGAGCAGATCGTCCGCGCCATGGAGCGGGGGGATGTGGCTCTGGAGGAGAGCCTCAAGCTGTTTCAGGAGGGGACGGAGCTGGTGCGCAGCTGCCAGAAGCTGCTGGACGAGGCCCAGCTTCAGGTAAAGAAAATCATGACCGCCCCCGACGGCAGCCCTGTGGAGGAGGATTTCCAGGATGAGCCTTGATGACCGCAGCCGGGAATACCGGGAATATATTGAAACCTATCTGCGGGATTTCTATGCGCAATTTTATGGAGAACCCCAGAAAATTTTGTTTGAAGCCATGGAATACAGCCTGCTGGCCGGGGGCAAACGTCTGCGGCCCATTATGGCATTTGAATTTTGCCGCATGTGCGGCGCCGGCTGGAAGCAGGCTGCCCCCTTTGCCGCCGCCGTGGAAATGATCCATACCTACAGCCTGATCCATGACGATTTGCCCTGCATGGACAATGACGATTTCCGCCGGGGCCGTCCCACCAACCACAAAGTATACGGCGAAGGAATGGCCGTGCTGGCCGGGGATGCGCTGCTGACGGACGCCTTTCTGATGGCATCCACCGCAAAGCTGCCAAAAGAGGGAGACATGGCGGACGCCATCGGCCTTCTGGCAGAATGTGCCGGGTCTCTTGGCATGGTGGGTGGACAGGTGCTGGATATCCTGAGCGGGGAGCGGGAACTGAGTGAGCAGGAGGTCCTGGATATTCAGTCCCGGAAGACCGGCAGGCTGATCAACGCCGCCTGTGCATTGGGTGCCATTGCCGGCGGGGCCAGTGAAGCCCAATTCAATGCCGCCTGCCAGTTTGCCGCCGGTGTGGGCCTGGCGTTCCAAATCCGGGATGACATGCTGGATGTCATCGGCACCCGGGAGGAAATGGGCAAGGGCGTCGGCACGGATGCCGCCAAAAATACCTTTGTCCGCCTGTACGGCCTGGAAAAGTGCGAAAAATTGGTGGAGCAGTACACCCAATACGCCATTGATGCCCTGGATGCTTTTGAAGACAGGGAATATATGGTTTCCCTGGCGAAAAGCCTGACCGGGCGGAGGGTATAGTATGAAACAGGAAGCATTGTTGGAAACGCTCTTTTCCCTGCAGGACGTAAGCTACCAGCAAATGCAGCGCCGCCTGCTTCCCACCCTCGATCCCGATACCATTATCGGCGTCCGCACGCCGGAACTGCGCCGCCTGGCGAAGGAAATGGAAAACGCGGATGCCTTTCTTCTTCAGCTGCCCCACCGTTATTTTGAGGAAAACCAGCTGCACAGCTTTGTGCTGGAACGGGGAAAGAATTTTGAGACTACCATTGGCAATGTGGAAGCGTTTTTGCCCTTTGTTGACAACTGGGCGACCTGCGACCAACTCAGCCCCAGAGTGTTTCGCAAGCACCGACGGGAGCTGCTTCCCTATGTCCGGCGGTGGATCGCTTCGGACCGGCCCTATACCATCCGTTTTGGCATTGGTATGCTCATGAGCCATTACCTGGACGGGGACTTTGATCCTGCTTACCCGGAATGGGTTGCAGCCGTTCAAAATGAGGATTACTACGTCAAAATGATGGCGGCCTGGTATTTCGCAACGGCCCTGGCCAAGCAGTTTGACGCTGTTTTCCCCTTTCTTTCGGAGTACCGCCTGGACACCTGGACCCACAACAAGGCCATTCAAAAGTCGGTGGAAAGTTACCGCATTATGCCGGAACAAAAGGAAATCCTAAAGCAATACCGTGTAAAATGAAATTAGCCCCTGACCATGGTCAGGGGCTTTCCATTTATTGGATATCATTATCGTCAAACCGATCGCCGCACTCGGGGCAGAATTTCGGCGGATGCTTGGGGTCCTCCGGCTCCCAGCCGCATTTGTCACAGCGGTACAAAGGCGCGGCGGCGGGCTTTTTTGCACCGCACTCCGGGCAGAATTTGCCCTTATTCACACTGCCGCAGGCACAGACCCAGCCCTCTGCGGGCTTCGGCGCGCCGCATTCGGCGCAGAATTTTCCCGTATTCTCCGCGCCGCAGCTGCACTTCCAACTGTTGGCAGCGGGGGCGGGCTGCTGTTGGGCGTGCTGCTGTCCCATCCGATACAGGGCATTGGCATCAAAGCCGCCGGCGTTCTGGGCCATATTCATCCCCATGAAGCCCATCATGGCGCCGTTTTTGTTGGCGGCGGCGGTTTTCATGGCCTCGGCCTGGGCCTGCACCATGTGGGCGGCGGCCATATTGGTATTGCGGAAAACCGCGGATTTTTGCAGTTCCTTGATGGTGGCCTCGTCCTCAGCGGAGGCAGTGACGGAATTGACACCAACGGATACCACGCGGATGCCCCGCAGGCCGCTCCACTTGGCGGACAGCACACTGTTCATGGCCTCTGCCAGCTCCATGGTGTGGCCGGGCAGGGCGGAATACCGAACGCCCTGGGCGGAAATTCGGGCAAAGGCAGGCTGCAGCGCGGTCAGGAACTCGGATTTCAGCTGGCTGTCCAGCTGGGAGCGGGTGTAGTCCTGGGTCACATTGCCGCAGACATTCTGATAGAACAGCATGGGATCCGAGATCCGGTAGGAATACTCTCCATTGCAGCGGATGGAGACATCCATATCCAGTCCGATATTGGCATCCACCACCCGGAAGGGGACCGGCGCGGGGGTTCCGTACTTATTGCCGATGATCTCTTTGAGGTTAAAGTAGTAGACCCGCTGATCCTTGGCGGTATCGGCACCGAAGGTGAAGCGGCGCATCAGATTTTCCCAGGAGTTTTCCAGTCCCTTGCCCAGGACGCCGTAGAAAATGGTGGATTCCGTGGAGGAATCCCAGGTGAATTCTCCCGGCTCTGCGGCAAATTCTACGATTTTTCCCTGTTCCACGATCATCATGCACTGGCCCTCGTTGACCGCAATGACGGAGCCATTGGTGATGATATTGTCGCTTCCCTTGGTATTGCTGCTTCGGCCGCCGGTGCGCTTCCTGCCCTTGCGGACAAGCACGGTTTCGTCCATGCTGTCACAGTAAAAATACTCTCTCCACTGGTCGCCCAGGATGCCCCCAACGCTGCCCAGTGCCGCTTTGATCAGACCCATAAATCATTCTCCTTTTTGTAAGTAGTGGTATTTAGAATTTTCCGCCGCCGCCACCGTGGCTCCTGCCGCCGGAGCTATGGTGAACGGAGCTGCCGCCGCCACCGCTGTGACCGCCATTGTTCTCCTGGCGGCGGGTTTTGCTGACATTGCTGTACAGGAACAGATCCTGATGCGTCCGCAGGCGGAAAGAGCCGGCTTTCAGATAGCTGGAAGCGCTCCGCTGCGGCCGCTTGGAATTCATGGAGACGGCCATGACGCCCACCGTCACGCCTGCCGCAACCAATCCGATCAGAATAGAGATCAGGAGATTCGGGGAACGCCTGTAATGCACCACGGTATCCCGTTCTCCATGGTAATAATCCCCGGAGTAGTCCGCATAACCGTCGATGGGATGGCCGGACTGAAACGCATTCAAATAAGAGGGGAGGGCGTTCAGATATGCGTCAAACGCCTCATAATATGCGCCTGCGGACAAACCGGACAATGCCGCCTCACCAAGCTTTTGAACGCCATAGTCCGTAATGGCATAAATTGTGTCGCCGCAGGTGGAGATATACCAGTCACGTTCTTCCATAGCCAGCAGGAACAGAAGGCCGCTGTAATCTTCCCCATAGCCATAGCCATTGTCGTCGTAATAGTCATCCGCGTAATCCTGGGGCGTTTTGCCTTCCAGACTGTCCACCGTCAGGATGACCACATCCATTTCATATTCCGTGCGCAGGGACTGGGCTTTTTCTTTCAGCGCGTTCCGCTCCGCGTCAGACAGGAGTCCGGCATTGTCCACCACCATCGGCAGATCCGGTGCGGCGGAAACCGGCAAAACCAGCGCTGCCAAAAGAAGCAGGCACAGCAGCAGGGAGAAAATGTTTCGTTTCATACCGCCGCCTCCTTAAAACGCCAGCCACTGCACCAGCATGGCAAGCAGGGTAACGCCGGCACAGATTCCGCAAAACCAGGCCGCTGTCCGCTTGGGGCAGATGGGGAAGGTGCCAGTCAGCTTGCCGGTCTGTCCGTTCATGGCAAAGGTGTAGAGTTTTCCCCGGTAGCGGGTATTCAAAATCCACACGGGCAGCAGGGCGTATTTCGCTCTGCTGTGGTTCACCCGAAGCCGCTGGGTCGTGGGAATCACCGTGGCATACCCGAGGAGCGTGCTTTGCAGTTCGTCCCGGATGGCCGTGTTCACCCGCTGGCGGATACGGTCCTCCCCATTTTCCGAGGGAACATCATATTTATCGGCCAGGTAACCGGAAAGATAGGCCATGTCGAAATTTTTCATCTGGCGGTAATCATACGGCTCAATGGATTCCATGAAGGTATCGTCCATTTTCGAAGAACCGTCCATGGGAATACCCGCAAATTCGGCTTCCGCGCCCCGGCGCAGGAGGAAATGGTCGGTTTTGGTATAATTATACTTACTATCCGACCAATGGTGAATCCGGGTAGCCTTATAGCTTCCGTCAAAGTCCGCACCGCAGTCGTAAAGCCAGAAGGGGACATACAGGCCGGTAATCCGCTCCAGCCGCTGTTCCTTGGTAAATTCCTTCGGAAGCAGCGGTTTCCCCTTACACAGCCGCAGGAAGGCCGCTTTTGCGTCCTCTTTGTCCTTCTGGAAGGGGATCACCGCATCCGGCCGGAAGCCGCCGCTGAGGCGGGAGGGCATGATGGTGGGATTGTCACAGTAAGGACAAAAAGTGGCGGCCGTGGTTTCCTCGGTGAGAATCTCCCCGCCGCAGGAGGGGCATTGAAACGCACGCATGGCCCGCTGCGCTTCCTCCGTCCATTCCTGTCTTTGCACATCCTCCCAGTGAAATTCTTCGCTGGGCTTTTGGTTTTCGCTTTCCTGAAAGGCACGGACCGTATCGATGTCGAAGGTATTGCCGCAGTATTCACAGGTCAATTTCTGGGTGTTCTTGCCGAACACCAGCCCTGCGTTGCAGCATGGACATTTGTATTCCAGAACCCGGGACGGATCGTCCATACATTGCCTCCTTTCCGCCGCGCCGGTTTCCGTTCGCGCGGTCTATACGGTTTATAGTATAACATACTCTGTAAAGAAATTCGATAGGAAAATGAAAATTTCCGTTTACAAACGCTTTTTTTCGCGCTATCATGAAAGGAAGAAAAGGAGAGGGAAATTATGCTGGATATACTTATGCGGGCCGGCAGCTTTGTCGCCATTATTTTGCTGGGATACTTATTAAAACGGATCGGCTTTTTTAAGCAGGAAGATTTTACCATTCTGTCCCGGATTACCATCCGCATTACCCTGCCTGCCACCATCATTACCAGCTTTGCCGGAAAGGAAATCGACACAGCGCTGCTGAGCCTGACACTGCTGGCCATTGGCTGCGGACTGCTGTATGTTGCCATCGGCTTCCTGACAAACCGCAAAAAGTCCAAGGATCAGCAGGCCTTCGAAATGCTGAACCTTTCGGGCTATAATATCGGCACCTTTGTGATTCCCTTTGCCCAGAGCTTTCTTGGTTCCATGGGCGTCATTGCCACCAGCCTGTTCGACACCGGCAACGCCGTGATGTGCCTGGGGGGCGCATTCAGCCTGGCTTCCATGGTCAAGGATGGCAGCGGATTTTCCGTCAGGCGGATCCTGAAATCTTTGTCAAGGTCCGTTCCCTTTGTGTGCTATGTGCTCATGCTGCTGATGAACCTGCTCAAACTCCCCGTCCCGAATTTTGTGATGTCCTGTGCCGGGATTATCGGCAGTGCCAACGCCTTCATGGCCATGCTGATGATCGGTGTGGGCTTCAAGCTGGAAGGGGACAGGTCCCAGATTTGGACCATCGTCAGGATGCTGGCGATCCGCTATGGCGTTGCGGCCGTTTTGGCATGTATTTTCTATTTCGTTCTGCCATTTGAACTGGAAATTCGTCAGGCCCTGGTGATTCTGGCGGTCAGCCCCATTGGCTCCGCTGTCCCGGGCTTTACGGGGGAGATGAAGGGCGATGTTGGCCTGTCCAGCGCGCTGAATTCCATGTCCATCATCATCAGCATTACGGTCACCGTCATCCTTCTTTCGGTGATGCTGTAATACGAGGACCCCATACTGAAATAATTTGCAGACAGCAAAACGGCGGTATGCCCTCATACCGCCGTTTTTGTATTTCGTTATCCA
Organism: Eubacteriales bacterium; assembly: GCA_030533415.1. Taxonomy (GTDB): domain Bacteria; phylum Bacillota; class Clostridia; order Oscillospirales; family Oscillospiraceae; genus Faecousia. The sequence goes on along the minus strand of JAUNJE010000006.1, from coordinate 10,087 downwards.
AAGGGATTGTAGTAGCGCCCGCCGTTCAGATATGTCAGCGTCAGAGAAACCAGCACCAGAGCCAGGCAGACCAGCATACACAAAATGTCCGCCCTGGTGAATTTCCGGCCGGAATACCAAGTGCGTTTTTTGCCTTTTCCGAAGCCGCGAAGCTCCATGGCGTTGGAAATCGTCTCGATCCGCTCCATGGAGGACAGGATCAGGGGAATCAAAATGGCGCTGGCGGCCTTCAAGCGGTTCACCAGGCTGGCCTTTTTGCTCATTTCCGTGCCGCGGGCCTGCTGGGCCAGGCTGATATCCCGGTATTCCCGCTGAATATCGGGAATATACCGCAGTGCCAGCGCCACAGCATAGCTGATGCGGTAGCTGACACCGATGCGGTTCAGGGAAGCGGCAAATTCAGAAGGATTGGTGGTGCACACGAACAGCAGAACAATGGGAATGGTACAGGCGTTTTTCAAAATCACATTGAAGTGGTAGAACAGCTGCTCAGCGGTAACTACATAAGGTCCCGCAATGCGCAGCAGAACCGTCTGGCTTCCATAGAGGCTGGTGCCGTGATTCGGGCTGAACAGGTATATCAGGATATTGTTCATCAGGATATACACCAGCATGACCCCCAGCATGAAGGAGATGTCCTTCACCTTCAGCTGGGCGACCCGGAACAGCACCACAGCGGCGACGGTCATAATGCACAGCAGCGGCGTATAGAAGCTGGTCATGGCAGCCACGCTCCAGGCCACCAGGCAAACCAGCTTGCAGGCGCCGGTAAGCCGGTGGATTGGGGAGGGGCGGTCGATATAGTTAAACAGATTCGTCATATCTTCGCACCTCCCGGTCCCGGGCGATAAAGCGCCGGGTGAATTCCTCTTTATCATCAATGCCGCAGAATCCTGCCAGATGGTAAAGGGACGTTTCCTTCAAATGGGCCGCCGCCACGATCTCCGGGGAGTTCAGAACCTCCGCCGCGGACCTGTCCGCAATGACCTGTCCCGCGTTAAAGACAATGGCTCTCGGGGTGTATTCCAGCATCAGGTGCATATCGTGGGTGATCAGCACCACCGTGACGCCCTGCCGGTTCAGCTCCGACAGGAAATCCATGATTTCCGTATAGTGCTTCAGGTCCTGCCCGGCGGTAGGCTCGTCCAGAAGGATCATTTCCGGTTCCAGCACCAGAATGGAGGCGATGGTGACCCGCTTCTTCTGGCCATAGCTCAGAGCGGAGACGGGCCAGTTCCGGAAAGGATACAATCCGCAGATTTTTAGTGTCCGCTCCACTCTGGGGCGGATCTCCTCCTCGGAAACGCCCCGGTTTCGCAGTCCCAGGGCCACCTCATCATAGATTTGGGTTTTGGAAATCATCTGATTGGGGTTCTGCATGACATAGCCGATATGGTCCGCCCGTTCCTTAATGCTGAGGGTGCTCAAATCCACGCCGTTCAGTTCCAGGATACCGCTTTGGGGCTTCTCGAAGCCGCAGATAACTTTGGAAAAGGTGGATTTTCCAGCGCCGTTGGTGCCGACGATGCTGAGCATCTCGCCCTTGTGGACAATGGCGTGAATGCCCCGCAGGGCGTGGTGGCCGCCTTCATAAGTAAAGTCGATGTTCTCCGCCCGCAGCAGCGCTTCCCGCTCCGGTGCCGCCTCCTGGGCGGGCTGCCCCACAAACCAGTCCAGCACCTGCTTTCTGTGCTCCGTGGAAAGCTTCAGTTCTGGCAGATAAGAGGGCCGCATGTCCGGACGCAATCTGACGCCCGCGTATTTCAGCGCGGTGACATACAGCGGCTCCCGGATGCCCCGCTGCTGCAGCAGATCTTCGCAAAGCAGCCGGTCGGGATCACCGTCGTACACAATGCGGCCATCCCCCATGACCACCACCCGGTCAACAGGGCGGTAGAGCACATCCTCCAGCCGGTGCTCAATGATGATTACGGCGCAGCCGGTGCGCTTCTGAATCTCGTCGATCAGCACTATGGCCTGCTTTCCCGTGGCGGGGTCCAGATTGGCAAGGGGCTCGTCAAACAGCAGGACATCCACTTCACCCACCATAACGCCGCCCAGGCCGACACGCTGCTTCTGGCCGCCGGAGATCTCGTGGGGCGCATGCTTCAAAACCCGCTTCACATCCACCAGCTCCGCAATTTGCTCCACCTGTTTGTGCATTTCCCCAGTGGGGATACAGTCATTTTCCAGGGCAAAGGCAATATCCTCCGCAACCGTAAGGCCAATGAACTGGCTGTCGGAATCCTGCAGCACCGTTCCCACGGTTTTGGACAGGCCAAACAGCCCCAGCTCCAGGGCGTTTTTGCCGTTTACGGTCAGGCTGCCGGTGGTTTTGCCGGGGTAAGAGTTGGGCACCAGGCCGTTGATGCAGTGGGCGAGGGTGGATTTGCCGCAGCCGGAGGGCCCGGCAATCAGGATTTTTTCACCCTTGTGAATTTTCAAATTGATATCATAGAGGGTCGGCTCCGCCTGGGCCGTATATTGAAAACCGAAGTTTTCAAAGGAAATGATCGCTTCTTTTTCCAAAAAAAGTCCTCCTGACGGGCAAAGGCAGGCAAACTGCCTGCCTTTGTAGCGTGTAGTCTTACTCCTTGGTCAGACTGCCGGCCTTGGTCTTGGTGGCAGTATAAGCAATGCACAGCAGGCTGCCGACAATGGCGGTGGTGACAGCGTTGGCAACACCGGCCATCAGGCCCTGTGCGATCAGCTTGTCCCAAGGCTCGCCCATCATATAGACGTCCAGAACAGGGGCAATGACCATCCAGCAGATCAAGTGGCAGACGACCTGACCGACGTTGAACTTGATCAGGCCCTTCTTGCCCAACTCGCCCTCTTCCAGCTTCAGGACCTTGGTGGAAAGACCCATCAGCGCGCCGAAGACGGCGGAAGCGATGACCCAGCTCCACCAGATGCCCCAGCCATAGCTGAAGTCAATGAGCGTGTGGCCGATAAAGCCGATCAGAGCGCCGGCAACAGGGCCGTAAACCACGGACATGAAGGCCAGCAGGCCGTATTGCACGGAGATGCTGGTATTGGGCACAGGGCTGGGGATGGCGACAAAGCGGCCCAGGACAAAGAACAGGGCGGCGCCGATGCCGATGGCAACGATGGTTTTTACGGAAAACTTCTTCATTGTGTTCTACCTCCATAAATCTTTCTATGTTCAGGCGAAACGCCAAAACAACAAACCGTCATACAGATTCTCAATGAAAAACCTAAATTTGCCACAATGGAAGTTTTTCATATGAAAATCCTAATGAAATAGTATCAGAACCCTTTGAACGGCTCGATGCGGATGCGCCAGGAATTGCCGGTGCCAATGTTGTAGGCCCGGGCAAAGCTGCCCTGGTTGATGGCCACGGCCACACAGTCCAGGCTGTTGACGTAGGTGAGAGCCTCTCCCACATACACATCCGCAAAACTCCTGGCGAAGAGGATGATGTTGCGGTACACGGTGCGGGTATCGTTTTCAATGGTGATGCTCACCCGGTCGCCGTATTGAATGCCGGTCTGTAAAAACAAGGTGCGGGGAATGTTTGTCCACAGGCTGCCGAAGCGGACATCCAGCACATCGATGGTCCCGCAGGCCGCCTGTCCGTCCAGATAAGGCTCCACAATGGGCAGGCTCACCAGGCTTCCGGCATCCAGCTCGGGGCCGACCCCCTCAAAATCGATGATACCGCTAGCAAGCCTGGCACCGGTGTAGGCATAAACATCCCGGCCGTGGAAGGTATAGCTTTCCCCGGAGCGGGGGAGGCGGTTGACATGCTCGTCGATTTCCCGGACGGCTTCGATACCATCCAGGCGAATGATATGGGTCAGCGTTCCATTGTCCGGCGTCACGACGAACTTGCCAGATTTGGTCTTGACCACGACGCTGCGGCGGGTAGAGCCGACGCCCGGATCGACCACGGACACAAAGACCGTATTTTCCGGCCAATAGGCAATGGTCTGGATCAGCCGGTAGCTGGCTTCCCAGATGTTGTACGGTGTGATATCATGGGTCAGGTCATGGATTTTCAGCTCCGGATTGACGCAGTAGGCAACGCCGTACATGGCGCTGACCGCACCGTCCACCAGGCCGAAATCCGTTTGAAAAACCAAGGGATTCATGTTTCTTACCTCCAAATTCAGGACATCTATCATTATAGCTTTTTTCCGGGGAAAGTCAATCACATACCGCAATTTCCCCGGACTTTTCGTTGCATTGCCTTGCCGGGTGTGCTAAAATAGTATTATCAGCAAAAGGGGAGGACATGCTTATGAAAAGGAAAATTGACGTTTTTGACGATTCGGGTTATATCTGTAAGGCCATGAAGAAGGGCATCCTGCTGACCACAAAGTCCCGGGAACAAGTGAACACCATGACCATCGGCTGGGGAATGCTGGGAATCGATTGGGGAAAGCCCATTTTCATTGCCTATGTCCGGGAGAGCCGCTTTACAAGGCAAATGCTGGAGGAAAACGGCGAATTCACGGTGAACATCCCTTATGGCGGCGTGGATGCCAAAATTCTGGGCTATTGCGGCACGAAATCCGGGCGGGACACGGACAAAATCCGGGATTTGAACCTGACCCTTGAGGAGCCAACCACGATTTCCGTCCCCGGCATCCGGGAGCTGCCCCTGACTCTGGAATGCAGGGTCATTTACAAGCAAAAGCAGGACCTGGACGCGCTTCCCGCCGCAATTTTGGACCGCTTCTATCCCGTGGAGGCGCACTTTGGAGGCCGGGATTGCCACATCGCGTATTACGGTGAGATTGTTGACGCGTATCTCATCGAGTAAGAAAAGCAGAGAAAGCAGGGAACCACATGGCCTATCAGGTCGCAATCTGCGACGACAGCCCGAAGGACGCGGAATTTGTGCTGCAAATTCTGAGCAGCTGGGCGTCAGAGCGAAATGTCAGCATCCGGGCGGAGGTATTCCCCTCGGCGGAGAGCTTTCTGTTCCGGTACGCGGAGGAGAAGGCGTTCGATATTCTTCTGCTGGATATCGAAATGGGAGCCATGGACGGCGTGACCATGGCCAAGCGTGTGCGCCGGGACAATGAGGCGGTGCAGATCGTTTTCATTACGGGCTACTCCGATTACATTGCGGAGGGGTATGATGTGGCGGCACTCCACTATCTGATGAAGCCCGTGAACCGGGAGAAGCTGTTCACGGTGCTGGACCGGGCGCTGGAAAAGCGGAAGCAGGAGCAGCGGTGCCTGAATTTGGAGCTATCCGGTGAGATGGTCCGCATTCCGTTCTACGAGATCCGCTATTTGGACGTGCGTCAGAACTATGTAACCGTCCACGCAAAGGCGGATTACACTGTCAAGCGTACTCTGGGTGAATTTGAAAAGGAATTGGATGACCGCTTCTTCCGGGTGGGCCGGGCCATGATTCTGAATTTGAAATACATCCAACGGGTCACGAAAGCGGAAGTCCGCCTGTCCGACGGGACGGTGCTGCCCCTGCCCCGGGGCGCCTATGAACCGCTGAACCGGGCCATCATCGCCCATACCTAGGAGGCTTTCCATGAACCTCTTTTCCAAACAGATCGACAAGCGCATTGCCGCCTACCAGCGGGAACTGATCGAGACCCACTACCGGGAAGTGGAGAATATGTACCGCCAGATCCGGGGATGGCGGCATGACTACCGCAACCACATTCAGCTGATGAAGGTGCTGGCGGCCAACGGCGATATGGACGGCCTGAAAGCCTATTTGGAGGAACTGGATGTGGACCTGAACACCGTGGATACCGTGGTCAAAACCGGAAACAGCATGGCCGACGCCATTTTGAACAGCAAGATATCCCTTGCCAAGGCCAAAAGCATTCCCGTCCATGTGGATGCCCACATCCCGGTAAAGCTGAAAATGTCGGAGCTTGACTTATGCTGCATCCTCGGCAACCTCTTTGACAACGCCATTGAAGCCAGCCTGTCCCTGCCGGAGCAGGCGCGGATGATCCGGGTCTACATGGACATGAAGGGCACCCAGCTGTACATTTCCTTTACCAATTTCACGGCGGCAAAGAAGCTTCCCAAGGTGGGCAGGCTGTATAAGACCACCAAGGGCGACGGCCACGGCTTCGGCCTGGTGCGCATCGACAGCATTGTCGGGCGGCTGGACGGCTACTTAAGCCGCAACAGCGAGGACGGGGCCTTTACCACAGAGATATTGATCCCCCAGGAGTGATTTTTTGCAATTCATCCCCCGATTTTAACGATTCGTCCCCGGAATGTGCCGGGGACGGATTTTTGTGATAGTATGCTCACGAGGTGAGAGAAATGAATCCAAAAAACAAGCCAACATACAATGTGGTCCAGAATGTGGCATGGATGGTCAGCATTGCCTGGAAAGCCCGAAAAAGGGTCCTGCTCTTTGTGGTGCTAACGGCCGGGCTGAACGTGTCGGTGAATCTTCTGCAGCTATACTTATCTCCGGAGATTCTGCGGCGCGTGGAGCAGAGGGTGCCCCTGGAAGAACTTCTGGGGACCATCGCACTATTTACGCTCCTGTTGTTTTTGATAAATGGCGTTCGGCAGTACATTCGCACCAATACCCTGTTTGCCCGGGTGGATGTCCGCACCCGGATCATCGGCTTGGTTTCCTACAAGTGCAACACAACTTCCTATTCCAATAATTTGGACTCCAAATTCATCCGTATGCGTGAAAAGGCTTATGCAAGCATGGAAAGCAACCGGACTGCCACAGAGCATATCTGGGAGACCCTGACGGCGCTGTTGGAGAATATCGGCGGACTTGTGTGCTATCTGCTGGTGCTTTCTCACATGGACCCTTTCCTGCTCCTGGTGATCGCCGTGACCAGCGTCATTAGCTTCTTCGCGGCGAAGCATGCTGCACGCTGGGAATATGCGCATAGGGAAGAAAACGAAAAGTACATTGCCAAACTGTGGGACCTTCGGAATAAGAGTGCATCCATAGCAATTGCCAAGGATATCCGGATTTTTGGCCTGGAGGACTGGCTCCGGGATATCTATAGCGGTGTGCTGAATTTATATTGGGGCTATATCTGTGGGCATGGAAAAGCCCATCTGTTCAGCGACCTGGTGGATGTGGCTTTGACCATTGCTAGGAATGCCATCGCGTATGTGTATCTGCTGGGAATGGTTCTGCGGCAGGGGCTCAGCGCATCGGAATTCCTGCTATACTTCACAGCTGTCAGCGGTTTTACTGCCTGGGTCACCGGCATTTTGAAGCAGACCACAACGCTGCGGCAGGAAAGCCAGGATCTCTCTGAGCTACGGGAGTTCCTGGAATATCCGGAGCCATTCCGTTTTGAAGATGGCGCACCGATTCCGCAAACCGATACTTATGAATTGAGTCTGGAGAATGTCAGCTACCGCTACCCGGAGGCAAATCAGGATACCATCCACCATATGAATTTGACGGTACATCCCGGAGAGAAGCTTGCCATTGTAGGCTTAAACGGTGCGGGAAAGACCACATTGGTGAAGCTCCTGTGCGGCTTTTTGGATCCCACCCAGGGTAGGGTGCTTCTGAACGGGCAGGATATCCGGGACTTCAACCGCAGGGAATACTACGGCCTGTTTTCTGCGGTCTTCCAGGAATTCTCCGTGCTGGATGTTACGGTCGCGGAAAATGTCTCCCAGCAGGCAGAGGGAACGGACGAGAAAAGAGTTTGGGATTGCATTGAGAAAGCCGGACTTACCAAGGTCATCCAGAATCTTCCCAATGGTCTCCAGACCCATGTGGGCCGGGAAGTCTACCTGGACGGCATCCAGCTTTCCGGCGGCGAGACCCAGCGGCTGATGCTTGCCCGGGCTTTGTACAAAAACGCCCCGATTCTCCTTCTGGATGAGCCAACTGCTGCCTTGGACCCCATTGCGGAAAACGACATCTATCAAAAGTATGACTCCATGACGGAGGGCAAATTGTCCCTGTTTATCTCCCACCGGCTGGCATCCACCCGGTTCTGTGACCGGATCCTGTTCCTGAAGGATGGGGTCATTGCCGAGGAAGGCACACACGAAAGTCTCCTGAAATTGGGCGGGGACTACGCAAAGCTTTTTGACGTCCAAAGCCGCTACTACCAGGAAGGGAGAGATTTTTGATGAAGTACAAGGAAATCATTGCTCTGCATCTGCGGGGCGCAAAGGATTTAAGCCGAAAATGCCCTCAGCTGTTTCCCGCCATTTTTGTCAATTCCATTGTCTCTGCCGTTGCGCCCTATGTGACGGTATGGTTTTCTGCCCAGCTTCTCGGCGAACTCAGCGGCCTTCGCAGGCCGGAGGTTTTGCAGAAATGGACGATTTTAACGGTTCTCTGTGTCGGCGTTGCGGCGCTTCTCACTGCCCTTGCCAGCCGCTGGCGGGAATGCGTTGAGGATGACGTCTGGTTCCGTAAGGAGCAAATCTTTATTGAGAAGCAGTTTTCCATGGACTATGCCGCTTTGGATGAACAAGATAACCGGGATCTCCGGGCAAAAATCAATGAAGTGGAAAGTTGGTCCGGCTGGGGCCATATGCGAATTCCTGATTTTGTTGAGGACACTTTGAAATCCATTTTGGGCATACTAGGCGGTATTGCTTTGACCGTCAGCCTGTTTACGGCCAAGGTGCCAGAAACCGCAGGAAGCCTGACCATCCTCAATCATCCTCTGTCCGTGGTCATCCTGCTTGCCGTCATGTTCCTGTTCAGTTTCCTTGCGGGCTTTTTTGATGGAAAATTCGGCGAGTGCTGGAATTCCCTGGGAGATGACGCGACATTCAGCAACCGGCTCTTTTGCTTCTTTGGCTTTATAGGAGACCATAGGGGCAGAGATATGGATATTCGAATGTATAATCAGCAGAATTTGGTCAAAAAATACTGGTCGCAAAACACTGCCTTCTCCACAGAAGGAACCATCGGCCGCATGGCTAGGGGCAAATTGGGACTTTATAAAGGCCTTGGTGCAGCGTTTCCCTCCGTATTTACGGGCTTTGTGTATCTGTTCACCTGCCTGAAGGCCTGGGCAGGCGCATTCGGGATCGGAAGCGTCACACAGTATGTCGGTGCTGTAACGGCACTGTCCACCCATGTGGCGAAACTGTTTGAAGTCTCCGGCACCATGAAAGCCAATGCGGTCAATATGGAACGTGTTTATGAATTCCTGGACATCCCCAACGCCATGTACCAGGGGAGCCTGACCACGGAAAAGCGCTCCGACCGGCAGTATGAAGTGGAGTTTCGAAATGTTTCCTTCCGGTATCCCGGAAGTGAAAAATGGGCGCTGAAGAATGTGTCCATGAAATTCAAGGTTGGCAAGCGTCTTGCCATTGTGGGCGAAAACGGCAGCGGTAAGACTACCTTTATCAAGCTGCTGTGCCGGCTTTACGATCCCCAGGAGGGGCAAATTCTCCTGAATGGCATTGACATCCGAAAATACAACTACCGGGACTACATGGGCATTTTCTCCGTGGTGTTCCAGGACTTCCAGCTGCTTTCCCAGCCCCTGGGCGCCAACGTGGCGGGCCGCACAGACTACGACCGGGCGCGGGCGGAAAAGGCCCTGACGGATGCGGGCTTCGGTGACCGTCTGGCCACCCTGCCCGACGGCCTGGACACCCAGCTGTATAAGGATTTCGCCGAAAACGGCGTGGAGGTTTCCGGCGGCGAGGCCCAGAAAATTGCCATTGCCCGGGCGCTGTACAAGGACGCTCCCTTTATCATCCTGGACGAGCCGACCGCCGCCCTGGACCCCATTGCGGAAGCGGAGATCTACAGCAAGTTCAACGACATTTCCGGGGATAAAACCGCCATTTATATCAGCCACCGGCTGTCCTCCTGCAAATTCTGCGACGAGATCGCCGTGTTCGACAACGGAGCGGTGATCCAGAAGGGGACCCACGAAGCCCTGTTGGCAGACGAGGGCGGGAAATACCACGCGCTGTGGCACGCCCAGGCGCAGTACTACACGGAAGCATAATGCGCTTCCGCCATGCACCGCATATGCAATATCCCCCATTTCCTGTGAACAGCGGAAACGGGGGATATTTTTGGTACATATAGGATTATACTAGTTCTTATTAAAAAGGTTGAAAACCTTTTTATAGCACCGCAGGTGCGTTAAG